>JAUIAO010000048.1 GCA_030425425.1 Bacteroidia bacterium | reverse complement strand
GTTGTTTTCTTAAAATTATTGAAATCACCGGCGTAATGAAGAATCCTGCAAGCAATTTTTTCATGCTGGCACTAGTGATCAGGTTCCAGGAAGTTGTTTCTTTGATTCGTTCCAACTGAGACTGATAACCATCCTCACCAAACTGTTCTTTATACAAATCAGCTTTTTCACTTAGAAACTTAGTAGCCGATTCCTGGTAATTTATTACAGAATCAGGATCAAAATAAAAATAAGCTAGGAGTAAAAGGGCAAAAATCAACGTGCCAATACCATAAACTAAGAATCCCATGGTCATTCCTTGCCAAAAGTGCATAATCCCATCATTGTGATAAGTTTTGAATTCTTTTTCAGCAAAAAAGACAAAGAGCCCAAATAGGATCAAATCAAATATTAAATGACTGACATCAATCAACGGGTTAGATCCCAGGAAATTTGAAACATGAAAAATCATGGTCAAAAAAACACCACACAGAATCGCGTACTTGATTGAAATTTTTACCATCTCTTAGTTCTGATAAAATTTTTCGTGATTGAAAATACCCACACATTTACCTGTCAATTCCTGATCAAATACTGGTGAATTGTGGGATTGCGAAGGGTTGGTTGAATGATTAAAAGTCCACTTTTCTTCTAAATCAAAAATACTCAGACAAGCCTTGGCACCTTCGTGGATAGATAAAGGAGGCTGATCCAAAATTCGTCTTGGCGCTTCCGTTATTTTTTCAATAATTAGTTCAAGAGGTAAATCTTTTTGAAGTTTCAGGGCTTCAGAAATGAATGTCGGCAGAGTGCTTATCCCTGTTTCAGCAAGGTCAAACTCCAAATCTTTATTTTCCGGATCCTGTGGTTGGTGTGAACTCACTATTGCGTCTATGGTTCCGTCTTTGATCCCTCTGATAAGGGCCTTTCTATCCTTTTCTGTTCTGAATGGAGGGTCTACTTTGTAGTTAGTGTCGTATTCAGACACATTCTCATCCGTGTAGATTAGTTGATGCAGGGCCACATCACATGTCACTGGTAAACCCTTTTTCTTGGCATTTTTAATCAGCTTAACTGCTTTTGCTGTACTCAAGTGAGTAAAATGCATTTTGCCACCAGCGTATTTAAGGATATCAAGATCACGCTTAATAGCGATTTCTTCGCTGATCGACGGTTCTCCCTTTAGCCCCAGGTATGTACTGACTTCTCCCTCATGCATGTGAGAGAATTGGGAAAGGTGAACATCCTTTGGGCGATTGATCACCAATCCATCAAATTTATGCATGTATTGAAGTGCTTTGAGCAATAATTCCGTATTCCAGATTGGATTTAGTCCATCTGTAAATGCCACTGCCCCTGCTGCATTCAGATCAATCATTTCTGTGAGATTTTCACCTTTGCAGCCTTCACTAATCGCTCCCAGCACATGGATATTGACACCTTCACCTGTTCTGGATTTGAGAAAATTTACATCACTTTTTGATTCCACCACGGGATCTGTATTCGGGACAAGACAGACGTCAGTGAAGCCCCCAAATCTGGCAGCATTCTTTCCGCTATTGAGATCTTCTTTGTGCTCATGTCCGGGCTCATTAAAATGTGCAAACAAGTCAAAAAGTCCTGGAGTCACTACTTTTCCTGCCAAATCAATGACATCCTCTGCATATAGGTTTTTTCCTATTTCAGAGATATTGTCTCCGTCAATCAGTATATCAGCTTGCTGGCCATGAAAAGGCGAGTGAACATCCAGTATCGTAGCATTCGCAAAAAGTAGTTTCATCCGTTCAAAAATTGTAGTCCTGTCAGAGAATTAGCATCAATTTTCATCTTGCTTATTGGTGTCTCAAAATTAGTCCAGACAAGTCTGTTTCATTTCTTTTTCATGTTTCACCTGACTGATCATTCAGGTATTCTTGGGGCAGTGCCAGTTTTACTGAAGGAATCTTAGCAGCAATGATTCAGTCAATAAAAATATCAAAGCCAAAATTAAGGCATATTTCCATAAGCCCGCCACATTATCATCACTTGTATTTTGTGCTAATAAGGAAGACTCAGCATCTAGCTCTACAAGTGTGATATTGGGTGCTCCAGCAATGAGTTTTTGTATGGTTTGCGTATCCAGTTGTTCTGTTTCTGACTCATTTTTATTGTAATTGAGAGCTACGGTCGTCAGCGTGTCTGTTCCGGACAAAACCTGATAAAAACCAGGTTTATTCAATACTTCCGGCAAAGTGATGAGAATGTTGTCTTTGATTATCCTGAATTCAGGGACAAACTCTTCAGAGGTACTTTTTAGTTTGATGATATCAATTTCTCCAGAGATAGTGTTTTGGATGGTGATAATTGATTGATCCAATCTATTGCTCAAAGGGGGCTGACTGAGCGGCTGGGCTAACCGGTACATTAAAGGAACAAAAAGCGCATGTCTATTCAGGTTTGTAAATTCTTCAGTAAGTGGGCTATTCAGGAAATACAGGTTTGATTCATGAATTCTTGATAAAAAATGGCGATCTGCCTGATCCTTCAGAATACTTGAAGAACTTCCTTTTAGCTCAAATTTGATTTGTGCTTCTGGCAAATCCACTCGATCGTCTGGTTTGGAGAAAATTCCTTCAAAAAATGGATTCTTTAGAGAAGCATTCGAAAGCGGTAGGGAAGTATGATCGACCGCTTGAATACTAGTCCCAAGGAATTGGTTGTAGCTTTCCAAGTCTGAATTTTCGTTCGGAACAATAAAAGCAGTTCCCTTTAGCTGCTCCTTTTGGCTTATCAACCATTCAGGAATCTCTTCTAATTCTTCTAAAATCAATAAATCTGCTTCTATAATATCCTGAAAAGAGATATTACTTGCTGTATTTTTTACAAAATCAAATAGATCCGACTTGGCAAAAACCAATTCAAAAGAAGACCTCTGTTTATTAGTCAGTAATGCCACTTTCGGTTTCTTAGAGTCCGGTATATGGAAGTGGAAATAATTATCAAACGTGATGGGGTTGTCTTGGATGCTGATGGTGTAATTTCCATCGATCGGTTGATTGATCCCTACATCCACAGAAAATTGTTCGTATGATTTTGCTGGTATGTTTCCGGTAAGCGACGTGATTTGGTAGCCATCTTTTTCCAATTTGATTAACACATCTTTTGCCTCCTCGTTTCCTGTATTTCGCAATTGGAAATTAATCTTGTTTTCGGTAGAAAGCGCAAGTGGTTTATCCAGGAAGACCGTGTCGATGTAGATGTTTTGAGCGTCTCTTGGTTCTATTTTATACAGCTGAATATCAGTTGTGCTATCGGATAAGATTTCATCAAAAGGGAGCGAAGTGCTTTTTTGGAAATCTGAGAAAATATGAATCTGGCGAGTATTCCTGGCTTTTAGTTTTTCTACCGTTTCCCTCAAGGGAATAGAATTATTGGAGAATGTTGGTGTATTGAGCTTATGATCAATCTCATCCAATTGATAGATGAGTTTTACCTGGTCATTATTAGCAAGTATCAATTGATTGATATTCTGTTTCCTCCTGATCAGGTTTCGAGCTGCCGTATTTACCTGATAAAGTATTGGATCTCCACTAGCATCACTCTGCTGCATGCTCATAGAATTGTCTACATATACGGCGAGACTTCCAGATTCCAACTGCGTGTCATCTTCTGGAATTATCGGCTGTGCAAATGCAAAGACAAGGAATATGATTGCTAAAATTCTAGCAGTAAGTACCAGCAATTTCTTCAGTGTACTGCTGTTTTTTTGCTGCTGTTGGATGTTTTTTAGAAAGGCAAGGTTCGAGAAATAGACTTTTTTGTGTCTCCGAAAATTGAATAAATGAATGATGATAGGAATAGCTATCAGAGTAAGTGCCCAAAGTGCTGTGGGGTTTTGAAAGATCATTCAGTAATTATTTGCCTTGCCGTTTTCTATTCAGTTGCCAAATCTAGGATTTATGATTGAATTTGATGGATATTGTTTCAGTAAACTCAAAAGATGCTATCCCTAATTTTTCAACTTCTTCAACTCTTCCTCAATTTTGAGAATTCGCTCCTCCAGTCTCGACGGAGGGTTGAGATAAGTGCTAAAAACTCCTTCAGCTTGCCAGATTTCTATGATTTCCGATCGATCAATTTTTAAATCGGGATAATTTGGGTCGTCAGCACTCAAAACGATTTCAGAAGGAGCAGTAGACTTGAGTCTGCGAGTAGTAATGTTTTTCGGATGTATGACCACTATTATTTCATTTGTCAAATGCTCAATTTTTTCAATGTTTATTTTTTTTGCGATAAGTATATCCTGGTGGTGAAGTCCTTGTTGTTGGTATTCCATTTCACTGCCATTCACTTCAAAAGCACGCATTTTATTTCCGTTCACCACAGGCATCTTTATTTTTTCAATACCATTGATGTAGTCAGCTTTATTGATGTTCACAATGTATTCCAGGTAATGTGAAATTCTGACAAGAGGAATTTCTGTTCCTATTGAGCCTGTTTGAGAGTTTACCTGATGCACTTCATCCAGTTTTTTGTTGACCATCCCAAAGCTGTAGATCTCCGAAATAGTGAGCTTTCTGGTCAGTAGCACATCAATCGATATTTTGAAGTGGTTTGCAATCTGAATGAGGGTTTCGATTTTCGGTTCGGATCTTCCTTCCTCATATGCTCCTATGCTTGGTCTGGCTAAATTGAACAGCTGTGCAAATTCTGCCTGGCTGATTTTCTTAGCCTGACGGATCTTTTTGATGTTTTCTCCGATACGGGAAAAATTTTTGCTAATTTTTTGAGCCATGCTGTAACTTTGAGCTTATCACCACGTAAATGTAGTTAATTTGATTAAAAGGGTGTCTGAAATATCAAGTCCTTCATTAAGTAACGAAAAAGGAAAAAATAAAACAGACATAAAATCAAAAGAATGAAAATCACTGTGAACTGAGTAACTTCGAAATGTTGCTTAGAAAAACAAACTTTTAAACTGATGAATGAATATTTCGAAAAAGTAAAAGACTATTTATTAGAACTGGATTTTAATATCATCCAGGAAGATGAAGCAGAAGGTGTATTTGTGGTGGAAAATGAAGATCAGGGCATGACTAATATAGTGCTGATTGTGGCTGATCCGGTATTGATTGTAGAGCAGTATTTGTGTGATATTAAGGATGTCTCTGCGTCAGTTTTCCAACAATTATTAATGAAAAACAGGGACATCATCTATGGAGCATTTGCGCTGGATGAATCTGGTCAGCGGTTATATTTTAGAAATACACACGAGTGTGAAAACCTGGATTTGCCAGAGCTTGAAGCTACACTCAATTCACTGGCCATTTTGCTAAGTGAATATTCAGATGAATTAATTCAAATAAGTAAATAACTAATCAATTATAGAAAATGGGAGTTTTTAACAGATTATTCAAAGTAGGGCAGGCAGAAGCACATTCTGCATTAGATAAATTAGAAAACCCGATCAAAATGACTGAGCAGGGTATCCGTGACTTGAAAAAAGATTTGGACGAAAGTCTGAAAGCACTGGCTGAAGTAAAAGCTATGGCTATCAGAGCCAAAAATGAAGTTCAAAACAATAAGTCTAAAGCCTCGGATTATGAAAGCAAAGCAATCCAACTGCTAAAAAAAGCACAAACTGGAGAAATCGAAGCTGGTGATGCTGACAGGTTAGCTGGGGAAGCCCTTGCGAAGAAAGAAGAATTTACCGCCGCTATGAACCAGGCGAAAACAGAAATGGATAGATTCAATACAAATGTTTCCCAACTGGATAGTAAGGTAAAAAAGTTGCGATCAGATATCAGTTCTTACGAAAATGAACTGAGAACTCTCAAAGCGAGAGTAAAAGTGAGCGAAGCTACAGCCAAAGTGAATAAGCAAATGGCTCAGATCGATTCTACCAGCACTGTGTCAATGCTGGAGAGAATGAAAGATAAAGTTGCTCAGCAGGAGGCTCTTGCAGAGGCCTACGGTGAAGTGGCAGGTGAAAGTAAGTCGCTGGATGATGAAATAGACAGTGCACTTGGCGGCAGTGGCGATGTGAAAGCTGCAGACGATCTGGCTGCATTGAAAGCCAAATTGGGAATGGACAAATAATTATATAAACTATGCTTCGGGTGGGATTCACCTGAAGCATTTTTGCAATAAATCATCTTAAAATGACATTAGATCTAATTAAGTCATTTCTTATCTTAATTCTCCTCGTTTTTTTATTCGGATTTGTATTTGGGATACTTTTCAAAATTGGAATCATCCTGCTTATCTTTTTGGGAGTTTTATATTTAATCAGAAAAGTTTTCCTGGAATAATATGTTTGGATTTTTCAAAAAGAAAAAAGAACCAGAATACGACGTTACCAATCTTAGTTTGCGCGATCTGAATTTTGGTTTTATCGTAGACTATGATGATAAATCATGGATAGTCAAAGAAGTGTATGAATATGACTGGGGAAATCACAATTTTTCCAAAGAATATAGAATTGATAGTGGTGATCAGGTT
Organism: Bacteroidia bacterium; assembly: GCA_030425425.1. Classification (GTDB taxonomy): domain Bacteria; phylum Bacteroidota; class Bacteroidia; order Cytophagales; family Cyclobacteriaceae; genus Marinoscillum. The sequence goes on along the minus strand of JAUIAO010000048.1, from coordinate 40,645 downwards.
GGATATCTGAATGTATCTGAGCAAGATGAACTGCTGCTTACGCTTACTAACCCTATAAAACTTCATAAAATAGATGAGGACATAATGGCAGAGGTGAAGAAAGAACAAAAGCCACCCCGTCAGATACATTATAATGGAGAAATCTTCCATCTGGATGAAGATAGTGCCGGATATTTCAGAGATTGCAGTAAGAAAACTGAGGATTGGGAAGAATTCGTTTCCTGGGACTATTACAATGAAGATGAAGATCAAATCGTCTCCATCACTCAATGGGATGAATTCAATATAGAAGCACATGCTGGTAAAGTGCTGAAGGAATATCAGTTTTCGAATATTATACCTGGTTAAACCATAATATTATGAGCCAAAAACATTTACTAAAGCTCTTTTCAATTACTTTTTTGTCTGTCATCATTTTATCCTCATGTGGCGGCAATAATTATAAAAAAAGCCCGCTTGATCAAATCATCAGAGACTTGCCTCGTGATGAGGTTTTTTCAGTAATACTGCATGACATGGACGTACGTGGAAGCGTGTTTGAAACTTACTATCATCAGTATCAGATTATCAGCGATGATGATGGTGATGTGGATGAGGTAATAACTGACTGGCACGAGGTGAGCGAAAAAGAGTTTAATCGATATATCAATGATATGGGTATGGAGATTGCTGCCCGGGACAGCACGGGTAAATTGACAAAAAATGTGGCTCCTCCTGGATATAATAACTACGTTGGTAACTCAAGGTATGGCCGCTGGGAAAATAGAGGAGGCTCAAGTTTTTGGGCTTTTTATGGGCAATATGCTTTTATGAGCAGTTTATTCAGAATGAATTCATATCCGGTTTCCAGAGGTTACTATACCGATTGGTACGGGAATTATAGAGGCACAGATCGCCGATATTACGGACCTACATCAGGAGGAGACAGCTATTATGGTACGGGAAGTTCATATAGTAGAACATCAAATCCCACATCAACATGGAATAGTAGAAGCAGTTCTTTTCGTCAGCGTGTAAAGAGTCGTGTTTCAAGGTCTTCCAGTAAATCATCCAGTACCAGCTCATGGAGATCCAAGAGCGGAGGATTTGGTAAATAATAGAAGCATCACCTAACTAACCGAAAAAGAACATGATCAATATAATAGACGGAATACTAGCTACGCTCATTTACATAGCGGTGAGTTTTGTACTTTTTCTCATCGGGAAATTTGCTTATCAATTGTTTCATCCCAAAGTTAGAGTAAGCTGGGAGCTGGTAGAGAATGATAATCTGGCTTTCGCTATGGCCCATGTGGGTTATTTCATTGGGTTACTCCTCGCCATTGGTAGTGCTGTGATGGGTGATTCTGATGCTGGTCTGATTGCAGATTTGATCAATATTGGAATTTACGGATTGCTATCGATCATTCTGTTGAACCTGTCATTGATCATTAATGATAAGTTGTTGTTTTCCAAGTTTGATATGAAAAAGGAGATACTGGAGGATCGCAATGTTGGAACAGGAGTAATAGAAGCTGGAAATGCGGTGGCTACAGGGTTAATTGTTCTTGGTGCAATTCATGGTGAAGGATTTGGAGTAGGTGGACCAATAGTTACAGCCGTTTTGTATTGGGTGCTCGGTCAGGGAATTTTGTTTTTGACCACTTTGATTTACAATTGGATGACTCCATATGATATTCATGAACATATTGAAAAGGATAATATCGCTGTAGGAGTAGGATATGCAGGTGCCGTGGTGGCTATTGGTAATCTTATCAGAAATGCCTTGATGCATGATTTTATCAGCTGGTATGTGACATTAGAAGATGTGGCTTTCAATGTGATTGTAGGGTTTTTATTCTTACCAATTGCAAGATTCCTTGCTGATAAAATATTACTTCCGGGCCAGAATCTTACTGATGAAATTGTGAATCAGGAGAACCCAAATGTTGGTGCGGCTGTAGTAGAAGCTTTTGCTTACATCGGAGGTTCAGTGTTGATCGTTTGGGCTTTGTAAATATTGTTTCGCTTAGAAAGCTTATTTTTGATTATGTTGTCAGAAACTCAAAAAAGAAATATAATTGAAATTGCCTCTCCGTTTCGTCCTGCTTATTTGGGAGTATTTGGATCTTATGCTAGAAACGAAGAGACTCCAGAGAGCGATTTGGATTTGTTGATTGAGTTTCAGGATACTGTGAATTTGTTTGATTTTGTTGGATTGAAACAAGATATTTCGGACAAGCTTGGGGTTGAAGTTGATTTGGTTTCCAAGAAAGCGATCAATAAATATGTTCTACCTTATATTGAAAAAGATCTTATTGTCATTTTATAAATGAGTAAGGATAATCTGGTTTTTGTCTTTCATATTAGGGATTGTATTTCTAAGATATTCAAGTATGTTGATGGATTGAGTAAAGAGGAGTTTTTGCAATCAGATTTGATACACGATGCTGTAATTAGAAATTTTGAAATAATCGGTGAAGCTTCCAAAAAGCTGGATTTGCAATTTCGAAATCGTTATCCTAATGTCCCATGGCGAAAAATGTCAGGAATGAGAGATGTACTTATTCATGATTACATGGGGGTTGATCTCTGGTCAGTTTGGGATACAATAAATTCTTATTTACCAGAAGTACAGCGTTCGATTCAGGAGATAATCAGCACTGAAACTGATTCTTCAAATTAATGAAATACACTTCTACTCTTCTTAAAGCAGCCCTTTTTGCTACTGGATTGGCTGGGATCGTATCGGAATATACGCTATCCACGCTAGCAACTTATTTTTTGGGAGATTCCGTATTTCAGTTTACCATGATCGTCTCGATCATGCTATTTTCCATGGGGCTCGGGGCAAGGATCAGTAAAACGCTCGTGAATAATTTGTTGGAAAAGTTCGTGTTGATTGAGTTTACGCTTTCTGTAGTTGCTTCTAATGTGACTGTGATTGTGTATACTTTTTTTGCTTGGTATGGAGATACGGTTTTCATCATTTATTCCCTTTCGATATTAGTTGGATTGCTCATTGGGATGGAAATACCAGTAGTGATCAGGATGAACGAGCAGTTTGAATCTCTGAAAGTCAACATTTCTTCTTCTCTCGAAAATGACTATTATGGAAGTCTGGCCGGAGGAGTTTTTTTTGCATTTATTGGATTACCACACTTGGGTTTGACCTATACCCCGCTCATTTTAGGAGTTGTCAATTTCAGTGTTGCGATCATGTTCATGGTCATTATTTGGCGAGAGGTTGAGTCTGGAACTAAAAAGCGATTTGCGGTTTATGGTGCAATTGTAGTTTTGGTATTGATCTTTACAGGAGTTTTTTCCAATGCCATAGTGAGCTGGGGAGACAAGATTCGTTACAAGGATCAGGTCGTATATAGTGAACAAAGCCGATATCAGAAAATCGTCTTAACCTATTCTGACGGTCATTATTGGCTTTTTCTGAATGGCTATCAACAGCTGAGCACAATCGATGAAGCGCTATACCATGAGCCACTTGTTCATTCACTTATGGCATTGCACCCTGAGGCAAAGAATGTTCTGGTACTCGGAGGTGGAGATGGTGCCGCAGTGAGAGAATTACTAAAATACCCCGGCGTTGAGCAAGTAACTTTGGTTGATCTGGATGAACGAATGACCACCTTGTCGCAAACTCACCCTGTTTTAGTAAATATCAATCAAAACAGTCTCAATCATTCGAAGGTGGAGGTAATTAATGGAGATGGGTTCACCTATCTGGAGCAAACTCCAAATAGCTATGACCTCATCATTGCAGATTTTCCTGATCCACGCACTGTTGATCTTGGGAGATTGTATACTCGAGAATTTTATTGGCTTTGCAGGAATGCGCTGAATGAAAAAGGGCTAATTATCACTCAGGCTGGAAGCCCGTATTATGGAGAAGCAGCATTTGAGTGCATTCAAAAAACAATTGATGCAGCTGGATTCGAAGTACTGCCACTGCACAATCAGGTTTTGACCCTAGGGGAATGGGGCTGGGTTGTGGGTGCGAAAGGGTTTGCAGGAGATTTGAGAAAACAGCTCATTGATTCAGAACTTAAAGTGGAAACTGAATGGCTTAGCAATGATGCACTGGCCATGATATCGTCATTCGGTAAAGAAGTTTTTCCTCCAACAGAAAAAGAGATTCGCATCAACAGACTACATGACCCAGTACTTTATAAGTACTATTTGAATGGTAGGTGGGATGTTTATTGAGAGATTGTCTGAATATTAACTTGTTATCCTCTTAAAGACCAGCCGAATACAAAAAACACAATCTACTTTCCAGAGCTGTCCAATTACCCTAAGGAGGTGATTCGGACTCCAGAAAGTGAGGACTGAATATTACTTATCAATTGAATACTAGTTGCTTTTAGTTTTAAAAGGTTGTATTAAGTAACTTTAAGTTTCATTTGAAATAAAAAAACGATGGCAATTGCAATCAAACTTTCAGATCAGATAGTAGCTGAAGCAAAAAAATACGGAACAGTATATAGTCGTTCCACACCCAAGCAAATTGAATACTGGGCACAGATTGGGAAAATTGCTGAGGAAAACCCGGATCTTCCATTTAGTTTTATCAAAGAAATCCTTTTGGCTAAGGTTGAGCTTGCAGAGGGAGAGGTATCTAATTATGAGTTTGGATAATCATGAAAGTTGTCCAAACCAATCGATTCAAGAAAACCGTCAAGAAACTACATCAAAACCAAAAGGCAGATCTTGATGATGCTGTTAGAGAATTAATCATTAATCCGGAATCGGGAGATTTGAAGGTTGGTGACTTGGCTGGTATAAGAGTTCATAAATTCAAAATAGTCAATCAGTTGATGCTGCTGGCATACCAATATGAAAATGACACAATCACATTGACCTTATTGGCTTTAGGCTCTCACGAAAAATTTTATCGTGATTTGAAAAGTTAAGAATGCATGATGCTAGTAATCCCCGAATCCAGCGCCTCAAAAAGCAATGGCAACCGACCATTATCTACTCCTGCGAATTTTATTTTGGCTTGGGGATGATCATTCACATCATTGAATAAATAGCCCGGTTTGGGAATTGGCATAGCATGCCCCATCACTTGTATGAAAGCTGCCTCAGGTTTGATTTTATTCCTGAGCATTGCTTCTATGTAGCCCTTAGTTTCTTTGATGATTCTGGTTTTGTTTTCTTCGATGGTCGTGAGATAGTTTCTGTCTGCTGGTTTCAGGCAGTAATAACCAGTAAAAACCCGCTTTCCATTCAGGATTCCTTGTGCCTGCACACTTGAATCTACAAATCCCAGAAAAGCCTCGTTTTCTCCCAGGAATTCATTTTGCCAGTAACCATAGTTTCCCTTTTCCTGATTCGTGATGAAGTTGACCACCATCCACGGTGCCTGTTCAAAATTGAAGAACTTGGATTGATCCGGGTAAATATATTTCAGGGCATGTTTCTGACCTGCATAAATCACTTGTTCTGCTTTCTGAACGATTACTTGCTGATTGTTGATGTCAAGAATTTCCAGCTGGAATCCATCGGGAGTTTCTTCAATTTTTCTGACCAGATGATTCGTTAAAATATTATCTGATGACAAAGGCTTCACCAGTTTTTGGACAAAATAATCATTGCCATGAGGAGGTGAGAAGAGGTTGACTTCTTCTCTGTAATACGGTCGGCAAGCAAAATAATGGATGCCCGCCAGTGCCGATACTTGAGAAATGCCCGCCCCATAGTCATCCATCATGTGATAGCTGATTTGTCTTTTCAGGTCAGGAGATAGCTCCATGTTCTGAAGCAAGTAATCCTCAAAAGTAAGATCGTTCAGGTGTCTGAGTTCTGGCTTGATCAATCTGGTCGGTAATGGCATCTGATCCGTGAAACTGGTCATCAGCTTCATGAAGATATCTTTTTCTGGCCCGTCGGGAATTAAATCACTTCTGATTTCACCATCAACATAACAGTGCTGTCTTCGGGTGTATGGAATCATATGTTGCTGATCTACAAATGACCATATTTTATTCCAAGGCTGGTATATGATCACATCGAGGGATTCAAGAAGTTTGAGCACCTCTTCTCCATAATAGGCCGGGTAATCCAAATCATAGTGAGCTCCCTGTGAAAACCTGATTCCTTCAAACTGGCCAGCGCCAGAGGTACCACCCATTCTGTCGGAGAGTTCGAAAAGTTTCCAGGATTTTGTTTGAAGCATATTGGCTGCAGCCAAACCCGCTATTCCTCCCCCCACAATGGCGATTTCCACTTTGTCTTTTTGAACTGATGGCCAACTTTGACTCGTCATCATTAGATGACCTATTTGATGATCTGAATGTACATGAATAGGAAATTCAGATGACCCAAAAGAGAAATCACAACCCTGCAACCAAAATGGCAGGGTAGAGCCTAGAGCGGTGGTTTTGAGGAATTCTCTTCTTTTCATTGAAGCAGTATTTCTTTTAAATGTGGGTTTTTGTCATTACTTTTCCAGATGTAGCGATCTACAATGTAATGTGTGATCTGAGGCACGGAAAGCATAGCTAATCCTACAGTTTGCCAAAACTGAGAGGGCAATTCGAAAGGGTAATCTAAAAAGGAGGCAAACACCTCAGGGTGTTCCTGATAAACCAAAATATCCCATAAATATTCTTCACCGAAAGCTAAAACAAGAACGATCCCTACAATTGTGAATGCAGCACGGAGAAGATTTTTGCTCCATGGCTTGAAAGTAAAAGCACTTTTCCGATGTTCGTAAAACACAATCAAAGCAATATACGGAACACCATGCGCCACCACATTAGTGATTGTAAATACAAGATCAGAGTTGAAATAAACGATCCCAATGTACCAGTTGCCAGCGGTAGTCATTGTCCACAGGATTTTTCCTGTTGGCAAAGTATTGTCTGATTTTTTGAAGTAAACCAATTCCTCAATCAGCCATAATCCTAAAATCAGGAAATAAGCAATAATGCCAATGATGTTGATGTACTGGACGGTTTCTTGTGGTAAGTTAGGTTGGATGAAATCGCCTGTGACAAACCAGCTGAATTCCCTGTTGAGGTTGATGTGCCAAAAGAAAATGGGAAAAAGCATGGATAGGTAGATCACCAGATTATCAGAGATATATTTTTTCCTGAAGTCACCATTTCTGGCCTTGTAAATCCGCATGAAGCCATATTGCTGTTTAACGAAATGAAAAACAGCTACATATGCAAGCACTCTCCAAAAAAGATGAAATGAAATGCTGGCAAGCGTAAATGAAAATAAGAAAGCAAGTATGGGTGATAAAATTAGCAGGGTTCTGTGATTTCGAAATTCATCTTTGTCCAGATAGGTGCGAAAGATGGTACTCCATACATGACTGACATCTAGTCCAATGATGACGATCACGAACACCCAGAGGGAAAAGTCAGCTTGTATTACAGAATCTGGTAGCAAAAAAGAGATCACCCATGTCAACCAGACTGGTGCAAACAGCACCCAGAGGTCAGTTTTTCTCGAGAATAGCCAGTTTCGATCACTCATAATCTCGTGGATCTGTTTCGGATGAGTGTAGGGTTTTTGATTTGGTTGATGCTGTCTCCTTTGCCAGGGTAATAATCCATCTTACCAAACGAAAGCATCATTTCCATGGCTTCAGCATCAAGCCACCTGGTTTCGGTAGGTAGTTTTTTTAATTGAATTTCAGATTGTTTTTTGGAGCCGATTACCCAGCTCCATTGACCGATAGTCGGGATTTGAGCCTGATATGCGGTTGTAAAGAAACCAGATTGATTTATAGTGTTTTCGATAGTGATAAATGAGCCCTTATTCAAGATTGGGTTGCCTGATTGCGTGACTATCAAGCCATTTTCATTGAGTGCTTTGAAACAATAATCGTAAAACTCTTTTGTGTAATACTGATTAGTATTGACTCCTGTTGCTTCCGGCATGTCTATGATGATCAAATCAAATTTTGCAGCCTTTGTTCTGAGCGTTTCAAAAACCGGAGTTGAAAGGACGTTGAGAGACGGTCTGTTATGATTGTAGAATTGCAGGTGCTGAACAAATTCACTTAGCTCAGCATCAAAAGGGATCACCGAAATCTCCGCTTTTGGATATTTGGCTAGCTCATGAAAAACCAATCCATTGTCACCACCAATCACTAGAACCTCACTGTTTTCATTGACCATAGACATAGCTGGGTGTACATAAGCTTCACCATACATATGACCATCCAGAGTAGAAAACTGCAGCTGCTTGTTGTAATGTAACCAGAAGTCATTCTTCCATCGAACTACATGTGCTATTCCCTTTCTGGTTTCCTGCTTGGCTATCAGACGCTCATAATATAAGCTCTGATCCGGCAGGAAATTGAATGGAAGGAACCAAACGATTGAAATGGAAAGTAGTGGTAATACGTGCCATTTGGGTCTTATTGAGGGAGCAAGAAAAACACCTATGGACAGGAAAACATAGAGCCATGTCCATGCGGAATTGAAATACAGGATCAGAAATGAAATCAATGGATATGCCGATATCGGGATAGCAACTACCAGAACCAATGAAATCCACTGAGGTAGTTTAACACGCAAGCGTAACCCCAGAACAAAAGCAGCAGTCAGAATAATCACAAGGGCACTCCAGTCTGCCTTATCCATGTCGAAGTAATATTTGTAGATTTTGGCGACCCACAACATCAAAATCACTGCATAAATGAAAGCCAAGAAGTGCTGAAGTTTTAGTTTTTTCACTTTGATAACATTATTGATAGAATCAATTCAATATTTATCACCGAGGTGTGATTCTAGTTGGTTAATCAATAACTCATTAAACTCTTGAGTTTTTTCGAATAGCGGAACAACATCTTCTTTATGAAACTCGACTATTTCGGAATAATCACTTTCTTGTCTCCAGTCTATCAACTGACTATAGAGCTTACCGTATTTTTTGTCGATTTTCCCTGTTTTTATAAAGAGCTGAAAAAACTTTGTTTTAAGACCTTCATGTGTTTTGGTGGTGATTTTTTCTTTGAACAGTAAAGCACCAATAAGCTGAAATGATGCATAATACAAGCGGTTGACACCAGACCTCCATCTTTCATTCCTGCTTAAAAGCTCGTCATCAGCCATTAATTCTCTAGCCCTTGCTATTCGGTAGGAGATATACTCATGATCATTGGTCATCATAAGATTCTTATTCCTTCCTGTTGTATGTTTTGATAAAGTGAAGTGAACGAATAGTCCTTTTCCCAGGATTCCTTTGAGTAAACGAAAGTAGAAATAGGTTGGCCAATTTCCAATTCAAGCTCAAAGAGTTGGTCTCGGTAGGGTTTTTCTATTTTTCTAGATGACTTCTCCTTGTTCACTAAAATAAGTATGTCCCAATCGGAATCCTGTCTTGCATCACCTCGTGCATGAGAACCAAATAAGATTACTTCTGCATGAGCATCCAATAATTTGATTCGTTCACTTATTTTTTTTACAACACTGGATTCTGACTGATTCATACCCTAAAGATAAAATCCTTGAAAGGACTAAAGAAATAATATTGACCTACCAGAAACTAATCCATTCATTTATAAATGTAAATCATTGATTATTAGTGGGTTTAGGCTGGTAGTTCTCCAAATTAATATCGCCCAAGGTGATAATTCAATTGGTTCGATTGTAATGCTTATTGAATGCTGCAATGAAATCCACATACATCTGTGTGTTGCAACTGCTCAGCTCAATATAGCTTTTGTGCTCTTCAGGGAATGTGTGCAAGGCGCAGTGACTTTCACCCAGAAGCCAAAGTGCTGTATAGCCCTGAGGTTCAAAATGATGCTCTACAAAATTGAGTAATGTAAATCCTGAATCAACCAACAAACGCTCCAAATCAGAAAGAATGGATTGGTGATCAGCTGTATGAATCCAGGTGCTATAATTGTCGATTTTTGCTTCCAAACGTAAAAAAGTGTTTGCTCAAAGGTAAAAATGTGGTTTCTATAATTGGACGTAATTGGTGAAGAATTGTTTATAACCAAATCCAATTAGTATTTGCTATTGATTTTGAAACAAACAAGCCCGAATCTCATTAGAATCAGGCCTGATAAATTTTGATTTGGTCATTTACTATTCAGTGCAGAGTTGATCATAAACCAAAACATGTTCGGCAAAATCATTCCATTGAAATTTTTCTCCCGCATAATTGTCTTTAAAGATCTGACAATCTTTGTAAAGCTTGCCGAGAGCATCTTTTTTGTAACGTGATTTTTTATAAACTTCTGATTTGCCGCCATCAAAAACAACGAGGTAAGATTTTGCAATTCCACCAGTAAGCTGAACTCCCGCCACTCCTACGCCCATAGTTTCATTGGCCATAGGGTCTTGATAAATCTTGATTTTTGAGTCATACCCAGGGTTTAATAATTGCATCAGGGCGTATTTGTCTTTTTTCTTAGGTAGTAACGCTTGCTCGAAATACACCCATTCACGATTGACGATTTCATCAAAATTTTGCTCCAGCAACTGCTCCAGGTTAGGAACTGAAAGTGCGCTGGAAATATTGGATAGTTTGTTGGGTTTTACACCCAATACTTTTACATCTGCAGCTTTGAATTTTTCTTTACCACCGCCATCCAGCTTGAAAGTAAAGGAGCGTAATTGTCCATTGGTCATCATGGCCATGCCCACACTTCCATTGAGGCTGTCCCCTTCATTGGTAATTACGTAAGCTGCCTTAGCCATTCCAATTTCTCCGTTATCCATAGGAGGTATGAAATATTGGGCCTTTGTTGCGAATAAGATTAATAAGCAAGTGATTGTGAGTAGTTGTTTCATAATAAGGATTGATTTTAACTACTGAAGATAATCATTTTAGCAATTACCGTCTACATCACAACTCTCTCCTTTTGTAATATTCAAGGCTTCCTGATTCTGGTTTTGAGACCACTCCTCATAGCTTTTACTTAAGGTTTGTAGAAATACATCAGCGCTTTGAGCTCCGGAAACACCGTATTTCCGATCAAATACGTAAAAGGGAACTCCCTGTATTCTCAATTGACCGGCCTCCTGAATATCAGACCTTACCTCGTTCGTGAATTGATCATCAGACATGTTTTTCTCAAATTCTGCAGAATTTAGCTCCAGAATCTCAATGATATTTTTCAATTCATTTAAGTCATCAATATTCTTTCCTTCGGTAAAGTAAGCTTTGAGCAAAAGCTCTTTAGCTTCAATTTGCTTTCCAAAATCTTTTGCAAAATGAAGAAGCCGATGGGCATTGAATGTGTTGGCTACCACGGCTTTGTCAAAATCATAATGCAACCCAACTTCCTTTGCCATTTGAGTTACCTGATCTCCCATTTGTTTGGCTTGCTCCACAGTGATTCCCTTATGCATTGCCAGATTTTCATGAGCAGATATGGTTGTATCTGTTACTGTGTTTGGGTTCAATTGAAAACTTTTATACTCAATGGACACTTTGCCAGAATGTTCAAATTGCTCCATTGCTGATTCAAATCTACGCTTGCCGATATAGCAGAATGGACAAACTATGTCACTCCATATTTCTATTTTCATAAATCCTTGAATTGATTGAGGATACTAAACAATGTAGATACATGATTTTGTTCAAATATCTATCAAATTAAAATTGACCACCTGTCCGCTTCCTTTTTGAGCCAAGCGATTAATGCTTTTTTCAGTCAATTGTAATATTCTTGGATATCCGCCAGTCACCTGAGCATCCCGCATGAGCGCCATGAGTTTTCCGGAAGGAGTGAGCTGAATGGTTCCGGGAATAACCGGAGAAGTGAGCATCTGGAAATCATTTGTTGGCATTTCTGTGTTGCTTAGCTGATATCCCATGCGGTTATTTGTTCCTATGGTAAACTCTGAATTAAGAAGTGTAGATTGGGTGGTTTGATCTAGCCAATGAAATTCTGGCCCTGGAAATACAGCCAATGACGGGTTCTCGAAATGATTTTCCTCAGTTCGAATCGTAGCGAAATTTTCAATGGATTGATAATTAGCTTGATATCCAAGCTGATTTCCTTTCGTGAATTTTGCTTTAGGAGTGACCGGGACAAACATCGATTGGCTGTTCATCACAGTTTCATATAAAAAACCGCCTTTTATAGACATGTATGTTCTTAAACCTCTTTTTGGTGCTCCAAACGTCAAGATATCACCACTTCTTATTGGGATCGCTTTATTGTTGGTAATTGGTGACCCATTTAAATGAGGAGAAAGATCAGCTCCTGTAATTGCGATCAAAGTGGGTTCATCAAAGGTCAGTTCAGGCCCGATTTGTGTAACCTCCATTACTGCCTTGTCTGCTGGATTTTTTACCAATAGATTGGCGAGTTTGGAGCTTTCTTGATCCATTGCTCCAGAGATAGGAATGCCGTATTTCCGAAAACCATATCTGCCCAAATCCTGTAGGGAAGTGTGTAAGCCTGAGGATTGAAAGATCACTTTACCCATTCTTGTTTGGGTTTAATTCATAAAATCCCTGTTCTATTTGATTGTTGATTTGCTCAAGTTCCTTGATGCTAATTGGTCTAAACAGAATTTTGTCTCCGGGTTCCATTTTACATGGGGGTGATTTTGTGGTGTTAAATATGGATACCGGGCACTTGCCAATGACATGCCATCCACCTGGAGAGTCCATTGGGTAAATGCCTGTCTGTGTACCACCGATCGCTACGCTTCCTGATTTTACAGAGCGATCAGGTGTGCTTTTTCGATTTAGATAAAGTCTCTTGTCCAGACCACCCAAATACATGAAGCCGGGTAAAAACCCATAGAAATATAGGGTGTAAGTGCTTTCTGAATGTATTTTAATGATTTCTTCTTTCGCTAGCCCAATGCGCTTACTCATCTCCTCCAGGTCAGTTCCGAACTTACCATCATAGCAAACTGGTAGTTCCCAAGTAGCCGGAGTAAGGTTGGTGCCGAAATCCAGATTTAAATGGCTGATGCGTTTTTTTAAATTCTCAAAAGTGGTTTGGTCCCGATGAAATTGGATAGCCAAAGCGTGATAGGAGTGATAGGTTTCATTGATCAAATCGCCATGAGATTTGATAATGGCCTGTTCAAAATGAAGAATTTCAGAAAGAATATCCGGTCCTATGTTTTCTGGCCATTCCAAAACCAGCGTATTTTCATTGAGTTGCCTGATCGATTGAAATCCAATCATTCTTTCAAGCCGTTCAGCATTTTTAGGATTTGCAAGACGTTTGGGTTGTCACTGTGTACACAAAAAGTACTCGCCTTGATGTCGATGGCTTCTCCTTCCAGTGGTACCACCTGATCGTGTGTAGCTATAGAGAGCAGCTGGCTCATTGCGATTTCAGGTCGGGTAATGATGGCGCGATTGTCAGATCGCCCAACAAGAGACATGTCGGATTTGTATTTTCTATCCGCAAATGCCTCGTACATTACTTTTATCCTTGCCTTTCGAGCAGATTTAGCCAATAAAGATTCCCATGGAGCCAATAAAAGAGTTCTTGGATAGTTTTTCATCAAATCAACAATAATATCTGCCAGTTCCTGATCTTCACAGGCATTGTTGTATAGAGCACCATGGGGTTTTATGTGATGGATTTTGGTTCCGGCCTGCTCACAAATTGATTTTAGTGAATCTACCTGGGCTTTTAAAGAAGCGGATAGTTCGGAAGATTTCATTTTCAGAGCTACTCTACCAAACCCTGCTCTATCTGGAAATGAGGGATGTGCTCCAATCTCTACCTGATATTCCTGCGCCAGAGCCACTGTTTTTTTCATGGAGGCTATATCCCCAGCGTGACCTCCACAGGCAATATTGCATTGATCTATCAAAGGCATTATTTCAGCATCATTTTGCATGCCTTCCCCCATGTCACAGTTGATCTTCCAGTTTTTCATTTTAGGTTATTTGCCGTAATCAAGTTAAACTAAAACGCCCGAACAATTCAATTATTCGGGCGTATCAATCTGATATCTACAATTTTTACTTCTGATTGTGAACGTGCACATCCATCTGAGGGAATGGAATATTCAATCCTTCTTTGGCGAATTCCTTATACACCTTTTCATTCATATCAAAATGTACTGGCCATAGGTCAGCAGCTTTGGACCAGGCCCGCACTACAATGTTAACAGAGCTATCTCCCAGACTATGGAGAGCTATGAATGGCTCTGGATCTTTAAGGATCCGCTCATCTTCATCTATGAACTTTTGAAGCAATGCCTTTGCTTTATCTACATCATCGCCATAGGCGATTCCAAAAGTCCACTCATTTCTCCTGTCTTCTTCCTGTGAAAGGTTGGTCATATCAGAATTAGCAAGAGTGCCGTTCGGGATGTAAACTACTTTTTTGTCGAAAGTATTCACAATGGTATAGAAGATCTGAATTTCCTTGACAATTCCAAGGTATCCTTTGGCGTCTATCACATCGCCCACTTTGAAAGGTCTGAGTAAAAGAAGTACCACACCACCTGCAAAATTCTGCAATGTGCCCTGTAATGAAAGACCAATGGCCAGGCCAGCAGCACCAAGTATGGCTACAAAACTAGTCGCTTTGATGCCTACCATATTGATGACTGATATCACTAAGGCTACTTTCAGCGTGATGCTCAGTACAGTTCTCAAGAACGGGACGATGGTAGGATCTACATTTCTTTTAGCCATGACTTTTGCAAATCCTTTGACTATGAGGCTAATCACCCAAAGGCCGACAATCAAAGTAGCGATAGCCATGGCCAGTTTTGGGATAAATAGCATAACCTGATTTTTGAGGTTCATTAGAAATGCTTCATTGAAAATGTCATTCATAATAATATTGTTTAAGTGATGATTATGTGTTAGTCGATTGGGAAGGGGATGTAAATAAAGTTGGTAAACTCCTTATCTACAATAAACAAGCAACAAAACTCGTCAGGATCTTTATAGGATTCGATGAATTTATCCTCCTCTGCTATTAATCCACGCTGCTTAAACTCTTCCATGAATGAAGCATAGTAATTCCATTGATTTTCGAACTGACCTTTTTCGTAAAGCAGTTGCCCAATAGGAATACTTACCTGACTGACTGGGAATATCGGATATTTAGAAAAATCCTGTTTTCTGATTTGATAAGAAGCTTCCTTGATTTGCTCAGAAACTTTCACAAAATCAGAAGATATTTTACCTAAATACTTTGGATTTAAAGTTGGGTCGTTTTGCATTTGTTTAGGATTCTAAATTTGGATAAAAATTTTAGATTTTTAGAGTATATCATACGTTATCTGCATTATTCCTTTAATCTCAAAAGCATCACATTCTCAACATGGTGAGTTTGTGGAAACATATCTACTGGCTGTATTTTCTCCACTTGATATTTTTCTGAGAGCAATTCCAGATCTCTGGCCTGCGTGGCTGGGTTACAACTCACATATACGATTTTTTCTGCCGCAATTTTGTTGAGCATTTCTACCACTTTTGGATGCATCCCCGCTCTCGGCGGGTCAGTAATGATCACGTCAGGTTGGCCATGTTCGCTTACAAACTCATCAGTAAACATATCTTTCATATCTCCTGCTAAAAAGGTAGTATTAGAAATGCCATTGATCTCAGAGTTGATTTTTGCATCTACGATTGCTTCCTCCACAGATTCCACACCGATCACTTTTTTGGCTGCTTTAGCTACGAAATTGGCAATAGTCCCTGTGCCGGTATATAGATCATAGACCACTTCTTCGCCAGACAGTCCCGCAAACTCTCGGGTTATTTTGTACAACTCATAGGCCTGCTCACTGTTAGTTTGATAGAAGGATTTTGGCCCGATTCTGAATTTCAAACCTTCCATTTCTTCATATATATATGGAGCACCAGAATAAGTGATTACTTCCTGATCGTAGAAAGTTTCATTTTGCTTTGGATTGATGATGTATTGCAGAGAGGTGATTTCCGGAAATTGGTCATTGATATGCTTCATCAAAGCTTCAATTTTGTATTCATCATTCTGGAAAAACTGCACAATCACCATCAGATCTCCTGTGCTACTCGTTCTGATGATCAGATTTCTCACCAGGCCATGCTGATCTCGTAAGTCGAAAAATGGCAAGTCATTTTCCTCTGAGAAAGCTTTTACCGCATCACGGATTGCATTTGATGGGTCTTTCTGTAGCCAGCAATGGTTGAGGTCAAGTATTTTATCAAACCGTCTGGGTATGTGAAATCCCAGACCATTTCTGCTAAGTTCATCGCTACAGTCTATTTCTTCTCTTGTCAGCCACCGCTGATTAGAAAAAGTGAACTCTAGTTTGTTTCGATAATAAGTAGTTTTCGCAGACCCCAGAATCGGTTTTAGAGGAGGTAGCTCTGTTTTGCTAATCTTCTGAAGATTATGAGCTACATGTTCTTGTTTATGTTTCAGCTGTGCTTCGTAGGTGATATGCTGCCATTTACAGCCTCCGCACAATCCAAAATGCTCGCAAAAAGGCTCAGTGCGATCTTCTGATCGCTGATGATAATTAATGATTTCACCTTCGAAGAACTTTTTCTTCTTGCCTACTATCCGAATGTCGACTATGTCTCCAGGTGCACCCTGCTGTACAAAAATGACTCGGTTTTCATGTCTGCCGATACTCTTACCATCTGAAGATATTCCAGTGATCTCCAGCTTTTCAATAACTTTACCATACTTCATCGTACGCAAAACTAAATTAGTTTCTCGTGGTTTGAATTAAATTACAAGATGTAGGTTTCTCATCATGAAAAAAATATTCACGTTCATCTTGCTAAGTGGTATACTTTTCCTTGCTCATGGAAAACACATTTTTGGTGGGGAAATTGAATTCATTACTAAGCAGCCTGGACTTTACCAGATTAATTTGATTCAATACTGGGATACCCGGGATGAACCACCCTCTACATATATAAATAGTGAACCTACAGTGACTGTCTATATGTTTTCTAATAAGAACGACTCCTTTATCGATGCTTATGTTTTGGTTTTAGACACTACTAACAGCGTAGGGTTTACGAATATGGAGTGTGCACGAGGGGAATTGCAAATTGTTAAAGCATTTTACACGGCTACATTCGAACTGGAGCCGTCTGATTTCGATCATGATGAGGGATATTATATTGTTTGGGATCGTTGTTGTAGAAATGAGGTTGTTAAAAACATCGTGGAGGCAGGTTCACAAGGAAATGTGTTCGTGGCGGATATTCCACCGCTTTGGAAATTTGGTGGCCCGTTTATCAATTCATCCCCTATAGATCACAAACCTCTTAGGGATTATGCCTGTATTGATCAATTGTATTACGCGGATTTTTCTGCTTTTGATCCCGATGGAGATTCTTTGAGCTATAGGTTAGCTACTCCGCTTCAAAGTCGATCTACAGATGTTCCGGGCCAAGCAGCTCTTCCTCCAGATCCTAAACCTTACGATGACTTGCTTTGGACTACTGGTTACTCTGTGACGAATGCAATTCCAGGAGATCCTGCATTGAGAGTTTACAATGATGGACAGATTCGTGTGAATCCACTAGATACAGGTATCTATGTGTTTTCGGTTATTGTGGAAGAATGGAGGTTTAATGTGAAAATCGGTCAGGTGAGGAGAGACTTTCAGATGTTGGTAGTAGATGGTTGCGACCCCCCGGAAGCACCAAAGCTTGACATTACTATACCGGACAAGCCCAATTTCGATCCAGCAACAGATACCTTGTTTTACAGTCTGACGGAAGAGAAATGTTTCGAGTTTGAAGTTTCAAACCTGGAAATGGGTGAGAATATTACCATAACAACAAATTTGATTGAATTTGATCAAACATGGGATGATTTTTTCTTATCTAATAATGTACCTGTAGGAGATGGTACTGAAACACTAACTTTTGAGTTTTGTGCTCCAGGTTGCCCGCCAAAGCTGGGAGCGTTCGCTGTAGATTTTATCGCCAGTGATGATGCTTGTCCAGTAGCTCAGGTAGATACGCTTAGACTAGTGATGCATTTGCAAGCTCCTCCAAACGAAATTCCAACTATTACTGGTTTGGCAGAAGAGTATACTTTGACCGAGTTTGGTAAGATTCAGGTTCCATTTGAAGTGACCGATGCTGATATGGATAGTTTGCAGCTTTTTACTTTTCTCAATGACGGGCTCAATCCAAGGCAGTACGGGATTAACCCTGAAATACTAAGTAGTGAGCCAGGTAAGATAGAAGGAGTGTTGAATTGGGAATCTAATTGCTTGAGGTATGATTACTCCAATTATCAGGCGTTTGATCTGGGAATGCGGCCCGAAGATCTAGACTCTTGCCTGGTACTCAATGAGATTTATAAAAACATTGATCTGAATTTGGACCTACCGATCAATCGTGCACCAGAGTTGTCAATTAATTCTTCACAAGAGATCACGG
Source organism: Bacteroidia bacterium (assembly GCA_030425425.1). GTDB lineage: Bacteria > Bacteroidota > Bacteroidia > Cytophagales > Cyclobacteriaceae > Marinoscillum. Next base: position 22,333 of record JAUIAO010000048.1, on the reverse strand, counting down.
TCACGGAAAGCGATGTGGTAGAGTTTCAGCTGAATGGCGTTGATCAGGATCAGGATACTATTATTGTGAAGTTGGAGGGATTAGGTTTTGATCCGAGTAAATATGGTTTCGAATTTAAAAAAGACACAGTGGTCGGTGATTTCACAAAGCAGATTAAGTGGGAAGTCAATTGCTTTGACTTTTGGGATGTGAATCTTGAAAAGTTTGAATTTCGATTTATACTAGAAGATATAGATCAATGTAGGGATAATAAGTCAGACACATTATACTATACGGTTAATCTGGATCTGGAAGAGAATTATGCTCCACAGTTTTTGGGTGACTTAACCGAGATTGCTCACAATGTCAATGAGCCTTTGGAGATAGAAATATCAGCAATTGATGATAATCTTGATAATCTGGTGACTATTGAATGGCTCAATCCAGCGCGCATTCCAAGATCTGAGTCTTTGGTTTTCGAAGCTGCTACCGGCAAAGCGTCTGTGACCAGTTTGCTTACCTGGGAGCCTGAATGTATTCTGCTAGACTATGGTGAAGATTATACCTATTATGACCTGAGGTTTCTGGCCTATGATGACGGATGTCCTGAACAGAAAAAAGATACACTTTCTATACGCGTAGCATTGTCTGACCATTTGGATGCACATGCCAATTTCAAACCACCCAATGTGTTTACTCCTGATGGGGATGGTTTGAATGACATATTTACACTAACGAATCTCGATCTACCCTCTTATAACTTACCTCCAGATCGATGTGATAATGCTTTTGTTTCGATTGTGATAACCAATAGAAACGGTAAAGTAGTTTTTCAATCTGATAGCCGTGAGTTTATATGGGATGGAGGAGACTTACCTAAAGGCGTTTATTACTACTATATTCAATACGAATTGAACGATTACAAAGGGTTTGTCCACCTGATCAAGTAGTCATCAGCTAAAAAGTCCAACTTTAGTTCACTTCCAATATCAATTTGACAATTATCCAATAGATCGTTTGGTGTTTCATTTTCATAATCCATAGAAAATTTGGATTATTCTGAGCTTTTTTAAAAATAATTGAATTCCAGCCCCTCAAAAAAGGCAAAAATTTTGACAATATTCATTTTTACGATATGATCAATCGACCTTCGAAAAATTAACAGTCGTTTGTACGATTGTTAATCAAATGGCTGTTTGAAAATTAAAAATTTAAAAAAAATGCTCTATTTATTGAAAATGACTACTCAAAAGTGGTGGTATTTTGAAATTATGATTTTGATTTAGTCCTGACTTATTTATTTCTTTGGAAAACCAAAAGCATGGAGGGTAGCCTGCTTGCGGTGAACAGAAGTAAAATCTTTAGCGGATTTAATTAAAGAAATTTTAAACTAAAACTATGAACATGATCACCAACCTTTTGATGATTGTACAAGACACGGTAGCCGTAGCAGACTCAGTCGCTGCAGTAGTACCGGAAGTAGTCGAAGCTGTTGCAGAAGTAAAAGACTACAGCGCAGATATCACAGCCAACCTTTTGACGGCTAACAATATCTGGATGATGCTCTCTACTGCCTTAGTGTTTATCATGCACTTAGGATTCGCCGGTGTTGAAGCCGGATTCGGTCAGTCTAAGAACACCGTGAACATCTTGTTCAAAAACACACTGACTCCTATCATTGGTATTCTTACTTATTACCTAATGGGTTTCAATTTGATGTATCCTGGTTTTGCTGAAGATTCATCTGGATGGTTCGGATTTGCCGGATTCTTGATCGGTGACTCTACAACTGCCGATGTTACAGCTGGATATGCGAGTGCTGGATACACATGGTGGACAGACTTCTTGTTCCAGGCGATGTTCGCCGCTACTGCTGCTACAATCGTTTCTGGTGCTGTTGCTGAGCGTATCAAACTGAGCGCTTACATGATCTTCACATTGATCTTCGTAGGTGTGGTTTATCCGATCATCGGTAGCTGGAAATGGGGTGGTGGAGCTCTTGATATGATGGGCTTCTATGATTTCGCAGGTTCTACTTTGGTTCACTCTGTAGGTGGATGGGGTGCTCTTGCTGGTATCATCATCTTAGGACCAAGACTTGGTAAATATGTAGATGGTAAAGTAATTGACAAGCCAGGTTCATCTGTGCCTTTGGCAGTTATCGGGGTATTCCTACTTTGGTTAGGTTGGTTCGGTTTCAACGGTGGTTCTGTGCTTTCTGCTGATCCTGCATTGACTTCATTCGTATTGGTAACTACTTCATTAGCTGCAGCAGCTGGTGGTGTTGGAGCATTCTTGATGAGCTACATAGTATTCAAAAGAATGGACCTTGGAATGGTATTGAACGGTATTCTTGCGGGTCTGGTAGGTATCACAGCTGGTGCCGACGTAATTGAGCCAAATAGCGCTGTACTTGTAGGATTTATCGCTGGTTTGATCGTAGTACTTTCAGCTATCACGCTCGACAAATTCAAATTGGATGACGTAGTAGGAGCAGTATCTGTACACTTAGTATGTGGTATCTGGGGAACTCTTGCAGTAGGAATCTTCTCAAACAATCCTGATCACTCATTCGGAACTCAGCTGATTGGTGTTGCTATCGCAGGTGTGGCTGCATTCGTAAGTGCATTCATCATCTTCTACGTACTGAAAGTTACAATAGGAATCAGAGTATCTGAAGAGCACGAGAAAGAAGGATTGGATAGCCACGAGCATGGCATCAGAGGATATACTATCATCTCTGAATAAGCGACTCTTCATTACCAGATTAACTAGTCAATTCTGAAGAGAAATCTATAACTAAAATAAAGGCCTCTGCGCTTATTTGGCTGCCACCAAACAGTCAGAGGCCTTTTTACAAACTCACAAACTTTTAATAACTGAACGATTAGAAATAAAAGCTTATGAACACTTTTACAAAAATATCAAAATCATTTTTACTAACTGCTCTGATGGTATTCGGAGTGTTGGTAGCACAGGCTCAGGATGAGGAAGGGCCAGCTTTGTCTTTCACTGGATCAGTAGATACTTACTACAGAGCGAACCTAAACAGCACTAATGATGCGACTAACGGAGGGACTATTGCTCCTGGATCATCTTTTGCAAATCAGCCTGGTTTCGCTTTAGGTATGGTTAATCTAGTAACTGGTCTAGATGGTGAAAACTCAGGTTTTGTAGCTGATTTAGTTTTCGGTCCAAGAGGTACTGACGCTGTTTTTGGTTCTACAACTGCTAGTTCTAGTATTGTGAACCAATTGTATGCTTACTGGAATGTTAGTGAGTCAGTTACTTTAACTATCGGTAACTTCAACACATTCCTAGGATACGAGGTTATCTCTCCAACTGCAAACTTCAACTATTCTACATCTTACATGTTTTCTTACGGACCATTCTCTCACTCTGGTTTGAAGGCAGACATTGCTTTGGGTGATGCTAGTTTGATGTTGGGTGTGTTGAATCCAACTGACTTCACAGATTTTAACCCTGATGGAACTTACCTTGCTGGTATCCAATTCGGAATTGCTGGTCAGTATTTCAACGCATTGTTAGGTGATGGCTATACTCAGTTAGACTTCACAGGTGGATTTGATCTGTCTGATGCTACTTACTTAGGAATCAACGCTACTTATAATAAGGATTTGTTCAACGGTGCAGCTATTTACTTGCAGCAGTCTTTCTCTGATGACTTCTCATTAGGTCTTAGAGGTGAGTGGTTCTCAGACGAAGGTATTGGAGCACTTCCATTCGTAGATACTGATTTCGATGGTGTTGTTGATGCTGGATTCGTTGCTCCTGGTAGTGTTATCGACTTGACTGTATCAGCTAATTACTCTGTTGGTGCACTTACTTTCATTCCAGAATTAAGAGTAGACCTTCATGACGAAGATGCTATTGTGCCTGAAGCTGGTGAAACACCAACGAGCTCTCTTGCATCATTCGTACTTGCAGCAGTATACTCATTCTAAGAAAGAGTTTCTTTTATAGGTTAGAAGAATAAATTGAAAATCCCGTTTCCAAACCAAGGAGAGTTTGGGGATGGGATTTTTTTGATTATTTCAGAAATTATTGATTTATTGATAATGTTTCGTAAATAATTATGAAAATAGTTTAATAATTCGTTAATTTTTTTAAAATTTGAAGTAAGCAATCTGATGCTTATAATGTGTAATTTTTCTTTTAAAACAATTTAAAATATAAACCAAGTAACATGGCTATTTCAAAATTGGAGTACATATGGCTTGATGGTTATCAGCCGACCCAATCCCTAAGAAGTAAAACTAAATTAGTGAAGGATTTCAGCGGAAAGCTTGAGGATGCACCAGATTGGTCATTCGATGGTAGTTCTACTGAGCAAGCTGAAGGAGGATCTTCAGATTGTATCATGAAACCTGTTTTCATTTGTCCAGATCCAGCTGTTAAAAACGGCTATTTGGTGATGACAGAAGTATTGAATGCTGATGGTACTCCTCACGTATCTAATGGAAGAGCGTTGATCGATGATGAAGATGCGGATTTCTGGTTTGGATTCGAGCAGGAATATTTCATTTGGGACAATGCTACTAACAGACCTATTGGATTCCCAGAAGGTGGTTTCCCTGCACCACAAGGACCATACTATTGCGGTGTTGGTGGTCAATATGTATTTGGTAGAGATATCAAAGATGAGCACTTGGAGCTTTGTATCGATGCAGGTCTTGATATAGAGGGTACTAACGGAGAGGTAGCTGCTGGTCAGTGGGAATTCCAGATTATGGCCAAAGGTGCCGAGTCTGCTGGTGATCAAATCTGGGTAGCAAGATATATGTTGGAAAGGTTGACTGAAAAGTATGGTGGTCTTTCTATCAACTACCATCCAAAACCACTTGGTCAGCTTGACTGGAATGGTTCTGGAATGCATGCTAACTTCTCTAATAGCTACATCAGAGAAGCTGCATCAGAAGAAAAAATCAAAGGCGTATGCGAAGCTTTCAGATCTGTGGTAGATGAGCACATCGCAGTATATGGTGCTTATAATGATCAGCGTTTGACTGGTAAGCACGAAACAGCAGCGATCACTGACTTCTCTTATGGAGTGTCAGATAGAGGTGCATCTATTCGTATTCCACTTTTCACAAAGAACAACGGATGGAGTGGCTACCTGGAGGACAGAAGACCTGCTTCTAACGCAGATCCTTATAAAGTAGCAGCTAGAATTATCAAAACTGTAAAAACAGTTACAGGATAATTAGTCTGGTCAAATTTACAGATATGCAAGCAGCTCCGTTCGGAGCTGCTTTTTTTATGTCATCCATTTTTCGTTACTTATCCATTTTCATCCGCAGCTTACCGGTAAAGCATTTCTAATCTTGTGCGTTTTATCAATTTTTGAGTCATCATTAAACAATACAAAATCATGCGTACACAAGGACACTCAAATCAAAGAACCTGGCTCGGAATATTTCTGGTGCTTATAGGTGCTTATTTTTTACTCAATAATTTTGATCTAATCCCAGATTTTATTCCGTACTATCTATTCGGCTGGGAAATGATTGTCATTGTAATTGGTGCATCCATGATCATTACCGGAAGAAAGGAAGGGTTTATATTTCTCATTATTGGAGCCTTCTTCCTCATAGATGAGATCTTTTATATTCCAGATCTTAGGTTCAGAGATTGGTGGCCACTCATTTTGGTAGCTGTAGGAGCATCCATTATTTTTCGACGAAAAGATATATTAAATCGGGGGTCAGAAAACAGTGATGATTTCCTGGATGATTCCTCCGTATTCGGAGGCTCAGAAAAATCATTCACTTCTCGGAATTTCAAAGGAGGAAGGATTACTGCGGTTTTCGGAGGCTCAGAAATCAATTTCTCGAAAGCAGAGCTCTCAGAAGAAAATGCTGTGATGGACCTATTCTGTATGTTTGGAGGGGCTAGTTTCATAGTTCCTGATGATTGGACAGTAATCAATGAAAGCTTCGTGATGTTTGGTGGGTACTCTGATAATCGATCCACAGCACAGAGAGATCCGTCTAAAGTACTGCGAATCAAAGGATCCGTCGTATTTGGAGGTGCAGAGATCAAGGGCATTTAGATATTGGTTAATTAGTTATTAGTTAATTGGTAGATTAGTGAGTGGTTAACTAGTTAATGATAAGAATGGTTAATTTACAAATAACCCAACAATCCAATGACTAAATGAAAAATCCTATACTTACAGGAAAGGGATATCAAACATATGTGCTGGCATGGCTTGTGGTCATGCTGGCACATATTTTTTTATTGCATCTATATATCGGGTTTAGTTGGCAATTAGCAATGACAGATGCTTTGGTTTATAATGTGCTATTTGCGGTCATGGCACCAGGATTTTGGTATGTAGTCAATTTCGCAGGCTACGCAAAGGATACGTTGGCTACTTTCGCCATGCACGTAGGAGCCGCTGCTATTTCAGTTCTTTTCTGGGCATCTACATCCACTTTTCCCTTAAGGTTACTATTTGATGACTCCACTTATCTTTCATTTTTGTCGGGTTCATATATCTGGCGGGTGATTATTGGACTAATGTATTACAGCATCATTGTGTTGATCTATTATCAGATTAAGTATTATCTCGACATGAGTGAGCGAGTAAGGCAAGAAGGAGAATTGCGAAATTTACTTCAAGATGCAGAATTGAGAATGCTCAAATCTCAGATCAACCCTCATTTTATTTTCAATAGTTTAAACTCAATAAGTGCATTGACTATTGCTGCGCCTGAATTGGCTCAGGAAATGGTGATTAAGCTAAGCGGATTTCTAAGGTATTCGCTAGGTAAGGATTCCAAAGAGATGAATCAGCTGAGTGAGGAGTTGGAAAATGTAGGTTTATATTTAGAAATTGAAAAAATCAGGTTTGGAGATAAGCTGAGGTTTGAAATTGATGTGGAAGAAGAGGCGAAAACGGTAAAAGTACCCAACTTGATTTTACAACCAATTATTGAAAATGCTATTAAGTACGGACTCTATGAAAGCATGGAGCCGGTAAATATTCACTTAACCAGTAAGTTGCAAGATGGGTTTATGGAGATTTTGGTGGAAAATGATTTTGACCCTGATGCAGTTTCTCCAAAGGGCACCGGTATCGGGTTGAAAAATGTGAGAAAGAGACTTCAATTGGTATACGGAAAGTCGGATTTATTGCTTGTTCGAAAAGATTTGAAAAGATTTAAAGTCACACTTAAAATTCCTGTCAAACAATGATGAGTATAAGGGCATTGATTGTAGATGATGAGCAGCTAGCAAGAACTGTCATTCGCGCCAACTTAAGTGCAGATGAATCCATTGAAATTATTGGAGAATGCGACAATGGATTTGAAGCGTTCAAGCTGATTAATGAACTGAAACCTGATCTTGTGTTTTTGGATGTGATGATGCCAAAAGTGACTGGTTTTGAAATGCTGGAGCTTTTGGAGAATCCACCCGTAATTATTTTTAGTACGGCTTATGATGAATATGCACTCAAAGCATTTGAAGCCAATGCCGCTGATTATTTATTAAAACCTTATTCCAAAGCCCGATTTAATGAAGCATTGGCAAAAGCCAAATTGAGACTTGTTACAGAGCGAGCTGTAGTATCACCAGAGCAGAATCTGTCAAAAATGGAACGGCCAGAGACTTTGTCGAGAATAGCTGTGCGTACAGGAGGGAAGATTGATATAGTGTCAGTAGAGAAAATCAGATATCTGGAAGCGATGGATGATTATGTGAAAATTCACACTTCGTCAGGGACATTTTTGAAGCAGCATACGATGAAATACTTCGAGTCACATTTACCTGAAAGTGACTTTTCCAGAATTCATCGATCTTTCATCGTTCGGCTCAAAGAGATCGCCAGGTTGGAGCAAATGGGAAAAGACACTCATGTGGCTATACTTCATGACAAAACGGAGCTTCAGGTAAGCCGCAGTGGATATGCAAAGTTGAGAGAGGTATTGGGATTTTAATTTTTGTCAGTTTTGACATGGTAAGCGTCTACCATAGCATGTGAATTCTCTAGAATTATTTGATTGAATGGAGAATTCGGAAATACCAGTTCTGTCATCACAAACTCCCCATCATTAATGAATAGTTCTAGTGAAGTGACGTCATAGAATAATTCGATTTTCTCGATAGATTCCAGGTAATTCGAAACTGCATGTCGGGCTCCAAAATGTTCTTCAAAATCAATGATGCCACTCTGCGTCCTGTCAAATATGATTGAATCATTGCTGATGGAATAGTTTATTTTTTCACCCAAATCGTTTTCGAAGGTAATTGTGAATTCTGAAATGACTGGGAGATCATCTATTCTGATCATGCATGATCTGTCTGGAAGCTTATAAATACCATTCTTTGCAGTTATTTCTTGTTCGTCAAGGTATTTTTCAATTTCTCGAGCAGGCTTTGATTTGATATAATATTGGTCCTTGATTTTGGTAATAGAGAGCTCTCTTGGTAAGGTCATGGTACTTCTCCAGCTTTCGGTAGGCACTACCTGTGCATATTGCCAGTTGCTCATCCATCCTAGGAAAAGCGTTCTGCCATCCTCTGAAGGCATATTTCCCCAGGTCACTCCAGCGTAATTGTCTGCACCATAATCAATCCAAATAGGTTTCTCTAATATTGGTGTGATAGGCTGATCTGCAAATGTGATGTCATCCACGGTGATGTGCCCCCACACCCAGGTGCTGGAGTCAACTGCCAGCAAAGAAGCTCGCTGACCTATGTATTCTGAAACATCCCATGACTTGAGCTGGAGTTTTGGGCCATTGTTGGCACTGGACTTGCGTGCTATTTGATCATTGATGACCAATGCCAAATAGGTGCTGTCATATCTTCCGCCTCCGATTCTGAAATTGATGTATGGTTTAGTGATTTCAAACTCTTCAGACTTTGCTGTTCCCTTGTAGGACTCCTTTTCGCCAAATGAATTCAGTAAATATTCGCCTTCATAGTTTCTTAGGTCATTTTGGAAGTTGATGGCACCTTCAGTTGGGTTGCTGTTAAATACTTTTCCTGTTGTAGTCCATTTCGTTAGGCTATTTTCAAAGTCATCAAATGTTATCCCGTCCGGAATCAACACTGGACTGCTTAGGTGGCTTGCTGCAAACGAAGAGTCTAATCTAAATTGATGTCCGTCAAAATCACCAATAAAATACTGAGTGGCTGATCCGCCAAGAGGCCCACCTGGATTGATGCTTACAAGAAGTGCCCATTTCTTCTCATCCGAATTTTCTACTTCCAGTTTTATCAAGTCGGGGCACTCCCAAATTCCAGCATGCGAACCATAGTTTTCACCAAAGTCACTTTCGTGCGTCCAGTCTTTTAAATTAGGAGAAGAAAAAAAGCTGATATGGTCCCAAACTGCCAAGGACATGATCCATCGGTTACTAGCCTGATGCCAAAACACTTTGGGGTCTCTGAAGTCTATATTTCCATTGTTTTTTAAAACCGGATTCCTGTCATATTTGGTCCAGCTTCGTCCATTGTCCAGACTATAGGCAATAGCCTGATATTGAAAATCCAGTCGCCCGTTATCAGCCCACTTTTGATTATGGTAAGTGAAAATTGCCACCATTGGTGGGTTTTCATTTGTGCCAAACCCTGAAGTGTTTTGATGATCTACCACACAGCTTCCGCTAAATACATATCCTAGGGAATCCGGATACAGTGCGATTGGCAAGTGTTCCCAATTCATCAGATCGGTAGAGACTGCATGTCCCCAGTGCATTGGCCCCCAAACTGTGCTGTCTGGATAGTATTGATAGAAAAGGTGATATTCCCCATTATGAAAAACCATTCCGTTTGGATCGTTCATCCAGCTGTTCTGTGGAGTGAAATGATAATCAGGTCGATATTTATCATCTTTCGTTTTATTCTCAGTTGGAGAATTACAACTCCAAAAAAGGGCTAACAATAGGAGGGATGGGAAAGCATTTTTCATTAGTTTTCTATATCAAAAACCAAAAGATACAAAAAAAGGGCATGCAATTGCTTGCACACCCCCATACACAATTATTGAAGCTAACTTTTTATTCTTTTACTAATTCAAGATTATCGTCCAGTGGAGTCATTTTCGGCATTAATACGTGAATAATTCCTAAAATGATCAGGTAACAAGAACCTGCTATCATAAATGCCCAGAAATAACCTGAGTTACCAGCTTGGTCTAAAACAGATCCTAATAATTTGTCTCCAACTATACCAGCTACTGCACCCATCATGCCTCCTATTCCTGTCACTGAAGCCACGGCTTTTTTAGGGAAAACATCAGATACTAATGTGAAAATATTTGCTGACCATGCCTGATGACCTGCTGCTCCAATACCAATCAAAACAACTGCCAGCCATTTGTTGTCCGTGATAGCAACATAACTCACTGGTAAAATCAGAATAGCACAAATCAATAAGGTCATTTTTCTGGCTTTATTGATGGACCAACCTTTGTTCATGAAAGCGCCTGAAATCCATCCTCCTACGATACTTCCTCCATCGGCAAGCATGTACATGATAAAAAACGGCCATCCGATATCCTTTAGCTTTACATCGAAGGTGTCGAAAAGGAATTTTGCACCCCAGAATAAGTAAAACCACCAAACAGCATCCGTTAGCTTTGCAGCTGCAAATGCCCATGTTTGTCTTTTTGGAAGTACTTTGGCCCATGCCAATTTCTCTGTGCTTTCTGGAGTTCCGGATGAATCACTTTCTATATAATCTAATTCTTCCTTGGATAGTGTTTTGTTTTCCTCCGGTTTGGTATAAATTTTTCTCCATAAAATCACCCAGATTGTACTAAGTACACCCGTAATAAGAAATGGTATTTGCCAGCCTGCACCGGTAGCTCCATCTACTATCCAAGCTACGATAAACGGAGCAGCAATAGCTCCGATACTGGTGGCAGCATTGTATAATCCTGTAGCAAAAGCTCTTTCCTTTTTCGGGAACCATTCCGCAACAGTTTTCTGAGCAGCCGGAAAGTGGCCAGATTCACCAAAACCAAGTCCGAAACGTGCTAAACTGAATCCAATAATACTAAATGCAGGTCTAACAGCAGCGTGTAGCATTCCGAATAAACTCCAAATACCAATAGCAAGTGTGTATCCATTTTTAGTTCCCAATCTATCGATGATTCCACCCATAGTTAGCATACCTATCGCATAGGCTACCTTAAAGGCGATCATAATGTTGGCATAGTCATTATTGGTCCAGCCAAACATATCCTCAAGTATTGGTGCCAAAACACCAATTAGACTCCTATCGAAGTAGTTGATGGTAGTGGCGTAAATAAGCAGGGCAAGTATCCTGAATCGATACTTTCCTACTGGATTTGGATTACTCATATTAAATTCAGTTTAGGTTTATCTGTTAAATTTATTTAATCAGTTTCTTAGTCTCTTGATGATATCCAAAGCCTCTGCACATTTTGCTGTGATAGCTGCAAAGTCTTTGTTGACTAGCACTTCTTTAGGGAACAATTGCGATCCCATTCCTACACAATGTACTCCTGCTTCGATCCAGCCTTTCAGGTTAGCTTCGTCTGGAGAAACACCTCCAGTTGGCATGATGCTCGCGTAAGGGAAAGGACCTTTCACACCTTTCACGAATGCTGGACCACCTACTTGAGAACCAGGGAAGATTTTTACTACTTCTGATCCCAATTCGTGAGCTTTTACGATTTCCGTAACGGAACCACATCCAGGACTCCATGCAACTTTGCGTTTGTTGCAAATCTTAGCCATTTCTTCATCCATAATCGGAGATACAATGAAGTTGGCACCCAATTGCAGGTACAAAGCTGTTGTAGGTCCATCGATGATAGAACCAACTCCCAAAATCATTTCAGGAGTTTCTTTAGCTGCCCATTTTACAAGCTCTCCGAATACCTCGTGAGCGAAATCTCCACGGTTGGTGAATTCGAAGACTCTTACCCCCCCGTCATAACATGCTTTGACTACACTTTTGCAAAGCTCCAGGTCGCTATTGTAGAATACAGGTACCATACCTGTTTCTTTCATCTTCAGCGCTACATCTATTCTTGAAAATCTTGCCATTTTTTTATTTGGTTATTAAGTGATTAGTTATTGGGTTATTTAGTGTTTGTTTTGGCTCGCTGAAGATATGAAATATATCCATTCAGAAGTTTGAGGCATTTTTCATATTGTGATCGAAAAATGTTCAATTGTTCTCCATTTATTAATCCTTCATCATTAGCACAAATCATATGATCTAAAGTTTCAGATAAGGATCCTCTGGCTTGTCTGCAGAATTGAATATTTTCCTGATAGTGGAATCTTCCAAATCCCTCAGCGATATTGGCTGAAATAGACCTGCTTGATCTGAACAATTGGTCTGTCAATCTGTATTTCTCTTCTGATGGAAAATATTGTGTCAATTCTTTAATCAGTTTTCTAAGCCTTACAGCTTCTTTCCAAACTTCTAAATCTTCGAATGAGTGTATGGGTAAATGAATTAGTTATGTTGAATTTAAATCAATAAATAACCCATTAACCCAATAACCCAATAACTTATTAACAATTAACGCGCTACTCGTCCGGAAGCATCACCACCCATCAATTTCTCCACTTCAGAAACTGTCACCAGGTTGGCGTCACCTTTGATAGTATGTTTCAAGCATGAAGCTGCCACTGCAAAGTCTAATGCGTTCTGATCGTCTTCAGGGTATTTCAATAATCCGTAGATCAATCCACCCATGAATGAGTCTCCACCACCTACACGGTCCACAATATCTGTGATTTGGTACTGACGAGTGTCGTACATTTTCTTACCATCATATAGCACTCCAGCCCACGTGTTGTGAGATGCTGAGATAGATCCTCTCAGCGTAGTGATTACTTTCTTTGCTTTCGGAAATTTTTCCATCATCTGCTGACAAACAGAAAGGAAAGCCTCAGCTTTTACATTGTGACCTTCAGTCTGCACAGAAATACCTTCTGGTTTGATGTGGAAGTGCATTTCTGCATCTTCTTCGTTACCGAGCACGATATCACAATGAGAAGTTAACTCAGTCATAATTTCCTCTCTTTTCTCAGCAGAGCAGTATTTCCAAAGCTTAGCTCTGTAGTTCAAGTCAGTAGAAATAGTCAATCCCATTTCGCTAGCTACTTTCACCGCCTCAAGACATGCATCAGCAGAGCTCTGAGAAATCGCTGGAGTGATACCAGTCCAGTGGAACCACGCCGCATCTTTGAAAACTTCTTTCCAGTTTACCATGCCTGGCTCAATCTCAGACATTGCAGAGTGCGCTCTGTCATATACTACTTTACTACCTCGTGAAACGGCACCTGTTTCCAGGAAGTAGATTCCTAATCTATCTCCACCCCAAACGATGTTTTCGCAATTCACGCCACGCTTACGCATTTCCATCATCGCACACTCACCAATGTCGTTTTTTGGTAAACGTGTGACGAAATCTACTGGCACTCCATAGTTGGCAAGTGATACTGCTACGTTGGATTCACCACCACCATATACAACATCAAAATTATTTGCCTGAGAAAATCTCAAAAATCCCTGAGGTGCCAACCTCAGCATGATCTCACCGAATGTTACTACTTTTTTCATCTTTCTATTATATGTCTTTTATAAATCTATTTTCTTACCAATAACCAATAACCAATAACCAATAACCAATAACCAATAACCAATAACCAATAACCAATAACCAATAACCAATAACCAATTATCGTCCCATCCATCCGCCATCTACTACCATCACATGTCCGTTCATGTAGCTAGCAGCTTCACTTGCGAGGAACACAGCCGGTCCAGCAAAATCTTCGGGATTTCCCCATCTGCCTTGCGGTATTCTCGAGAGAATTGACGTGCTCCTGTCAGGATCTTCTCGCAATGCTTTGGTATTGTCAGTGGCGATGTATCCTGGCGCAATGGCATTCACATTCACACCTTTGCTTGCCCACTCGTTAGAAAGTGCCATGGTCAACTGACCAATCGCACCTTTACTAGCAGCATAACCCGGTACGGTGATTCCTCCCTGAAATGTCAATAGAGATGCTGTGAATATGATCTTCCCACTGCCTCTTTCTACCATGTCTTTGCCAAATTCTCTCGAAAGGATGAACTGGCTGTTGAGGTTTACCTCGATTACCTGATCCCAGTATTCGTCCGGATGCTCAGCGGCTGGCTTCCTAAGAATAGTGCCTGCATTATTGATCAAAATGTCAATCTGTGGGTTGTCCGCTTTGGCTTGCTCGATAAAACTGTATAAGCTTTTTCTATCTGAAAAATCACACTGGTAAGCCTTGAAATTGCGACCTCTTTCTCTTACGCTTTTTTCAACATCACTGCCTTCTAATTCTAAAGATGCAGATACACCGATGATGTCTGCTCCGGCCTCCGCAAGACCTTCCGCTATGGCTTTTCCAATGCCTCGTTTGCATCCGGTGACCAGTGCTACTTTTCCTTCTAATTTGAATGAGTTCAGGATCATGGTGTCAAAAGTTAGTTATACTAATTTGAATTTTAATTTCTGTGTAATTTATACACAGAAAATCTTTCTCGCAAATCCAAATTTCTAATTCTGTTAATAATTGGTAATTTCTAAATGAAATTGAGCGTTTATTGAAAATCACTAAACTTCTACGGCTGATCATTCAATATTCTAGCACTCAGTTTCGAACGCACAATATGTAATGATTTCAATTGTGTTGCATCCTGCACTTTGCTGATTCTTACTCTCTAATCGTATCTGAAAATAGAGTTTGATAGACCTGAATAGAGAAATGCATATAATTCGTTCAATCTCCGTGAGTGGTTCTTCGTTGTAATATTCCCTTATCAATAAAGCTATGTGATAAATCTCTGGTTCGGTGGTATCAAAACCAATCCATCACCCTTTCATAAAGTATTACTGATTGCCAATAAAAACAGCTTGAATATGATGGTATTTCGAATTTTCATACTTCTGATATTTTTAGGAAATGGTACTTTGCTTTTTGCACAATCTCCCGAATGGGAAGACTTGTCGGTATTTTCTGTCAATACTGAACCTGCTCACGCTACTTTTACTCCATACGTGGATGAAGCTGCAGCAATGAGATTAGAAAATTCCACAATGAAGGTGTCACTGAATGGAGAATGGGATTTTAAACTCTCCCAAAATCCGTTTGAGAAACCAAATGATTTTTTTAATGAAGGATTTGATCGATCTGAGTGGCAGAAGATTCCTGTGCCTTCAGATTGGCAGTTTCATACTGAGGATTTTCCACTCTATTCTAATGCTACCTATCCATTTAGAGGAAATCCACCATATGTTCCCCATGATTACAATCCCGTAGGATCTTATTATCGGACATTCGAGGTGCCTTCAAATTGGGATGGGAAAAAGTTGTTTTTACATTTTGCAGGGGTGAAATCCGCAGCCTATGTATGGGTAAATGGACAGAAACTGGGATATAGTGAAGGTAGCAAGACACCAATAGAATTTGATATATCCAAAGTGGCCAAAGTTGGAAAAAACAGTGTTGCCGTAGAAGTGATTCGTTGGTCAGATGGTGTGTATCTCGAGGATCAGGACTTCTGGAGGCTAAGTGGGATTGAGCGTGATGTGTTTGTGTATGCTTTGCCTCAGATTACTTTCAAAGACTTTTTTATAAAGGCATCGCTGGCTGATGATTATGAAACAGGGGAGCTGGATGTGGAGGTGCAGTTGATCAATTATTCTGGAAAACCAGCTAAGGGTTTTATGGAACTAAAGATTTTGGATGGAGATAGGGAAGTTGCTAAAATGGCGCAATCTTATGTGTTCGCAAAAAGCAAGTCTCAAATCATCCATCCAATCCTTAGGACTACCCTTAGAAACATCAATCCGTGGAGTGCAGAAAAGCCCAATCTGTATCAAATGGTGTTATCAGTGAAGGATTTAGAAGGGAACACTTTAGTGAGTACTAGTCAGAAAATTGGCTTTAGAAATGTAGAGATCAGTGGAGGCCAGTTTTTGGTGAATGGTCAGCCGATCATTTTCAAAGGAGTCAATCGCCACGAGCATGATCAATATACCGGGCACTTTGTAAGTCGTGAATCTATGAAAAAGGATATTGAGGTCATGAAGCAAAACAACATCAATGCAGTTCGAACTTCTCATTATCCGAATGATCCTTATTTCTATCAACTCTGTGATGAATACGGCATTTATGTTTGGGATGAGGCCAATATAGAGTCTCATGGTTTTGGTTATGATTTTGATAAGACTTTGGCGAATAAGCCTGAGTTTGAAGCCATGCATCTCAACCGAATAGAGCGGATGGTGAAGCGTGATAAAAACCATCCGAGTATAGTAGTATGGTCAATGGGAAATGAGGCGGGAGATGGTCCAACCTTCGTCAAAGGTTATGAATGGATCAAATCTTATGATAATACGCGTCCGGTACATTATGAGAGAGCCGAGAGAACAAAATACGATACCATTCGACATACAGACATTATCCCCTGGATGTATGCCAATCTGGGAAGTATCAAAAAACACTATCTGGGTAAATTTCCTGACCGCCCCTTTATCTGGTGTGAATACACCCATGCTATGGGGAATAGTAACGGTGATTTGGCAGACCTATGGGATTTTGTCTATGAAAATCCTCAGGTGCAAGGAGGGTTTATCTGGGATTTTGTGGATCAGGGATTAGTTAAAAAAACGAATGAAGGACAAGAGTACTGGGCTTATGGAGGTGATTTTGCGCCAGATCGTTATCACAATGATGGTAATTTTTGCCTGAATGGTATTGTAAATCCGGATCGGACATATCATCCGGCCATGGCTGAAGTGAAGCATGTCTATCAAAACGCCAGGATCAGCTGGGCTGATGAAGATCGGAGTATGATCGAGATCAAGAATGATTTCTTTTTTACGAATTTGAATGAATATTTTTTCGAATGGCAACTACTAGAGGATGGTAAAGAACTTGCAAAAGGTGATTTACAATTTGAAGTTGCTCCTCAAGATGTGGTTCAAATTCCATTTAATATAGCTGAGAATCTTGATCCATCGAAAGAGTATTTTATCAATATTTATGGCAGAACCAAAAAGGAGGATTTATTGATTCCGGCAGGACATCTATTGATGAGTGAACAACTTTTGCTTCAATCTCCTCAGCCGCAAACTTTAGGAGAGAAAACCACTCCAAAGCTCAAACTCAAAGCAAAAGATGGCGCAATTACTATTTCCAATGAAAAGTTACAAGTAGTATTTGATCAAGCCGAAGGTAAAATGACTTCCTATCAAGTGGATGGTCAGGAATATGTAGTAGATGCTCCACAGGTCAATTTTTGGAGAGCTCCGACTGATAACGATTTTGGGAATAAATTTCCTGAGAGAAACCTGAAGTGGAAAGATGCTTCTCTAAACCCGAAAGTGAAATCGGTAGAGCACTGTAAAAAATCCAAATCGGAGTATTGCGTCACTGTAGTAAACACCTTTGAATCTATAAATTCTGAGGCGGTTACTTTGTACACAATCAATGGAAATGGAGAGATTAATGTAGACGTGGATTTTATATATAAGGAGGATAAAGATGATAGTGATATTCCGCGTTTTGGGATTAATCTTTCAATTCCAGAAAAATTCGATCAAGTGATCTGGTATGGGCGAGGGCCGCATGAAAATTATGTAGATAGGAATGCCAGTGCTTTTGTGGGGAAATATGAAGCTAAAGTAGCAGATCTTTATTTTCCATACATCAGGCCGCAGGAAAACGGTTATAAGACGGATACCCGTTGGGTAAGTTTCACTGATCAAAATGGTAGAGGATTGAAAATTTCTGGTGAGCCTTTGATTTCCTGGAGCGCACATCACAATTACATCTCAGACTTTGACCCGGGGTTACGGAAAGCACAGAGACATGACATAGACATTAAACCTCGTGATTTGATCAATATCAATATTGACTACATGCAAATGGGAGTAGGAGGGGACAATAGCTGGGGTGCTCATACCTGGGGGAAGTACAAATTACCGAAGGAGAATATGGGCTATTCATTTAAAATAGCTCCTTTATAGAATGTTTTTATGAGTTCTGAAAAAAATGCTTCCCACTATTTCGAATAGAAGGAAGCATTTCAAGTTTTTGAGAAGGTTGGGTTATTTCTTGAAGACCTTATGTTTTACGGTTCTTCCTTTATTATCCTTAATTGTTAAAACATAGAAACCAGACTTGAAACCAGATAAGTTGAGCATTTTCTTACCTGAATATTCGATCATTTTTTTGCCCATCAGATCAGATAATTGAGCGCCTTGAAAATCGCTCCAATTGATAGTGAGGTAATCAGTGACAGGATTAGGATATACTTCTAAATCCTCTGGTATTACCTTCGTGACAGTCTCTTTGATATTGTTAATGTAAATCAGAATTGATGCACTATTCGAAGAGCCAGCGTCAGATGCGGCTACTTCTAATTCATAATTCTTGATAGTTTCATAGTCCAGTTCTGCTGCTACCGTAATCGTTCCAGTATTTTCATCTATCGCAAATGCTGTCCCAGTATTTCCAGAAATGATACTAAAGCTGATTGCGTCATTTTCCGGATCTGTAGCCTGCATAGTAATCACTTCCGTACCCAGTGATGCATTTTCATCAATTCTCACCGTCAGGTCAGTAATATCAGGTGCTTCATTCACATCAAGAACATTCACTGTGATTTTCGCCTCTGTAACAGCATTTTTATTGTCCGTTACACTAATTTCAATTTCGTAATTCGACGTGGTTTCAAAATCTAATTCGTTGGTTATTGATAGTTCGCCGCTTTTTTCATCTAGATGGAAAATGCCGAAAGTACTTCCTGTTATGGCAAAAGTGATATCGTCCCCATCCACATCAGAAGCAACCACAGTGTCGATGACAGTACTGATGCTGATATCTTCGTTGGCTGTAAATGTTTGATCTTCTACGCTCGGCGAATTGTTAGTAGATGATCCACTTAATTCACCCAGGAAAGCACCCCTGCCGTGAGTGCCTACAGCAAGTACACCATCATCTGCTCTTAAATACAGATCTTCAATTACCAGGTTATCCAGCATGGAAGTCTCACTCGTCCAGGTTGTGTTCATGCCATTCAGAGTACTTGTAGAAAACAAGCCTATACTGGTACCAACAATAAACTTTTTATCTCCATCGGTATTCTGCACTATTTCAGCAGCTCGGAGGGAAGGACCTGAATAACCAGTATCAGAATCATCATTTTCACCAAGATTTCCTTCTATAGCACTGAAGCTGTCGCCACCGTCCGATGAATAATAAAGTCCTGTGATGTTATAATTGGAATAAACAAGGATTATCTCTTCACCATTGAATGGGTTTACGGCGATATCGGATAGCCATGCTCCATCAGGCACCATAGATACATCCAGTTCAATAATGTCATTGGCATCATCACTTGTATTCGCGTTTTCCATGCTTGCAAGAAACGGACTACCATCAACAGAACCTCCGAAGTATAATTTGTGAGATGGATTTTTTTCAGTCACTTTTAATGCTGTTATCTGAAGATTTACTCCCAGATCAAAATCAAACCATCCATCCTCAGCTATCGAATAATCTGAAGCGGCGATTGCTTCATCAAACTCAGTATTCCGGGCCAAAATACCGTCTCCATTCGAACCATAAAATAGGGTGCCCTCATCATTAGGGTCTACGGCAAACGGGTGGATAAATAGTGTATTGAGATCATCTCTGGAAATAAACCCATAAACGTATCGGCTGGGATTTCCACTTTCCAGATCCATTGGAACCAGACTGCCATTTTGTGCTGAGGCGTAGGCTATAGTCTTACCAGCGTAGCAAAATGCTCCATCACCAGATGATATGTCCAGTTCTGAATTGAGAAGAGCGCCATCAAAAATACTATGGTCTAAGGCTGGAGTACCATTGTCTTGAGTTCCACCCAATACATAGCTATCACCATCATAAATACCCGCAGAAATGGTGTAATACTGTGTTACATTGTAATCATTGTTCAGATTTTCCCAGGTGATTCTACTGTCTTTTATGCCCGCAGTTTTTGAAATACCACCATCGTGCCCTGAGTATAAGGTATTCGGAGCATTAGGGTCGAATAATACGATATGCTGATCTGCATGATGGAGCCCATCAAACGAAATTTGTTCTGTCAATAACCAAGGGTTGTCATTTCCTCCTATCCATGAAAATTTGGGATCAGACAGTAGGTCGGTTTCAAAACCATCTTCTGACCTAATCAGGTTGACATACCCAAGAACTACAAAATTTTCATCTGTTGGGTGGACGGCCAGCGTCATGTCATAACCACCTTGTGTCGTAAAATCCTCAGATCCGCCAAAAATACTTTGTCCATAGGTGGGTAAGTTTTCTGAGCGATCCTCTACATCGAAAGAACTACCACCTCCATCAAGTGTTGTGAAGTCATATTTGAATAAATGAGAGGAACCATCCCAATTAGTGCCATCGTATAAAAATGAATAGACAATAGCAGGGTTTGAAGGAGCGAAAGCTAATACGTTTCTGGCATCATCACCCATTGCTGGATATTGATCTGAGGTAACATCGAAAAAGGTTTCGCCAGAATCATAGGATCTATAAAAACCATTATTTGCTGAATCTGTTGGGCCGAACCATACTGTAATTACATCATTTTGGTCAATGACAATATCACAATAAGTAGGGTCTTCATCATTTACTAATGCGGCGGCAAATTTCGAGAAAGTAGATCCACCGTCTGTTGATACCCATAGTCCACTATATTGTGTTGCGACAAATACGGCAGAGTTACCATCAAAATCATGAGTAATGACCTTACTAGTCAAAATAAACGGATTTGTGAGCCCACTCGCGATCTGTTCATTTGTAATATCGTCCGTTTCAACCTGATCAAATTCATTAGATGTGAATGAATACGATGATAATGTCCAGTTTTCTCCATTATCAATTGATTTGTAAATGCCTGCTCCTAAAAATGGATTGTAACCAGAACCTTTTCCACTGGCACTACCTCCTTCGCTGATTTCTCCTGTAGTTGCATACCAAATGTCAGCATTTACAGCATCTTGTGCGATAGAGGTGATACCCATATGAGCACCGGCTGGAAGTTTTGCAGTCCAGGATTTACCTGAGTTTGTGGATTTCCAGATTCCACCTGAAACCCCGCCGGCCAATATGATACTACTATTTCTAGAATCGAGTGCTATTGCTCTTGTGCGTCCCCCCACGTTCGCGGGTCCAATCTCATTGTATTCGTAATTGACAGCATTATTTATTCTTTTATTTCGACTTTGTCTGAGAATAACTTGTGAAAACTTTAATTCCTGAGAGCGGATGTTCGATGGAATTTGATTGGTTTGAGGGTCTTTTAGTTTGTTAAAGAAGTACTCATTTCGTTGCTTCATCCTTTCCAATCTTGTATTTGATTCCCCAATTCCTTTTTCAGGAAAACTGATTGATGAAAGGGCGAAATATCCTATTGTGATAAGTAAAATGGACGTTATTGCTATTGAAGACTTTTTCATTATTTGGCTTTTAAAGGACAATGTGAGTCAGGTTGTAAGTTTTCTTAAGTTGATTTTGGGTAATGATGATTAATGCTTTCTGATTTTCGGAGATGTTGTCTCTTAGTTCATTTCCTGTATTTTCCAGGTATTGTCTCCTGAAAATCGAAGTAACGAAAATTTCAATATTTGCACCTTTGCTGATGGCCGGACCTGACGTACCACCTTGCTGGCTTGAGTCTACCAGCACGCTTATTTTAAAATCTTTATCATCGTCAATTATCTTTTGTATAGTTCCGATAATACCTGTTTGATCTTTTCCAATTTCGACCTCATCAAGACTCAGCGCTGTGCTATTACTCTGTGCTTTTTTGTTGGGAGAACAACTTATAAAGAACAGGATCAGTGGAATAAATAATGCTTTGCTCATATTAAGTTTTGTTACCTAAAAGTTGACCTCAAATTAATTAATGTATGATAAAGAATGTAAAATGTACATCTATAACTTCCGCTAATTCTGAAATTATTTTGTAATTAAGTGTGAAATGCCCTTGTCTGAATAGATTTACAATGGATGCGGCAATTTGTTATTGATTCGTCAGCTGGCGCTCTGCTAAATGCTTGAAAATTGAAATTGTGGTGTGATGAAAATTTTAATGCGATAAACTCCGACTTGTAGTTTAAAACATTATAAGAAAGAAGGGTTTCCTGAAAGCCTTGGCTATTTACGAGGAGTTAAATAGGGATCAAGCAATATTTCTGTGGAGTGATTGTACTATGCATAGATTTTGGATAGTCTGTATAAGAAGAATGATACCCTTTTAACTCCACGAAACTGAGCTCTTAGGGCTTTGATTTTAGCATTAAATG
>JAUIAO010000101.1 GCA_030425425.1 Bacteroidia bacterium | reverse complement strand
CGGGTTCACAACATAAGCTCAGTTTTACGCTGGGCTTTTTTTGTAATGGATGATTGGAGCTGTTGACCTACAACCTCGGTTGCAGCCCTTGGCGGGCCCGTTTAAATCCTGCCGGGTTCACAACATAAGCTCAGTTTTACGCTGGGCTTTTTTATAATGGACAATTGGAGCTGTTGACCTCCAACCTCGGTTGCAGCCCTTGGCGGGCCCGTTTAAATCCTGCCGGGTTCACAATATAAGCTCAGTTTTCGCTGGGCTTTTTTTGTAATGGACGATTGGAGCTGTTGACCTCTAACCTCGGTTGCAGCCCTTGGCGGGCAGGTAATTTGTAGAGCGCTAAATTATGTGTCTTAACAATTAAGTAAATGAACAGATTGTAAAAATGATATCACAGTGAAATGAAACGAACATTTTAACATCTGTCACCTATGATCATAGGTGACAGGTTTACTATTCATTCCCTAAACTCAATACTTCAAATTTGACTTCAGCCGTAGTGCCTTTCTTGATTCTGAGTTTACGTGCAGCTTTTTTGGATAAATCAAGTCCGGCATCCATTCTACCCGTATTTCCATCATTTACTCGTACTGTAATGGTTCGGCCATTGCTCGGATTTGTTAATTTTAGCATAGTGCCAAATGGATAGCTTGCATGTGAAGTTGTGAGTTCTCCCTTTTTGTATTTTTCAAAACTGTCAGTGTATTTTCCTTTGAATTTGACATCATAGATTCCAGCCACAATTGTGGATTCATATCCTACAGACATAGGATTTCCTTTCTTTGTTTTAGTGACAACAGGCTCTGTTTTGGCAACAATTACCTTATCACCCATGTCATCAAATATTCTGGTTCCGAATAGGTAGTACTTATCGTAATAGTAAGGGTTATGGATGGATGTGATATTCACGCCTTTGCTGGATGCGTGCAACATTTGATCACCTTCAATCACAAAACCTGCATGCGAAACCAGGCGGGAGGTATTGTATGTTCGACTGAAAAATATCAAATCACCTGGCTGCAATTCATCTTTGTCTAGAATGATTTTGCCGTATTTAGCCAGTTCATTGGCGTTGTGAGGAGCATAAAGCCCAAGATCATTCATGGTTTTCACTATTAAGCCGGAGCAATCAATTCCCGCCTTAGAAGTACCTCCGAATTTATAAGGCGTACCTAAATAAGTTTTTGCGGTTTCGATAAAGTCTTCAGGCTGGAAATTGCCTACATCGAAATATTTTTCTGCTCCTGATGCTTTGAAGGTTTTTAGACGCTTGGTCATATCCGCATCATTGGCATATTTGACTAGCAAGTCATCTAATGCTTTTTGACCTGACAAGGAGAAAACTCCCAATAATATCGCGGTAGTGAATAATAATCTTCTCATGGTTAGGTTTTTGGTTTCCAAATTATGCCATTCGTGTTAAATCTTCAATCCGTAGTAAAGGGTATTTTTAGAATTAGAATTGACCACAGTTGAGTTTTTAACCATTCAGCGACCTCCTTATCCATTCATATAGAAGTTTTAAAGAGGCTATGTAGCCACACAGAGCAATCGTAAATTCACATTTTAAATGTGAGAAAAATGAAAATGATCAGATCTCTATTTCTTATATATCTTATGATTATATCGGTATTTAGTGTATTGGCTCAAGAGCTTTATATGCCTATTGAATACCGTCAAGCTTATGAAAACGGAACGAGAGCTTCTAATGGGACTGTAAGCGAAAAATACTTTCAGAATAGGTCAATCTATGATATTAAGGTCAGTGTCAATCCAGATAAGCGACTAGTAGAGGGGAATGTACAGATACGTTACTTTAACAACAGCACTCATACCTTGAAGAAAATAGTTTTTCATAGTTACAAGGATGTTTACTGGGATGGAATGGTTTTGAAATCTGTGGTACTGAACGACGAGCAAGTTGATTTAAAGGATAAAAGGCAGATCAGACATTACGGTACACACTATTCCGTATATCTCAATGAATATCTGACACCAGGAGATTTTGTTGATCTGGAAATTGAATGGAGTATTACCATTCCAGCGAAGGTTAATCGAGATGGCGCGTATGATGAGTCTAGTATGTTTGTGGCTTATTGGTATCCCGAAATAGCCGTTTATGATGATGTATTTGGCTGGGATAAGATTGTATTTGATGGTCGATCAGAATTCTATCATGATTTTTCAGATTATAAAATTTCAATAGAGATCCCTAAGGAATATGTGGTTTGGGCTTCCTCAGCACCGATTAATGGGGATGAGATATTTCCTAAAAAGATCAAATCGAGATTGAAAGAAGTAGAAAATTCTGATGAAAAGGTTGTAATTATTTCAGAGGATGATCTTGAAAAACCACTCAAAATGAAGGAAAATATATGGAAGTATGAGGTGAAAAACTTCCCTGATTTTTCATTCGCATTTTCTGATCATTATTTGTGGGAATCGATCAAGCACAAAGATCAACATGGGACTTATACTTTAAATAGTGCTTATCCAGAACAAAATGAGAATTTCGCAATGGTTGCAGACCTGGAAGTAGAAGCATTGGAAATCTTTCATTCTACTTTCCCGAAATATCCTTTTCCTTTTGAGCACTTTGTAGCATTCAATGGAGAAACAGGTGGCGGGATGGAGTTTCCCGGAATGTGCAATAATGCAGTAAGAAAAAATGCATCATCAGAAGGGAAAATCCTGACAGATATTGATGCGAACAAGCTGCTCACAGTACATGAAATGATGCACATGTATTTTCCTTTTTTGATGGGCATAAATGAGAAGCGATATGGTTGGCTGGATGAAGGAATGGCAGAATACGCTGAGGATGCTTTTACAGGTGTGGATTTAGAATCGGAGAGAAGTAGAGAGCGTCTTGCCAGATCCGGCAATCCACCACCAATGGTTGAAACCTACACTATCCCGAAAAGCTATGTAGTGGTCTCTTATGATATTTCATCACAGGCTTTTTATGCATTGAGAAGTTTACTAGGAGAGCAGACTTTTGATAGATGCCTGCAAGAGTTTATGTCGCGATGGGAATACAAACACCCTACTCCATATGACCTTTTTTACACTTTCAATGATGTTTCCGGTAAGAATTTAAACTGGTTTTGGAAGGCCTGGTTTTTTGATTGGGGGTATCCGGACGTTGGAATTGTAACGTTTGAGGACGGGGTGCTGGCTCTGGAGAATTTGGGGAGTAAACCAATTGCTCTTTCAATTGAGGTTTCTTTTGAAGATGGAAAACAAAGAGTCATGGAGTTGAGCCCTGAGGTATGGAGAGAAGACCTGGTTCATCAAGTGCAAATTGAAAGTCCTGACTTGGTTACTAAGATTGTCTTAAAAACATTGAATGGAGATGACGCTATCCGAGATAATAATTATTGGTCTAAATAACACCAATGGCACTTCACAAAACAGCCCCTTTGGCCATTGACCAAAGGGGCTGTTTAATTTTACAGATGTCTTGTTTTTATCTCATTCCAAAAATGATCTTTACAGTGTCCCTATAGATCGTCCTGCCCGATACAAATATTTTACGAATGAAGTCAATAGGAATGATCAAAAGTGAGAATAAAAATACCTTGCCCCAATCGTCCCAGGTCAAGCCTGTTGTTCTAAGCACTTCACCACCTACATAGGTGAATAGTATTTGAAGCGCTATAATCAGGAACATGATCTGAATGAATCTTCTATTTTCACTAATGTGCTCCAGGAAATTCAAACCAGCTGATCTAACATTGAGCATATTGAATAATATCTGGAAAATGAAAATATTGAAAAATGCAGTTTGGAATACCAGAGCATCTTCTGCTGTGCCTCTTGCAAACATTTCTTTGAAATAAGGGAGTTTTAAGAACAGCACGGCAAAAATAGTGATGAAAAATCCATTCACCAGAATTCCCGAGATCATCGGTTTAGTGAGAATATTATCATCACGCTTGATTGGTGAATCGTCCATGTATCGGTGAAGGGCTGGTTCACCTCCCAATGCAATTGCACCCAGTGTATCCATGATCATGTTGATCCAAAGAAGTTGAATGATGGTAAGAGGGAAATCTACATTGATCAGTGGACCTAATATTGTGATAGATACAGCAGCCACATTGACTGTGAGCTGAAAGGTTATAAATTTCCTGATAGATTGGAAAATTGTCCTTCCATAGCGGATGGCGTTACTGATCGAATTGAAGTTGTCATCTAGTATCACGATATCTCCGGCTTCTTTCGTTACTTCAGAACCACTTCCCATAGCTATTCCTACATCTGATTGTTTCAACGCAGCTGAGTCATTTACTCCGTCCCCGGTCATTCCTACTACTTCACCCTGTCCTTTCGAAATCCTTACCATTCTACTCTTGTCGGTAGGTAAAGCACGCGCGATTACTCTAAGGTTTGGAAGAGTTTTAGCAATCTCTTCATCAGACATTTTCTGGAGGTCTGAAGATTCTAATACGACTTGATCAGGTTCGTCCAGTAATGCTGCTTCTTTGGCAATAGAGGCTGCTGTTCCTTTTCTATCTCCAGTGATCATCACCACCTGGATGCCAGCATTTTTAACCATTTCAACAGAGGACTTGGTAGTTTCTCTTATGGTATCCTGCATACCTATGACTCCAACCAGAATCATTTTTCCCGGAAGGTCATCTTTGAAGTCCAGTGATTCTGCGGATATCGCTACGGCCAGCAATCGAATTCCGGCATCTGCCAAACCATCCATGTAGATAGTCAGCTTTTCCTTATCCGAAATAGAGATAATTTTTCCATTCTCACCTATAGCATGATCAATGTCTTGCATCAAGATTTCTGGAGCACCTTTCAGCAAAACCACCTGATCCTGATCAAATGCGTCTAGTTTCTTATTGAATTTCAATTCTGACGCAGAGAACTTACGTGTACTGTTGAAGTGAATCTTGTGAACCAGGTCTGACTCTTCGATCATGCTTAGATCCTCATCACCTGGTATGCATCCAAATAAAGCTCTTTCGGAGAAGTTACCTCCAGTGATCTCACCTTCCTTTGTTCTATGGGAGGCTGTGTTTCCTGCTATTGCAATTTTTAAATATTCACGTAAATCGTCTGGAATATCTTCGAAAGTAGGGTACGTGTGGTTATCTCCGGTAATGAAAAATCGAGGTTCCAGTTTACCTTTTGT
This sequence comes from Bacteroidia bacterium, assembly GCA_030425425.1. Classification (GTDB taxonomy): domain Bacteria; phylum Bacteroidota; class Bacteroidia; order Cytophagales; family Cyclobacteriaceae; genus Marinoscillum. The sequence goes on along the minus strand of JAUIAO010000101.1, from coordinate 1,163 downwards.
AAGTGTACCGGTTTTATCAGAAAATAAAATACTTAAGCTACCGGCAGTTTCTATACCTAAGAGCTTCCTCACCAGTACTTTTTCTCTTAGCATCTTCTGCATATTCAATGAAAGCACGATAGCAATCATCATTGGGAGACCTTCAGGTACGGCAGCAACAAGGACAATTATCGCTAATACTACGGCATCCAAAGCATCTGTCAGAGCTACTTCCCAGTTAGAGAAATATTCAGCTATCAGCGCACCATCAAATCCATTGTTCAATACAGATTTCTGGAACATGAAAATCAAAAACAAAGCCACAGCAGCGATATATCCAAACTTTGAGATCATATCGGCCAGGTCCTTCAGCTTAACCTGTAATGGAGAAAGTCTGTCATCTCCAAGTGAAAGTTCTTTTGATAGTTTGCCATAAAAAGTATGATCACCTACCGTATCTACTTTCATTACGGCTTCACCATCTTCTACCACAGTTCCTCTCATTAGTGAATATGAGTTGGCTAGATCTGTCTGATCTATTTCTATTCCCTCTTCATATTTTGTTTTGGCTATTGGTTCTGTTTCTCCTGTGAGTGAGGCCTGATTGACTTTCACATCCCCTTCTACAATGAACCCATCAGCGGGAATTTTATCACCAGATTGTAAGAGTACAAAGTCTCCCTTTACAATATCATTTACGGCGATATCTGCCAGCTCGCCATTTCTAAATACTTTGCTTTTGATCTGGGAAGCCTCCTCTTGTAGTTCCTGAAAAGAAGATTCGTTTTTGTGTTCGCTAAATGTAGAGATTCCTGTTGCCAGCAATACAGCCACGGCAATAGCCACAGCTTCGTACCATTCTGTCATACCAAAAAATGATAAAACCAGAATAACTACAAGTGCAACTAGTAGGATATAAATGATCGGGTCTTTGAAGTTGTCTAAGAGCTTAGTCCAAAATCCTTCTACGACAACAGGACTCAGTTCATTATTCCCATTTTTTGCCCGTGAATCTTTGACCTCCTCGGAGTTTAAACCTTGGTATTTCATGTGTTAGATCGGTGATTTGAATTAATAAGGAAATATACCAGAATGTAACCTACAATCTTGAAAATTTCACAAAAAAGAGGGACAAAGACCTCTAAATAGCCAGTTTGGGGTGAGTAAAATCCAAAATTGTGTGG
>JAUIAO010000100.1 GCA_030425425.1 Bacteroidia bacterium | reverse complement strand
GTAACTGGTACCCGTAAAGTCCTCCTTCTCCGTAATATTTGGTGTTGATGTACTTTTCACTGCAAGAGTAACATCATCGTTATTCTTTCCATAATTAGCATCTGTAGCAGCTAGATGACTATTGTAATTATCATTATTAGCCAGCACATTATTTCTCAACAATTTGATATTCGGAATCAATGTGTTTTTAATATGCCAGGCCGTGTATGCAAATACTGTTGCCTCTCCCGTTGGATTCATATAAGATGCTAATGTTGATGCAAGACGATATTCAGATCCATCTTTTGCAACTATTACCGGGCCAGTACATTCTACCGAAGATGTACCACAGGAAGTGGCAGGCACAAGGGTTAATGATTGAGACAATCCAAATCTGACATTTTCAGACTTACCAACAAACAAGTCAAAATCGGCACCTGCAAAATCTTCTGAAGTTTGGAAAGTTTGTGTCGCCGTGTATTGAGTCACTCTTTCACCAGATTCGGTGAGCATATAGCTCACATCCAAACCAGTGGTTGCATCAGCTTCTGATTCGTTGATCACACCAGCTCCAAATCCTACCCATGTTGCAACTGATACCCCAATTGCTAGATCAAGATTTACATCTTGCCCTGCTCCATAGGAATAGGATGAAGTTTTAGTCATGGTAGATCCTTTTTCAATCACAGCCGAACTGCCATCTCCAGGAGGATCTCGAAGAATAAAATCAACTACATCAGGTCCTTGTGTCACAAAACTGGAACCAGCCAATGGCACTGATCCAAAAATATAACCATCCTGGACTTGATTAACATCATTAGCAACAGGCCAATAAACAGGATCATTTCCTTTCGTTTTGACGGTAACCTGCATCGATTTTGTGAAGCTCTGTGACGCAAATGATGCATTATTATTAAATTCTGGACTGCCTGTTTTGAAAGTGTAGGTAGTATCTCCATCTGCATCTGCCAATTTGATAGGCTCTAAAGTACCTGGGGCATCTCCTACATTATTGTAATATTTCACATCATCACCTACAAGATAAAATCCTTTACCCCACTGATTAAAGACTTCTATGTCTGCATCCGACACTGGTACGGTATCTTTCTTGTTTGGAAAGACATCAAAACGCTCATACATTTCACTCACCTCTATTCTCAATGCATAATTTTTCGCCTGGAAAATTACAGGTAAGCTGTAAGAAGCCTGCAAATCAATACTATCGATGGTGGCATCTTTATTGGTATAGGTGTAAAATTCCTCACCATCAAACGATGTGTCTTCTTTAGTATTTGATCCATCATATACATCCACTTGTGGCTTAGATCTATACGTAAATACCCTTTTTAAATGATATCCCGCAGAATCAAGGTCATAGCCACCAGAACCGTTCGCCACGGAATCTACTTCATAATTGAAGGAATTCGCATTTCTTAAGTCAATAGTCAAATCCGAAGCGAGCGAGGCTTGTTCAAAATATAGTGTGGCAGCATTATTACTTGCTACATTTATTCCTCTCTGTAATACAGGTCCATCGAATTTGAACGGGTTTTTAACCGTGTAAATCATAGGAGGTACACGAACAGAGTATTCTCCGGTAACTGGGTCTGGAGAAACTGCGGCAGATAAATTCTTTCCTGTTGACTCTTCTAATTTGAATTGAGAAGCTCCTATATTATTCACAGATTTTCCAAATCCCAATTTTTTATTGGCTTCCACTAGTCCACCAACGACTCTTCCTATTACCTTTCTGGTAGTAGTATCCTTAATGACAATTCCTGAAACTACATCCTGAAAATCGTAGGTATCCGTTGCATTCGGCCACCTTCCTTTCTCTTCAAAATCATGAAATGCTTTCTGAGCTTGAATAAAATGCCTACCGATTGGCACCTGAATATCGAAAAAGCCATTCACGTCTGATTCTACAAAACCATCTGCATCCTGAACGTATGTCTCACCATCAATGAGGAATCTAACTCCTGACGAACCTACTTCAGTATTTCCATCAAATTTATATCTCACATGGCCAGTTACTCGGAATGAACTTACATCCGTAAAATCAATCTCGTTTTGAACAGAAGAGCCTTCACCAACAAATAACACTTTTTGAGTAGGTGAAAACTCATGCACCGCTCCTCCCAACGTGATTTTTGGAGCGACCGTAAAATTCTCACCAGTACCAGTGTAAGAAACACCAGTAACTGAATAGTTACCATTCGCATCAGTGTAACCAGCCATACCCAGCTGCTTTCCATCTGGAATATCATCTGTCCAGACTGCACCATAAATTCGACCGTCATTCTGATGGAATGCACCACCTGTGTTGGATAAGTCAAAAACAAACGGACCGATGTTTTCATTGAACCTCCAATAAGCCATGATGCCACTGTAGCTTGGTTTGATTAATCTACCAAAACCTTTGAGCACTTCATCAGATGTCAATGCATCTTCATGTAGCCTCACTTCGTCTATGACTCCTTCGAAATGATTGGTTTTGGCTTTATTGGATCCAATAAAGACATTTTCCCCATTATTCGTAAGGTTGAATGCTTGTTTATGCTTTTTGAATATTTTGCCGTTTACATAGACTTTCAATGAATCTTCATCATAAGTTACGGTCACATTTTTATACTGATTAACATCGAATACAGTATCAACAGTTACATCGATGGAACCAATCACAACCCTGAGATTTTCACCATTTTGTGCTAATCTGATGATTCCAGATTTATCTAAAATAGTCCGCTCTACTGCAGCAACTTGTGAAGGTTTCAACCACATTGATGCTGATATGGCAGAGTTAAATTCCAGGTAACTTGTATTATTGACTTCTATGTAGTCATTAATCCCATCAAAATCCAAAGCAGCGCCTGAATTACCCTCCTCTCTTTCTACAACAACTTTGACATCAGGTACGGCAATACCTCCTGAGTAGGTAATGTTACCATTTACAATACCACTAGGACTTCTAAATCCAATATTGTATCCTACGCCCAGTCCCGTTAGTTGATCTGGAAGAGAGGTGAGTGAAGTAATATTATTAACATCATAGCTTAGTATTTCTCCATCCCCACAGTCTCCGGATGCAACTATGAAATATTCATATAAGATTCCCGCATCAGAAGTTTCATCGTCATATTGTCTAATATCACTATCTACAATTGATATCAACTCTGGCACAACATTAGAACCTAATTCTCTGAGGTAAATCTTAAACCTATCAGCGAAGGAGAAATTAGAATTTGTATTTACCTGCCACTTCAAGGCAATTTTATTGGAATAATAACCTTTGGAAGTTTCTAATGCAGTTGGATATAAAACGTCATATATATCCGTCTCAACCAGAATATCATGAGATAACTGAGTACCTGATGCATTTTCCGCTAACACTCCATCCTTATTACAAGGATTATAAGAATAAACCCGATAGGTATATGGCTGACAATTTTCTATTCTTTTATCAACATATGTTCTGGTTTGACCTTTAGCTGTGACTTCTGCTTCTGTGGACACATATTGATATTCTACAAGATTCGTTCCATCCGAATTTGTTCTTGCCACTATGAAACCTGTTTCATCGTCTGAGTTATCCGTCCAGGTAATTTGAACACCTTTTCCTCCATCGATCGCCACCTCTGTAACAGTGCTATTTAGAGGAGCATCTGGATCCAATGGAGACAATCCCCATTCCACATCTGACGGACTACCATATGTACTACAAGCGTCATTATAAGATGAAATTCTGTAATAATACTTCTGTCCTTTAGTTACCGAGGTGTGTTGATACTTACGTTTCGCTCCAGTGACTGTGGCTAAAGTACTCCATGTCGCATTATCTGTACTCGATTCAATTTTGAACTGGGAAGGATTTGGCTGATACCAATCCCAGGAAAGATCTATGATGGCATCACATCGGTCTTGAGTAGCCGCAATACCCGAAGGAGGGTCAGTTTGTCTTTGAGTGATTTGTGCACTGCTACTTGTCTGACTATCAGCACCAACAGAAACCACACATCGTACATAAGAATTGAATTGACTGGCTGAAATCCCTGACATAGTGTAAGAACTACCAGTTGCCCCATTCACATTCGACCAAGTACTATTATCGGTACTACTCTGCCACTGATATCGCCATGAGGCATTATTCTGACCATTGATTTTAGCTGCAACAGAAAAAGTAGCACTTTCACCACAGTTGGCAGTAGTGCTTGAAGGTTGATTAGTGATTGAAATGGTACCAGTTCTCTGCCTAATCTTTATGACACCACTAGTATAGTTATATCCACAACCATAACTACCATATCCAGTAAGAGGTCCGGGTGGATTTTGATCTGTGATCGTGAACCAATAGTCTCCCTCAAAATCAGATTGCCAGGAAGCCAGGTCGCTCTGAGAATTGAACTTACTATTGTAAATCCCATCTGCAATTTTCTGATAAATATTCATTTGATCTGTCTCGAAAGGGTTTGCAGACATATCAAATTCATAAACTGCGCCTTGAACAACAGGAAACTGGGAAACGTCCCCAGTGTGAATTGAGGACTGTACCCATGAACTAGTGGGGGCTGGTATGTTTAGATCTCCCCTAGCATCTTGGGGACATGTCTGTGCTTGAACCATTCCTATATGCAGGAAAAAGAGCACAACTAGGCTGTAAGAGTACTTATTGATCACGGTAAAAAGCAGAAGTTGATTAGTAAATTACTTAATATCATTATTAAGTTAATAAATATGATTATCATATGATAGTGATTAATGCTAATAACGATAATTTTGTAACCGTCAATAATAGCATATTTTCTTAAATCCTTGAGAAATTTCAGTTTTATTTATGATTTATTTCAATAATTAAAAGAAATGAACAGTAAGTTCGAAGAGTTTTTATCCATATTTCAACAAGAGTTAATTGATGACAAAATCAATGCGCAAACAGAATTTAAAAATCACAAAAACTGGTCATCATTGATTTCTCTTATCATAATTACTGAAATTGAGAACAAAACTGGAATACTGATAGATATTGACAGTCTGAGAAATTCAAAAGCAATTGAAGAATTATACGAAAGCTGTAAAAATTCTATTTAGTTTAACTGTGTTGTCATGTAATCAAGTTGATTTAAATGAAGAACCTTTTACCTGGAATCAAAATTCATGGAATCACAACCTGTCTTCCTGAAAACAAGGAATACAATGAACAAATTTCATGGATAAATTCACCGTTAAAAGAAAAACTCGTAAGTACAATAGGGATCAACAAACGGCACATCGCTTTACCACAACAGATTGATCCAATATTGTTTTTTGCAACAAATGCCTCATCTCATCTGTTAAAAAATTTATCAATCTCTCCAGAGCAGATTGGTGCCTTAGTACTGGTTACTCAAACTGGCGATAAGTCAATCCCAAATACAGTTATAGAATTACAATCCAAATTGGGTTTGGATCAAGATTGTTTGTCGGTAGAGATAAATATGGGGTGTTCCGGATTTGTTCAGGGACTCAATATTTCGACTTCCCTTCTTCAAAACAGTGAAAAAAAATACGCTCTGTTGGTTTGTGGAGATATATCTTCAAAACTATTAGAAGAAAAAGATTCTGGAACAGTTCCGCTTTTTTCTGATGCCCTCTCTGCTACACTGATTAGTTTGGATCTCCACAAAACCAGTGTTTTCAGTAATGCAAATTCCTCGGCAAACAATGATGCTATAGCGCTAAAGAGGGCTTTGGACGGCAAGTATTACCTAAAGTTGGATGGACATAAAATCCTCATGTTTGCACTTCAATCCTTAGTCCCAGGAATTAAAGAGTTAATTTCAGAAAACAAGTCTAACATTGACTTTTACTTTTTTCATCAGGCAAGTAAAATTATCAATCAGACTTTGATCAGAAAATTGGAAATCCCATTGGAGCAATGCCCCGAATCTTTGAATCAATTTGGAAATACCAGCTCCGCTACGATTCCATTGACAATGAGCACGATGAACAAGTTAAAAACACGATCTAACAAAATCATGATCTGTGGATTTGGCACGGGCATGTCATGGGCTGCAGGAATTATTGATTTAGAACCGATCGAATTCATGGATATTATCGAAAGATAATGGCCGGTGATATTACCATAGTGATTCCCGTTTTCAATGCATCGGCACACATTGAACATACATTATTTCAATTGGGCAAAATCAAAGAACTATTCCAATCTATTATTTTAGTGAATGACGGCAGCACTGATAGTACTTTAAACCTCATCAACAGGTGGAACGATAACCTAACAATTATTAATCTGACTGAGAACAAGGGACAGCACACAGCTACAAGGTTGGGTTTACTGGAAAACGAAAGCGAATGGGTCCTGACACTGGATGATGATTTACCAATTAAGGTAAGTGAGCTTTCGACATTTGTTAACAAAGCAATGACTATCAATGCTGAGTTGATTTATGCTTCATACAGCAAACCATATTCCTTCATTAGAAAAATAGGCTCGAAACTCACCAATACACTGG
>JAUIAO010000047.1 GCA_030425425.1 Bacteroidia bacterium | reverse complement strand
TAGCCAGAGCCATCAGGACCTCAGCTTTCATATTTGCAGTTTTGATTATCTATAATGTGCTCATAGCAGTACTTAGCAGTTATTTGTTCAAAAAAGATGCTCCAGAGTACTTTGGCAATCCATCGATTGCTCTCTACTCCATTTTCCAGGTATTTACTCTGGAAGGCTGGAATGAAATCCCGAGTGCAGTAATCGAAGGAATAGAAAGCCGTAGGGCTGAAGAATTATTAGGTGAAGCGACAGAGACAGCTTCGATAGACCCAGCTACGGAATCCATGTCACAGCCGCCAGCTGCTGGCGCCTCAGGCAAATCCGTTTTCACACGTTTCTTCTTCTTTTTTGTGGTTCTCACAGGAGGAATCTTCGGGATGTCCATCATGAATGCCATTTTCGTGGATGAAATGACCATGGACAACAATGATCACCTGGAAGAAAAAATTGATGATCTAAATGAGAAGGTTGCACAGCTCATGGCAAAATTGGATGAAAAGTCAGATGCTTAGGTTTATAGAGAACTATAATTTGTTTAATAATCTATTAAAACTCAGCTGACTTCAGATAGTAATTCAGATTGATAATATTTCTAAATTTTACTTGACATCTAGCAATTTACCATCTTAAAAAGCATACATCTTGCATAGGTTAAAAACAACTGGATGTAGTAAATACAATTTGGAAACGGAGAATTAACACTAATAAGTTCATTGTTAAATTTGAAAATAGATCTGAAATCTAGAATCTATATTTAATCAAGTAACGGCTCACAAGTAATAATTAGGATAATTACACTTATCAAATCTTGATATATCGATAACTTAACTGGCTATTACCTAAAATCTATATTCTATTAGGCATTTTCTATTGGCATAACTAAGGTCATCTTTGTTCCCTTGCCTAATTCACTTTCAGCAGTAATTTGTCCGTGATGCAATTTGATAAAATCCATGCTTAGGAATAGTCCAATACCATTACCCTGCTCATTTTTAGTGCCAACTGAAGAGGGTATTGGCTCTTTAAATAGCATATCTTTGGTTTTTTCATCCATTCCTACACCATGATCAATTACCTCAATTTGAACTGAGCCGGCAATCATCTTAGCAATTAAAAGTATCTCACCTGCTTCCCTGCTAAATTTTACGGCATTACTCAACAGATTTCTAAGTATAATTTGGAGCATGACCTTGTCACCCATAAACTCGACGTTTTCTTCATTGCGTATTGATACGGTAATAGATTTTTCACGTATCTTTTCTTCAATCATTGCAATAGATTCACTTATCAGTTCACTAAATAAAACGTTTGTTTTTTGCACTTGTATTTCAGTAAAGTTGGATTTGGACCAAATCAATAATAAATCCACAAACTCCAAAATATTAGAAATTTTCTTACTGATGATTTCAGAAAAACTTAAGAACTTTTCTGCACTCAGCCTGTTGTTCTTGATCAAGAAGAAGAGTCCATCAAGAGAAACCAGAGGTGATTTCAGATCATGAGCAAATAAAGACAACAGCTTTTCTTTGTTATTGTTGAGCATAATAAGCTCATTATTTTGCGTTTCTATTTCTAATCTCTGATTGGTTAATATCAAATTAGAGCTTTTATGTTTCAGATAATATAACCAAATGAGTATTGAAAGAGCAATTGTAAGCAGTAAAACAACCGTAACTGCTTTTCTAATTAGAATTTGCTCTTCTAAAAGTGCCGCCTGTTTAATTTGGTCTTGCTCATGTTGTTGCTCCAAAATTGTTCGTTCTTTATCGTAGGCATATTTACTCTCTATTCGGGCAATTTGTCTATCTGTATTTGCATTATAAACGCTATCACCTAGGAACTTTGATGTTTCCAGATAACTAAGAGCATCAGAGATATTCCCATTCTCCTTACTCAAAACGTATAAAGTTTCACATGCACTAATAACTTGGTCGAATGATTTAAGTTCCTCAGCGAGACTTAAAGCTTTCTTTAAGTAAAACTCTGCTTGATTCTCTTTATTCTGATTCATTAGCCAATTGCCAACAGCAAGATAAACACTTACCAGCGCCTCTTTGTAATCACATTCCTCTCCCAATTTCAGTGCCTTATTATAATAATACCAAGAGCTATCAGCACTTCCCTGTTCATCATAGATACTACCAATACTTAAGAGCGAACGGACCGACTTACATTCTATACCTACGTTTTTCGCAATCTCTACTACTTCTCTAAATTGAGCCAATGACAACTCGTTATTACCCAAATATCTATTGATTTCGGCTATGTTATTCAAAGAATAAACCAGACGCCCTGTAGAGCCTAGTTCTTTTTTCATGTCATAGCTTTTCTGGAAATATTTCATCGCCAATTCATAATCCTGAAGTCTCAGATATATACTGCCCAAATTATTATAAACAATAGCTATTTGATTTTTATCGTCGTTGGCCTCAGCATAGCCTAAAGAAGCATGTAACAATTCAAGTGATTTGACGTAATCTCCTCTGATCTCATAGATCCCAGACAGTCTGTTTTCCACCATCCTTATTTCTCTCTCCCGGTGTTTTGCTCTGTAAATTTTCGAAGCACTATCCAGGTATAGTAATGCCGTGTCTAATTCAAAATTAAATTCATACATACCTCCTAAACCATAGTAAGTATTGGCCATACCAAGACTATCAAGGGTTTCTTTTTGCAAACGAAGTGCGCTGTTAAAATATAAACTTGCAATTTCACGATGATTAGTCTCTGTATACGACACGCCTAATGCATAATTAACTGCCGCAATTTTTTCTACATCGTCGGTCTTTTTGAGTATATCGAGAGACAGGAAATAAAAATGTCTGGCCGAATCATAAAGATTTCTCACAGCAAAGGAAATACCTTTGTACCGCAAGGCTGTGGCTTTTCCTATTTGATAATTAGCAGCATCACTCAAAGAAATAGCAATGGATGTAATAGAATCTGCAACTAATGGCTCTCTAGAAAAATAAATTGTAGCCATTTCGTTCAGTACATCAACTTTATTGATGCTGCTTTTCGCGTTTTGGTATGCAGTGGAAAGGCTATCAATTCTGCTCTGACAAGGAGCAATGAGAGGAAATACAATTGTAATGGCAATGACACTATAGACAATAGTTTTGTGCCACTTATTATTGGGATTTTTAGACTTCAAGTGAAATCAGAGATTTATTTGAATCAATAGATTACAAAGGTATTTTTTAACTAGTTGATACGAGTAAGTAAAAATCGGATTTATAATTATAGGTAATTCGCCTAATTAGTAACTGTTAATATCAATACTAGTCTTCAAAGTCAAAGAAGAAAGAACTTTTTAATCTAAATATCCCACTCATCATTCATCTGACGGATGCCATGGTGTCCTGTCATATCAAACTGACAAGGAACGATTGAGATATAGTTGTTGCCTATGGCCCATTCATCATGGTCCTCACCTTTGTCCAGATTGATGAAGTCACCTTTCATCCAATAATAATCCTGACCGTGAGGGTCCTTTCGCTGATCAAAAGATGGCCCCCATCGGGCATTGGTCTGTCGGCATACTTTGATTCCTTTGATTGGCAATCCCTGCTTGGCTGGAATATTTACATTCAATGCGATACCTCTGGGAATGCCTTTCTCCAAAGTCTGCTTAGCGATGTTGACCACCAAATCTTCGCAGTGAGAAAAATCCGCTTGATTGCTATAGTCACACAAAGAAAACCCGATAGCCGGTGTACCATCCAGCGAAGCTTCAATGGCCGCACTCATAGTACCTGAGTACAATACGCTCACAGAGGTGTTGCTCCCATGATTGATTCCACTCACCACCAGATCAAACCTTCTACCCTTTGGAAGCTGGAACTGCGCGATTTTCACGCAATCAGCAGGTGTGCCACTGCATTCGAATGATGCGATATCTTCACCGAACAAGCGGTTTTCCTTGGTCCTCAATGGTTCTCCTACGGTAATCGCATGCCCCATCCCCGACTGTGGGGAATTGGGTGCCATCACGATCACCTCTCCAATTCGGGACATCAATTTGACAAGTACAGAAATCCCCTGGGAGGTAATCCCATCATCATTAGTGACTAATATGAGTGGTTTTGACATGGTATTCGGTTATCCTTTTGAGCTTTCAAAAGTATCAATTTCAACCTGCCTGTCAGTCTTGTTTCATGATTCTTTTGACAGAAATTTTCCCGTCTGGCCGTTGTATCTTCATGATGTAGATTCCCCTTCTGAGTGAGGACAAATCCGCAGACATCCCATTAATTTCTAAGCTGCGTACAAGTACTCCATTCATTGAAAACATATCTACACGGCTCACTGGCTCTGTAAACTGGACATAGCCTGATGTTGGGTTCGGGTATACATCCACAGACCTGGTCAAATGTTGTCCTTTATCAGACAAAATAACTATCCGCTCTCCTTGCTGGTATTTACCAAGAAAGACTCCTCTACCATGTGTGGCTATGGCTATGGTGCTGTCAGACTCACGAATATCCAGCATATCTACACGCACATTGGGCAAACCTGCATTGTAATGAACCCAGCTCTCGGCCTCATCATTGGTATTCTCCAATCCCCAGATTCCAACTTCTGTAGCGATAATAATTTTCCGATCGTCAAAGGGGCTGAAGTGTGCATCTCTCACTGGAATATCTGGTAAATCTCTGTCCAGGTTAACCCAATTTTTACCACCATTTCTTGTCAACCAAACCGAAGAGACACCATAGTTTGAAAATGACACCAGAATATCATCATTGCTATCTCCAAAATCCACCGCAGAAATATACCCCACTGGTAACCGGCCATTATCGATTTGAGAGCTGGAAGGATTATATGGCAAACCCTTGACCAAGTAAACATCACCCAATTGATTACCTAACAGTAAGGTAGCGCTAAGTGCATCATCATGAGGAGATGTTTTCAACGCTGAAAAAGCAGCCTGACTACCAGATCCAATGTTCAGGTAAGAAATGCGATCCAGGTTGAGGGTATCTTTATTGAGATAAGCATTCATGTTGAGTATTCCAAGTGTATCAATATATCTTCCTTGAAGCCCAACATTCAAAGCTTCAAATCCTCCATCGACCATCATATTAACATATAGCAAATTAGATCGATCATCGTAAGCCCCGGGATTGATAAACGTTCCGGTGCCTAAACCCAGATAGTTACCCTCATTCCCTATCCAGATATTGTAAGCATTTGATTGTGAAGACGTAATTCTCAGTTGTGGATCATCACGATCAAAGAAACAATAAGCCCCATCGCCACCTCCAATCATACTCGAATATTTGATTTCTCCCGACTCGGACGTGTGTGTGCTATTATCCTGACTCCCGGCTAAAACCTCATTACTGCCTTTTGCCGGGTTCAAAGCAATGGTGTAATACTGTGTGGTTGCAAACCCTTTATTGACATGCCTGAAACTCGGATACTCCGTCAGCCGATCACCTTCTAATGGTTCATATATTTTGGCATAGTCATCAGTGTACTGAATACCACCATCGGTCGCTATGAGGAGTTCATCGGAGCTTTTCCCAAACAATATGGCATGAATATCCGCATGCACGAAATGCTGTACCAGACTATCAGCTTCCTGACTCAATCCATAGTATGGAATCAAATACGGAGAGAAAGCATACATCGACACCCAGTCCGAAGCACGAATCCAGGAGAGTTCTCCAATATTAGATGCGCTCACATTATTGTAAAGGTCTAAACCTCCGATTGTGAGGTTCTTGGGGTTTGAGGGATCTACAGCCATGGCCATCGCATGCCAGGGAATACTTGCCCATGATGTCTCCGGCTGTACCAAATATTGCCAATCGCCTGTGATTTCATCTTTTCGCATCAGACGGGTAAAAACTGAGTGATCCCTGATTTGATTAAAATTATTTAACCAACCAGAAGTGAGCGCGGCATACACATAATTGCCACTTGCTGTTAGTTTCACTCTCCCTGGTTTAATATCCAGACCATATAACTCCATCCCTTCTGTGATCACGTCATTCACATATCCGGTATTCTCCTCTTCCCATGTCATTCCATCCGAAGAACTGAAAATTCTTCCTCCTCCGGCGATACCCAGATTTCTCATCGTACCGGCATAGATTCTGGAATCGGTCATTTCCAGATCAGCTACAGCAAAAGCTTCCCCATTAATTTCACTGGTCAATACCGGATCCCATGTCTGACCACCATCAGTTGATCGATAAACACCATCAGAAGGCTGAGAATCAAAGACTCCACCCTGATACAGCCCTGAGGCTATAACCGCATAAATAACGCTCACTCCTTCTTCTACGCGAATCAGTATATCATTCACATATTTAAAACCAGAAGTGGAAGAAAGTAAAGTCCAAGAATGGCCTCCATCTGTACTCTGATAAATCCCCACCCCGGCTGAAGTGGATTCCCTGTAAATATTTACTGAAGTAAAAGACTCTCCGGTGCCTACATAAAAAACTTTAGTATCCTGCGGGTCAAAAGCCATACTGCCAATAGACAAGTTCTCCCAGTCATCGGAAACGGGCACCCATTCTCCTTCATTTCTGAAATCAGGATTATACCATAGTCCTCCCGTGGTTGCCCCTGCCCACAGTTTCTGATCGTCCTCAGGGTCTATCAGCATGACTCTTACACGTCCCGCTATTTCTGTATTGATTTGCTTCCATTGAAAATCAGAAGAAGCCATACGCGCTCCGTTCATGTTTTTGATTACCGATGATTTGTGCTGCGGGATTTTTCCGGTTTTCGGATTCATGGTCATGATGATATCACGCAGAGTAGCCTTGTCAGGTCCTTCTAATTGATCAGCCTGAGTGATATTGGCAATGTTCTGCCTATAGCTATCTGCAATATCGACATGGTCAGTACTTTGAAATGGACTACAGTGGGTTAGTAAAAACAATGAAGTAATAAAGAGGGCAATAGAATTAAGCAGGTTTTTCATTCATTTAAGGGTTTTAGGATGGTGAATTTATAGATAAAGTGATTATTTATTTATCAACTATACAGCAATGATTCAATGTGATTACCTTATAGATTATTCTTAAAAAGACGTTTGTCTTCTCATCAAAGTCCATCACAATAAATCTTAAGATACTTATTTCTCTGCTATGGTTGTAAGCAGTAGGAAGTAGTATGGTTTCCTATCAAAAGTACGGGCTAGTTCTTTTTGGAGTTGAGCTTAGCATTATAAAATGCTGTAATCCTGATGAGATCTCTTACTTCGTCTGTTCTGAGTTTGTTTTGCTGAACATAATTTTTGACATCCCTCGAATACCTGGCCATAATACTGTATAAATCCGAACGCTTACCTGTGAACTGTTCAATTTTCCCGGATTTATCTAAAAAGTAAAAGGAGTATTTGAGTCGGTCTTGCAGGTAAGTGGCTCCACCCCAATAGGCAGAATTGCTATTAACTGCTTCTTGTACGATCGCTTCGCGGGTTAGAAATGAAAGTTTTCCTTCGTACTGCAATTCAAAAAAAATCGGGATTTTGTAATTGTAATTGACATTGAAAGGAATAGAATAGAATTGTCTGTAAGTATGCAGGATTTTGTCATAAATCTGAAAATAGAAAGCATTATTGCTGGTATAGGTTTTCACAATATTGCCCTGAACGAGCTGGATCACATTGGCCTCCATATCATACTTGAGTAAACCTCTTACCGTGTCCTGATCTGCGGTCACCAAAAATCCATCATGGAAAACTTCAGAAGAAAAATTCTGGGACTTTCCGGAAAATGAAACTCCGAAAAGTACCAGAAGCAATATCCCATATCGATTCATTTATCTATAACTTTTTCAGGATCTCGTGTCCCATTTTGTCTCTTTTAGTTTCGAGATATCTCTGATTATGTTTGTTTGGAGCAATCTCGATAGGCACATTGTCCACAATTTCCAGACCATACCCCATCAAACCGATTCTTTTTTTCGGGTTATTAGAAATCAATCTGATTTTGGTTACACCCATTTTTCTCAATATCTGCGCTCCTACACCATAGTCTCTCTGATCACTCTGAAAACCTAATTTTTCATTGGCTTCCACAGTGTCCAATCCCTCTTCTTGCAACTTGTATGCCTTCAATTTGTTTACAAGACCAATACCTCTTCCTTCCTGGTTCATGTAAAGCACCATGCCTTTTCCCTCTTTCTCCACCATGGCCATGGCACTGTGGAGCTGGTTTCCACAATCACACCTGTACGACCCGAAGATATCCCCAGTAACACACGATGAGTGGACACGAACCATCACTGGTTCATCTTCTTTCCACTCGCCCTTGTACATAGCCAGGTGAGTTTCTCCGGTGTTTTTCTGTCTAAAAGCCTTTAGTTTGAATAATCCATGTTCTGTCGGCATGTCTACATCAATCAACTCTTCGATCATAGACTCATGCTGCATTCGATATTCAATCAGATCTTTGATTGATACCAGCTTCAGGTCAAATTTATCTGCAATGACTCTCAAGTCTGGTAGACGGGCCATCGTACCGTCTTCTTTGAGCACCTCCACTAATACTCCCGCAGGTGTAAGTCCAGCCATTCTTGCTAGGTCAATAGCCGCCTCTGTATGCCCCGTTCTTCTAAGCACTCCACCTTCCTTAGCTTTTAATGGAAAAATATGTCCGGGGCGCCCCAGGTGTTCGGGTTTTGTAGTAGGATCTACAAGGGCTCTTATAGTTTTGGAGCGATCCGAGGTACTAATACCTGTAGTAGTGCCAGACCCTAATAAATCAACAGAGACCGTAAATGGAGTCTCGTGAACCGCAGTGTTTTTACCAACCATGAGTTCCAGACCTAACTGATCACATCGTTCTTCCAGTAAAGGTGCACAAATCAATCCTCTACCTTCCTTGGCCATAAAATTGATAATCTCCGGGGTTACTTTCTCAGCAGCGCAGATAAAGTCCCCTTCATTTTCACGGTCTTCATCATCTACCACTATCACTATTTCTCCATTTCGAATGGCTTCAATGGCTTCTTCTATAGGATCAAGTAAATTCTCATTCATGCTGTTTATTGTTAGTTATAATCTTATCTATTTGACAACCACATTGCCGAGAAAACCGGCCAGGCTGACTTCTATTTTTTTAAGCTCACTAATTTCATCCAAAATTTCATCCAGTTCCTCATCTGAAAGGTTATTCTTTAGTTTTTTGTTCTCTTCTTCAATCAAATGCTGTACAATCCGGAATTTTAACCTCAAAATATTGGAATAAGTTACATTCTTCAACTGATCTTCCTCTTTCGGCACATAGATTTGAAACCGCTTTTCCCAGTTTTCACTCACCTCGTGCTTTGAGGTCATTAAATCCACAACCGTCCGTTTAATTTCTTCAGTTCCATTTTGGATCAGGTATTCCCCGTCGATAATCTGCCCTTCCTGCAATTTGTTCTTGAATATTTCGAGTATATCGCGATAAACAGGATTGGTAAACTGAACTTCATCTATTTCTGAAAGAAAATAATTAGCTACTTCCTGATCCTGTACTTCCTGTCCGGCAATATGATTACGGGCATAATTCACAAGCACCCGAATGCTCTCGCGTTCTTGTAGCTCAATTACGTGAATCAGGTCCGTTTCCTCCAGCGTATCAGGCTGAGTACTCAGAAGTTCCTGAGGGCTAACAGGAGTTTGATATTCTGGTCTGCCCTGCTCTTTGGATCTCTGAATGAGGATCTTATTCTGCTCTGCTATCAGTGCAGATTCGGAGATGCCCATCAAGGAACTACACTCCTTCAGATACACATTTCTCTTTACAGGGTCATCGATTTTGGTAATCGATCTTACGATATCCTTTATTACTCCAGCTTTCTTTACCGGATCATTATTGGCCTCTTTGAGAAAAAGCTTGGTCTTGAACTGGATGATATCCTGGGACTCCTCATCGATATAATGCTGAAAAGCACTAGCCCCGAGTTCTTTCGAATAACTATCGGGATCTTCTCCTTCTGGCAATGCAACAGCGCGAACATTGAGTCCTCCTTCCAGTAGCATATCGATACCACGAATAGAAGCTCTTATCCCAGCTGCATCTCCATCAAATATCACCGTCACATTTTCGGTAAATCGCTTGATCAACTTTACCTGATCAGCCGTAAGCGCGGTACCGGAGGAAGAAACCACATTCTTGATTCCTGTCTGATGCATGGAAATCACATCAGTATACCCTTCTACCAGAAAAACATTGTCTTTCTGATGTATCTCTCGTTTTGACTGAAACAAACCGTAGAGAATCTTACTCTTGTTGTAAAGTTCAGTCTCTGGTGAGTTGATGTATTTAGGCTGCTTTTTATCTTTTATCAGAATTCTGGCTCCAAAAGCTACAACCTTACCAGATACGTTATGAATGGGGAAAATGACGCGATTTCTAAACCGATCGTATGATCTACCTTCTTCTTTGGTAATAATCAGCCCGGCTTCTTCCAACAGCTCTTTTCGGTGACCTTCCTTGGTAGCTTTCTTGAGCAGGTGATCCCACTCACTGACCGAATAACCTAGCTCAAATTCCTGAATGGTTTGATCCGTAAAATCCCTTTCATGAAAATAAGGCAACCCGATGGACTGTCCTTCTTCGCTTTCCCATAGCAATTTCTGATAAAACTCCTTGGCATAATTGAGTAAGATATAAAGGCTGTCTCGTTTGTTCTGAGCTTCCTGAGCCTCATCACTCATCTCTTCCTCCACTACTTCTATGCCATATTTCTGTGCCAGGTATTTGAGTGCTTCAATGTATGAAAGCCCATCCATCTCCTGTAAAAACGTGATGGCATCACCACCTTTACCGGAACTAAAGTCTTTAAAAATACCTTTGGACGGCACCACAAAGAACGATGGAGTCTTTTCATTGGTAAATGGACTATTGGCTTTGTAACTGGACCCAGACCTCTTGAGTGTGAGAAAATCACCGATCACCTCCACGATATCTACGCGGTTTTTGATTTCTTCTATAGTTGCAGGACTGATCACAGAGATTTGTCAGAGTTTTGATTGAATGTGAATCACAAATTTAGTGACTCCTTCTGTAACAACAAGACTGCAAAAAAACCTGAATTAGCAATTCAAAGAGGTGATTAAAATTGGAAATCAAACTGATTTATGACGAATTTTCATTCGCAGAGATCCAATTTACAATCACGTTTTCCCATATGATAGACTACCCTGGTTTGGCGTTCTTTCTGTTTTAACACATCAAATTCAAGAAAATCTTCAATCATATGCACATGCTCAGGCCGAATGGGCCATTCATTCCATTCATGACCGCCTCCACAGTCTGAAAGTAAATAATAAGATTTGCCAAGGGATTCCAGCCGATCTGCAATAGATGCAGAACCAAAAAGCATCATATAGCCATCGTTTTCTGCACGGCAATAATGATGCGAGGCAGTACCGTAAGGAACAAGGTTATCGCAAGTGCCATGGAAAAGTGCAGTAGGGATAGCAGTTTCTGCAGTAATCCAGTTAATATCCAAGAGTGCTCCTGCCATACTGATCACACCCGCATATTTGAATGAAGCCGGCAAAATTCCACGCTTGGTTTCAGGCCAGTATGCCGCCTGAATCACTGCCTCCGCTCCTGCACTGCTTCCCGCAATCACGATTTGAGTGGTATCAATATTTACTTTTTGCTTCATTAAAAAAGCAACTGCCTGATGTATGTTTTCCGCCGACTTTCTGAAAGTATTGATTTTGTTTTGAACTGGTTGATCACATCCAAATGACTTTCCTTTCATGGTCAAATGATAAGAAATAGTTGCTGTCACCCAACCCTTTTTGGCAAATCGTTCACAGAAATTCAGATGGTTTGGTAAGTCTCGTTTGCCTCCGGAAAAACCACCCCCGTGTACATAAACCAAGAGTGGCATGGGCTCACCAGACTTTTTCGGCACAAATAAATCAAGCCCCAGGGTATCTGCATAAGTCATGGTTTTTCTTTCGAACTTAAAATCCTGACCTTCAGACAGAAAAGCTGACAGAATGAACACAAAATATAACCCTGATCTTTTCATTAATATGTCCCTCGATAGATATGATCAAATCTTTTTCCATAGTCTTTTTTGAGTGGCATGGACTCACCTCCTGTTTCCTCCAACCACTTGAATAGCGCATCTCTAAGACCTGCAGCCACTTCATTGTAAGTAGTATCACGAATCAGGTTCTTCATTTCATATGGGTCATTTTCAATGTCATACAATTCATTGATATCCCAGATTCCATGATAGCGAATGAATTTATATTTGGAAGTTCGCACGGCGTGAACAGTAGGTGTCTGTGGAAACGGGCGCTCCCAGAAGTATTCATAATAAACAGTATCTCTCCAATCTGTTTGCTTTTGGAAGAGCAGATCTTTGAAACTGTTGCCATCCATATTTTCCGCTTTTTGCACACCTGCGAAATCCATTACTGTAGGACCAATATCGATGTTTTGAATTACTTCATCCACTTTGTAACCTTCTGGAATTCCACCGCCCATTGCCAGCATCGGCACACGCATGGATTCTTCGTAAGCCTGGCGTTTATCTATCAACCCGTGCTCACCGAAAGAAAAGCCATTATCGCCCATGTAAATCACTACGGTATTTTCCAACAATCCATTTTTTTCCAGATAGTCAATCACGGTATTGACGCTCTCATCTACCGAAAGTAATGTTTCACAATATCGCTTATAGAAGTCGTCAAAATTGATCTGACCATGGTACATATAGTCCACACCATGCCAGCTAATGCGTTGAGCTTTCACCCAATTGGGTACATTTTCATAATCATATTCTTCACTCGTCACTGTAGCTCTTTCATGATTAGGAGGAAACATGGATGGAGGATAAGCCACTTCTTCATTTTGATATTTCCCTAAATGCCTCGGTGCGGGTTTAAAATCTGCATGAACACCCTTATGTGAGAGGTATAAAAAGAATGGTTTTTCTTCATTTCTATTCTCCAGAAATTCCAAAGCATAGTCTGTCAACACATCAGTCACATAGGCAGAATCAGTAAAAGCCTTTTCTTCTCCATTGAAATTTATAACTGGATTGAAGTACTGACCTTGACCTCTAAAACTTGCCCAGAAATCAAACCCGGGGCGCTTGCCAAAATGATGCTCTCCCATATGCCATTTTCCAATGAACCCTGTCTGATAACCAGCAGCCTGAAGGTACTCGGGAAAGAACGTTGTACCTTCGGGAACCAATGATTGATTGTCTACTACCCGATGGTTGTGTGCATACTGTCCGGTAAGAATACTTGCTCTACTCGGAGAGCAGAGAGAGGTACTTACAAAACCATTCCGTATGTGAACTCCATCTGTTGCCATTCGATCCATACCCGGGGTTTCCAGAAATGGAACCTTACCAGTGAAGCCCATAAAATCATACCGATGATCATCACTCAAAATGAAAACAACGTTCTTTTGCTCAAGTGAAGCTTTAAGTGATTTTTGTTCATTTTTAGCACAACTTCCTGCTAAAAATATTAGAAATAGTAAGTTGACGTACCGTATCATAAAAGTCTATTTTTCAGATAGTTAAAATACTATTAGTAAATAATTAGTAAAAGAAAACACCATCAAGCGAAACTGACCCTCTAAAAGGCCAATCTCTACCTGATAATGCCTTACCTAACAAGTATGAAGAAAACTTGATCTTAATTATTTACACGTTATTATTTACCCCACTCCACTGATTCTACTTGCACATCTCGAGAATTAGAACCTACCATGATTTCAAACTCTCCCGGCTCCCAATCATATACTGGTGCTCTCATATCTTTAGACAAATCAGTCTTGTAAAATTTAAGATCCTCAGTAGTAATTTCAAATTCTACTTCTACAGTTTCTCCCGCAGGAATCATTACTTTCTCGAATGCTTTCAACTCCTTGACAGGGCGGGTTACCGTCCCGACTAAATCTCTGATATATAACTGCACCACTTCTTTCCCGTCTACTGTACTTGTATTGGTCACCGGCACTTTTATTTTTAGCTGATCAGTGTCACCTTTCAATGAAGTACTAGTCAGTGTCAGGTCCCCATATTCAAACGAAGCATAACTCAATCCATACCCAAAAGGATAAACAGGATCATTAGAAACATCCAGGTAATTTGTTTTAAATTTCTGAAACCACTCCGTCTGAATTGGTCTTCCGGTACGGAAATGATTGTAATAAATAGGCACCTGTCCTACATTTTGAGGGAAGGTGGCTGATAGTTTTCCAGAGGGGTTCACGTCACCAAAAAGAACATCGGCAATCGCATAGCCGGCCTCACTACCACCGAACCAAACATCCAAAATAGCAGGAACATTTTCCTGCTCCCATTTCAGTGCCATCGGACGACCATTGAATACCAACATGACCAAAGGCTTACCTGTCTCCAGTAATGCTTCAATAAGCCTTCGCTGATTTGCTGGTATCTGAATGTCGGTAACACTAGAACACTCACCAGACAGCTCCGCAGACTCTCCCATTGCTGCAACTATCACATCAGATTTTCTGGCTATCTGCACAGCCTCTCTGATCATTTCTTCTTCAGATCTGGAATCTCTATTGGTTGGCTTACCGAATATGCTTATTCGTGATTCGAGCGCTGCATCCTCCACCACATTGCTGCCACGAGCATAGAGTACTTTGGCCTTGCCAGAAACAGCTTCTTCCAAGCCCTGCCTTACAGATATTGATTTATCGTAATCACCTGCCACACTCCAGGTACCAGCCATATTCCACTTGTTGTCTGCCAGGGGACCAATCAAAGCGATGGTTCCTTGTTTTTTCAAGGGAAGCAACTGCTCTTCATTTTTCAACAACACAAAAGACTCGGCTGCTGCCTTCCTGGCAAAGTCCCTGTTTTCTGCTGTATATACTTCTGTTTTTGCTCGTTCGGGATCACAATACTGATATGGAGCATCGAATAATCCAAGTTCGAATTTTGCTTTCAAAATTCTGCCAGCAGCCAGATCAATATCTGCTTCACTAATGATGCCTGCTTCTAGCGACTTTTTCAGAGTATTGAGAAATCCTTCGCTGACCATATCCATATCATTTCCAGCTTTCAGTGCAAGAGCCGAAACCTGCAACGTATCACCCAGGCCATGTTCAATCATTTCTGTCACCCCGGTATAATCGCTCACTACAAATCCATCAAAACTCCACTGATTCCTCAACACCTCAGTCAATAGCCATTGATTTCCTGTGGCTGGAATATTATCTACCACATTGAAAGATGCCATCACAGATCCAACACCAGCATCAATAGCGGCCTGATATGGAGGAAAATAAAAATTATACATCCGCTGATGACTCATATCTACTGTATTATAATCTCTTCCTGCATCTGGTGCCCCATAAAGCGCAAAATGTTTGACACAAGAGAGCAAGGTATTATTCGCAGTGAGATCTTCACCCTGATACCCTCGAACCATGGCTTCAGCTATTCTACTTCCGAGATACGGATCTTCTCCTGCACCCTCTGCCATTCTGCCCCATCGAGGGTCACGACTAATATCTACCATCGGAGAGAATGTCCATGCGATACCATCCGCTGTGGCTTCATTAGCGGCTACTCTGGCCGTCTGCTGGATCAAGTCCATATCCCAAGAACATGATAGACCGAGAGGAATAGGAAAAACTGTTTTATAGCCATGAATCACATCCATACCGAAAATCAACGGGATTCCCAATCGACTCTCTTCGACAGCTACTCGCTGTACTTCTCTGATTTTTTCAGCAGTTCGAATATTGAAAAGACCACCAACTAATCCGCTTTTAATCTTTCCAGCTATGTCAGAGTTAGAGGCTTGACCTGTTGTGATTTCTCCAGCAGATGGGAGATTTAACTGACCAATTTTCTCCTCTATAGTCATAATGGACAGCAGGGAATCTACTTTCTGATCCACAGAACCACCCACATTTTTATTTGCTGATTGTTGGCAACTTGCCAGCACCAGCAGTCCAATCATTGATAATATCCCAAGCTTTTTCATATTATTCGTCTCTATCTCCCTTAATTCGATACTATTTTAGATTTTTCAGATATTCCATTTTCATTGAATGCCTCTACCTGATAGAAATATTTCTGTCCTTTATTGAGTGCTCTCAGTTCATATTCATTCTGACCATAGATCATCACAGAATTATTCAGTCTATTCTCTTTGATTCCCCAATACAAGACGTAGCCTTGTGCTCCTTTTACCGGTTTCCAATTCATCATAGCGTTTCTAGTGTCTTCCATTCGAGTGGATTCAAATGATTTTGGAGTAGATGGTGGCCTACCGGTACCTTTTCCAAAAACTCTAAACTCAGCAATGGTGAGATATTGATTAGGGAAATAGACATTCTCAAAACGCACATATCTGGCTTTTTCTGCTTCCGCTAGTTCCATATATGCATGGGGTTGATCTCTCATATTTTGTGATTGATCAATTGATACTTTCCAGTCTTTTCCATTCAATGACGTCTTGACTAAAAACTGCTGATGAAGGGTGTCTGGTCTCCCAAATACCTTTGCATTAAAATCTTGAAAATTGATTTGCAAAGCATTAATGGACATTACAGCTCCCAAATCTACTTCGAGGTAAAGCGAATCACTGTTATTGGGTGCTACCCACATGGTCCGCATATTCTCATCATTGACCTGAGTGGCGCTGTAGTCGGGATCTTCCTGCGCCAGCATATATCCCGAATCATGTTCGTCAACTACATTTTGTTTGACACCAGAAATCACTGCATTCGTTTTCACAGGCTTGTCCTTCGAGAGCAGCATCCAGCCCGTAAATCGATGCTTATGATTCGGCACTTCTACCTCCGGCAGATAATGCGGATAATCACCATAGGCTGTATTGACGTAAATTTGACCATCTTCCTCAAAACCTGTCGGGAACATACCTATTCTTCTTTCAAACTTATAATTAACAGAAATCGGCATACTGGCGAAATGCCAATACTGGCCATTATTGTCCTTCACTGTGCTACCATGCCCAGCTCCGGTCAAAAAACCTCCAGGTTTATAGGAAATTGGGTTATAAGGTGCGTATTCAAATGGACCCATCGGGTTTTTAGAAGTATACACACCGTCCGCATAAACATTCCATTGAGTTCCCGGAGCACTATATTCGAGGTAATAGGTATCACCGTGCTTGCTCATCCAGGGTCCTTCCAGATACGGATCAATGTCAGATCGGTGATTCTGACCAAATCGTTCCCAACCATGTTCATCAGGTTTCAGATTAAATAAATCCTTTTGATCAGTTTTCGGAATGAACATATTCTCGCCATCCAATTCAACTACCCGCAATGGCCACTTATTAGAAGACTCTTCGTAGAGATATACTTTGTCATCATCGTCTACAAACAAATCCGGATCCTGAATCCCAATCGGAATCACACTATATGTGGTCTCCCAATCCCCAAGATCGGGATTGTCGGTATGAATGACAGCCGCTCTCCCTGACGGATCACCGAGTACTATCAGTTCATCTTTATAAACTGCCACAGCTGGAGCGTTACACCCATTGAAATACCAGCTCTGAGGCTTGATAAATTCCCATTCTCCCAAGTCGTCCGACACCCAATATCCATGTGATCGAGTAACAAACAGGTAGAATTTCCCTTTATAATTGACTACCGCCGGATCTGCACCTGATCGGTACGAAACACCCCGCCATGCATAATGAGACATGTAAGAGTAATCAATATCTATTGGGTTACAATAAGTCCTGTTCTGAGCAGAAACTTTCAGCAGGCTAAAAAACAAGACGCAATATGATAAGTGTCTAATCAAGGTTTGAGAGTTTTAGAAAACAACCATGGCAAAAGGCCCGGTTCGGCGAATGTGCTGTCCCAGCTGTTATGATTGGCATTTTTGTACAAAGTGTATTTTGTATCAATACCAGCTTTGCGCATTGCAATCACCATATCCGTAGAATAACCCGGCAGGACTACATTATCACGTGCTCCGTGGAATACCCAAATGTTCAAATTGGAATTGTACTGACTGGTAATATCAGGGTCTGCCCCGCCGCATATGGGGAATGACGCAGCAAACATCTCTGGTCTGAAACGAAGTATATCAAAAGTACCCATTCCACCCATAGAAAGTCCTCCGACATATATTTGATCATCTTTGGAGTAGTTCAGTGACTGAATAGAATCCATGAGGTCAATAACCAATTGCATGGATTTGGTGGGTTGATTTTCTTTCTTAAATAAAATCCCAAATGGAAGACTACTTCTATCCACATCGGCATTTACCCAATAGTCCTCCCTTGGACACTGCGGAAATATTACCACAGCTGGATAATCAGATCGTGTATTTTCGTGAGCAAAAAGTTTGCTACCGTGCACAAGCTGCTTTTGATTATCTGATCCGCGCTCTCCAGAAC
Source organism: Bacteroidia bacterium (assembly GCA_030425425.1). Taxonomy (GTDB): domain Bacteria; phylum Bacteroidota; class Bacteroidia; order Cytophagales; family Cyclobacteriaceae; genus Marinoscillum. The sequence goes on along the minus strand of JAUIAO010000047.1, from coordinate 30,356 downwards.
CGTGAAGAAACAATACTACTGGATACTCCATGTTAGCATCAAAATTTTCAGGGTACATGATCCGGTAATTCAATTCACCAGTTTCATTTTTAAAAGTCGCAGACTCGTAAAGGCCAAGGTGATCTTGCCCCCAAGCCAGAAAAGTCTGAAAAATGAGCGTAAGTAGTATGAAATTACTTTTCATATTCGAATCCTAATTTTTTGAGTCCCAATTTGATTTCTGGAGCAGACATAAACAAATCCCACAACAAACCACTTCTATAGTTTTCTACCATCACAGGAATAGGGCCTTGATCAATTGCCAGATATCTTGGTAAATACCAGTTACTTTCGAAGCTAAAAGCATCATATGGGCCATATTTTCCAATCAGTGAGTCTCTTGACGGTTCATATAGAAAATTGAGCATTTGCATGCTCTCATCCGGAGTATAAGGAAATGAAGACAATGCTGCTGTAGGTGAAATAACGCCTAAATCCTGACCCGGTCTGTGACCTGCATAACCTCTCATTGAGTAGCTGGATGTCATACCCCAGCAGTTTTTACCGTAGCCCGCAAACCCCTCAGGGTTTTCTAGACTATAGTCATAGTGAGAAAGTGCATGACTTTCGTTCAAATTCCAATACTCCCCGTACTGATCTTTTAATCCTCGGGGATCTAACCCTAGATATGAATAATGAGCCCAAAACAAAGGACCTACCGGATCATCATTGTGTTCATAATGATCGAGCACTAAATCATGACCGTAATACTTTCTCTTTGTTTCGATTTCACCAGATCTGGACCAGCCTTCATGATATACTTCTGGTTCAATTCCATAAGTCGGTGAAGAAGCAGCCAAAACATACATGATCAGGCATTCATTATACCCACCCACCGGAAAGTTCATATCCCATCCAAAATTTGGAGACCAGTGCCAGTAAAGTACATTTTCGCCTCCTTTGGTGTGCCAGTTCCATTCTACTCCCTTCCAGATTTTGTCAATGCGGTCAGCAATGGCCTTTTCCCGATCCGTTCCATTTTGAAAATACTGTCGAGCAGCTAGCAGTCCCTGCATCAGAAAAGCAGTCTCAACCAAATCACCCCCATCATCTTTTTTACTGAATGGTTTTACTTTGCCAGTATCACCGTACCACCAATGCGGATAAACCCCATGAAAACGATCCGCCGTTTCCAGGAAATCCAGAATGGTCTCGAATCGATTGACAGATTCCTGACGTGTGATAAATCCACGCTCCACTCCTACCAAAATTGCCATAATTCCAAACCCTGACCCACCTGAGGTCACAACATTGCGGTCATTACTTGGATAAATATTATCCATATGCACCCTTTCTCTGGCAAGGCCTGAGTTCGGTTCTGCCCCATCCCAGAAATATTGGAATGTCTGGTATTGCAATAAATTCAATAACGAATCCTGATCTAACCCAGTAACATGACTTTCAGAGTCACCAGTTGGCTTTTGCTTGTTGGCACAAGACGTAGCTAGTAGGATGACTAAAAAGAAAAAGGAAGTAAAATATTTATTCATAAGTAAATCCGAGTTTGTCTAAACCATTTTGAACTTCTGGAGCTAACATGAACAAGTCCCAAAGTAACCCTGTCCTGTAATTTTCAATCATTAGAATGATCGGTCCCTGATCAATTGCCAGATAAGATGAGGCATACCATCCCTCTTTCGGAGCAAAGGCATCTTTGAAGCCATAATCTCCAAAAATCCGATCTCCCATCAGATAATAGAAAAACCGTATAGCTTTCATCGATTCTTCAGGAGTATAAGGAATCGAAGAAATAGCCGCTGTTGGTGTTATCACACCCAGGTCGTTTGTAGGACTGTGAGCAGAGTATCCTTGATAATTATCGCTGGCTGTTAGTCCCCAGCAGGCGCTGCTATATCCCAGATAGTTTTTAGGATTATCAACACAGTAACTGTAATTAATCTTACTATGGTTTACATTCTGAGTCCAATAATTCGCGTACTGATCTGATAAGTTTCGAGGGTCCAGTCCTAAAAACGAATAATGCGTAAAAAACAATGGTCCTCCATAACTATACCCAAGAGGTAATTCAATATCATAATAAGAATTTCCATTGGCCATACCTCCATTTCTTGCCCAGCCATTTGTGTAGACAGCTTTGTCTATGGTGTGTGTAGTAGAGGATGCAGCCAATAGGTAAACGATCAGTGACTCATTCCACCCTGTCACACGCATATTCATTTGCCAATCATGATTGGCCGACCAGTGCCAATACAAAACATTTTGCCCATTTTGCTGATACCAATCCCATTCTACTTCGTTCCACAGTTCATTTATTTTAGAGATGATTTCTGCTTCTTTTGTATTCTGATCGTCCAGATATTGTCTCACAGTAAGTAAACCTTGCAGCATAAATGCCGATTCTACCAAATCACCCCCGTCATCATAGGTGCTAAATGGTCTGGTAGCCCCTGTCTCACCGTTCAGCCAATGGGGCCAAACTCCATGAAAACGATCCGCTTTTGTTTGTAAAAAATTGACGATTTTCAACCATCTATTCACTCCTTCTTCGCGGGAAATAAATCCTCGTTCTATACCGACTATTATGGACATCACTCCGAATCCAGATCCTCCTATTGTTACTGTCTCACCAGAATTCAACCGTTCACGAGACAGTCCGCTGGTTGGATGGCCATAATCCCAGAAGTATTTAAATGTCTGTTCCTGAATTTTTGTCAATAATGCATCATCGGATATTTCCTCAAACTTGTAAGAGGAATCCAGCTCGGTAATGAATGCTTTTTGAAACCCTCCGAAAGCATAAGCTCCTATTCCTTTTATTGCTGAGTCTAATACCAGCTCGTATTCATTCCAGTATTTGAGGGGTTCTTTTGCTGTAATTGTTAGCAGGTTTTCTCGGATAGCAGTGTTTATGGGAATCTTTATTCCTTTCCACTTCAGGAAAACATTATCAGAGTTAATCGTTTGTTCGTCCAGACCTGCGGAAAATCTAACCTGAATATCCAGGTTGAGAGAAATGTCTTTTTGAGTACCTGACTTTGTCAAATCATTACCATCAGATATAATTGATTCCATCACTAATGATCCCGCAATGGTCTGAAATGAGAAGTCTGTAGCTGAGAATTCAACACTTCCATCCTCACTTGGAAGGTTCGTAAAAGTCAAGGTGTAGGTGGAATAATGCTGATAGTTTTCAGAGGGGTATATGCTGATATTTTTGTTTTGATTGAAGGTATTGATTTCAATACCAATATTTTGACCGTCCTGATCCTTGATAGTAATAGATGAACTAAGATCCGTAGATGATATTGGTAAATTGAATGAAATGATTATTGGAGCATTTAATTCAACTCCTGTCGCAAGTCCGTCAAGTAAGTCCTGGTTTTGAACTTGTATTGAATTTATTTCAAGACTTTGGGATGGTTGTTCTTCTTCATTACAACCTGTAACCACGATCATTCCAATGAGTAAAACAAAAAAGGATAATCGCAGCAATTGCAGATTCATATTAGAATCGATAAAGTCTCGCATTTAAAATTAATTTAGAAATTAACATCCCGGGGAAGTCCCCGGGATGTAGATGGTTTTCAACCAGTATTTATCAAAGCTGAAATTAATTATTATTGTGGTCCATCAGATTTCAAGCCTGCCACTTGAGTAGAAGTCAATACTCCTTCATAAACCCTCAAGTCATCAAATGTACTTTCATCAGCCAGGTGACCCCATTCTGTAAATCTTGGAGCTCCAGATCCGAATGACATGATATCACATCCTGTCCAGTCCAGTCCGCCAATAGAAGACTGTGTAACCAGTATTCCATTCATGTAAACTTGCGCCAAGGTATCTGAAATAGTAAATGCAATGTGTCTCATTTCATTTACATCATCTGGAATTTCAGCATATTCACCGCCATCAGCCCATGAGTCAGCTGTTCCATTACCAACATTGAGTTTGTATCTCTGACCTCTTGTTCCAGCTTCACGGAAGAAACGGAATCCACTTGTTCTATTATTCTGAACATCCGGGTAGTCAGCATTTCCAGTATCTTCAGGCCCTATCACGATGATTCCAGCTCTGTCTGGTGTGTTATTCACATTTACCCAGAAAGAAACAGAAATATTTGTTTTCATCAGGTCTGTTGCTGGCATAGTAATGTAAGAATCTGCAGCTCCTACATATGCTGCACCAGAGACAGTCGGAGAACCAACAGTGGTCACAGTAGGTGTTACCGTTCCTGAAGTAGTGAAATCAGTATCAAATGTCATTCTCATCAATTCGGTAGCATCAGCACCATCTACTGGTGTCAATTGTGGATTCGGATCAAATTCTTGTTCTCCCAAAATTTCAACACCTGAAGCCGCCTCCAGCTCTGCGTCGGTAAGTGCTTTGTTGAAGATTCTCAACTCATCGATGTAGCTATTGTCAGACATGTGACCCCATCCTGTAAATCGTGGCGCTCCAGAACCAATTGATAAAAGATCGCAACCGGTTAAGTCCATGCCAATATGCTCTTCATTCTGCGCTACCAAGATACCGTCAATATACACTCTGGCCATTGTAGCTTCGATTACGAATGCGAAGTGATGCCAAACGTCATCAGTTGGATCCAGCTTAGCAGCATCTCCTCCATCTAGCCATACTTCTGCATCACCTGTTCCAAAATTCAATTTGAAGATCTGAAGATCTCCACTCGCTTCACGGAAGAATCTAAATCCACTTGTTCTTACATTCTGAGCATCAGGGTTTTCCGCATCTTCAGGGCTCATGGCCAAAATACCAGCTCTATCTGCTGTCACATCCAACTTCATGAAGAAGGATGCCGTCATTTCTGTATTTTGCAAATCAGTAGTAGGGAAAGTGATATATGAATCTGCTGCTCCAGCATATGCATTATCTCCTTCTTTACCCTCACCTGCAAATCCTGGCGTACCTTCCTGAGTAGCATCTTCTTCTGTTACTAACTCTGTGTAGTTTCCTTCGAATGACATGTAAAACACCTCATTGGCCAAAGGAGTATAAGGATTAGCTGTCACCTTTGTGAAAGTGGAAGAAGCGGTAGTAGAATTACCAGCAAGATCGGTAGCGATCACAGTAATGGTATACTCACCATCGCTCACGTCATCTTTTACTACTTGTCCGGAATAATTCAGAAAATCAACAAAAGAGGTGACCTCTTCTAATTGTGTTCCGTCAAAATTCACCACTACAGAGCCAATCTCTACATCATCAGTCACCGAATAAGTGATCGTCACAGATGTGGTAGCATCTAATACGCTGATAGTAGACCCATCAGCTGGTGCAGTAATCGTCACAACAGGATCTTCAGTATCCTCTACTGTCTGCTGTGGTTCTTCATCCTCGCCGCATGAAACTGCGGTAATCAAAAATGCAAGCAATGCAATAATTGATAATCCTCTTAGAATTTTCATATGCTTCGTTTTAATTAAAAGTTTAGGGTTATTTAAAATTTATTGATTCAACTGTGGTAATAAGTCTATCTGATCCAATGGATAAGGAATAAACTGATCTTGCTCGCTGTATCCATCAAGCTCACTGGTTTTTCCGTGACGTACCAAATCATAGAATCTGATACCCCATTCCATTCCAAATTCGGCAAATTTTTCATCCAGAACATCATCAATTGTTACTCCAGCCAAAGTGGATAGACCTGCTCTGGTTCTCACTTCATTGACTGCCTCATCCGCTGACATCACACTGCTGGAAGCTCCACTGACTAATGCCTCTGCATGCATCAATAAAATTTCAGAGTATCTGATACAAATGAAGTTTTTGTTGGATCCATAATCAGTTCTTCCTGATATAATTTCTGTTGATGGTAGGTAATGCTTACCACTTGAAAATATTGATCGTGGGTTGGCACTCCCATCTGTAGTTCCCCACACGTCGCCTTCTCTGGTAGTATTGCTGATAAATCCTGGTAGTGTCTCATATCCAGGCTGAGCTTTCAAACTGTCTATACCTTCATTGGTAAACAATACGCTGGTTTCAAGACGAACTGTCTCACCCCTGTCCAGCATAAATTTGATGTATTTCATGGTTGGCTCCCAAAACCCCCATCCCGGACTGATTCCCTCCTGGGCTGGTGTCCAATTATTGGGACCAAAAAATGCATGCAGATATCTTACTCCAATACCAGATCCTTCACCAAAATCAGAATATTGTAACTCAAGAATGTTTTCGTCGGCTAATTTCCCGGCTGTTTTGAACAGATGATAGTAATCTGAGAACAATGAAAACTCACCAGAGCCTATGATCTCACCAGTAGCGTCTACAACTTCCTGCCAGTTTTTCAATTCCAGATTAGCCATGGCTTTAACGGCCAAAGCTGTGTAAACTGTAATACCACCAGGTATATTGGATCGATCATTCGGTGCCACCGTAAGAAGGTGAGGCATGGCTTCATCCATTTTATCAGAGATGTATTGCAGCACATCCTCATGCGGCACCACCTCCGCGTCATACAGTTCATTGGTTTGTGAGGTCTCTGGGATCAGAATATCTCCCCATATTCTGGAAACCTGTAGTAATTCATAACCAATCATTACTTTGATTTCCGCTATGTAGCGATCTGCAACCTCGGGTGTGGCGGAATTGGTTTGGAATTTTTTAATCTCTTCAATGGCCGCATACCAATTAATAATATCAGAGTAATAATTGAGCCAGACAGAATTGTAAATCCAGAATGACCGATCATATCTGAATGCTTGTGTTTCCAACAAAGGTTCCTGGTCCCCTTCTGCACTCACATCATCGCCTCTTACTGAGACCAACGGAAATGATTCCCACTGGATATTATATAAAGTATAGTATGCTCCTCTATACAATTCGTGCATCAGGTTCTGATTACTATAATCAATTCCTGACTCCACTATCAGCGTTTCTCTTGGATCGTCCAGAACAGAATCACATGATGCAGCTAAGAAAATGACCACTGCCATCAATGCTTTAATCATATTGAATTTCATAGATTTCATATTAAGAGTCATTTTCAGTTTTTACAGTTTTAAGTTTACTCCTATGGTATAAACAGCCGGAATCGGATACGTTTGTCTGTCTATTCCACTGGCCACTTCAGGGTTGAAACCATTGTAATCGAAAACAGTCAATGGCTTTTCCGCAGTAAGAGAGATCCTTGTCTCTGGTATGTCTTTCCCAAATAATTGTCCTTGAGGGAGATTATAACTCAATCGGACATTCTGAATTCTGAAATATGATCCATCTTCTACGAAATAGTCACTCATCGATTGGTTATATCCTTTTCTCAAACCGGCAGCAGATGGGTATTTGTTTGAAGTACCCTCACCAGTCCACAAATTATCAAGGAGCTCAGCGTCCAGATTGGCATCAGTTGTAAAAATGACTTCTCCTCTTTTTCGGTTGAGAATACTAAATCCTCTCTGACCCTGGAAGTTTGCTGATAGTTCAAATTGCTTGTAACCTGCTCCAAGATTAAATCCATACGTCAGGGACGGGAGATTAGACCCGAGTACCACACGATCCAAATCATCAATCACACCGTCATCATTCTGGTCTTTGTATTTGAAATCACTTGGTTCAATACTATTGTCGGCAATAAAGTCTTCAATAAGCCCACTATTGGTAATTTCTTGAGCGTTTTGGAATATCCCCTCTACTTCGTACCCATAGAATGCTTCAATTGGCTGACCTAATATCGATCTTTGTCTGAATTCCGCAGAACCGGCATTTAGATATTGCTGACCTCCCAAATCGGTAACTTCGTTTTTGAGTGTAGCAAAGTTGAGTCCTAAATTATATTTTATCCCATTCGCTAAATTATCCGCCCAGTTGATATTCATTTCTACTCCCTGGTTTTTGATACTTCCCAGGTTTCTCCTCACATTAGCGCGTACGAGCGGGAGGATGATGGTTACAGCGGCATTTTCGGTTTCTCTCACATAATAGTCTGCGTCTACAGATAGTCTACTATTAAATGCATTTGCGGTTATTCCAATATTTGTTTCCACTGTAGTTTCCCACTCTCCCAGATAATCAAATTGCTTTACAGCCACTATTCCTGTTTCCAACTGATCATCTATCGCCAAATCCTGAACATCATATGATGGCTCACCATCAGCTGCAGGAACATTCGCATTACCGAGCTTACCCCAACTTCCTCTAAGCTTCAAAAAGTCCAGATAATTTACATTGAGGAAACTCTCTTCTGAAATCACCCATCCCAGACCTATGGTAGGAAAAAGGCCCCATTTCTTCTGAAATTTGTTAGTACCATCTCGTCTCAGTGTACCATATACCAGGTATCTGTTATCATAGTTATATGAAAGTCGACCGATATACGATGTGATATTTAAACTACTACCTCCATCGCCGATACCTGCGAGATCTAATTGAGTCGATGCTTGTGAATACCACAACTCTTCATTATCAAAACTCGGATTGACTAAAGCACTATCCACTCGAATATTTATAGATGAAGTACGCGTTACATCCCATGCATATCCTGCCATAGCAGTGAAGCTGTGTTTTCCAATATTTTCATTGTATGTCAATAAGTTGTTGACAATCTGATGAAATGAAGAAGCACTTCGTTTGTAAATACTAGAACGATTAAAAGCCGTACCATCATTGTATTCGAAATTTACATTTCTCACATTCAAAGAATTGTAGTCGTAGTTGTAGGAATACTTGAAATGAAGCTTGTTAGGTATGATTTCAATATCGGCAAACATGTTACCAACAAGCTTTGTCACTAAATTTTGGTCATCACCATTATACATTTCAAAGAAAGGGTTCTGCCTTCCTCTGTACCCAAGGTTTCTGGCATTTCCAAGCTTCAATGGATAAGCATTTACGTTGGTTTCGTCATAAGCTGGGAAAATTGGAACAGCAAAGTATGTATTGAACCATACTGAATTTGGTGCTACGTGCTGTTCAGATCGAGTTACATTAATATTACCACCTACATCTATCCAATCTCTTAAGTTGACATCTACTTTTGTTCTGAAATTAAATCGCTCGTAGGAGTTTTTTCTCACTTTTACCAGACCTTCCTGATTCAAGTAGCCCACACTCAGAGAGTACTTTGCTGATTCAGATCCACCGCTGGCAGTTAGTGTATGATTTTGAATAGGTGAAGTGTTTTGCAAAACCTCATCATACCAATCTGTATCAACCGCAGGTAGCGTGGTGTTGGTTCTGCTTCGCCCGTATCGTTGAAAAGCATTGTTGATAAATGAAGCGTCTGCATCTGCACCCGTAGACAATGCATATTGAGTAAACAATTCTGTGCCAGCCATTTCCAATACGTTTTGAGCTCGCTGCACTCCCCAATAGCCATCGTAGGTGATAGTGGTTTCTTTTCCGTAAGCTCCTCCTTTAGTTTGTACTAATACAACACCATTTGCAGCTCTAACTCCGTAAATAGCAGCAGCAGATGCATCTTTCAAAACGGAAATGGATTCTATATCTGCAGGATTAAGGAAATTGATGTCATCGAAAAACATCCCGTCTACAACATATAGAGGCCTGGAATCACCTTGCAATGTACCAACCCCTCTTACTCTGACAGTAGGTCCTGCACCCGGCTCTCCAGAGCTCACTATCTGCACACCTGCTACTTTTCCTTGCAAACTTTGCATGGCCGAGTTGGTAGGTGTTTTAGTGATTTCCTCACTTTTAATAGTCGCGATAGATGAAGTCAAATCCTTTTTCTGCTGGGTACCGTACCCTACTACCACCACTTCTTCTAACCCCATTAAATCCAGACCAAGTGCTACGTCTATTCTGGTTCTACCGTTTACGGATAATTCCTGATTGGCATATCCTACATAAGAAAAAACCAGAAGCGCTTCTGCACTGGACACAGTAAGATCATAATTCCCATCAATGTCAGTAATCGTTCCATTGGATGTGCCTTTCTCCAAAATAGTGGCACCTATCAGCGCTTCCCCTGTCTCACTATCCGTCAGTGTCCCAGTAATTGTATGTTTCTGTCCGAAAGCAGAAACAACAAAAAAAACCATTGCTAGAATGGTAAAATTCAACCGATAAACTTGCTTCATATTGTTATTAGGTCAATTTGAAATCGTTTTCACTACCACAACTTTAGAGCAAATCAACCACAAAACAAATTTTTAGCAAATTAAAAATATTGGTAAAATACAATAAATGACAATCCTATAAATTAGTTTGATTATCACATCATAACGATTTAATATCAATATTTTTTATTCAATATTAAATACCATCCAAATATTGAAAATTGATATAACGATTTAATCACACAATCAAGTTCAAAAAAAAATATTCAAATAATACAATTATTTTTTCTCAGGAAACAGTAATATCCTCCAGGTTTCTGAAGATTTTCATAAGCGAGCGCCTTTCTTCATCGGTTTTTGACTTGATACGTTTCTTGAAATCCGCTATAGTATTTTTTCTGATTTGGAGTATTTCTGAAAATTCGGATAAAGAATATTGATCTTGATTCAATGTTTCATACAGAATATAGAAGGCTTTTTCCAACGGTATTTTGATTCCGTGAAAAATAGTATTTGTCGTTGGTGATTCCTGATATCCACATTTACTACATCTCCTGCTCAAAGGAATATTCCCTTCACTGTAAGAATGATTTTCGCATTTTAAACACTCATAATCGCGTGTCCACTTTTGTTTTGCCAAAATCTGAAGACAGGCAAGTCTGTCAGGAAAAACCTCCACGAACTCATCATAGGTAAGTTCTTTATCTTGAAGTCTTTCTCTCTGAATCGATTTGATATTATTTCTAAGTCGCCAATTATCCAGGTCAAGCAAACTATTGATCTCTGAAATCTCCTGTTTCTGAATAAAAAGCTGATCGTTTTTCTCTTGTATTTCCTTCGTTCGCTGCCCCACAAGATGTTCTAACCTTGCATTGAGATCATCTTTAAGTTTTGCATTTTCCTCATGCTGATTGATAATTCTTTTCAGCGCTCTATCACGGTTTTCTTTGAGAATTCTTACCCGATCACTAAGAGCAAAGGATAGAAACAGCATTTCAAAAACAAAACTAATGTGCAAACTGTAATAGGAAACAGTAGAAAATGGAATGATTGATAACATTAGAAATGCTTTCAGTACAAAGCCGAGATATAAAAACCCAAATGCAACAATGAAAAACCTGGCAGGTTTATATCCTTTTTGATACACCTGAATACTCCCTACAAAAATGATAGTAAGTGGTATTAATTCAATATTTCTAAACTGAAACAGCGAATGATCGAACAGGAGTGAGTAAACAAAAAAACCAATTCTAAGTGCAAATACCACATTCAAATACTGGTTGAGCTTTGGTGCCCGTGTTTTTAGGCTGAGGAATTTTTTAGAGAAAAGAATCGCCCAGAAAATAATTAAGAAAAGTGATACTCCATGAGCAATCTGATTCCATACAGGACTGTTTCTCCATAAGTATTGATACGCGACACCATCTACGCTCATAGCAAACAATCCTACACTTATTATATAAAAGGTATAATAAAGGTACTTCACCTCCCTGATTGCCGTGTATATCAAAATATTGTATAAAGAAATAATAAGAATCATTCCATAAAAGATTCCATAGAGTGCATATTCAGCCAGAGCGTACTTGACAAAATGATTGTAACTACGAATCCCTACTCTCACATCTGCATACTCATGACTAATCACACGAAAGTAAATTTTGTAAGTACCAGCTTCTGGTAATTGAATTTCAAAATTTTTGTGAGCAATTGGTTTACTTTGGAAAGGATGCATATCCCCCATTTCGTAAACATTGAAGCGATCCGTTCCCGGAGGTTGGATATAAACTGTCAGAGAATCAATCGTCTGATCAAAAAACTCAACCAAATAGTTATTGTCTTCACGAGGAATGACCAACCTCAATCTGACCCAATAAACCGAAGAAGTATTGTAATCCTGTGGAGTATAATTTTGATTGCGCCGGAATTGAGATTGGAAACCCTCTGAAGAAATATCCTGAAAAGTCAATTTTCCTCTTGAATCTTCATAGTATTCTAATTCTTGCAAATTTAGCTGCACCTCTTGAGTGCCAGGAGAAATAATAATTGGTGTAGTTTGTAAGAATAGAATGAATAGGAAATTTATCATCATTCATTAAAGTTAACCCTAAAAATTCGGGACTAAGTTATTAAAATACGGTAACACCTTGATTTACAGAGTGATTGATTCGAAATTCCAAAAATAGAATAACCCAAATTTGAGCTATCAATTTTTGTAATATCTTCTCATTCATCACTGAAAATCAATCACTTGAAGCAAAAAATCTACATTTCTGATGGATAATGTAGGTTAACCAGGTTACCGAAGGTGATGATTAAATGTCAGGTCAAACTATTCATCACTTGTATTTGTTTGAGGACAGAGTTAGCTTGATTAACATTGCATACTTTTATAGACACAAGAAAATGGAAATAAACAGAGACAACATCCTCAAAGCATTAAGTGAGGTAATAGACCCTGACCTGAAACAAGATTTGGTTTCACTAAACATGATTCATAATGTGCAGACCAAAGATGATGTGATCAAATTCACAGTAATGCTCACCACACCTGCCTGCCCGCTCAAGGAAATGATTCGTAAGGATTGTGAAAAAGCCATTTTCAAGCATTTTGGTACTGATGCGAATTTAGATATTGAGATGTCAAGTGCTGTGACTGCAGCAAAAGAATTGGGACCAATGCTGCCAGGTGTAAAAAATATCATTGCAGTATCATCAGGAAAAGGAGGTGTAGGCAAATCTACCGTGGCAGCAAATCTAGCTGTGGCACTTTCAAAATCCGGTGCAAAAGTTGGATTGATAGATGCCGATATTTTCGGACCTTCTGTTCCAACCATGTTTAACTGTGAACATGAGCAACCAACTGTGAGTCAGGAAAACGGACAAAGTAAAATATTGCCGATAGAACAATATGGAGTAAAACTAATGTCAATCGGATTTCTCGCTCCTGCGGATGGAGCCGTAGTTTGGAGAGGACCTATGGCAAGCTCTGCCTTAAAACAATTTCTTTCGGATACCTTATGGGGAGATCTTGATTACCTGCTGATTGATCTGCCTCCCGGCACAAGTGACATTCATCTTACATTGGTTCAAAGCGTGCCAGTCACAGGAGCAATAGTAGTTACTACTCCACAAAAAGTTGCAATTGCTGACGCGCAGAAAGGAATTGCGATGTTCAGACAACAGCAAGTAAATGTACCGGTTCTGGGCGTAGTGGAAAACATGGCCTATTTCACACCTGAGGAACTCCCAGAAAACAAATATTATATTTTCGGTCAAGGCGGCGGAGAAGAACTTGCTAAGAAACACGACGTGAGTCTGCTTGGACAGATTCCAATTGTCGAAAGTATTCGCGAGAGCGGAGATAATGGGTACCCTGCTGTGCTGAAAGATGACATCACGGCCAGGGCTTTCGAAGACCTGGCTCAATCTGTGGCTCAGCAAGTAGCAATCAGAAATGCTACATTGGATAAGACTAAAAAAGTAGAAATAACCGTTTAAGTAATGGCGGATCAACAATTATTAAATCAAATAGAGCATGCTCTGGATAATATCAGACCTTATCTGGAAGCTGACGGAGGGAATGTAAAGCTCCTGAACGTTACAGACTCCAAAGTCGTCGTTCTGGAGCTGTTGGGTAATTGCGGTTCTTGTCCCATGTCCACCATGACCTTGAAAGCCGGCGTGGAGGAAGCTATTAAGAGAGTTGTTCCGGAGATAGCTGGAGTGGAGGCGGTGAACATCACTTCTCCTGACGACCCTAATGCAAGGCTTCCACATACTGCGAATTGATGAAACAAGCTTTAGTTTTTTTTGCTTTCATTGTTACTTTTCAATTAACAGCACAAAAAAAATGTGCTTTTGATGAATTGCAGCCGTCAATTGAGCGTGCTGAATCTGAGGAGCAATTCGAATACTGGTTGGATCAGAAAATTCATCAAAAAAGAAAGCAAAGGACTACATCTGTTCAAGATCAGGAAGTCTATACAATCCCTGTAGTAATTCATGTCATTCATGATGGTAGTGAAATTGGCGATGGCAGTAATATCTCCGACCGACGGATATTAGAGCAAATAGAAATTCTCAATCAAGACTACAGCAGAACTAACGAAGATGCTACTGAAACACTCACGGTATTTCAGGATGTAGCTGCAAATACAGGAATCCAGTTTGTATTGGCCAAGCAAGACCCTGAAGGCATGCCAACTGATGGGATTGTCCGAGTTGAGGGATCCAATCCCTCTTTTGGGGTGGATCTATCCGAATTATCACTCATCGCCTCTCACAGCAATTGGCCTCCACAGGATTACTTCAATATTTATGTAACTGACCTTCGTGGCGATTATATTGGTTATGCACAGTTCCCGTTTTCGAATATTGATGGCATTGCAACGGAAATTCGTAATTACGCAGAAATGGATGGAGCCTATATCGATTATAAATTTTTTGGGTTTAATTCTAATACTGGCGGTTTTGACAGTTACGGCAGAACAGCCACACATGAAATCGGTCATTTCCTGGGTCTCAAACACCCGTGGGGCAACTGCTCTACGGATGATTTCTGTGATGACACACCCTTTGCTTCTTCCTCGTCGAATGGTTGTGATCTGGAAAAAGAAACCTGTGGTTCACTTGACATGGTTCAAAACTATCTGGACTATACTGATGATGAATGTATGAATCTATTCACCCAGTGTCAAACTACCCGTATGAGGACTATACTTGAAGAAAGCCCCAGAAGACATTCACTCCTCTCCTCTCATGCACTCCTCGAACCAAATTTGGTAACTAATGATCTCGGCATTAGATCGATTATAAGCCCAACACAATCGCAATGTAATTCTTCGGTCAGTCCGGGTGTACAAGTGAGAAACTATGGTGAAGAAAAAATTACCAGTTTTGAAATTGTTTTTTACATCAATAATGAACTGAAACAATCCAAATCGGTCACATCCAGTTTGGCGACAGGTGAAACGATGGAAGTAACGTTCGATCCTTTGACCATTACTCCAGAGATTACCAATGAAATCAGTTTTGAAATAGTGACTGTGAATGGCAATTTTGATTTGAACAGCGCTAATAACATTAAAACAGAATTAATCGCTCCATTCAAGACCCAAATCCCACCTTATTCGGTCTATTTTTCAGATGAGAACGACCTGTTCTATAGTACTGAGAATAACACGGTTTCCCAATGGGAATTGGTATCAGCTCCTGATAGCACGGTTGACAATAAGTCATTAATGCTACCATTCTATGACAATATGCTCAATTTTGGGTATCGTGACATTGTGCAGACTCAAACAATCGATCTTTCCTCGCTCACCTCGGCTCAGCTGGATTTTAGCTATGCCTATGCTTCTCGTGAGATCTCTTCGGGAGAATATTATCAGGATGGATTGGTAGTGATAGTTTCCACTGATTGTGGAGCCACTTTCCCGCGCGAAAACATCGTATTTGAGCGGTATGGAAGATCATTAAGGACTACCAGTAACTCCGCTGACTCCTTTGCGCCTACCAGATCCTCGAATTGGACCAGAATCAGTCGGAATATCACCAGATTTGCAGGTTTGGAAAACATTCAGGTTGCCTTTGCAGGTGTCAATGGTTCAGGTAACAATATTTATCTGGACAATATTGAAGTCACTTCCGCCAACTTACAAGCTCTGGATATTGGAATCAAAGATGTAGTCAACTTGCCAGTGGTTACCTGTACTGAAACTGTTAGACCCAGAGTTGAAATTAAAAATTATGGGTATCAGGATATCGAATCATTAGAATTAGAACTCACTCATGATGGAGTGACTTCAACTGAATTGTTCGAAGAACTTGATCTCAGGTCTGGTGAATCTGAGACTTTGTACTTAAATGACAACTTCAATCTTCAGCAGGGAAATAATAGTTTTCATTTTCAGATCACAACAATCAATGGACAAACAGATGATCAGATAGAAAACAATGAATTTGATTATGTGACCCGGTTATCTTCAGAGACCGACATTATCCCTGTACAGGAAAAATTTGATGACCTCAATTGGGAAATCGCTCATCCAGATGGATTTACCTTTCTGGAGGTAGTTGAGGTGGAAGGAAATAGTATGTTATCTTCTACAAGTTTTGACAATATTGAAACCGGAAGCAGCTTTTTGGTTTCACCAATATTAGAAACAGGTGCATACGAGCAGGCAGCCATCCGATTCAACTATTCTTATGCCCAACGTCAAAATTTCAATGATAACCTCAAAGTATGGCTATCAATTGATTGCGGTCGCACATACAGTGAAGAGTTATTAAGTCTTAGTGCCGAGCAAATGTCAGTGGCTAGTTCTGGTGTGATGTGGGTACCAGAATCTTCAAATGACTGGAGGCAGGCATTCATTGATATTACAGAATTCATTAATTGGCCTGAAATTAGGGTGGCCATTGAGCTCATCAATGGTGGAGGCAACAATATTTACATTGATGATATCAATGTGCTAACGACTAATAACCCCGGACTTCCAGAATTTCCAAAACCTGCAACTGTCTACCCAAATCCAGCTACGGGTAGCTTTAATCTGGCTTTCAATTTCAAGGACAAACAATCTGTTCGTGTGCGTGTAATCAGCCTGAGTGGCGAAGTAGTTTTTGATGAGAATTTTGGAAACTTAATCAACCAAACATTCAGCTTTAATGCCCCAAGTCAGAAAGGTATTTACATCGTCATGGTGGATGGTGATGGTTTTAATTACACTGAAAAACTTTTCATCAAACAATAAAATCATAATTCCCTATAGTTTTGCGTCGTTCGATTTACCAAAGAGTTGATTTCATGAGCATATGTAATATTCGTTATCGGGCAGTGTTGGTAATATGAATCAAAATTGCGGGTAATTCGGTGGGCAGACCATACACGAATCACGATTCATTTAGAGTTTGATTATCTTCGAAAGCATTAAAATAGAAAACTGAATATGTCCATTTTTAAAGTCAATAATTGGAAGGATGCCCTGATGCATATTTTTGCAGCGATAGGATTAAGTGTCATTCTGGTTTTTATATTCTTTTTCATCTACTTACCAGTCACTACCAATCATGGTGAATCTATCACTGTACCTGATGTAACTGGCATTGTTCTTTCTGATCTGGATGACTTTCTGGACTCAAGAAACTTGAGATTTGAAGTAACTGTGGACTCTGGTTATGATGCGAACCTACCTCCATTAGCTGTGCTGAAGCAGGTGCCTAAGCCTAATAGCAAAGTAAAAGAGAATAGAAAAATATACGTTACCCTCAATTCGGAAACTCCTCCACATATCAAAATGCCAAAACTCGTAGGTGGATCAGTAAAGAATGCTCAGCTAATACTTAGAACCTACGATCTAAAATTGGGTGAGATTAAATATGTGTCTGATTTGGCACTTAATTATGTGCTGGAACAGCGGTTTCAGGACGAAGAGATTGAAGAAGGCGATAAAATCACCAAAGGCTCAGTTATTGACCTTGTCGTTGGTGATGGTTTGGGTAAGCAGAGTCTGGAGTCTCCGAATCTGATTGGGCTGGATCAGGAAAGCGCAGAATTGGCTATTGTAGGCTCTGGGTTAAAAATCGGGGAAATTGGGTACGATCAGGAAGGAATTGCCGTTATTGAGATGGAGGAAGGCGATAGTACCTACACAGTGGAGGAGCAGGTATCTCCGGGAGCTGTTTTCAAGCAGTTTCCAGAACCCGGTAAGGGCATGATCCTGAAACAATCTGTGAATATCTGGGTATATCGGCCAGATTCAATTAGTAATAGCACCAACTTGCTCGACGAACTGTGAGAATAGCCGTTTTTTTAGTGTTTATATTATCGAGTTCAGTGACTGTTTTCGGTCAATTGAGCATCATCCCTATTGAGCACGAATCAGAAAACCTCAGAGTATTGAACACCGACAGTATTTATACTTTGGAGTTACCATTTTGGGATGACTTTTCTACCTCTTTTCTCGTACCCGACACCATGCTTTGGTCAACGGGTGAAGATGTTTTTGTGAATGAAACAATAGCAAAAAACCCACCGACCTATCGATCAGCAACTTTTGACGGTCTCAAGCAAAACGGCTTAGCGTACGGAATCAGCTCTGATTCCGAAAATGCCATTACGGATGTTCTCGAATCTCACTACATCGATCTGAGCCAGATCTCAGATGAGAATAAGAACAGCGTCTTTCTTAGTTTTTTCTGGCAGGCGGGAGGAAATGGCGAATTGCCAGACGAAAAAGACTCATTAAGATTGATGTTTTACACTTCTGAGCGACAGTATGAAACTGTTTGGTACCAGATTGGTGGACAAGAAAATAATCATGATCGATTCAGGCAGGTAATTGTACCAGTAGATGACTCCACCTATTTTCATGATGAATTCAGACTCAGGTTCGAATCTGTCACGAGTCAGAAAGGACCTTTTGACACCTGGCATTTAGACTATATTTATTTAAATAAAAACAGAAACGAAGGAGATACAACACACTTCGACAGAGGCCTGACAGGACATGTGAGTAATTTATTCGGAAAATACTATGAGGTGCCGGCTAATCACTTTTTCAATGCAACTGATCTTAGTTTAAATACTCAGACAATCAGCACTTATAATCTTGATAATCTCGAACATCCTATAGAATATTTTTACTATGAGTTAAAAAATCTGACAACAGATGAGGAATATAGCTCAACACAGTCTAGTAATGTTCTGATGCCAGCATTTGCCTATCAAACGGTTGCAGGTGCTGATCTTAATAATTTTTCGGTTCCTTCAGGCTCGTTAGATTCTGTAGTGCTTCAGACTACTTTTTACGAGTATACCAATGATAAGAACCTTTTTGAAGAAGTAATTGGTTCGGACACCATCTTCTCTAGTATTGATTTGAAAGTAAACGACACGATCAGGACACAATACTTATTAGATGATTATTATGCTTATGATGATGGAACAGCCGAATTTGCAGTTGGGCTCAATGTGTATCAGGGTGAAGTATCGGTGAGATATGCAGTTATACACCCTGACACCCTTACTCATGTGGATTTATACTTCCCCAATATTGCACCAAGTTCTGATGGTAAGAACATTGTTGTGAAAATCTACCAGAACCTAAACAGAAACTCAAAGGCTATCTCCAGTGTTTCTCACACCATCCAATCACCAACAAGCCGGGATGAATTTACTAGAATTGCACTCTTGAAATCAGTATATGTGAGTGACACCATTTACATCGGTTATCAGCAGTCAACTGAGGATTTCATTGGTATCGGCTTTGATAGAACCAATGCTGACGCCACCTCAGAATTATTCACGAAAGTTTCAGATACCTGGGAGCAAAACACTAGTCTATCAGGTGCTATGATGATTAGACCTGTCTTTGGTCAGGATAGTACTTTTATTCTACATCATCCCGAGGAGACTTCAAACTACCGCATCTACCCGAACCCTTCTGAAGGCTGGGTAAAAGTCAACCAACCACACCAATCATTGAAAATTCTTAGCTTATCAGGGCAATTACTCTACGATTCACCAAAAAGAAACACCTATGACCTGTCTTTTTTGAAACGAGGAGTATATCTAATACAAATTGAAAGTGATGAAAGTGTACATACCCAAAAACTGATCATCAAGTAAGAATCGAGCTTCTCTTTATTCTTTCAACCATTTATTCTAGTTTTATTGGATGGAAAAAACCTTCAGGCTCTTTCATTATCTAAGTTTCATACAGTATCCGTTTTTGGCACTTGCCATATTTTATTGCTATAAGCCCATTTTCGTAGGGTTTGAAACAATGATTCAGGATTATAATAATGGATTGCTATTCCTGGGTATAGCTTTGAGTTTTGCATCTCTTGCCGATATCAAGAAAAGGACTAAACTAGGTGACTATGTATTCGGAAAGCCTAAAAACGCCAGAAGATGGTTGATATATGTAGTTCTTTTAGTGATCTTACTATTCGGTATAGCCATATTTCTACATTTCATTGCTCCGAATGAAAAAATACAGGAATTATCTACGGGTGTGTTTGTTCTGGCAATTGGTATGGTCGGATTATTAAGAATGAATCTGGAAATCATCAAGTCCTACCAAAAGGATTGGAATTAAGATAGATATTCTTTCCTTGCAGATTTCTGAAATACCTTTAGCCGAATAGATTTCTATCTTCGCACTCTAATTATTATTAATCCATTGAATTTCGATCCAAAAACCATAGATCTTCCGATTACTGAGGTATTTGAAGAAGTAAAGTCTCATTTACAAAAAACCAATACACTCATTGTCAATGCACCTCCTGGAGCTGGTAAAAGCACGCTACTTCCACTTGCGCTAATGGAAGAAGATTGGCTCAAGGGTCAGAAAATAATCATGCTGGAGCCAAGAAGGCTTGCTGCCCGAAGTATAGCTACGAGAATGTCTCAACTGATAGATGATCAGGTAGGTAATCTGGTTGGGTATCGGATAAGGTTTGACAACAAGGTTTCTGATAAAACCAAAATCGAGGTAGTCACTGAAGGGATTCTAACGAGAATGATCCAAAGTGACAATGCATTGGAAGGTGTGGGAATGGTGATATTTGACGAGTTTCATGAGCGCAGCATTCATGCTGATGTAGCGCTTGCCCTATGTAGGGAAGCTCAGCAGGTGTTAAGACCAGATCTGAAAATAATGATCATGTCAGCAACACTGAATATGCCGGAACTGACAAGTTTGCTAAAAGCCCCTGCGGTAGTCAGCAAGGGAAGACAATATCCGGTAGAAATCAAATATGCTGGTGAATCTGACATGAGAATGATCCCCGAAATGGCTGCTCGCGTAATCCTACAAGCTTCAAAGGAGCAACAGGGAGATATTCTGGCCTTTTTTCCGGGAGAAGGAGAAATCAGAAAATGCGAGGAAATTCTAAAGCGTCAGCTCAAGGGATTTGCCATACATCCGCTGTTTGGACAGCTGTCACAAGGCAAGCAGATTGCAGCCATTCTGCCTAATAAAGAGGGAAAAAGAAAAGTAGTTTTAGCTACTTCTATTGCAGAAACCAGTCTGACCATTGAAGGCATATCTACTGTTGTTGATTGTGGATTTGGGAGAAAATCTGTCTTTGACCCGAGATCAGGGTTGTCAAGACTGGAAACAGTTCAAATCTCCAAAGACTCAGCTGACCAACGCGCTGGAAGAGCCGGACGACTGGGGCCGGGATATTGCTACAGGATGTGGACACTAGCCACACAGGAAAGAATGGAGGAGCATGGAACTCCTGAGATCATGGAAGCAGATCTAAGCAATCTGGTCTTGGACATGGCACAATGGGGAATCGTAGATGCTCGTCAGCTCACGTGGCTCAATCCTCCTCCAAATGGTCATTTGATGAAAGCCAGTGAATTACTCCACGAACTTTCTGCCTTGGAGCATGGCAAGATTACCGAACATGGCCAGCGCATTCATCAATTGCCTTGTCATCCAAGAATCGCCCACATGCTCATAGAGGCTGAGGATCTTGAAAATGTAGAATTGGCAACCGACCTGGCAGCTCTGCTGGAAGAGCGTGATCCAATGCCTAAAGAGGGCATTGATCTGAATATTCGTATCGAAACGCTGAGACGATTCAGAGAAGAAAATCGACTAGGTAAGAAATTTCAGAGAATTGAAAAAGTGGCTGAGTCTTACAGAAGACTCTTCAACATAGAACCTGACAACAGCCCGATTGACCCATATGAGACGGGGCTTATTCTCTCCCAGGCATATCCTGAGCGAATAGCATTTGCCCGACCTGGAAACAACGCACAGTTTCAACTAGCCAATGGAAGATATGCCGTGGTAGGTCACAAAGATGATCTGGCGCATGAAGCATGGCTTGCCGTAGCGCATATGGATGCTCGTGATGGATTAGGCAAAATCTGGATGGCTGCTCCGCTCAACCCAAGGGATCTGGCACCGCTCGTTAAAGAAAAAGAAATCATCACCTGGGATACCAGAAATGGAGGGCTGATTGCCTCGAAGGATCTGCGAATCGGAAACATTGTTTTGCAAAGCAAGCCTCTGCCCGATCCTGATGAAACACATTTGGTCAAGGCCATTTCAGATGCCCTCAAGAAAGAAGGAGAACGCCTTCTGGATTGGAACGACGAAGTAAAACAATGGCAAGCTCGTGTGATGAGCCTGCGCCAATGGAACCCGCAGGATGGCTGGCCAGAAGTGAGCACTGCATCCCTCCTACAATCCAATGGAGAATGGCTGGCTCCTTACCTGACCCATATTAAAAAGCCAGAGGACCTGAAGAAAATCAACCTTGTAGAAGTGCTTCAGTATAGCCTGCCTGTAGAGTTGCAAAAAAAGCTGGACAATGCTGCACCGCTGAGAATGGAAGTGCCCAGTGGGTCGAACATCCAACTGCTCTACAGAGACAATGGCGAGCCACCATTGCTCAATGTGCGCTTACAGGAATGCTTCGGATTAGAAGAAACCCCAAGGATTAATGACGGAAAAACGCCTGTATTGATGCAGTTGCTATCTCCCGGATTTAAGCCGGTGCAGATTACGGCCGACCTTAGAAGTTTCTGGAATGATGCCTATTTCGAAGTGAAAAAAGACCTGAAAAGACGATATCCTAAACACTCCTGGCCGGATGACCCGTGGAATGCTGAAGCCGTGAGAGGGGTAAAGAGAAAACCAAAGTAAACATATCTCCCCTGCTTATCATGCGTGATTACCGATCTTCAAAAAGTCAGGTGATTCATAGTTGGATTGTTCAAATTCAGGAATATTTGTATCACAATTGAATTTGTTGAAAAGATCTCTTGTAGCCATATCGTTCCTTTTGATTCTGATCAGTCCATTGATAATGCCCTTATCCATCTTGACTTATCAACAGGAAAAGGTGCGTCATGAAGTAAAAGAGATGATTATTTCAGGATTGAGTGCGGATGATCTGACTAAGCTGAAATTTCACAAAGATGACGCACATGAAAAACTGGAATGGGAACATGAAAAAGAATTCAAGTTTCAGGGCGAAAAGTATGATGTAGTCCAAACATCAGTAACCGACGATAGCATTACCTATTACTGCTGGTGGGATCATGAAGAAACAGCCATCGAGCAACAATTGGCAGATTCACTCCAAAAAGCTCTAAGCAATGATCTGGAAAGCCAAAAAGGCAAACGAACGCTTATCAGTTACCTAAAAGTAGACTATCAGTCTCCAGACGGCATTTTGTTGGCTCACTGTCCTTTCTCATTTCAGCAAGATTTTCACACGAACTATATTCGTTCCCATACGAGCATACTTTCAACTCCACCCACCCCTCCTCCTGACCATGATTAATTGATCTCAGTTTTGAGCATTCCCATTCCAATAATTGCCAATATGAAACGCTTTTAAAAGCGAACAACGGCTATTGAATTGGATGATATTTTCTTCAATCTCTGAACTGAGACAATCTCAACTATACTTTAGAATTTTTTTAGAACAATCATAATTATCATAAATGAAGTATTTATTGATGATAGTGGGGTTTTGCATGGTACATGCTATTCATGCTCAAACCCTGATTATCAAAGAAAAATCAACAGAGGAACCACTGGAATGGGTAACCTTAGGCAGTGAACATCCTCAGGCCTTTACCATTACCAATGCTAAGGGACAAGCAGATATTTCTGATTTTAAAGGATCAGAAAAAATCGAAATCCGCAAACTGGGACACAAAACATTACTGACCAGTTATGCCGAAATAGAAGGGCTTGATTTTGTCATCAAAATGGATCCTTCTAACCTTAATCTTGACGAGGTAGTCGTTTCTGCTACCAGGTGGAAGCAAACTTCCTCGGACTTGCCGATGAAAATCGCTTCGATCACCCGGGAGGACATGAATCTGCAGAATCCACAGACAGCCGCTGATTTACTCAATCTCTCCGGAAAAGTATTCATCCAGAAAAGCCAGCAAGGTGGAGGTAGCCCCATGATTAGAGGCTTTGCCACTAACAGGCTTTTATATGCTATAGATGGTGTGCGAATGAATACCGCCATTTTCAGAGGAGGTAATATTCAGAATGTGATCTCTCTGGATCCTTTTGCCATTGAAAACACGGAAGTGCTTTTCGGACCAGGTACGGTCAGTTACGGTAGTGATGCGATAGGTGGAGTAATGAGCTTTCAGACCCTTGTACCGGAGCTTTCGCTCAATGATGGGCCTTTGGTATTTGGAAATGTGAACGCACGTTATTCCTCGGCCAACAATGAAAAAACCGGCCATTTCGATGTGAATGTAGGATGGAAAAAGTGGGCTTTTGTAACGAGTTTCAGTTCTTTCGATTATGACCATCTGCGCCAGGGACGGCATGGCCCTGATGACTATCTGAAGCCGTATCATGTACAAAGGATTGATAGTACTGACGTGGTGATTTCACAGGATGATCCGCTGCTGCAAATACCTTCAGGATATTCCCAGATGAACTTTATGCAAAAAGTTCGATTCAAACCATCAGAAAATCTGGACCTGAAATATGCATTTCACTATTCTGAAACCTCACCATACGGGCGATATGACCGGCACAATCGAATAAGGGATAAGCTACCAAGATATGCAGAGTGGAACTATGGGCCGCAGATCTGGCAAATGCATCATTTAGATTTGACCAATCAAAATTCCACGAAGATTTATGATCAATTGTCTCTCAGACTGGCTGCTCAGCGATTTGAAGAAAGCAGAATAGATCGGGGGTTCAATAAATCGGATCGAGCGACCAATGAAGAATCGGTCAATGCCTATTCGGTCAACCTGGATCTGATTAAAGCACTCGGCAAACACTCTGTAAACTACGGTGTGGAGTATGTACTGAATGCTGTCCAATCGTCTGGAAAAATAACCGATATCAGCACTGAAACCACCACTGAGGGTCCTTCCAGATACCCAATCTCTACCTGGCAGGCTTATGGTCTGTTTATCAACGATCAATACCGTATCAATCAACAATGGCTGATAAGTGGTGGCATTCGCTATAGCGGATTCAAATTGAAAGCGGATTTTGATACAGACTATTACCCACTTCCATTCACAGAAGCCAATGTCAACAAGGATGCATTGACAGGTAGTCTTGGATTGGTATACCGCCCTGAAAGCACATGGGTATTGAGCACCAATCTCTCTACCGCATTCCGCTCTCCGAATGTGGATGATGTCGGTAAAATCTTTGATTCTGAACCTGGAGCTGTTACCGTTCCAAATCCAGGTCTACAAGCAGAATATGCCTATAACTTTGATATTGGATTGGCGAAAGTAATCGCAGAGAAAGTCAAACTGGACATGACTGTATTTTACACGATGCTGGACGGTGCGATGGTAAGATGGGATTACTTGCTGAATGGTCAGGACAGCATCTTATATTTTGGTGAGATGAGCAAAGTGCAGGCCATACAAAATGCGGCGAAAGCGACGGTTTATGGTCTTCAGGCAGGGGTCGAAATCCAGCTGGGCGGAGGTTTCAATCTGTCATCTGATATCAATTTTCAGGAAGGTGAAGAAGAACTGGAAGACGGCACCACCAGTGCGTCGAGGCATGCAGCTCCACTTTTCGGGAATGTGAGACTCTCCTACCGACACGAGAAGCTGAGCCTTCAGGCTTATACCAATTTTCAAAGTGAACGATCGGCAAAAGACCTGGCAGTAGAAGAACGTGACAAAACGGAGATTTACGCATTGGATAACAATGGTCTGGCCTATGCTCCATCCTGGTACACCCTGAATTTTAAGGGAAAATATAAGCTTAGTGATTTTCTATCTGTTTCGGCTGGTGTGGAAAACATCACCGACCAGCGATACAGACCATACAGTTCAGGACTCTCCGGGGCTGGAAGAAATTTTGTTTTGGCAGTGAAAGCAAGTTTTTGACTTGTAAATGGTAATAAAACATAAAACCGAACGCCAAAAGCGTTCGGTTTTATTAAGGTACTTTCACCCTTCCGCCCAACGATAAATCGAAGGGCACCTCCCCTTATTAAGGGGAGGCTGGTGGGGTTAAATGAGTTCATAATTTCAGATAAATAGTTAGCAACTTAAATATTACTTTACAGAGTCCAAGAGTCCTGATTTAGTTCATTCAAAAAATGAATATTCCTTTTTTGACCTACAGAGAAAGTAGAGTTCTCCGAGAATAAATGAACACAAGGTTCTTTCTCGATTTTCTCAGCGATTGGAAAAAAACTATTGATTCATCAACTCCTTGTTTTAACAAAATAGATCGAATAATTGTAAACCTTTAATTTCATACCTCAGCGAATATGAATGACATACAAAAAAAAGCCGAACGTCAAAGACGTTCGGTTTTTTGATTCACCTAATTCAAATACTTCTTCATACTATCGCACTGAAAAAACATAAGTGCGGCTATCATTGGCAAACTCACTGGTCAGCCTCATTTTATAATCTGATAAATAATCAACAGACCAACTTCTCACTGAATCTTCCAGCGAAATAGTCATCGAATCGGAGCGAGAATTGAAATACCAGTTTCCTTCAAAAGCAGGTGGATCATTGGGGTCACACTTTACATAGCCTTCACTATTTTCATATCTCCCATCCGTATAAAAAACGATGTTGTTATCAGCTATACAAGGAAACGGATCCAAACTACCCAACCCTGTCACTTCTATCCCAGTGATTTTCCAGCTCTTCCCAAACGCATCCTGTCCGGCAATCAATTCATAATCAGAATAGGTGCGTGGTTCTTCTTCATAGCAAGCTCCGATTAAAACGAGGAAGGAAAGCAGTAACAAAGGTCTCATGGCATTCAGGGTAGTTTACAAATTCAAAGACCCGTCTAAGACTTGTTTGGTTGGTGAGAATCAAAAAATAATTCTTCAACCCAAATATCCAGAATGACTCCAGAATCGAATACTAGCTTCACTACAGATTTTATTCTTTTTTAATATGGAATTAAACAAACAAATCATCACCGGATTTTTCCTCGTATTTGTCATACTAGGAGTAGCACTGACACTTTCAGAATTTTTGAGACACGAGCACCAATCAGAGGAAGGTAAACTCATCACCTACGCTTGTGAAGACATTAAAGCGCACGAGGTGCTGCGGGCCGTTTCAGATTTTGAAGACCTCACAGAGGCCATTTACAGCCATGTGCATAGCTATCGCAATGAAAGTGATACAGTTTTAGCACAGGCGATTATGGAAATCCGACAGCTCCAAGAAGAATCAGAATTCAGTAATGAAGACATCCCCATGTATCATAAGATGTTTAGTGATATACTCAACAGACTCTCCTATTTGGAATTGCAGGATGCCATTTACTTCACCGAACATCAAGAACTGGTAAAAGCACGTGGAGCCATCCGAATGGCACAGCACTATCTACACGACGCGGTGACACTTTCCAAAAACCCCAACATCCAGGCTGAATACCGCCTAATGAACGAAATCAATCGACTGAGCGATCATAAACCGATTGCAGACGACCTACGGAAAGGCCTGGAAGAAGTGAAAAGGATTATTTGAATTTTCAATTCTATAAACTCTAAACATCATTTTTAAGAAAAATTGAAATGTGCGGCTGATTCATCCAAGGCCAGCGTGAATCATTTTGAATAAAAATTACTGTTCAATTTTGATCCAATAATTTATTAAAATGATTTTTGGCGTTGGTCTCTTTTTCTTTTGGGGTCCGACCCCTCGGTTCGTTTTCTTTTGGAGAAGCAAAAGAAAATGAAGATCATGGCTCAATAGAACTGATAATTTTCAAGATTAAAATTATATCTGATTTGGAAGTACTTCAGATCCATTCAGAAACTCATTGAAAGCACCAAAAAGGAAATACAAAAACTACTTTCTTAAGTAAGGAAGGGATATTGACACTTCGTTTACCTCTGTTCTCTCTCTTCTCTGCGGTTACTATCACAAACTCATCGAAAGCACCTTAAAAAGTTTACCATCAGAGATATAGCAGCCATTTTGAATCATGTCGAACAATTCAGCTTCTCGACTTTGATTGTAAGCTTTTTCGCTGGTATAAACCTTAATTCCCTGAGGTGGCTGACTTGATGCCTGAGCGATAAAATCCTTATCTGTAAAATCATGATTGGGATTGTCGGTTGTCATTCCTACCAATACCATTTTCTGCTCCAGACACTGAAACGTCCTGATCTCACTGGCACTCACAAACTCCAGAAACTGTACCTTGCGCATCACTCCTTCAAACACCACATCACTAAACAAAGTAATGATATCATTGGCTTTTTCTTTGTCATCTTCTTTGAGTTTTACCCAGTCATCTGCCGTGATGCCATTCACTATCAGATAGTCCACAAATTCCTTCTCCAGCTCTTTCAGTTCTTCGCTTGTCAGCTCCCGGTATTTTGGTTTGATTGCCATACCGCGAAGTTAGTTGCTGGTCAGTTAGGTTTTTGGGGAGATTAGGATTTTAGTGCTTTTTTCATGGCCGATTTTTCGGTGATCAGTATTCGGTTATCGGCATTCGGTATTATAGTCAATAGCAATACCACCGCACGTCACTCCACGGATTTTGAGGAACGAAAAAATACCGGGGAGTCTCTTTTACTTGCACCAAACCTCATCAAATTCCCAAAGCCAAATCCCCCAATCTCCATTACGCTTCGTTGGAGAATGAAGGCTTTTTAGAGATGCAGTCGTGGGAATTTTAATACTCTCAGTACCTATAGGGATGCCAACTCAACTAATAAATATACAAAGCGTACGGCGAGAAGCGAACAGCGGTCAGCGTAAAGCGGAATGCGTACGGCGTAAAGCGAAATCAATTCAACTTAAACCAAATCGGCAACACCATTCTCACCTTCACCTCCTGCCCTCTTTGCTTGCCAGGATTCCATTTAGGAGAGTTTTTGAGGACTTCCATGGCTTCTTCATCACAGCCAAAACCAATACCCTTCACAGTCTTCACTTCTATGATCCTGCCATCCCGGTCTATCACGAACTCCAAAGTCACTTTGCCAGATACTCCCATTCGCTTCGCTATTCTGGGATAGTCCAGATTCTTGGCGACATACTGATAAAAAGCCTGCAAGCCTCCCGGAAAACTGGGCATATCCTCCACTATTAGAAATGGATCATCAGGAACTTCCACATACTGACTGTTGTCAATATCCTCGCTCAGATCAATATCGATATCATTGTCAAGATCCAATGGCTCACTTTCGTCAACCTCCGGCAGATCACTAATGATGAAGGCCACTGTAGAAGTAGGTTTTGGCTTTGGAGCGACAATTCTTGGCTTTGGTGGTTCTGGCTCAGGTATTTTGGTGATCGGGATCTCGAATGTCGGTTCAAACTCTTCAGCCTGTGGTTCGATAACCATTCCTCCATATTGCCCCTTCCAGTTGAAAGCTGCGATGGAGAGTGACAGGGCAATGACCAGGCCGATGTTAAAGAATAGTGGACGCTTGCTGTCCAGGTTGTGCTTTTCGTGTTTCTTCAGTTCCATTTCAAATGATCGTTTTATGATACGTTTTAGTACCATAATCCGGTTTTCTGGAATCGTCACGAGGTGGTGGGGAAATTTTTTTTTACAGGCCAGATGTATGAATCATAAAAAGGTGTTGATGAATTTACATCATCGACTAGTGCCTGTCTTCCGTTGGTAGAATTAACCTAAGGAGGTTTATGATCAACTAGACCTATAAGAACTAGGCGTTCCCGTTTCAAAAACCTTATAGGTCTGAGTTATCTAATTTCTTAAGGTTTCAGCACTCCCAATCCTCCAAGAGTTGACTAGTATTGGAAAGGTGAAATTTCACATACTCTTCTGTACCACCAAACCAGTCCAAAACATCATCGCGGTTGAGTGAGGTAGGTTTGGCAGATAGATGTGACGAATATGAACTGTGCGGCCAGCTTTGTACATCATCGGTGAACCCATGATGAACCGGATTGTTGTGAATGTAATTGATCAATACTCTCAGATACTCAGAGTTGTTGACTTCTTTTCTTTTGAAATTGGGGATAAATAAGCTGCCTCTGCGATGGTAGAGTTTGTTGAATGATTTAGTGTAGGAGTTAAAAAGGTTGCTAAACTGCTGGGAGAGGATTTTTTCGTATCTAGCCAAACCTCCAAGGTTTTCGAAACCTTGGAGGTTTAGAATCTCCGCCACCCCTTTAGTACGAATTAAAAAATGAATATGGTTAGGCATCAGGCAATAGGCGTAAGTATTCGCAACCGGCTCTATATACTTCGACCATTTTTCCAGGAAAAAATAATAGTTGCGCTCTTCTCGAAAGAGATTTTCATCCCCATTGGCATGATTGAAAATATGGTAATAGCTATCTGGTTCGAATTTTTCTTATCC
>JAUIAO010000099.1 GCA_030425425.1 Bacteroidia bacterium | reverse complement strand
ATTTTGAAAACTGATCGCAAAGATAATCATCAAGTGGTCATTTTTTAAGCCATTAAACACTCTGATAAACCAGAAATCAACACTTTGAAAATTCCAGAATACATCTCGTTTACAAGCGATCCAAAAAACGAAATCATCAAGGTTCTTAACGACCTCAAGCCAGACAAAATCGCGTACCTGGTAGATGAAAATACCAAAGCGCATTGTCTCCCAGTCTTGGAATTGAATGAAGGTGAAAACATCATCGAAATCAAGAGTGGAGAGATCAACAAAAACCTGAATACCTGCCAGAACATTTGGGAAGCCATGACCAATTTTGGTTTTAGCCGAAAGTCTATTTTGGTAAATCTTGGAGGTGGAGTAATTGGCGATATGGGTGGGTTTGCAGCAAGTACGTACAAGAGAGGCATTCGGTTTGTGAATATTCCTACCACTCTTTTGGCTGCTGTAGATGCTAACATTGGTGGAAAGCTGGGCATTGATTTTCGGGGCTTTAAAAATCACATTGGGGTTTTCAATGATCCAAGTGCCGTAATTATTTCTGATGTGTTCTTGAAAACATTACCTCCTCGAGAATTGAGATCTGGTTTTGCTGAGGTGATCAAACATGGCTTGATCTATGATGAAGCTTATTTTCAAACCACTTCCAGCATTTCTTTCCCTGAACATGATTGGCTGGAAGTAATTAGAAAATCTGCAGAGATAAAGGGTGCAGTTGTGGCTGAAGATCCTCGTGAAAAGGGACTTAGAAAGATCCTCAATTACGGACACACCTTGGGACATGGAATCGAAACATGGTATCTGAACAATGGAAAATCGCTCCTTCATGGTGAGGCTATCTCGATCGGGATGATTCTGGAAGCTTACATGTCTGTTAAATTGAATTTGATTGACCAAGCAACTGCGGATCAAATTGCCGAATATGTCAAGTCTGTTTTTGGGAAATATGACCTTCCTCCATTGGAAGAAATCTTACCACTTATGCTGCAGGACAAAAAAAATATCGGCAGTGAGATCAGCTTCTCACTGCTTGAAGAAATTGGGAAATGTTCTTTTGACGCCAAAGTAGAACTGGAATGGATTGAAGAATCTTTCCAATATTACAGAGGGGTCTAAATTGTACTTAAAAGAAAACTCGAAGTGGCTTTTAGAGAACGTCAAGGTCAAGGCTTGTGAAGCTTAAAAAAACGGAGTGTACTAAAGTACATGAGTATTTATTAAGCAAGCATAACGTAGAGATTGACGTTTTCTTGGAGACACTAAATAAAAAGATTTTCCTTTTCCTCTACAACACCTTGCTTAGAAGTTTTAGTGGTTTTTACTTTGCTTTTCAGAAGTTTATTTGGTTTGCCAATTAAAACTGAAAAGAAACCCACAAGAAGTGTGGCGATGAATGTTCCGATTGTTTTGGATGTTGTTGTCATAATATTTTAATGATGCACTTTTAACGTAAACAGTTGGAAAGCTGTTAAACCTTACAACTAATAATTTTGAAATATTTTCTTCCTCATTTTGACAAGCCTTTTCAGGGCACCGTGCAACTCACTTCTTCTAAAAGTGAAAGCAATCGTGCTTTGCTCATCAACGCACTCAGCGGCAATAAATTGCAGCTAAGCAACTTGTCTGCAGCTCGCGATACTCAGACCATGACACGCTTGCTACAAAATCCAGACCAAACTACCTGGGATGTGATAGATGCAGGGACTACCATGCGTTTTTGTACTGCATTTTTAGGAGTAAAAGGAACAGGACAGACCATCACCGGAACAGAAAGAATGTGCCAGCGACCAATTGGTTTGCTGGTAGATGCTTTGAGAAAATTGGGCTCTGAAATTGAATATTTGGGGCAAGAAGGTTATCCTCCCCTGAAAGTCAATGGTATAAAGCAGCAAAAAACTACCTTGATTGAAATCCCGGGAAATATCAGCAGTCAGTTCATTAGTGCATTGTTGATGATTGGCCCAAGCCTACCAAAAGGCCTCCAATTGAAACTCACCACTGAGGTTTTCAGTCGCCCTTATATCGAAATGACTCTGGGATTGATGAAGCGATTTGGTGTGGATGCTGACTGGACTGGAGATACCATTTCGATAGAACCACAAGAATATACTGGTGGCGCCTATGCCATTGAGAGTGACTGGTCCGGTGCCAGCTACTGGTACTCAATGGCTGCTTTGGGAAAGGAAGTGGATTTGAAACTTTTGGGGTTGAAAGAAGAGAGCCTACAAGGTGATCAGGAAATCACCTGGATCATGGAAAAACTGGGCGTGAAGTCCGTCTATGATGACAAAGGCGTACATCTCACCCAAACAGGCGAAATAGCAGAAAGCATCGACATCAATTTTAAAACTTGTCCAGACCTAGCACAGACGGTATTGGTAACAGCAGCCCTCAAAGGAGTCACACTCAATATGACCGGTTTGGAATCACTTAGAATCAAAGAGACAGATCGTATAGATGCCATGCAGCGAGAGTTGAAAAAGCTTGGTGCAACACTGACGGAAGATGGCTCAAGCTGGCAAATGATTCCGGGAACTGTTCCTTCTGAGATTGAAATGATCGACACCTATGATGATCACCGAATGGCGATGGCTTTCGCTCCCATAGCAGTCGTTCAGCCGATCACGATAGATGAGCCACATGTAGTTGCTAAGTCATACCCTGACTTCTGGAAGGATTTGGAGTCTGTGGGTGTAGGGCATGAGGAGGTTGAATAACCAAATTTGACAGAATCATTTCATCGATAAATAAGTTATATTTCAGTTATGATTTCGACGAAAGAACAACTCATCAAAAAAATACAAGAAACTGAAAATGAAGATTTTCTATCAAGTCTTTTATCGGTTTTCGATAAAAATGAGGAGATCATACAGTTTACAGAAGAGCAGAAATCATCAGTTCTAAAAGCTCAGAGACAAATATCCGATGGGGAGTCTTTTACCTTGAATGAGATCAATGACCAGTTCACAGAATGGCAACAGAAATAATTTGGTCCAAAGAAGCTCGCGATCAATACAAGAAAATCATTGACTACTGGAATGACAGAAACCAATCTCAGAAATACACAAACAGAATTCACCGAAACCTTTTGGAAAACTTAGGTCTGATTGGTTCCTTTCCTTTGATTGGCAAACAAACTTCCATTTCTGGAATTAGGGGAAAAGTTTTCATGAATCATTTCACGATTATCTATGAACCCAAAGAGAGCAGTATCAACGTCCTGAATATTTGGGATAATAGACGAGATCCAGATTCGAATAAATATTTGTAAATCTTTGAGCTTTTGGAAAGATCTAGAGTCTGTGGGTGTGTGGCATGAGGAGGTGTGATCGTTCAATTGCAACTTGGCTGACAATTTCAATCAAATCTGAAGGTATAATCTGTTACTCCCCCTCACTTGATTACCTTTAGACAATCAAATGAGTGAAAAAACAGCCATACTCTTTTTCCATCGGGCGGAATCAGAAGAAAAGAAACACAAGTCTTTTCGAGCTTCGGTTGTTACATTTCTAAATTCCAGAACCCGGAAGCTAATTTCTAGATCTGGACTTCCTGTCTTTGACCATATCGACTTTACAATAGAAAACATCTCTCTTCAAGAGCGATTCTATCTGGCAGTAAATAGCACTTTCGAAAAAGGTTTTGAGCATGTTATTGTAGTTGGAAATGACTGTCCTCAATTGCAATTAGGTGACATACAGAAAGCTTCCGCACAATTAGAAGTCAATGATTTAGTTATTGGTCCTGACTGGAGAGGTGGCACATATCTATTGGGTATCTCTAGAAACATTTTCACTAAAGAATGGGCACTTTCTCTTCCATGGCATACTAATCGATTTGCAGAAGTGGCTTCTGCTGGAATTGAAAATGTCTGCTATATGGATAAGCTGATTGATTTCAACTATTCAACTGAATTGCCTTCAATTAAAAAAATCAAATTCAGAAGATCGCTCCTACAGGCATTCATTCAACTTTTTATATGTTTTGAAAATTCAGTTTTCAAAATTATTGATTCGTCAATTTCAGTAATTGAGCTCAAACAGCTCCGCGCTCCTCCAGCTCATTCACACCTTTGATTACATCCGATTTGGTTTTGGCAAACACTCCAAAACTCGAATTACTATTTCACACTCAATAAAATTCAACTGCTCAAGCTAGAATCTTTATCGCTCAATGATGCGGTAAGCGAATGGCGAACAGCGTAAAGCGTAAAAAATGAAAGAAACATACTACAATAGAGAAGACCTTGGAAAATTTGGGGACATCACTGAGTTCCAGGAAAAAATGGGTAAGAAATTTTTTGACTATTACGGGGAAGTGATGAAAGCCGGAGCCCTAACCAAAAGGGAAAAAGCACTTATCGCTCTGGCTGTGGCACACGCCATCCAATGCCCATATTGCATCGATGCATATACATCAGACACTCTCAAACTGGGCTGTGATGAAGAGCAAATGATGGAAGCAGTACATGTGGCGGCAGCCATCAGAGGAGGAGCTTCTCTAGTCCATGCCACGCAGATGATGAATCAGGTCAATGATAAACTTATGTGAGTCGCTATGGCGACACCAAATTGCTTGAGATTCGAATGAGCATTTAAAATGCAAATTAACATTTAGAAATTGAGCTTTTCATAGAGTCAGCAAGCATGGTGGCTATGGCAACACCAATTTGCTTGAGATTCCAATGAGCATGCCGAAATTAAGTGTTTCATAGAATCAGCAAGAAAGTTGGCTAGGCCACTTCAAGTTATGCAAGACTTCAAAAACAAACGATAAACAACCCATCGACCTTCGGCATCTCCCCTTTGTAAGGGGAGGAAATAACAAAAGATTAAAATGTCAACAGCAACATTAAAAAGACAGCAGCACGAACTATCAACAGCTGAACGTCAGCTGGAAATCTTGGATGATCACCAATCGATTGGAATTCCAAGCTTTCAGCAAAAACTGAAAGAAATTGGATTATTTCCTCTGAATCCAACTGGCATGAGCATCTTTCAGGTGAATCTGGGAAAAATGTGCAATCAAACTTGCAAACATTGTCATGTGGATGCTGGCCCAGATCGCAAGGAGATCATGACCAAAGAAACCATGCAGCAATGCCTGGATGCACTTAGGGACACGGACATTCAGACAGTTGACCTGACGGGTGGTGCACCCGAAATGAATCCCAATTTCAGATGGTTTGTTGAGGAGATTTCAGCAATGGGAAAATCCTTGATTGTTCGCTGTAACCTCACGATCATTTTGGCAAATCCTAAATATCATGATTTGCCAGAGTTCTTTGCTAAGCACAAGGTGAACGTGGTTTCGTCGCTTCCCTATTTTGCTGCTCGTAGAACTGATGCGCAGCGTGGAAAAGGCGTTTTCGAGAAATCCATTGAAGCACTGAAAATGCTCAATGCAGTAGGATATGGAAAAGAAGGTACCGGACTGAAACTTGACTTGGTTTACAATCCAACCGGAGCTGTACTCCCTGGCGACCAATTGGAGCTCGAAAATCAGTTTAAAGAAAAACTGAAAACCGGATACGATGTGGTTTTCAACAATCTGTTCAACATTACCAACCTACCAATCAGCCGATTTCTCGACTATCTCATTACAACAGAGAATTATCAGCATTATATGAATGAATTGGTGAATGCCTTCAATCCTTCTGCCGCTATGGGAGTCATGTGCAGATATACAATCAGCGTAGGTTGGGATGGCTATTTATATGATTGTGACTTCAACCAAATGCTGGACATGAAAATTGAAGAAGCTCCTGATCATATTTCAGAATTTGATTTAGACAAAGTCAACAATCACTCGATCAGAATTAATCAACATTGCTATGGGTGCACTGCTGGTGCGGGTTCGAGTTGTGGTGGTGAAACTGTTTAGAGTTTAGTTATTGGGTTATTGGGTTATTGGGTTATTGGGTTATTGGGTTATTGGTAAATACTTTTTTTCTTTGATTTTCTAAATTCAATTCGAAAATGAAAAAAATCCTTTTCACCTTAATTCTCACCCCCATCCTACTTTTTGCTCAGCACGAAGAAATGATCAAGAAAATCTATGATCATCAGCTCACTAAAAGTCCGGTTTATGAAAACCTCAGATATCTCTGCAAGGAAATCGGCCCTAGACTTTCTGGTTCGCCACAGGCCGCAGCAGCGGTAGAATACACCCGCCAGCTAATGATGGATTATGGTTTTGATACCGTATATCTTCAGCCCGTGATGGTACCTCATTGGGTAAGAGGAAAAAAGGAAGTCACCCGAGTGACTAACTCAGACATTTATGGTTCATTCGAACTGAACTCAATTGCCCTAGGAAATTCCATTGGTACCGGTCCTGAAGGAGTTCATGCTGAAATCATCGAAGTGAAGAGCATCGAAGAAGTGAATGAATTGGGTAAAAAAGTGAAAGACAAAATTGTGTTTTTCAATGGTGAAATGGACCCCACCAAAATCAACACTTTCGCTGCGTATGGAGGAGCTGTTTTACAAAGGGCTTATGGTGCTTCTGAAGCCGGTAAGTTTGGAGCCAAGGCGGTGATCATCCGATCCTTGACCAACCGAAGAGACGACATCCCTCACACAGGATCACTGGTGTATAAGCCGATGATGCCTAAAATCCCTGCAGTGGCCATCAGCACCAATGATGCTGAC
>JAUIAO010000046.1 GCA_030425425.1 Bacteroidia bacterium | reverse complement strand
GTGATGTTAATCAGCGTAAAAACTGCAGCCAGGAAAATCAATAAGGTAATTAGGTCAAGTATACTCATCAGACGATAAAATAAAGCTTAAAATAAGTCTATGTTGGTTTCGGCAAAATAAAAACAAAAAAGCATCTAAAAAAACTCCAACTGCTTTTATTATTCCAATAAAAGTGGCCAAAACGTTTAATAAAATTAAATAAAAGGCGATTTTTATGTCGATTATGAAAATAAAGCAATTCCATTTTTTAACGATATTTCTTTTAATATTCATATCTCTGAGTAGTTGTAGTGGTCTCAGACAAAAAGCCACCTCCAGAGATATCAATATTCTTTTGCGGAAATCGGTGGTTTTCAAAAACCAATTCACAGGATTTGTACTTTATGATCCATCGACCAAAAAAGTAGTAAAAGAAAGAAATGGTCAGCTACTTTTCACACCTGCCAGCAACACAAAAATCCTGACAGCATATACCGTACTTAAAACGCTCAAAGACTCTATTCCTACCTTCATCTCCAAATTAGAAAATGACACTATTTTCATTCAACCACTTGGAGACCCCACATTTTTACATCCAGATTTTAAGGAACAGCAGGCATGGAGCAAGTTGCTAAATCATCCATTGAAAGTTTCTATGCCTGATAAGCAATTTGAGCACTTTGGAACTGGCTGGGCATGGGATGACTATCAATATGATTTTCAGCAAGAAAGAAGCCTATTTCCTGTATATGGAAATGAAGTCAGAATAACTCGCAAAGAGGACTCTTTACAAATTTTCCCTCCATTCTTTAGAAATTTTGTGAGCTTAAATCAACCTGAAGAAATTAGACCATTACCCTACCGATCTGAACACTCAAACATTTTCAATGTGCCTGTAGAGGATGACACTTCTCAGTTTACCAGAACTATTCCTTTTAAAACGAGTGAAGAATTACCAGGCGTATTACTAGAGGACACCTTGAAAAATTCGGTCTCCCTATCGAAGATTCAATTACTAGATGGTGATACCATCTACAACTATCATCTCCTCCCGGTGCTAGCCACCATGATGCAGCGCAGCGATAATTTTCTTGCAGAACAGCTGCTCATCGTCTCTTCACAAAGTGTAGGCAATCAAAACTTGGATCAATTTAGAAATCAAACATTGTCGGAATTGAACCTTCCTACAAAGATTAGATGGGTGGACGGTTCTGGATTATCAAGGTATAATTTGATCTCTCCAATAAGTATGGTGAAGGTATTGGAGGAAATCTATCAAATGGCTTCTTGGGAAGAAATCACCTCCATTTTTCCTAATGGAGGTGTGTCAGGAACAATCAGAAAATGGTATGGCTGGAGTGAGCCTTATGTTTTTGCTAAGACAGGTACACTCAGTAACAATCACGCCCTAAGTGGATTCATTAAAACCCGCTCAGGACGCATTCTTATCTTTTCAATCATGAATAATCACTATATCAGACCAGTAAACGAAGTAAAGCTAGAAATGCAAACCCTACTGGAGTTAATCCGTGATGGTTATTGATTGTATTCAGCTATTAAACCTCCTGTTAATCTCATCAACTCTATTTTAGAATCCAGGAGATTAAATAGAGATTGTAACTTCAATATTGATGCTGACAAATAGTTATTTTGGACAATTCTATAATCGAAAGAGTTGATACTTCCATTTTTGAATTTTTCTGAGGTAATCTCCAGATTGGTTTTTGCAGCATCCTCTCTTTTTACATTGATTCCATAAAGTTGCTTTCTAACTTGATATCGATCATAAGCCTCCATTAGATCTCTCTGTAGCGAATTTTCCATTTTCTCGATCCTGATGTTGCCAATATCTTCCTGAACAATCACATTTTTAATCGCACGATTGATTTTACCCCCGTTGAACAAAGTGAATGACAGAGTGAAATTGGCAAAATAACTATCTGTACGAGCTGTGAGTGGATCTGCAGGTCCCGGAGAACTAGTTCCGTCTTGACCAGGAAACTGTGCGTTACTCAGGTCCACCCTACTCCTATTTTGAGAAAGTCCGGAAGAAAGTGATAGTGTTGGGTATCGCTCTGCTTTGGCCAACTGAATCCCAGTTCCAAGTAAACTCTGAGAAATGTATTGCTTTTGCAAATCCACATTGTTATTGAATAGCTTCGCTTCCAAATCTTCGTATTGATAATCTGGAAAAACAACATTCAAATCATCTGTAAACACATATGATTTGTCCACCTCAGTCTCACCAATCAGTACATTCAGATTCCTTACGGCATTTCTAAATGCTAATTGCTGATTGATAAAATTCACAGAATCCGTCAGAAAATTTCCTTCTTCCAGCAACAAGTCTGAAGTCACAGAAGTACCTATATCATAGCCAGCTTTGACATACGCATATTTATCACGACTCAAAATGAGTTGTTTTTTGAATTCTCTAAGTCTTTCCTGCTCCAATGTGGCCAGATAATAACCCAGCACAATTCCTTGAAGGTTATTGGCAATGACTATGGAAGCATTCCCTTCTGATTCAGCTTGCAGTTGTTCTAATCGCCTTTTGGTCATATTTACCTTAAAGCCATCGAAGATCGTCCAGTTAATATTTGCACCTGGGTTCACCGAATTAGATACCGTAATGTCCTGCAGCTGAAATGGGCTGGCAGTTTTCACATTATCATTGATACTGTTGTTCTGATTCAGATTTAGAGTGATAGTCGGATATCTTCCAGCCTCACCCCAGTTATTATTAGTCTCAGCAACTAATACATTCTTCTGCTCTATCCTGATATCGAAATTTCTCTCCAGACCTAAAGATATTGCGTCAGAGAGTGAAAGAGGCTCTTGTGCAATGGATAGCAATACCCCTAAAAGAGCCAATATTGAAAATATATGTTTCATTAATCAAGTACTTAATAATTTCTGTAATCTTTCTATAGTCAGCTTTTGCTTAACGCCTCCAACAGAATTGATTAATGAAACTTTCTCTTCATTTACAATATAATTCAAAACTGTTTTATTCTCCCCGTATGAAACATCCAAGAAATCGCTTCCAAGCCGACTTTCGACATATTCTTTTCCTGACTTCCGAATTATCAATCCATTTGAATCTTTGATAATCCCTATATTCCAATATTCTGCTATTCTATTCACTGCTTTGGAGAAAAGCGTTATTCCAAGAATTCCAATTGTCAAAGTGGCTATTAATGAAACTAGTGTGGAAAAACTTAAACCATCATTAATAATAAGAGTAATACTGTTCCAAGTAAGAGGAAGAAAAAATATAAAACACACTCCTACAAGCATTGTCAATAAATCTATCAACTTGGCAGATGTAGATCTCACTATTTCAAATAATCCTAACTCAATTGAACCTTTCAATTTGAATCCAAGATTTTTTAAATAAATCAAATTATCAATCTTTCCTTTTTCAAATTCTAGACTTTTTATAAAGCTTTCAGATGGCTGAACCCCCAACTCTTCCGACCTTTTGTGAATAGCAATAAGAGCCTGATAATTAAGCGACTCCACTGATTCCATTAATTGGACCAGTTGCTGCTTGCTCATTTGATTAAATTTTTGATATTTCATTTTTAAGCTGCTTCGTGAACTTCACCTAATCTTTCTTCATCCAAAATAACTCTTTCAACTTCCTCTCTAATAGGCCTTTCCCCTGTCCACATCCATTTTACAAATCTTCTCACATCATTGAAAATGAGAATCAATACAGGGAAAAACATGAGGATCACAAAAGTTCCGATCAAGACACCATAGGCCACAGAAATGGCCATAGGAATGAGGAACTGTGCCTGGAAGCTTGTTTCTTTTATCAGAGGATATAAACCAACAACTGTTGTCAATGATGTAAGAATGATTGCCCGAAAACGAGCCATTCCAGCTTCAAAAGCGGCATTGTAAACTGTCAATCCATCATCCTTAATCAGTGAATTAAATTTGGACAAAAACACCACGGCATCATTGATGATTACTCCGGAAAGTGCCACCATTCCCCACACACTTAGTAATGACACTGGCAATTCCCGACCGCTGATCCACGACTCAATTCCGTGACCAAACATGGCACCAAACCAACCAATTGGAATCATGAGCACAATCAATAAGGCCTGATAAGAAGAACGGAAGGTGATCATCAAAATAAAGAAGATTAGCAAGAATGCACCCCCGAAAAAGACTCCAATCTCTTGCCCTGCTCTATTGCTTTCTTTAGACTGTCCACCATAGTCAATGTTCACAGACGGATAGAGAGCTTTGAGTTCTGGTATAATATTATTTTGGATGCTGGCAAGGATTGGCGGCACCTCTGCAAAAGGATCTTGGGTGTCAGCTTCCACAGTAACCGCACGTGAAGAATTGAAATGCTTAATGCCCGATACTCCTCGTTCGATTTTATAATCTGCCACCTGTGTAAGAGGAAACTCCTGACCAGAAGCTGTTTTGATCTTAATATCTTCAAGCTGTGATATACTCTGACGTCCGCTATTTGGATATCGAACCCATACACGGAGTTCATCATCGCCTTTCATAAACCGCTGGACTTCCTCACCAAAAAATCCCTGTCGCATTTGCTTAGTAATGTCATTATGAGTCAGTCCAAGAAAATAAGCTTCCGGCCGAAGATCAAACAACATTTCTCTTCTTCCTATTGGCACATTGTCTTGAATTTCTTTCAGATCAGGAAGTTTCTCGAGCTCGGCTTTTAGAAAACCTTTAGCTGCTCCCAGTTGTTCGTAATTTTTACCCAATAGCATGATGCTTACAGGCTTACCCCATCTGGTTCGCCCTCCAATACTGAATTTTTCAGCATCATTCACAGGCCCTATTTCCTTTCTGATTTTATTGATTAAGTCAAATTGGTTAATTCCGAATGGATCTAATTCATCATACATCACATTCACATTTCCTGCGTGTGAACCAGACTCACCATCTCCAGAAAAACCAACATTGGTAAATGTGTAATTCACTATATCCAGATCAGTTTCTAGCTCTTTCTTCAGGTCATCATTGACTTTCCAAACAGCGTCATCAAAACGTTTGAGAAAAGCCTCTACCTTCTGCTCTCGTTCTCCTGGTTTGAAGGAAATATTGATATTGAAACTATTGAAAGGAATCTGTGGAAAGAAAGTCGTTTTGATTTGACCTCCACTCAGCAATCCAGCAATAACGATTAAAAATCCAACCAAAACTGCCATGGAAATAGCTCGGTATTCCATTGCAAGACTTAGCATTTTTCCATAAATCTCAGATCTCATCCAATCGATGAATCCATTGACCTTTTTCCTGATTTTGTAGCTACGTGTATCTTCTTTTTTCACACTAAGTACCTTCTTACTTGCAAGGTGAGCCGGTAGGATAAAAAACGCTTCCAAAAGTGAAAAGCTTAAGCTAAAGATGACCACATAGGCCATATCCTTCAAAAACTCGAATCCACCCGTAAGAAACAATAATGGTAAAAACGCAACGATGGTGGTCAGTACAGATGTAAAGACTGCCGGAACCACTTCTAATGTACCCCTCACCGCTGCTTGGATTGGATTTTTACTTTTCTCAAAATGAGAATAGATATTTTCAGCTATTACGATTCCATCATCAACCAGAATACCAATGACCAGGATCATACCAAAAAGGGAAATCATATTGACGGTAAGTCCTACGAAGCTTCCCAGTATAAACATTCCCAAAAATGAGGAAGGAATCCCCCAAGCCACCCAAAAAGATAATCTCAAACTCAAAAATAATCCCAGAGCTATCAACACCAACAGTAAACCAGTCATGCCATTAGAGGTTAGTAAATCCAGTCGCTGGGTCAACATGTTGTTGAAGTCCCAAGTGGTGACTAATTCTACCGCATCGTTCGATTCGTTGAATTCCTTTACATAAGCTTCTACGGCATTGGAAATATCTGTCAGATCTTCCGTTTCCAATTTTCTTACCTCTAAAAACACTGCTTGCTCTCCATTGAGCATGCCCTTATTTGGCTGATCTGCAAATTGCTCTCTGATGGTAGCCACATCTCTTAGCAATACCTTAGTACCATCCGTGTTACTTCTCACAACAATATCTGCTATCTCCGCGGCATCCGTTTGCTTGGCTTTAGATCTAATAAGAATTTCTTCGTTCGGTG
The DNA here is from genome assembly GCA_030425425.1 of Bacteroidia bacterium. Lineage (GTDB taxonomy): Bacteria > Bacteroidota > Bacteroidia > Cytophagales > Cyclobacteriaceae > Marinoscillum. The sequence continues at coordinate 44,240 of JAUIAO010000046.1, read as the reverse complement.
ACTTCACCGAGCCAGCAGAGATATCCCGGTTATTTAGTCTCACGGCAGATGCTACCTGATCAAAGGTAAGATTGTACCTTCTGAGTGTTTCTTCAGTCACCTCAATTGAAATTTCCAAAGGCGGAAATCCTGAGATATTGATCTGACTGATTACGCCAGTAGCCATCAGATCATCCTCTATGGATTCTGCATATTCCTTTAATGTCTTGAGACTTACATCTCCCCTCAATCCGAGCCACTGAGCCGTGGATCGCTGACGCTGCTTGAAAATAATCGGCTTTTCTGCACCCGCAGGAAATGATGAAATTCCGTCCACAGCATTTTTAACCTCCGTATAGATTTCATCTATATCATAACTATCGAGCGTCAAAATGGAAATACTCGCCACGTTCTCTGACGAAGTAGAATTGATCTCATCAATTCCAGCTGTTGACTTCAGGGCCTCCTCTATTTTGGTGGTCACTCCTTCTTCCATTTCTTCCGGAGAGGCTCCCGGGTAAGCCACTGAAATGTTAATGATCCGATCCTTCGCAATTGGGAAGAAAGATTTTTTGGTATTGAGAAAGCTAACTACTCCACCCAAAATCGTCAAAGCGATCAAAATATTGGCCAGAATAGGGTACTTTACAAAGTACGAAACCAATCCTTTTATACTATTCATAGATATTTGGCTTAGTTAGTTCCTGAAGCTTTATTTGGATTTCCGATGGCAGCTGTGCCATCAGTAGTGGTTTCCAGATCAATGTCTTTGTATTCAGACATTTCTACCACCATGTTATTGTGAGCATTGATTAGCGGCTCAATCACAAGGTTCTCTCCAGATTTTAATCCACTTACTACTACCTTCTCATTCATAGTTCTATGAACAAATACTTGTTTCACTTTCAGCAGAGTATCTTCTACTACATATACTTCATTGGTATTATAAAGTGCGTTCCGAGGCATGATGAGCCCGTCCTGAACAGTTCTTGCCGGAATGGCCGCCTGAATAAACTGACCGTCATAAATTTTTTGCTCGCCTGGTTTAATAGAAATAAACACGTCTACAGATTGTGTATTTGGATTTACGAAATCACTGATCCTAGCCACTTCGCCAGTCCATGATTGCTGAGTTTCCTCAGAATAAATCTCTACATCCGAGCCAAGTTGTACCCATGGAATATCCTTAGTTTCTACAGAGACTTTCAGTTCATGTAGCCCGGTCCTGATAATCGTTCCTATTTTCGTCCCGGGATTGATGAATGCTCCGGATTCTTGATTTACCTCTGTTATACTCCCGTTAAATGGTGCATAATAGCGATACTTTCTCAGTCTTTCCTCAGCACTTTTTATAGAATAATAAGTAGAGAAAATTCCTTTAGTCGCAAAGAAGGTCTTCTCCTTGTCTGCTGTAATTTCTGGTAGATCAGGCAATTGGGTATCGATATCAATAATATTGAAGTATGCTTCCCATTTCTTATAACTTTCAGAATAGTCTATTTTAACATCTGGTAAAATAGCCGCTAAGTCTCTCAAAAAATTACTTTTAGAGGCTTTTAGGTTAAGCGAAGCTTCTTGATCGTCAATTTTAAAAAGTAATGTTCCTTTTTTGAATGCTTGTCCTTCTTTCAGTCTGACGCTGCCCTCATACATTCTTCCCGCAACTTCAGACAGCAGGTCCAAAGACTGTGCAGTTTGCACCCTACCGTACGCCGTAACATGCGTTTTTACATTCTCATATTTGACTGGGACAGTCGTCACATATTTTTTGGCTACCGGAGGCTTTTTCATTTGCTTTTCCTCCTTTTGACTGCCAAAGAATTTATTGAGTGCAACTGCAAATACAAGGATTCCTAAAGTGGATCCCAGTATAATCCATTGTCTTTTTTTCATTTAAGTAGGCTATTAATTAACTATTTGATATCAAATGTGTTCAATGTGTAGTTAAAGTGCTAACACTTGATTTTTGTTACATTTATCTTGATGAACGGAGTTTTTAATGTTTTTAGTAGCACCCTATCAAATTGAAAGGCAAAAGTAATTTGGATATGAGTAAAATAGAATACAGCGAGGAAGAATGGAAAGAAAAATTGACTGAAGAGGAATTTCGGGTTTTAAGACAAAAAGGAACAGAAAGAGCCTGGACGGGCGAACTATTAAACAACTACGAAACTGGTCTATATACTTGTGCCGGATGTGGTAATGAGCTGTTCAAGTCTGACACAAAATTTGATTCTGCATGTGGATGGCCTAGTTTCTTTGAGCCAATCAAAAAAGACTCAGTAAAATATCACCTGGATAAATCCTTTGGAATGACCAGAACAGAGGTTACATGCGGCGCTTGTGGTGGACACTTAGGACATGTCTTTCATGATGGTCCACCACCAACAGGAGATCGCTATTGTATGAACAGTGTATCCCTAAAATTTCACAAAACATCAGATTAGGTCAGTAATTAGCATAATGAAATTGTCCATATTTGCCACTGTTAACAGGACTTTGTGAATATGTATAATGTAATTGTTATCGGCGGTGGAATTGTAGGATTGGCTTCAGCATTAAAAATCAAAGAAGCTAACCCAAAATTGAGAGTAGCAGTAGTGGAGAAAGAGAAAACACTTGCTGCTCACCAAACTGGTCATAATAGTGGAGTGATCCATTCCGGACTATATTACAAGCCTGGAAGTCTGAAGGCCAAAAATTGTGTGGATGGCTACAACAAACTGATCAAATTCTGTGATGAAGAAGAGATTGAGTATGACCTCTGCGGTAAAATCGTAGTTGCCACGAATGAATCTCAAATTTCCACACTCAATATGCTCTATGAACGGGGTGAACAAAATGGGCTGACGGGATTAAAAAGATTGGTGCGTGATGAGCTCAAGGAACACGAACCTTATGTAAATGGTATACAAGGCATCTATGTTCCACAAACAGGAATCATCGATTATACGGCGGTTGCTGAAAAATATGCCGAAAAGATTCGTCATTTTGGAGGTGATATATTCGCTGATAACAAGGTGATTGATATCAAGGAAGGCAAAGAAGGATTTATCAATGTGGTGACTAATCGACAATCACTCACTACAAGACTTGTAATTAACTGCACTGGATTACATTCTGATGTGGTTGCTAAATTGACCAAAGTACCGGTTAACTATAGAATTATTCCCTTCAGAGGGGAGTATTTTAAAATCAAGAAAGAAAAAGAGCATTTGGTAAAAAACTTGATTTATCCTGTTCCAGATCCGAACTTCCCGTTCTTAGGTGTGCATTTTACCAGAATGATCAACGGAGGAATAGAAGCTGGTCCCAATGCAGTCCTGGCTTACAAACGCGAAGGATATTCTAAATCAAACATCAGCATGAGTGATCTGGCTGGAACTTTCGGCTGGAAAGGTTTCAGAAAAGTTGCTTCTAAATACTGGAAAACCGGGCTTGGAGAATTCTATAGATCTTATTCTAAATCAGCATTTACTAAAGCTTTACAAGAATTGCTTCCGGATATTCAAAAAGAAGATTTGGAGCCTGGTGGATCAGGAGTGCGTGCTCAGGCATGTGACAAAGATGGTGGCTTGATTGATGATTTTCTGATTCTGGAAACAGACAAAGTAATCAATGTAGGCAATGCGCCATCCCCAGCGGCTACTTCCAGCTTAGCCATTGGCGAACATGTGGCGGGATTGGCTTTGAATAGATTCAATTAAATGAATGATTGACGCTAAGACGACAATTTCAGTTGTTATGGCTTAAAGTAAGAAACAAAGATTTTCATAGGTAGTTTAATATCAAACTACATTAACACTTATATGAAAATCAAAACTGGACTTAAGTATTTAATTGCATCTGTCATATTGATCAACCTCTCAGTGTCCTGCGCTCAGGAATCCAAAAAATCGGTAGAGAAGAAAAAAATTGAGCTCTCTGAAGCCGAATGGAAGGAGAAACTCACGGATATGCAGTACCATGTTCTTCGAGAACAAGGAACGGAACTGGCTTTTACCGGAGAGTATTGGAATTTCAAGAAACAAGGCATTTACACTTGTGCCGGATGTGGATTAGAATTGTTCAAATCGGAAACCAAATATGCATCAGGTTCTGGATGGCCTTCATTTTATCAGCCAATCAATAAAACTAACGTAGAAAGCAATATTGACAACTCTCTTGGTATGATGAGAGAAGAAATCCATTGCTCGAGATGTGGAGGCCATCTGGGACACGTATTCAATGATGGGCCTAAACCTACAGGTCTGCGATATTGTGTGAATTCCGCTTCTCTTGATTTCGAGCCAAAAGAGAATACTAAAGTAGATACCGATCAATAAACCATCTGGCTCGATACTCCATATAACTAAATGTCTCACCCGAAACGGTGAAGCCACAATGCCCGCCTAATTTTGGAGTTTCCAGATAAAAATTTGGGTTAGTACTTGCAAATTCTTTAGGATAGCATTTTGGTCCTAGCATAGGATCGTTGAGAGCGTTGACTATTAATACAGGCACAGAAATTCCATCAAAGTACCGGTCACATGTAGCAAGCTGAAAAAATTCTTCTTTGTCCTTAAATCCGTGAAGTGGTGCAGTGTAGCAATCATGAAATTCATCGAAAGTAGTCATCGCTTCCAATTGATCAACTTTCAACTCCGGATGAACCTTTCCTTTAATTACAATTTTGTCCTTCAGCTTTTTTAAAAAACGCCTTTCATAAAACCGGTTTCCTTTTAATGTCAATTGGACGGCACTATCCCTCAGATTGCAAGGAACCGAAAACACTGTTGCACCTAATATTCGTTTATCACAAGATGCCTCACCCAGATATTTCAGACTCATGCTGCCGCCCATCGAATAACCGAATAGCACTACTTTCTCATAACCACTTGACAACACCTTACTGACCACTTCATCTAAATCTATCGTATCTCCGTGATGATAAAACCTCGGCAGACGATTCATTTCTCCACTGCAGCTTCTGCAGTTCCAAGCTGCAATATCCCACCCTTGATTATGAAAATATGTGGCGGTACGCTTTACATAAAATCTATCTGTACCACCTTCCAATCCATGCGTAATCACCATACACTGGTTGCTCTCTCTTTTTAACCAGTCAATATCTAGAAAATCCCCATCTGAAAGTTCTAATCGCTCTCGGGTGTAATCAACACCGTCCATTTTGAAAAAAGCAGAAGGTATTACGGTTTCAAAATGGCCATTGATCATATACCATGGTCGATTACTGTATTCTGATGGAATTATGGGCATGGATGAAATACGATGTTTTCTGAATACCTTCGAGAAGGTAAAAAGTCAATAAATAAGAATTTAATTGAAACTTTCAGCACCCGATTCAATCACTTCCCAAGTGTGATCTGCCAAGAGTTTGACCGTGCCGAGATAAGATAGTTTTGTTTTGCTTTTTCCCCATTCATTTGGACCAATTAATGAGAGAAAATCATTTCCATTTTCTTTTTGATACAAATAATACAATTGGTGGATCACAGGTTGGAAGCTCATTTCTGCTTTATAAATTCTTTCAGAGAGATCTACTCTGGTTTTGATCTCGTTAGCTTGCTCCAAAAGCACTTTCATCTGATCAAAAACCTGTTGATATTGATTATCAGTCTGCTCATACATTGCTGTCATGGCGAGTCCTTTGATCTTTCCCTGATCTTCTGGCTTGATCAAAGCACTGCCAACATTGTGAGCAAATGAGAGTAATCCAGGAATATCAGTGATTTTCTCCTTTTCCCGTTCCAGATCAATCTTAGAAATATCTACTTTTTTTCCTGTCACCTCGCTAATTGTTTATTTCTTTGGGCGTTTCTTTTTGCCCTGGCCATGTAGTTCTTCTGCTCATATCTATACCTATCAATATCATGATTATTAAAAAAATAGCAGATAAAATAAAAAAAATGATCTTGGACTTTTTCATATCAATGGATGAACTGCAAATTTGAGAAATAGTTTTAAAAAGTAATTATGACAATAGACGGAAAAATAATTGAAAAATATGAGACTCAGGAGATCTCTTCATCTTTCCAAAAGCGTGAGTTTGTGGTAGAATATGCGGAAAATCCGCAATATCCGGAGTATCTGAAATTTGAACTAATACAAAGCAACTGTCAGCAGTTAGATGGCTTCAATCCCGGGGATGAGCTTACCATATCTTTCAATTTAAAAGGGCGAAAGTGGACAGACCCTAAAGGTGAGGTGAAATATTTTAATAGTTTGCAAGCGTGGAGATTAGAGAAAAAAGGGGCATCAGTTCCTACCCCATCAGACAATCCACCTCCCCCATCTAGTTCTGACGAATGGATGAAGGAGGATTTTTCATCAGATGATGATTTACCTTTCTAGACTCGTTTTTTCCGGAATGTAATAGCAATGTATTCGTCAGTTGGTAGCCCAATATGGGCCAGGTCCCAATTTTGATCATAGTTTTTTACTAGCTGACGTATACACTCTACCCTGTCATCTGTGGGATAAGGACATTCCTCCCAATAGAAAATCTCAACACGATAGTTGTATTGTTTTTTAATACCATTCACCTTTACTTCAACTTCTATGTCCTGGTCTTCGTTGAGTTCGGGTATATCAATTCCAATAATTCCCATGTTTAGTTTCGGTTTGTTCGATCGATCAATAACAAAAAACATACCTATATGACTAACATTTTAATATTCAATAAGTTATAATCCCTAACTAATAAAAAAACTGATCGTATAAGTACATTATAATGTTCAAAATCACTACATATCATTTGGTATATATTAGCTTCATCGCCACTATCTTGAGCTGTAGCCCAAAACCTGACAAGCGTCCATCACCTCTGACGATGGATTCTGTAATGCTGAATGGGAACAAAGTGAAAATAACTTACAGTAGCCCATCTGTCCGCAAAAGAAAAATATGGGGCGATTTGGTTCCTTATGGGGAAGTATGGAGAACAGGCGCTAATGAAGCCACTTATCTAAAAACAGAAACTGACATAAAGATCAATAATCAAGATATTCCAAAAGGAGAGTACGCCATTTTCACTATCCCAACGGATAGCACCTGGACGGTAATTTTAAACAAAGAATGGAATCAATGGGGATCTTATAATTATGATAGCACGCTCGACATTCTGAGACAAAAGGTAATTCCGGTCAAAAAGAGTTTCACGGAACAAATGAAATTCAAACTTGATCAGGATTCGATATATTTCAGATGGGAGAATTTAGGATATTCATTATCAATCTCTAAAAACTGAATAGGATTACTTCATCTCTCTTATTGCATTCATCGAAATTTTAATCATCAGCCTCGTGAGCTGCTGTATGACATCATTACAATCCGTAATCATAAATCTGCGAGTCATAAATTTCGGATCGATAAAACCGATATAAACATCTCCCAACTCTTCCCATACGATTATTTCTAATGGTAAATCAAGAGCCGCTGTTTGCCTACAACTAAGTAACTGAGTCGTCAAATTTGGATCTTCAAATAAGATGCTTCTTGTTGGAGCCAATTTCATCCCCCTTTTATTGGCAATGGAGTCATGATATACCGTTTCGAAATAAATGAGACTAGCATTGGATTGTATCTCATTTACAATTTTTTCTACTGTTTTATCAACAGATTCAGTACTTCTATAAATCGTGAGCGTTTGTCCAAATGCGCTAGAGGCAATTAACAACCCTAAAAACAAAATAGTTATTCTTAACATGTACTTTTCTTCTAATAAGTAAGGCCGATTGTGGATAAAACGGAAAAAGAGCATTCCAATCAAAAAACAAAGTTAGTATGAAATTATCAAGACAAGGAAATCTATTAATTTTGATCAACATTCCTCAGGACTGTAACTAACCATTAAAACACTGGTCAAAAATGAATTATTACGCTAAAATCATCTTACTTGGAGTAGGCCTGGTATTTTTTACTTCTGCATCCTTATACGTTAGTTTGAATCGGGAATTAGAAAAGACACTAAGAGAGGAGCTTTTATCCAACGTCACCAATCTATCGACGCATGCCATTACCAATATTGAGAGTTTTGTCGAATCAAGACTTAATGACATCAAAATTATCTCTCAAAATCCAGTGTTTCGAAATAATGAATCCTCTCCCGAAGAATTAAACGCGCAGCTCAAAAACCTGGACGAGCTTAATGACCTTTATTATAGTTTTTCTTATTTCAATTTAGACAGATTGCGTATTGCTGACAGTAAAGACCTTTCAGTTGGTGAAGAGCATTCGTTTAATTCTTACTGGACATTAATTTCTCCTGAAAACCCTACGGTTGTTGATGTTTCGAGATCAGAGTCTGTAGATAAAAATGTCATGCATTTCGCCACCTTGGTTTATGAAGAAAATGCTACCGAGTCTAAAGGTGTGCTTGTGGGAAGGATCTTAGTAGACGAACTTTTCAATGTACTGAAATCAATTTCACTAAACTCCAATAACGATGAACGCAAGCTCAATACCACATTGGTAGACAAAGATGGGATCATTCTTTATTCGCAAGACGATCAGAAAAAAGCCCTGCAGGACAAATATGAAAATTTCGATAGCATCAAAAAATCCTCCTCAGATGGTCAGGAGTCAGTAATTCTTAGTGAAACTGATGACATGCTCTATTTTATTTCACGATCGAATACCAACGTAAATTTTGCCGGGGAGGACTGGTTCCTAATTGTTAATATTTCTAAAGATGATGCATTTTTACCTTTGTATAAGATACAAAACAAGCTAATCATTGTAGTGATCACGATTCTGGTGGTGGCTATCATATTTGCTTTAATTTTTGCCAATATTCTGGTTAGACCTATTGTGAAGCTGAGCAAAGCGGCAGAAGAAATGGGTAAAGGAGATCTTAGTGTAAAAATTCCGGTTCATTCAAAAGACGAAGTAGGCAAGCTGGCCCAGCAGCTCCAAAGTGCATCTGAGGTACTGATCAAAAGAATTCAAGAACAGAAAGATCTCAATGATCAACTAGAAAGCCAGAAAGACGAAATACACGATCAGAAACTACAGCTGGAACATGTGAACGTACAGATTTCTGATTCGATCATGTATGCCCAGAGAATCCAAAGATCTATTCTCCCAGAACTAAAAGTAATGTCTCGAATTGTAAAAGATTCATTTGTGATCTACGAACCAAAAGACGTGGTAAGCGGTGACTTTTACTGGTTTGAGAGAGTAAGACAAGGAAGAAATGAATATTTGATCATAGCCTGTGCGGATTGTACAGGACACGGAGTGCCTGGCGCGATTATGTCAATTATGGGCAGTAACCAACTCACCAATATTGTTTACTATCAAAATTACATCGATCCAAACAAGATCCTTACCCGTCTGGATAAAGTAATCAAGTTCGAGCTGAAACGTGATGAAAATGAAAATCGTGATGGACTAGAAATTGGCCTATGCGTGATCAACCTAGATGATTTGAGCATGGAGTTTGCCGGTGCAGGAATCCCACTCTATCTAGTGAAAAAAGGCACAAAAGAACTGATTACCTATAAGAGCCCCAAATATATGATTGGAGGTATAGAAGGTGATGAAAAAGAAGTGGCAGGAAAACTAAACAAGGAGGACATCCAATTGGAAGAAGGTGATAAACTTTACCTCGCTAGTGATGGGTTCCAGGATCAGTTTGGAGGAGAAAAAGATAAGAAATTCATGTCTAAGAATTTCAAATCGTTAATAGAACAGGTGAGTGACCTTCCGATGAGTGAACAAGCAGTGAAACTAAAAGGAACTTTCGAAGCTTGGAAAAAAGGAAAGGAACAAACAGACGATGTTGTAGTTTTAGGTGTTGAGATTTAAAATTTGACTTAATCTGATCTAAAAAGACAAAAACAAAAAGGCCCATTCAAACTTAGTTAGAATGAGCCTTTTTAATGTACTATCACATTGAGTTTAGTATCTGATCAGTAGGTTTTCATCAACAGACATTTCATAAAGTGCTTCTAATGCTTTACTCAAGTCGGCTAGAAGCTCCGCATCCAATTCAGCATCTGGCTCTAAATCCTCCATTTGCTTCAAAGTATAACCTTTTGCTCGTATCGAGTCTACACATTTCAAACATATCCTCGTCCAGGACTGTGGACTGATATTATCTGTACACCAATTCTTAAAATTACTTGCTTTTATTTGCATAATAGGTCTTACAGCTTAAATCCAATAATCGAAACATCGTCAGTTAATCCTCCCTCTCCTATCCAGTCATCTATGGTCTGACTTAAAAACTTATTCTGTTCCTCCAATGACTTATTCTGAACAGATTTCAGCATTTCCTCAAACTTCTCCTGAGAGAACTTCACCCCATCCTGATTCTCCTGATTGTAATAGCCATTGGTAAACATATAATAAGTAGAATCTGGCTGAATTTCAATACGGTCAGCCATCAGATCATCAATATTATCTTCCGTTTCCCCTTCCAATACTACCATCTCCTTACCATCAAAGATGATCATATCTTGATTTATCGCACTGAACTGTAAAGTCTGCGCATTATTATCAAACAGGGCTACAGACACTTTTATGCCGCATTGCAATTCTTTAGATCCGGCAGCATCCAGTTCGCTTGTGAGTTCTTTAATAATATCGCCTGAATGGAAAATTTTTCTATCCTGAATCAGATCATTAAGGATAGAGTCTGCTATCAACGTCTTTAATGCTCCAACGATTCCTTTTCCATCAAACTCAATAACAGCAACTACCGTGTAATCCTCCGATCTGAAATTGAGACTGGTAGTCCAGACAAATTCTTCACTAAACAAATACTTAGTTCTGTATAGCACAAAATGATCTGAGAAAATACGACTCAAATAACGATCATTAGGCAACATTGATTGCTGAAGCAACCCTGCATATCTAATGCTATCAATGAGTCTTTTGTTGATATTGTTAAGTTCTTCTGTACGCTCTTTTACCTTTTTCTCAAGTTCTACATTAGTATCCTCAAGTTCCTTTACATGCTCTTCACTGTCTATGGACTGTTGATAAGTCTCCATTGCCCTTTCGAGCACAGCCTTCATTTCATCAAAGTTCCACGGCTTGGTGATATACTTATAAATTCCACACCTATTGATACCATCTTTAATGGCTTCAATATCCGTAAATCCCGTTAAAATAATCTTTACTACATCCGGATAATCAGGCAATATTTTCTCTAAAAATTCTGTCCCAGTCATGTCTGGCATGCGCTGGTCAGTTATAATCACTTGAATATCCTCCTCTTTGAGAAGATCAATGGCTTCAAAGGGAGAGGTACAGGTAAATACCTTATAAAATTTTCTAAAATTGGATTTAAAGACACGTAAGTTGGTTGCCTCATCATCTACGTACAACAAGGAATATTTCTTGTTGGCCTTTCGGTCTTTTGTTGCTATTGAACCCTGAATCTCTTCCATTTATCTTTAATGATATATCCTCCTTCTTCCTTACTATTTATTTTCAGTTACTTTTTCGTCCGGATCTTTTTTTACCTTGCTCAATTTCTTTGGCAATGTAATTACGAATTCTGTTCCCTGGTTTTCTTCACTCGTAAATTCAATTTTACCATTGTGTTTTTCAATGATACCGTAGGTTATAGACATACCTAATCCAGTACCTACACCCACAGCTTTGGTAGTGAAGAAAGGTTCCCAGATTCTACTTTTTATCTTCTCAGGAATACCGACTCCATTATCCTTTAATCTCACCACAACTTCATTCTCCATTTCTTCAGTATAAATGGTTATCTCACCATCTTTCCGATCCTTCGGAATAGCCTGAATACCATTGTTCAAGATATTCATAAATACCTGATTCAACTGACCCGGATAACACTCTATATCCTTCATGTTTTCATCATAGTATTTAGAAACTTTAATGGTGTTTTTGGTTTTGTTTCTAAGTAGTGTGAGCGTAGCATCAATGTTTTCATTGACGTTCGCATTTTTAGATTCCTCTTCATCAAGACGGGAGAATACTCTAAGTCCTTTCACAATTTCAATCGTTCTGGACACCCCGTAGTTTACATCTTTGATCAATTCATCGAGCTCTTCGAGTATTTCTTCATATTCATGCTCTTCTTTCAATTCTTTCACATTTTCGATCACCTCCTCTAATGGTGCTCCTTCTTCCAGTCTTGAATACTCTTCAGAGATCTCTCTCATGGAATCAATTGACATTTTAATGGACACCATACCACTCGAAATGAAGTTAATCGGATTATTAATCTCATGTGCAATACCTGCTGTCAACTGACCTAATGATGCCATTTTTTCTGAGTGAACCAGCTGTGACTGAGCTTCTTTCAAGGACTGTATTGCATTGTTGAGCTCTTCCTTGGATTTCTGCTCTTTCTTCAAGGTCTCTTTCAGTTTCTTCTCAGCAAGGAATAATTTTTCGTTATCCTGCAATTGCTTGTCGGCCAATTCCCTGATTTCCACCTCAGAATCCTGTAATTTTTTATATGCTTCTTTCAACTCATCCTGAGCACCAATCAACTTTTCGTTAATTCTAATCTGCTCTTCAGAGGATTTGAGCAACTTGGACTCTGATTCTTTCAACTTCTGGTTATTCAACTCTATTTCCTTACGAGATTCGTAAAGCTTTTTGTTTATGAGTTTCTGCTTCTTAAAGTTGATTTTCAGTTCTTCCTCCGATGCTTTTACTTTTTGGTATGCTTTGTTTGCAGAGAGGTAATTTTCACCAGCCAATTTCACCAAAGGCCTAAAGATCAAAAATGCCTGAGCTACCAGGAATACTACGAACGAAGCAAATACGATCATTTCTATGAGCGACAAACCTTCTTTATAAGATTTTGCCTCTGCTACGAAATAATCTGCGATTTCATCAGTAGCCGTCTGGTATTTTCTAACCGTATTGATCAAGGTTTCAATCGAACTCCTTAAAGCCAATGCGTTGATGTCCGTTTTATTTTCGGTGTATACTACATCAAGCAAGTTAGTGGCATTGGTGTTCATCTGTTCATAATAGAACTTCAAATTTTCCTGTAACTGCTTATATTCGGATGTTACCGGCACATTGTTAACACCGAGTTCTTCATCCCCTGAGATCAAAGCTTCATGTGCCTTTCTCCATTCTGGAAGAATTCTGGCTAATTCAGCCTGAAAAATTGTAAAGTTTCTTTCTTGTTTGGAATACCCCATACCTACAGCCGCCTTGACGATGGTCTGACCCAGGGTACTTTGCTTTGATGCAATCCTAACAACAGTAGGATCTTCATTAAGATTAGAAACTACATCCTTTTGTACTACGAATACATAATATGCCACTGAAGCTGCTATAAGAATAGCTGTAACAGCATAAGCAATCGCGTATAAATCCTTTTTTAACATTTCGGTTGTGGGTTGGTTGAATAATCTTTATTCAGTATGGCTAAATTTAACCCATGTTTTCGACAACTCATTCAATAAATGTGCTGTCATTCTATAGATACAAACTGCTTTGATGCGGATATTACCCATTTAAACAGTTTTAGCCATCCAATTTTGCTTTGCATATTATTCAATTATTTTGACCTTAACAATCCCTAATTGATGAATTTGAGGTTATTTGGTATAAAATTCGTTTCAATCAGCATTATATTGCAGTCAATAATTAGATAGAAAACGTACTAAAAGCTTAAAATTCTAAAAGCACATTTGTCACTCGATATATTGTTGATATGGTTAACTTTGGCTCCTGATTTTAATGATTGACCAACGTGTGAAGAATTTGAGGTAGGTAATATGGACTACTTAAGAAGTTATAAAAACATTTATGATCAGAACATTATTTTGATGTACAAAGGGGAACTGACTTTTGATCTGGTTACTTCTATGATCGCCACGTTGGAGGAACGTCTGGAGGAGTTGGAAGAAAACAGGAAGGTGAAAAAGAAGTTTTATAATGTAGCCACTGAGTGCATTCAAAACTTGTACTATCACCTGGATGAAGTCAATACTGATGAAATCAAGATCAACAGCTATGATTCCCGATCAGCTCTCATTATGATTGCGGCTCGAAAAAGGTTTTATAGTTTGCAGACAGGAAACTATATTCCTGCAGACAAAACGGAAGAAGTACAGAAGAGACTCGATGATATCAATTCGGTAGAAGCAGATGGACTGAGGGCTCTTTACAAAAAAGCGCTGAACGAACAAGAGTTTTCTGACAAAGGCACAGGTGGATTGGGGTTCATCGACATTGCCAGAAAAACTGGAGGTCAGAAATTAAGATATAAATTCCAACCTGTAACGGAGAATGTTAGTTACTTTACATTACAGGTTCGATTGCCTAGAGATATTTGATGAGGTAAAACAACAGATTAAGCTCGAAAACAACTTTATGGAAAAGATTTTTATTGAGCCGACACGGGTAACACCATTGGTTAACTTTGACCCTGATGAGGGATTGCTAGAAATCAAAGGACGATCTAGCCCAGAGAACTCTATTCTCTTCTACCAGAAGATTATTGATGGTCTGGACGAGATTGCAGATAGTGATCTGGATTCATTTCAGGCAAACTTTTCTTACGAATACTTCAACACCAGTTCTTCGAAGTGCCTTTTCGACGTATTCAAACGATTAGGTAAAATTGAAGAATCTGGTAAAAATCTAACTATCAATTGGTACTACGAGGAGGATGATGAAGATATGATGGAAGCGGGTGAAGACTATGCGGACCTACTTGACCTGGAGTTTAACTTTATGGAAATAGAAGAATTCTGATCAGGGTTTTATGGAAGCATCCAAGGAGCTTTATCATGAGGAAATCAAAAAACTAAAGGACTTCAGGCAGAGACTGGATACTCACGCCATTTATAAAAACGATCTTGACAATTTTTCTAATGATTATGAAGACCTGGTAGCACAAGCCAAAGTTATTACCCGGGTATCTGATCGTCTCCAGAAAAAACTGGATACTGCCAATATTCAGATTCGTGAACAGAATGATGAGATCAAGGATAAAAATATCCAATTAGGCAACACCATTTCAGAATTAGCAGAAGCTAAAGTAGGAAGACGAGCAAGTACCGCCCTATTCTTTCTAGCAATTGCTTTGTTTTTACTTGAAGAGTTATTCGTAGAAGATGCGATCTCAAATTACTTACAATCTATAGATCTTGGTAATTTTTTAAATAGCTTAAAAAATTACGTCGGCTTATTCATTAAACTCATACTGGCAATCGCCTTGAAATTCTTCGAAGGAGGATTGGAATCATTCTTCCTCAATCAGGAAAAGAAGAAAATCATGAAACAAGAGCAAAAAAAAGCTGCAGCAGCCTCCATGACCTAGTTTGGCCAGCGATTCATTTAACACCCCTATCACATGCAATTATCTGAAAAACAACAGCAACTTAAGCAGCAAGTTACCAGTAGCTTCAAGTTTGGTCTTTACATGCTGTTCAATCTACCTATGGGACTTTTAGCTGGTCTGAGGATAATGGAACTCACGCCTACTAAATGTATCACAACCGTTCCGTTTAAACATATCAATAAAAACCCCTTCAAAAGCACCTATTTCGCCGTGCAAAGTATGGCTGCAGAGCTTTCTACAGCATCTCCCTGCTTACTGGCTGTCACTGGCCACAAACCTTCAGTTGCCTTTATCATAGTTGATATGAAAGCATCTTTTCATAAAAAAGCTACAGATAAAGTGTTTTTTAACTGTGAAGATGGGCTCCATGCATTTGATGCGGTGACTAAAACTCTTAAAACTGGTGAAGCTCAAACAGCTACTTTCAAAACGATTGGGAAAATGAAGGATGGGACCATCGTATCAGAATTTGAATTTACCTGGTCATTTAAGCAAAGGAGTAGGTAGGTCAAGAATTTTCTTGTTCTTTTCAGATACTTTAACTTCTTTCAAAATATCGTCAACCAGAGAGTCAAATTGCTCGAACTGATCGATCGAAGAAAGTTTAAAAGAATTACTTTCTCCAACCTTGTCCAACTTCTCAATAACATAGTGAATATCCAGCTTATGGATATCTACTGCTGGCTGATAAGTCTTTTCTTCTGTACCAGCTATTTCACTAATCAAACCAGCCGCTTCCAATTCACCCAATGCATCTCTTATCAGCCTACTCGGCATATCAAGATGCTGGCGAATTCCCTGATAGGTGGTGTGCTCGTCATTTTCTTCGAACTTTTTAACAATTCTAGTAAGTATGAGTAAGTTCAGAGAACGTCTAGATTTCGCATTGAGCCTGAGTTTTTCATTATCATAAGCCCAACTATCTACATTTTGAATCGCGAAAGCGTATTCTGCCCCAAAAAGCAAAATCATCCAGCTGAGTTGGAGCCATATCATGAATAATGGCAAGGCTGCAAAAATCCCATAAATATCACTGTATTTGGTCAGGAAAACCTGTCCTTTGATCCAACCGAACTGCGTGAGCTGATAAGCGGTTCCTGCCAGAATTCCTGCAATAAGCGCTGGCCTTATTTTAACCGTGGTATTTGGGAAAATCACATATACCAGAAAAAGTAAAAACCAAATCAGAGAATATGGGATTAAACGAATCAAAAACAATATGACTGGTCTAAAATAACCTAGCAGTTCTATACTACCAGTTATTTCTGCCAGCTTAGTGGTGATAAAAACTGTGAATGAACTAGAAAGAATAAGTATTATAGGTCCTAAAAGAATAATAGACATATAATCTGTAATCATCCTTTTAATAGATCTTCCTTTGGGGGTATCCCAAATATGATTGAATGAGATCTCGATATTATTCAGTAGTCGAGCCACGGCATAAATCAAAAAAACCGCACTAAACCCCGATATGACTCCTCCTCCAGCTTCAGACAACATGTTATTGGCAAAACCGCTGACCATATCCAATATATCCTTCTGACCTTCCAGATATCTGGCCAACTCCCTCTGCACATAGTCCTTTAAGCCAAACATCTGGGCTATGCCAAATGCCATTGCCAGCACGGGAACGATCGATAGGAGTGAAAAATAAGTTAATGCTGAGGCTTTCTCACCGCATTTATCATTGATGAATTCCGAGATGGCAATCATCCAAATTCTCAGTTGCTTATATAAGATGGCTTTTTTACGAGGGAGCGTGTGAATCCTTACTTTCCAAAGATCCTCTTGCAAAAATATTCTTGACCTGGCGACCAAATTCGCTATCATAAGTTGCGTATTTGAAGTCAAGATAGCACGATGACTTCAAAAATGAAAAAGAAACCAATTTTCACTCCAGATTTTGAAAATCCTCAAACAAATATCTCTATTTCAAGTAATTTTAATAGCTGAATTTTATCCTGAGAAATACTGAATTGTAATCATACAAATCACCAAAATACATTTGGCTAATCAAATCAAGATCGAGGTTTTCAACTATTGAATAAGTAAGAGATGGGATCAGCAAAGTAGATCCGTCCGATGGAAATAACATCGTGGAAAAACCCGCATTCAATAATGGATGAATGGGATACGCCAATTGTAGAAAAGTGGACCAGTTGTACGGGCTAAGATTTCTGATATCAAGATTGACATTGCTCCCGACAAAACCTGAAGATGGATTTGCAGCACCATAGGAGCTGTACATAGCTGATCCATTCAGATAAAATGAATTGGGAAATAAATAATCCAATGAAATACTTCCAATAGCTCCGCTGTTAGTAGAGGCAAATTCATTGAGGTAAGTAAACTCTCCTTTGAAACCGAGTCCTTTGATATTTCCTGCCCAGCCGGTTCCTATTGCCAGGTTGTTTTTCATCACACCTCCAATGAACTGAATATCATAGTTCCATTTATTGATCTGGTATTTGAATGCACCTGTCAGTTCCTCAAACGAATCCGCTGCTTTGATAGCAAATTCAACTTCAGATGCATAGCCAGTATATTTACGCACCCGAAATGCATCACTTCCTTGTCTTTCTTCGTAATCAAAATCCACAAAATTGTAGCTATTAAACAAATCATTGGGGTTCCATGCAAGGTTTACTCCCCAGTTGAGCCTTTGTCGACCCAGCGTTACCTCCCAGTCATTTTTATTGTATTGCACAAAAACTCGATCCACCATAGTGTGTAAAAGAGTTTTATTGGAACTCACCGGAATCCACGACAAGTCAAAGTAGTCGTTGTTATTATCTATCAATTTTTCATATCCGGGGACGTTCTGATAGGTATCTCCATTGATCAATCGGGTCCGGATTTCTAGTTTGGCAGTCCAGTTCTCGTTTGGATACCAGGCAAAATTCAATCGATTATGAATGAGATTATCTAAAGAATCCGCTGAAAAAAGATCACTTTTAAACCTACCCAGTGACACCATTTCTTTGACGTAACCTTTGATTTCAAATTTGGATGGTTCTGATTGGCCGATTGCCAATGATGGGAGTAATATCAATAAGCACAAAATGCTTCTCATCTCTTTTCGTCACTTACGATTTTGCCATCTTCCAAAGTCACTACACGTCTGGCTTTATCGATAACACGCTGGTCGTGCGTAGAAAACACAAACGTAGCCCCCTCCTCTTCATTCATTTTGGCCATAATATCCAATAACTGTGTGGTAGAGGTGGAATCCAGATTGGCCGTAGGTTCATCTGCCAGTACAAATTGAGGTTTTGAAGCCAATGCTCTGGCCACAGCTACTCTTTGTTGCTGACCACCAGACAGCTGAGATGGTCGCTGCCTAGCTTTCTCCTCTATTCCCATTTCTCTCAGCAGCTCCATTCCCCTTTGATCTCTCTCCTCTTTAGGCCGCTTCTGCAACAGCATAATGAATTCTACATTTTCAGCAGTGGTCAACACAGGTATCAAATTATAAGCTTGAAAAACAAATCCAATATTCTTCAATCGGAAATCAATCAGTTCACTATCCTTCATGCTGGTGATCTCAGTATCAGAAATAGTCACCTTACCAGTTGTTGGTTGATCAAGTCCACCTAGTATATTGAGAAGTGTGGTTTTACCACAACCAGATGGACCAACAATAGCAGTGAATTCACCCCGGTCAATCTCAAGATTTACATGATTCAAGGCATGAACAGGAATGGTATTTTCGTTATATGTTTTGTTGATATTTTCAGCTTTTATAATGCTCATGATTATTAAATTTTGAAGTGATTAAATGGCATGAAGTGCCTCTACAGGCTTTAGTTTGATTGCCTTCCAGGCTGGGTATACTGCTCCTATAAAAGCAGTGATAATAACAGAAACTGTCACAATCAAATAGGTACTACTATCTACGTATGGGTACAAAATAGACGAATAGCCAAAAGACTCCAATCCTTCAGAATAAGCACTCAAATCAATGCCATTCGTGGTATAATAGTACATCATTAGCCACCCAAAAAAAAGCCCAATTGGCGAACCTAAAATTCCCAGAAATATGGTCTCTAATAGGACCATCAAGAACACTTTGATGCGTGTCATTCCCACAGCCATGAGCATTCCAAGTTCTCTTATACGCTCAAGTACTGCCATAAGCATGGTATTGACAATACCAAAAACCAAAGCCATCATCACTATGAACACCAGCACATACATCATAGAACCATACATCTCGTTTAGCAATTCTAACTCAGGTGCTACTTGAGTCCAGGTCTCAACAAGGTCACCCTTAAAAAGATCATTGTATTTGTTCAGAACCACTTCCTCTTCAATACGCGGCATGGTGAGTATGGCGATTTCATGAATTTCATAAGAGCCAAGCAAGCGACCAATATCTTCATTAAGCACAAAGGCCGTCATTTCATTGAGGTTTACTGAGGAAGTATTGATTATTCCAGCTACCCGAAAACGAGCAGAAATTGGTGTGCCGGACTCATCCATAAATGTGAGAATCACTTTCGATTTGACTTTCACCTTCAACTCCTCTGCCAATTTTTTACCCAATAAGATTGGATTCCTCTTAATCCCGTCAAAATATGTCCCTTCATTCACCAAGGAGTCCAATTCAGTGACTTTTGCCTCATTGGATTTATCTACACCTCTGATCTGAACTGCAGATCCTTTACGCGCTGAGGCAATCATTCCGCTGACAATAATCCTGGAAGTAGCACCCTCTACTTCTGTCCACTTCCGTATTTCATTGACTTTTTTCTTTCCATCAGGAATCACATATTTCACTTCCTGATCACTTTTAAACTCTGGATTATGAATCTGGATATTGGAAATATCATGATTGATGATATCAGCCATATAGCCTACCATAAAACCATTCATGAAACCTACAGCTGAGATCAGTGCCCAAATGCCCACTATTATCGAGCCCATCACTACCATACTGCGTCCCTTACTTCTCCAGATATTTCTCCAAGCTATTTTGATTAACATTTTATTCTAGTTTAAGGGTTAAACAGCAGTTCTCATGGCCTCTACAGGCTTCAGACGACTAATGACGTACAAAGGATAAAAACCGAGAATCAATGCCATAAGGAATATAGCCCAAGCCTGATTGTAAAAAAGTGACGGTTGAACACTAAAAAAGTACGCCGCTTCCACTCCGAATTTCTCAATCGCTTCGGCTGATTCTCCGCTGAAATAAATAGGATTGTGATAGTAGTAAATGAGGAAAGGCAAAGAAATACCCACTCCGGACAGCACACCAATGGAAGACATCAATAACATCTCCAGAAAAATGATGAACTGCATGACTCTTCGCTTCATACCTATGGACATCATTACTCCGAATTCATACATACGCTCAGCAGTCATCATGAGGAAAGTACCAAACATCCCAAATCCGATTACCGCATAAAGGATCCAAATCATGATCTTCCCACTGATATTATCTATTTCGATTCCCTGAAGCAAATCAGGCATTAACTCTTTCCAGCCCATAATCTCCAAATTCTCATCCATGATTTTAGCATGAAGATCCGAGAGGATTCTTTCCGTATTATTGGCTTTATCAATCACCAAAGAGAAGCTGGTAATCTGGTCATTCAATGCATAAAACCATTGAGCTTCTTTGATTGGAAGAAAGATGGTTTGATCATTTTGAGCTGGAGATGGAAATTTGATAATCCCATTAATAGGATACAAACCTGCGGCATTCGCTCCATGATATCCCTGACTAATTAACACCAATGTATCCCCAACACTTACTTTCAAATATTTTGCAAAACCTTCCGAAATCAAAACGGCACGATCTTCAGCAGTAAGATTTTCTCCATCAATGATTTTCTCTTCATATCTGGTGAGCGTATTTTCTGTCTGAGGATCAATACCAACAACCAACCCTCCTTTTGTTTTCAAGCCATAAGACGCCAAAGCAAACGATTCAACTCGTGGCACCACGGCTTCTACTCCTTCTGTATTAGCTACTTTGTCCATTAGGGCAATATCAAAAGCCATACTATTGTCGATGGTTTTGTCATCCCAATACCCTTTCTGATGTATTTGAATGTAACCAGTATAAAAACGCACTGCGCTTTCGATCATGCGATCATAAGAACCGAGCTGCATAGAACGCATGAAGCAAGCCAGCAAAACAGCAAATGTGATGGAGGCTATGGTAATCAGGCTCCTGCGTTTATTCCTCCAGATATTCCTCCAGGCTAGTTTGAAATACATCATCTTACACGTTTCATGTTTTGAATGGAGAAGAATGATTCTGGCAGATTGTTGTCAAACTCCATAGACTTGTAAATAATTACTGTCTTCTGATCGGGGTTCTTAGCCGGGATCATTTCCAATTTGGAAGGGATCATTCTGCCTCCAAGGTTTTTCACATCAGAAAGCACCATAGTGTTAATCAAATAATCGTCTTCATCATAGTATTTGAATAACAATTGTAAGTAATCACTTTTATCTATATAGGCCTCTATCCTGCCCCACACTACTGCTGCATCTTCTTTTGGGATCAATTCAATTTTCCACACCTGATATTCTCCAATCGTAGTGTCTTCAACAATGCGATGATTATAATCATCCACAACAGATGATTCTTTCACCAAGTCATCATTTGTAAAGTCTGAGCCCATCCAGCTTTGCATCATCATAGATGGTGGCATTTTGATCACCCGATCAATAGTAGGTTGCCAATTCCAGAGTTCATTTTTTCGTTTGAGAAATGCTGAACCCTTGTCCCGGGCTGGAGCCGTCACCAAAACCAAGCTATACTCTGTGCCTCTTGCCCAGCTTTTCATGGTGATTTCTCGGGTCCAGGTAGGACGAACGATTTTCATCACCATTTCTGCAGCATTGGATTCTCCTTGCATTTTATCATTTGCCCGATCAATGATCTCTCTTGCTGTCTGAGCCATGCTGCCAGAGGCTATCCATAAAAAAATCATTGAAGTAATTAATGGTTTCATATTAATTGACTGTTGAATTTTTACAATATTTATTGATAAGCATTTCCTGAACTTCAAGCAGAGGATATTCTTCTTTCATCATCATCACATGTAGAGCAATACCATCAAAGAAGGTGGCCAAAATCCTGGCCTCAGTTTTAGCGTCCTCAAAATCCAGCTTCTGTAGTAGCTCCTCCAACATCATCAGATATCCATCCATTTTTTTACTAGCCAGATCTCTCACGAATTGAAACCTATCCAACTGTGTGGAAAGCGACACCAACAATCTATTTAAGCGATCATTTTCGGCTAGCCATTGAAAAACTGTTTTAATAAGGTTTTCCAACGTTTTCGCAGGATCAGGATCGAGCATTTGTTCTACCATTTCATCACCAATATTCATCAGATCCATCACCACAGCCTCCAACAAATGTTCTTTGCTTTCAAAATAGTTATAAACCAATCCTTTGCTTACCTCAGCACTTTTGGCAATCTGAGCAATTGATGTGGCTTCATACCCTCTGGTACCGAATAGCTCCAATGCAGCTTCCAGAATCTTTTTCGTGCTTGCTTCTCTAATCTCTTCAAATTGGGCTTTTGATCTTGGACTCATATATTGACTGAACGGTTGGTCAATTATAAAGTTACAGTAATTTTTGCGATACCAATATTGTACTTAAAAAATCAATTGATTCTTTAAAAATGAATTCTTCCTGTATTGCATTTGGGAGGTGTCATGAATATCATTCAATACTCTTCGGAATTAACAAATAACTACCATTTGGATCGGAAAACGAAACAAAAAGGAATACCCGTGCATCACAATGTTCTAAATTGAAATGATAACAAAAGATGTTAGTGACGTCAGCTGTAGTCATATCATTATTTCTATAATCGCAAACAATGATTAAAAAACCCTGTTCATCATCAAATGCTGCTCACTGACGAGCGATACCTATTTATGACAATTATTTTATTCAACTTTGCCTTGCCATAAGATTCAACTTACAAGAACAGCTATATGAAATCATTTTTAATCGTCGAAGATGAGAAAGTCACTCGAAAGGGTATAGTGTATCTTCTCCAAAGCACAATCGACAATTGCAAGATCAGCGAAGCTCAAAACGGCGAAGAGGCCATTGAGCAAATGAAAGATCAAAAATTTGACCTGGTAGTGACTGATATTTCTATGCCAAAAATGGACGGTATAGAGTTGCTCAAGGAAATCAGGAATCTATGGATTACTCAGAAAGTACTGGTTCTAACCATGATGGATTCTGAAGAACCTCTTAAGAAAATGCTGGCCATTGGGGTTGACGGATATTTGATAAAAAACAGTGCCGAAGTAGAAATTTTGACCGCAATTGAGCGGATAATGGCAGGGAAAAAGTACTTTCCGCCTAAGGTAACCGAAAAAGCTATCGACAATCTACCGAAAACCCCTCCAGTAAAAAGAGTCCTCTTGACGCAGATTCATAACCTATCTAATACTGAAAAGGAAGTGATGGAAATGATAGCGAATGGCATACCTGTGAATGAAATAGCTTCTTTGCTGTCTCTTCCATATAATGTTATTAGCCTCGCCATCCTGAGAATCCGTGAAAAAACGAAGACCAGGACAGACCAAGAACTAATTGAATTTGCTCAGAATT
Source organism: Bacteroidia bacterium (assembly GCA_030425425.1). Classification (GTDB taxonomy): domain Bacteria; phylum Bacteroidota; class Bacteroidia; order Cytophagales; family Cyclobacteriaceae; genus Marinoscillum. The sequence goes on along the minus strand of JAUIAO010000046.1, from coordinate 20,361 downwards.
TTGAGAAATAGTGTACTCTATTTAGTCAGTAGCTTTATAATCCAAAGGATAAGATAAAGCCCAAGTCCTACACCAAAGAAAAGTATTCCAACAACGAATAATATTCTTACAGTTTGTTCTTTCATTCCGATTTTCTTGCCTAGCCAGCCTGATACTCCTAAAATCATAATAGTTTGGTTATTGGTTAAAATTAAGATTTGAAGAAATCTAAATTTTGGATAAATGGCAAGAAATATTAGACAGACTTGAGCTCTATGACGGTAATCTCTGGCAAAATACCGACACGTCCTGGATAACCGAGAAAACCAAAACCTCTATTGACATACAAATATTGATCTCCTTCCTGATACAAATCAGCCCATTGTTTATAGATATATTGAGAAGGGCTCCACCGGAAATCTCCTATTTCTATACCAAACTGCATTCCATGTGTATGACCTGCCAGCATCAGATCTACATCCCCATATTCCGGCCTTACCTGTGCATCCCAATGACTCGGATCATGAGAAAGAAGTATTTTGAAAGATGCATCTTCCGTTCCGCGGTAGGTTTTGGACATATCACCATATTTAGAAAACCGGCCCGCTCCCCAGTTTTCCAATCCTAATATCGCAAGCTCATCTCCGGATTCCCTAATGATCCTATTTTCATTCAACAAAATATCCCAGCCCATATATCTGTGCATTTCATGAAGTTGAAGGATATCCGCCTTTTTTGCATCAGCGCTCGACCAAGATCGATAATCACCATAATCATGATTTCCCATAGTGGAATACACACCCATTGGAGCTTCTACTTTCTTAAAAATATCAAGATACGGTTTGGCTTCATCGGATTGATTATTCACCAGATCACCTGTAAAAAACACAATATCTCCTTTTTGCTGATTGATTAAGTCCACTCCGCCTGCAACAGCAGTCTTATTAAAAAAGCTCCCTGTATGAATATCAGAAATCTGGACAATTCGAATACCATCAAAAGCCTTTGGAAGGTTTTTTGAATGAATGATTCTTTTTCTGATTCGATAGTCATGTGCACCAGAAATAATCCCAAACCCCAAAGCTGCTACTGGCAAAGTACCAGCAATTACAGCAGACTTGGCCATAAATTCTGATCTGGATGTATTTACAGTTTCGACTTCCTTACCTGGAAACAATCCAGATATGTACGTAATTAACCTCCTGACATCATCAATAAGTACAAACAGAAAAATGACTATTTTGCCTGTGAGAACCACAAAAAATGAGGTGGTAATAAACAGCCTCAGATTGCTGAATTGCTTGGGGTCAAGCTCCCGGTAAAGTGATATCCCGACAAAAAGCAGCGCCGAGAATAAGAAATATCCAGCTGTAATGAATCTTCTGTAATTGGGGCTGTAATCAGCAATAATGACCCGAACTGACTGAAATACATAAATATCAAAAGCCAGATAAATACTCCCGGCAATCAATAAAAACAATAGTCTATTCATAGAAAATGATAAACGGCTGCCCAGTCATTATGCAGGACAGCCGTGGATTTTTAACTAATGCCTAACTTTCTATTGATTCTGGCAAAGAACAAATACATCACTGGCACAATCACCAAAGTAAGGAAAGTCGCAAAGGTGAGTCCGAAAATGATCGTCCAGGACATTGGTCCCCAGAAAGCTACATTATCCCCTCCAAGGTAGAAATCCGCATTATATACGCTCATAAACTTGATGAAGTCCACATTGAATCCTATAGCCAATGGAATCAGACCAAGAACAGTAGTCACGGCTGTAAGGATCACGGGTCTTAATCTCGTAGCTCCTGCTTCGGCAATAGACTTAATGATCTCCTCGAACGGAAGCTTATCCACACCCATTTCCTGGCGCTTACGCTCTCTACTGAGCTCAATAAAGTCAATGAGCACTATGGCATTGTTCACGACAATTCCGGCAAGAGATATAATCCCAATCATGGTCATGATCACCACAAAGTTCATCTGGAAAATAACCAAACCAAGAAATACCCCAATGGTACTCAGCACCACTGACATCATGATGATGAATGGAGTAGTTACTTTATTGAATTGTGCTACAATGATGAGGAAGATCAAACTTACTGCAATACCGAGTGCCTTAGTTAAGAAAGCCATTTCCTCGGCTTGCTTTTCCTGCTCACCACCAAACTTGTATTCATAGCCTTCCGGCATTTTGAAATCTGTCAATAATTCTTTGATTTCGTTATTGATCAGTGTGGCGTTGTATCCTTGCTCTACGTTAGAGCTAAGTGTAATCACACGATTCAGATCCTTTCTCTTCACCGAACCGTAAGTACTGCTCAGCTCCGTAGTAGCTACAGATGAAATAGGTACATTTTTGATTCGGCCACTGGATTGATCTCGGAAAATGATGCTTTTATTCATCAAAGCATCCGGATCATTTCTATATTTCTCCATCAGTCGAAGCTGAATTTCATAATCATCCTCACCCTGCTTGTATTTGGAAATCTCTTTCCCAAACAATGCAGTTCTCATTTCCATGGCAATGGAATTGGTAGATAAACCAAACCTTCTGGCCTTTTCACGGTCTATATTCACAACCAATTCAGGTTTACCTGTTTCCAAATCAGCCTTTAGGTGTTCTATCCCTTCGATGCCTGATTCATTGATCAGTTTTTTCATAGACTCAGTAATATCAATCAGCTTGGCATACTTTTCACCAGATATTTCAATACTAATTGGTTTCCCAGCTGGAGGTCCATCAGAGTTTTGGTCTACAGTCACCGCTACTCCCGGATAGTCACCCAATCCTTCTCTCACCTCAGCCAATATCTCATAAGTATCCACACCATTTCGATATTTAAACTCCTTGAAATTCACTGTAATCCTCGCCTTATTCGGAGTGTCTTGCTGTCCGAATGCTGACGGGTCATTCGGGTCAGATGTACCCTGACCTACGTTGGCAATGATAGATTCTACGATTCCCTCATAAGGCTCTACTATTTTGAACACCTTGCTTTCTAATGAATTAGTAAATTCATTGGTATGCTCAATATCAGTACCCACCGGATATTCTACAAAGACATTGATATACTTTGGTGGGGTTTTAGGAAAATACTCAACATCCGGTGGAAAAACCATCATGAGCCCAATAGAGACTATAAAAAGTAAAACCGTACCCCAGAAGAAGACGATTGGTCTCCATCCGGCCAAAGCAAAATTCAGTGTTTTCTTGTAAAAACCTTCCAGCCATGGTAAGAAACTACTCTGAAAAGATCTTGATAATGGAGTTAACACGTAAACATTGAGCAAAGTGATAATCGCTGCAATCAGCAATAAGTTACTTAGGATCGCTGCTCCTGCGAAATACAAAAGAATTCCTACTACAATTGCTATTGCTGAAAAAATCAATATTCTTCCTTTGCGTACTTCACCTGTGTCTAGCTTCATGAATGAAGTGATCAAAACAGGGTTGATCACCAGGGCTACAAACAATGAAGATCCCAAAGTCACCATCAGAGTAATCGGCAAATATTTCATGAATTCTCCCATGATCCCAGGCCAAAATGCCAATGGAAGGAATGCCGCTAAAGTAGTGGCCGTGGATGCGATAATCGGCCATGCAACCTCTCCTACCCCTTGCTTGGAAGCTTCAAAAGCACTGTAACCTTCTTCTCTCAAGCGATAAACATTCTCCACAACCACAATTCCATTATCTACCAACATACCCAAAGCCATGATCAGGGAGAACAGAACCATCATGTTGATACTGATTCCAAAAATTCCCAGAATCATAAACGACATGAACATAGACAAAGGAATCGCTACCCCTACGAATAGTGCATTTCGCGATCCAAGGAAGAACAGCAATACCAATACTACAAGTATCACCCCAGAGATAATATTATTCTCAAGTGAGCTTACTTGTTCACGCGTTTGCTCCGATTGATCGTTAGTCTTGGTAACAACTAAATCTTTCGGAAATACTTCAGTTTTCGCTTTTTCTATGATCTCATTGATTTGATCAGTGGCGGTGAGAAGGTTTTCTCCACTACGCTTGATCACGTCCACCATCACCACAGGATTTCCTCTTAAGCGAGCATAATCCTTAGCTTCTTTATAATCAAAATCAACTTCAGCGATATCCTTCAGATAGACGATATTTCCTTTCTCTGCTTTCACCACCACATCCAGAACTTGATCGGGATTGGTAAACTCACCAACCACGCGCACGGATCTACGGATGTCACCTTGTTTCACACTACCTCCAGAGAGGGTGATATTCTCGGCTCTGATCGCATTTTCAATATCCATGAAGTTCACCTCACGAGCTTCCATCTGGAACGGGTCCACATTGATTTTAAGCTCTTTTTCGTTAATTCCCCTGATCTCTACTTTCGAAATCTGCGGGACTTTTTCGATTTCTTCTTCCAGATATTCAGCATATTCGTTCAGTTCTTCCATGCTGTAGTTTCCAGAGAGGTTGATATTCAAAATCGGAAACTCAGACACATCCATTTCGAATACAGATGGATCTGTTTGCAATTCCGGAAGATCGGGTTTTGCTCTATCCACTGCATCTTTCACCTTAGTCAATGCATCTTCTATATCAGTATCTGATGTAAACTCTACGATGATGGTAGAATAATCCTGAACGGAAGTAGATTTGATATTATCAACTTCCGCAATGGCATTGATTTCTTTCTCTAATGGCCTGGTAACCAGGTTTTCCATATCTACCGGAGAGTTACCCGGATGTGGCGTACCCACATACACGATAGGCTGTGAAATCTCCGGAAAGCTTTCCTTCGGCAATGTGAGATAGGTCAATATCCCCATTACCACTATCAGAATGGTGATCACATACACAGTCGTCTTATTTTTAAGCGAAAGAGTAGTTAGTCCAAACTGTTTATTAGTTTCGAAATAATTCGGATCGTCAGTCATTTTTCAATGTTTAAACTGTGAGTGAAAAGATTACTGAATAGACACAGCCATACCCTGAGCAAGCTCTCTGAATCCATCATTTGCAATGACCTGTCCTTTATTCAACCCATCGAGGATTTCAGTTTTCAGATCATAGCTTACTCCCGGCTCTACGTATACTTTTTTCGCTACAATGTTCTCTCCTTCATTGACTAACTCATATACATAGCTACCCTTACTATCCGTTTGGATGATTTTTGTAGGCACTACCAATGCATTCTCCGTTTGGTAATCTGCCATATCGATCACCACCACCTGATTTGGTCTAACAGGAAAATTGGTTGCCGGCAGATTAATTTCAATCTCAAAAGTTCGGTTTTCATTTTTGATCACCTGTCCTACACTAGAGATTTTAGAAGTGATTGATTTGTCCTGAGATGGAAAATAAATATTCACCGACTGACCTTCATCAAATCTACCGAGATATGATTCAGAAACGTCTGCAGTGATGTACATATCTTCAGGGTTCACGATTCTCAACAGCGGCAAACCTGGCTGAGCCATTTCTCCTACCTTCACCGGTATATTATCTACCACTCCGCTATAAGGAGCCACCACTCTCGCCCGGCTCAACTGAGCATTGAGTGTTTCCAATTTTTTCTCTAATGATTCCTTGTTGTTTTTAGCCTGTAAGTATTGCACCTCAGTACCGATGTTCTGCTTCCAAAGCTTAGACTGACGCTCATAGATTGTAGCCGCCAATTCCAGCTGTGTTTTAACTTCTGAAATGCTGTTTTTCAAAATATCTGCTTCCAGTGCAATCAAAAGCTGACCTTTTTTTACCCGCTGCCCTTCTTTCACCTTGATTGACTCTATTTTACCCATGGTCTCTGCGGAAAGCATCACATCTCTTTTGGAAGCTACTCCTCCTCTGATCTCCACACGATGCTCAAAAGCCTTTGGATTCAGATCAAAAGCAGTCACAAGCACCTTTCTCACTTCAGCAGGTTTGATTTGTCCGCTTTCAATAAGCTCCTCTTCAAGTGATTTGATTTTGCTGTCTAGTTCTTTTCTTTCTTGTTTCAATGCGTCAAGTTCGGCCAATTTATCATTGGACGCTTCTCCTCCACCGCATGCATAAAAGACCACAGCGATCAGAGTCAGGATTAAGGTATGATTGAGTCGTTTCATATTTTTATGTAGATATTTTGAGTCTTTGATTTTAGTGATCAACATGACTATTTGTTGTAAAGTGTTCCTAATGATTTCTTGAGTTCAATTTGTGCTACTATGGCGTCATATAGTGCGCTATAGTAATTAGTTTGAGCTTCCTTGAGGGCTGCATCTGCTTCGGTGACTTCCAGGCTACTGCCTACTCCCTCTTCATATTTGATTTGAGAAATCTCATAAATATTGGTTGCCAAATCCAGATTTTCGGACTGAACATCCAGTGTCTCCAGCGCCACATCCAATGCGTCCTGATTCCGAGTGACTTCCATCTCTATATTATTTTCCAACATTTTGAAGCTATTATCAATCTTCTGTAGATTAAGTTTTTCTTGCTGTATCTGATAGCTTCTTTGCAATCCCGTAAAAAAGTTCCAGTTCAACGCCAACCCAACCGAAGTATAATTGTACCATCCATCGGTACCTATTTGATCCGATTCAGTAAAATCTGATTCGGTTTTAAACAACCCACCAAAAGAAGGAGCCTGAGTCATATAACCAATATTTGCAAAAGCCCCAATGCTTGGAAGTGCCTCTGCATATTTGTTTTTTATATTCAACTCCTGAAGTTTTTTATTCGCTTCCAAAACCTGATAGTCTGTTCTTTTGGAATAATTCCATTCACTATCAGGCCCCTCAACCTGCTGTAATACCACATTTTCCAGTGACCCTTCTATATCCAATTCCTGATTCATGGGATAATTCATTTGGAACTTCAATAGCATTTGAGCCAAGTCGAGACCATTAGCTGTATTCCTAACGGCTACATTCAGATTGTTCAAATTCACTTTAAGACGATCCACATCAATCTTTTCAGCAAAACCATTCTCTTGCATAGCCGCTGTGGTTTCATATAGTTCCTTTATGCGCTTGAGGTTAGATTCTACCAGTTCTAACCGCTCCTGCATGATGAGCAGGTTGTAAAAGGCCATTGAAATATTTTTGATATTTTCCTCTTTAGTTTGATTTGCCTGCTTTACTGAAAGATCCTTATAAGCGTTGGATGCTTGTAATCCCACAATATACGATCCGTTGAAAATCAACTGATTGATATTCAATTCTGCAGTACCTACACTTTTCAGTTGGAAAAAGTTCTGAGCAGCAAAAACCTCCCCCTGATCCAATCCGATTGCATTGGCTGCAGCAGGATCTACGAAGGAAAATCCCCCTGTAGTATCATACCGACTGAAAAAACGTTGAAGATCAGGACTGTGCTGCAACGCCACAGAGCCACTGACCTGAGGCAAACCTATTCCTACGGTTTCTTTTACCTTAGCTTTTGCAATTTCCTCATCCAGTTGTGCATTCTGTACCTGAATATTATTCTTCAGGCCATAATCAATACACTCCTCCAGCGTGTAGGAATTACCTGTTTTCTGAGCCATCCCCGAATAGCCCAAAAGTGTCATTATAAATAGTAGTTTGAGTTTCATATGAGTGCTATTTCTCATGTATTTATTTTGAGTGATTTTCTGAATTCATTTCTAAATGTGTGCGATAAAGCTCTCTACCCAAATCAGACAAAAGCCCATGCACAAAGTGATCAAATACCTGCATCTGTACATCCGCAAAATCAAATTCGGGACGTGGGAAGAGCTGATCATTGAATATTAGCTGAACAGACTCTACTCGATACATCGCCAGTACTTTGGCATTGATTTCTTTTCTGTAGAATCCTTCCTGGATACCTCTATCGAGATTCCGGCTGATTTGCCCCATCAGATATTCCTTCTTGAATTGCTGAAAGAGTTCCCAGGCATTCGCATGATATTTCTGCAGGTCATAGAGCAATGATGGATTAAGATTCAGAACATGCTCTCTCATGCATCGCGAAATCAGAAATAGTTCTGCTATGGCATTGTCTGCTTCTTCATGAATATCATCAAATTCTTTTGCCTCACGCTCCATGTGTAACCTTACAGCCTCCGTTACCAAATCATCTTTATTGGAAAAATGCTGGTATAATGTCTTTTTGGACATAGACAAAGCCCTCGCCACGTCATCCATCGATACAGATCTCACTCCGTATTGTATGAATAATGAATGCGCTCCTTCTAATATTTTGTCTTTCACTGTTTGATTTTTAAAGCCGCGAAAATACGCAGGAAACTTTGGTTATTCCAAAAGTTTCCATCGTGTCAACGACCCTAAATCAATAAGGTTTAAAGAATTGTCTGATTTTTTAAAATTTTTTCTATTTCTTAACCTTCAGATAATGGTCATGGAAGGAAATCAGCTCTTTTACAAGAAATTCGGCAATGGAAACAAAACCATCGTTTTGTTTCATGGATTTGGTCAAACACATGAAATCTTTGAACCTTGGATTGACTTGATACAAAACTCCTACACCATTTATAGCTTTGACTTATACTATCATGGCAAAAGTATGAGAGCAGAAAACCCTCTTACACTCAAAAATTGGAAAGTTGATTTTGATCAGTTCCTTCAACAAAATGAAATCAATGATTTCGATATTGGAGCCTTCAGTTTAGGTGGAAGATTTGCATTAGCTACCGCCAAAATGTTTCCAAAATCAGTTAAAAAGATGATTCTTGTAGCTCCAGACGGTGTTTATCAAAACCCCTGGTATAAAGTTGCAGTTCATCCTGCAACCAATTGGATTTTCCGCTATCTGATGTATCACCCTGATCAATTCAATAGCTTGGTGAAGCTGGCCCGTCAATTTTCATTAGCCAGTTATTCTATGATCCGATTTGCCGAAAAAGAACTTTCAATCATTGAAAACAGAATAAGGGTCTATCGTTCCTGGATGTATTTTAAATGTCTTTTTTTGAAAAAAACTCAATTCTCTGAAATCCAATGTCAGATAGATTTCATTCTGGGTGAGCAAGACTCTATTATCATTCCTGAAAAAATCCAAGAGAAAGAACAGTTGTTCAAGTATTCAAACACTCATTTATTACCGCTGAAACATCACCAAATGATAGAAGGAAGTAAATCTCTTGTCTCTTCGTTACTTTCAGAGGATAATCTTTGAGCAAATCTTCTATTTTTGCGCTGACAAATCGAATGTCCCTTCTCTATATGATTTACATTTTCAAAAAATCCACGGAGCTCTATTACGTGGTGGGCAGCAAAGCCGAATTGGCACCAGACACAGAAAAAAAATTAGAATGGTTGTTTTCGGGTGCACAAAAAATAGAAAGCAGTTCACTTACTGGCAAATTCATCGGTCCTCGCAAAGAAATGATCACTCCATGGAGTACCAATGCCGTGGAAATTGCTCAGAATGCAGGAATAGATAATATCAACAGAATTGAGGCATTTCATGCAGATAATGGTCAGCTTTTTGACCCGATGCTTCAGCAGAAATACGATTTAATTGATCAGGATATTTTTACTCTCAAAATTAAGCCTGCCCCTATTCAGTACATCAGTGACTTGGAGACCTACAATCAAAAAGAAGGGTTGGCACTTAGCTCAGACGAAATAGATTTCTTGAAAGAAGTTTCTACTCAAATTGGTCGTGATCTCACTGATTCTGAGGTTTTTGGTTTTTCTCAAATCAACTCTGAGCATTGCCGACACAAGATATTCAATGGCCAGTTTATCATTGATGGGGACAACATGCCAATGACGCTATTCCAGTGGATCAAGAAAACTTCTAAAGACCATCCGGGACAGATCGTCTCTGCATACAAAGACAATGTAGCTTTTATCAAAGGACCAGTAGTGGAGCAATTCGCTCCAAAAACACAGGATAAACCCGACTTTTTTGAGATAAAGGATTATGAATCAATCATATCTCTTAAGGCCGAAACGCACAACTTCCCAACGACTGTAGAGCCTTTCAATGGAGCTGCAACAGGGTCAGGTGGTGAAATCAGGGACAGAATGGCCGGCGGAACAGGCAGTTTCCCTTTGGCAGGAACGGCAGTTTATATGACTTCATATTCCCGCCTGAATGATTCTAAAAAGTGGGAGCAAAAAGTCACTCCTCGAAAATGGCTTTATCAATCGCCAAAAGATATTCTAATCAAAGCCTCGAATGGGGCCAGTGATTACGGTAATAAATTCGGTCAACCATTGATTTGTGGGAGTTTGCTCACTTTCGAGCATGAAGAAAATGAAGAGACTATAGCTTTTGATAAAGTGATCATGCTTGCCGGAGGAATTGGTTTTGCAAAGCTAAAAGACGGACTAAAAAAGAAAGTAGAGAAAGATCAAACTGTCGTTTTACTGGGTGGTGACAACTATCGAATTGGAATGGGCGGTGGAGCTGTATCATCTGTAGATACGGGTGCATTCAGTAGTGCATTGGAGCTCAATGCTGTCCAGCGATCCAACCCTGAAATGCAAAAGCGTGCTGCGAATGCTGTAAGAGCAATGGCTGAATTGGATGAAAATCCAATAGTTTCCATACATGATCACGGAGCTGGAGGACACCTCAACTGTCTGTCGGAGCTGGTAGAAGAAACAGGCGGAGAATTTCATCTGGAAAAATTCCCAGTTGGTGATCCTACTCTTTCTGAGAAAGAAATCATCGGAAATGAATCTCAGGAGCGCATGGGTCTTGTTATAGATCCAAAAAATGCCAAATACCTCAAAGATGTATCTGCACGTGAGCGAGCACCTTATTACGAGGTAGGTAAAACGACTGGTGATCTTGAATTAAAATTCAAGCGTGAAGGTGCCGAAAAAGCTCCATTTGATTTGAAAATGATGCACATGTTCGGATCTTCACCGGTTACAATTCTGGAAGATACCAAACAGCAAAAAATTTATAAGGATAAGGAGTATGATGTTGACCGAATAGAAGAATATCTCGAAAGAGTGCTACAGCTTGAAGGTGTAGCAAGTAAAGATTGGTTGACCAACAAAGTGGATCGATCTGTAACAGGAAAAGTAGCTTTGCAGCAAACTGTTGGTGAAATTCAGGTTCCTCTGAATAATGTAGCCGTGATGGCTCTTGATTTCAACAGCAATAAAGGAATCGCAACAAGTCTTGGCCACTCTCCTATCCCTGCCTTGATCAACCCAGGCGCTGGATCAAGACTTTCGTTAACTGAAGCATTGACTAACTTAGTTTGGGCACCTTTAACTCACGGAATGCCAGGTATCTCGCTGAGTGCCAACTGGATGTGGCCAGCGAAAAATGATGGTGAAAATGCTCGCCTGTATGAAGCGGTGAAAGAAATCAGTGAGTTTGCATCAGGACTAGGAATCAACATACCGACAGGTAAGGATTCCCTGTCAATGGCGCAGAAATATCCGAATGGAAAGAAAGTATTGTCTCCAGGAACCGTGATCGTGAGTTCGGTAGGAGAAGTGAGTGATATCAGGAAGGTAGTCACCCCGAATATCAAACCTTCAGAAGTATCTAAAATTTTATATATACCATTCTCTGTCAGTGAGTTAGAATTAGGAGGAAGTAGTTTTGGTCAAGCCATTTCGATCATCGGGAGTAAAGCTCCAGACGCTGATATTGAAAGCGTTTCCGGTGGTTTCAAGGCTATTCAAGAATTGATCAGCGAAGGATTGATCTTAGCAGGTCATGATGTTTCGGCCGGAGGTTTATTGACGACTCTGTTAGAAATGAACTTTCCGAATGTTATTGGTGGGTTGAAGGTTTCCCTTGATGGCTTTGCAGAGGATGATGTGGTAAAAATCTTATTTGCCGAAAATCCAGCTGCTGTAATTCAAGTAGAAAATGAGCCTGCCGTAAAGAGGGTTTTGGATAAATATTCGGTCAAAGCACTAGAACTTGGTGAAATGAGTGAGTCAAGATCACTAAAACTTTCAAAAGATACCTGGAATTTAGAATTATCCATCGACTATCTCCGGGATATCTGGATGAGCACATCTTACCAATTAGATAGAGAACAAACTGTTCCGGAAGTTGCCGAGATGAGGTTTAATAATTTTAAAAACCAACCCCTTCAATATAAATTCCCAGAAGGCTTTGAAGGGACTTTTGCACATTATGGAATTGATCCGAAGCGCAGAACACCATCAGGCATCAAGGCAGCGATTATCCGTGAAAAAGGAGTGAACGGAGACCGTGAAATGGCTTATTCACTTTATCTGGCAGGTTTTGATGTAAAGGATGTTCACATGACAGACTTGGTATACGGCAGAGAAGATCTTTCAGATGTCAACATGATCGTGTTTGTAGGAGGATTCTCCAACTCTGACGTTCTTGGCTCTGCGAAAGGATGGGCCGGTTCATTCATTTTCAATGAAAAAGCTAAAAGAGCACTCGATAATTTCTACAATCGAGCAGATACTTTGAGTCTTGGTGTCTGTAACGGCTGCCAGGTAATGATGGAATTGGGACTGATTTACCCAGAAATGGGAGAAGCTCACCCGAGAATGCACCACAACATCTCCGAAAAGTTTGAATCAGCATTTGTCAATGTGGATATTGAAAAGAATGACACTGTAATGTTTGGATCACTTGCTGACAGTAGACTTGGTATCTGGCTAGCGCATGGAGAAGGTAAGTTTGTACTGCCCGGGAAACCAGAAGATTACAACATTCCAGTGAAATACAGCTATGAGGCTTTCCCTGGCAACCCGAACGGAAGTGATTTTGCCTGTGCAGCTGTTGCCTCGCAAAATGGACGTCACGTGGCTATAATGCCTCACCTGGAGCGTACGATTTTCCCTTGGAACTGGGCACACAAAGAGCCAATTAAGAATGATGAAGTGTCTATATGGATTGAGCCATTCGTGAATGCACGAAAGTGGGTGGAGAATCAGTAAAAGACGATCATTTATGAAAAGGTATTTATCGGTAATCGGTTAGCAGTAGAAATTAGGTTGACCGATTACCTATACTTGCCTCCCACCACCGGCTGCACCTGATAACCTTCTTCACGAAGAAGTTCCAAGACACCCATATTTCCAGCCAAATGTCCCGCTCCTACGGCAAAAAATGTCGGTTGTTTAGACATCTCCTTTTGAATAATCGGCATCCAGTTGAGGTTGCGATCATTTAGTAGCTTATCTATATAATTGGCAAAACCAGGACTATCCAAAATCAAATCATAGAGCTCTTCTAGGTCGCCATCATTGTAAGCGTCCAACATTCTACCATATTCATATTGAAAATCCGAATCTAGTGTCTCCCATATCCAATCCATCTGATCTTCAAAAGGAATATCATCGAACAAACCCATCTGAAATTCGATGGTTTCCAAACCATATATTCCTAAATGATTTCGCTTTGCCTCTTTCATCACCAGCTCTTCTACAGAAGTAAACTGCTCACATTCAATACTCTTGAGCATGACCATGCTCATCAATGCAAATGGCTTCATGGCACTCATTTGGTCCAACCCTGTACCATAATTGTCAAGAAGAAATTGATTCAGACGCTGATAATCAAGCTCATCCAATTCAGCATAATCTTCTTTTGCAGATAGATCGAGCATTAACTTTTGCATCTTTGAAGACAGTGAAGGATCATCCATATCCAGCTCCAGAAATACTTTTTTAGAATTCTTGAGTGCGGCAGCTGCTATTTCGTCCAGCTGATCTTCATCACACACAAAGTGAATAGTCCCAAAGATATATGAGGACTTATCCAGACCATTTCCACTCACCTGATAGAGTAGCTGAGCCTCAGAAAGGTTCATTAAAATGATCATGATTGCACATAAAATGACTTTTCGTTGCATATTATCTTGATTTAAATTCCATTATTATCAACTGGTTGAGTTTGATTGGGAGAACCCACAGTCTCAACCTGCTAATAACCAGTGGCATACAGCCAACTAATGTTTGGTTTTACCCCGATAATTCACCACACTATCACTTGATTTACAATTTCTATCCCTTCTTCATTTATTAGAATGGAAGATATTGTTAGAGCATTTTCAATGAATTTACTGGGTTAATTACCGACGGGTTAATAATAAACTTCCAATTTCTTAAGTCTAGACCTTATGGCTCCCCTTGTTCGGCCAAAATGCTCAGCCAGTTCCTTCACCTTTTTACCTTCAGCAAATAGTTTTTTCAAAGCTTGATCATCTTCATCTGTCCAGCCTTTGTAGGCATGCTGATGCTTCTTGCGCACTTCGCTTACAGAATAGCTCTTCTCCAATTCAGTTATTTCTGCTTCGAAAGAATCAAGGGAGAAGTCATAGAACTCATTATCTTCAAATTCAAAATCATTCCGCTCAGATGGAATAATTTCTATAGAATTACATTTATGATCATGATTGTATTCAGCCGGTACTAATGACTCAGGAATTATCAACTTGTTTTTAGCACGGGTCACAGCTACATATAGGATATTTATATCTTCCAATACCCTATCCATATCTAATTCAATTTCATTTCGTGAAATCAATTCCTTCAGCTTCTGCTCACCTAAGAAATCTTCCAACAGGGTAACTTCCCCGTACTCCATTCCTTTCGCTTTATGAACAGTAGAGTAAATCATATCTGCTTCATTTTTCTGATCGTGTTCTACGTGTTTCTCTTTGATGGTTTTGATGATACTTGGCAAATCCCTTTTGTATTGCTTCACTATATTGATAATACCAGATAATGATGCATCATTGGTTTTCTCTACATACTCTTCCAATTGTACAAAATCCTGAAACCCCTTGATCATTGGATTTTTGATATACGACCAATTGCCAAGGTACAGATTGAGCACGTCGTAAACCGAACCGCTTTCATCTGCATAGGTATAGGTATTGAAATTTCCTTCAAAATAGACTTTATCAATCAATTCATAATCTACGAGATTTTCAATAGCATCTACTAATATGGCACTATTAGTTCTCCCCAATGTAGCTTTGGAAGAAATATCAGAAGTCAGTCCGGCACCTCTAATATTAGGAATACTCAGATCTTCAAGCATCTGTTTTGTACCCAATATAGATTTAGCCAACTTACCAATATGGTCATCAAACCTATAACTCGTGTTCAGAAATAACCGCTTGTATTCTGAGCTTTTCAATGCATTGACGGCATGTCTCCAGCCGTAAATTTGCTGGTGCTCATCTCCCACGATCACCTTGGTGGCATTCTGCTTCATAAAGACATCCAACATTACTGGTGAAGCATCCTGACCTTCATCGAAAAGAATGTAATCATATCCAGAGAGATCAGGGTTCGAAAGCTGATACATTTTCAAATAGAAATCGTGGGTTATCTCTATTTCACCATTCTTCATTTTTCCTAAAAAACGCCTGGCATCAGTAGTTAACTGATCCATATGATTTGCTACGAAATTTTTATCCTCACCACTTTGTAGAGATAAATAATCCATTTCGGATACCGTTGTGACGGCACTATTACAAAATGCATTGACCAGCTGAATGACGTGCCGGCCATATCTCATATCCTCCACAGCATCCTTGAGTTTCAACCCTAGTATCTGCTTAACATCATACGCTTGATAATTTCCCTTATTTATTTTGAGTAGATGTCCTCTCTGGTTTTTAAAAGCCAGTGAATGAGCAGTTTCTACTTGAACCTTAGAAAGTCCCTTGTGATCAAACATGGTAATTGCCTCATCTTTAACTGACTTATTGAAAGCTAGATAAAGCATGCGTTCTTTGCTTCGCTTTTCTGCAAAACCCAATAACGTGGAAGTTTTTCCAGACCCTGCTATGGCATTCACTACCAAATCACCTTCACTATTGATTATTGAAAGTTGTTGTTCGGAGTAATTCATGTTGTTAATAAAATTACAACTTAACTCTTTAATTTGCACCATGAAAAAATACAGACGTATCCTGATGATTTTTTTCTAAGATTTTTCAGTCCCCTTCTTGTCTATTTAACTGAAATATTCCTAGTTTTGCATTCCGTTTTCAGGATGACATATCCAAACAGAAAACAATGGCCTATGGTGTAACTGGCAACACGTCTGATTTTGGTTCAGAAGAGTCTAGGTTCGAGCCCTAGTAGGCCAACAATAAATCCCGGCCCGAAATAATCGGAATCCGGGATTAATTATTTAAAGCCACAACTTCATGTCCTCTACAGTAAACATTTACAGCGGCAAAGGTTCCATCGATCTAGCTAATAAGATTGCAGATGCTTATGGTCAGCCTTTGGGTAAATGTACTTCCCAAAAATTCAGTGATGGGGAACTCCATTTTGGGTACAATGAGTCTGTAAGAGGTAGCGACCTTTTCATCATACAATCTACCAACCCTCCTACTGACAACATCATGGAGCTATTGTTGATGATTGATGCTGCGAGAAGGGCAAGTGCAAAATATGTGACCGTAGTAGTACCTTATTTCGGATATGCACGCCAGGACAGAAAAGATCAGCCAAGAGTAGCAATAGCCGCAAAACTGGTCGCTAACCTTTTGATGGCAGCTGGTGCGAACAGAATCATGACTATGGATCTACATGCAGGTCAGATTCAAGGCTTTTTTGATATCCCGGTAGATCACTTGAACGGGACAGCCATTTTTGTACCTTATATCAAGAGTCTGGAATTGGGTAACCTGATTTTTGCCTCTCCTGACGTTGGAGGCACAGCAAGAACACGTGCTTTTGCAAAGTTTTTCGAGGCTGAAATGGTAGTATGTGACAAGCACAGGAAAAGAGCCAATGAAGTAGCTTCTATGCAGGTTATCGGTGATGTGACGGGCAAAGACGTGATCCTTGTTGATGACTTGATCGATACGGCCGGAACGATAAGCAAAGCTGCAAACCTATTAAAGACAAAAGGGGCTAAATCTGTGAGGGCATTGTGTACACACGCGATTCTCTCTGGAAAAGCTTATGAAAACCTGGAAAATTCAGAATTGGAAGAACTCATAGTGACTGACACACTTCCATTGAAACAAAAAAGTGAAAAAATTACCGTACTGACAGTTGCAGATTTATTTGCTGCCGGGATTCGAAACATTCACTCACACGGATCTATTAGTACGTTATTTATTAAGTAAACAATTAAATTTTTATATTATGAAAACTGTTGAGATTGTAGGGTATAAAAGAGCGAATCTTGGCAAGTCCGAATCAAAAAGACTGAGAGAAGAAGGAATGATACCGGGAGTACTTTACGGAGGTGAAGAACAGGTACATTTTTACGCACCAGCGATTTTGTTCCGTGAACTTGTTTATACTGACAAAGCGCATTTCGCGAAAATAAACATTGAAGGAACAGAGTATGATGCGATCCTTCAGGACATTCAGTTCCATCCGGTTAGTGAGGCAATCATTCACGTTGATTTTCTTCAGCTATTCAAAGGAAAGCATATTAAAATGGATATTCCGGTACAACCTATTGGTGTACCTCCAGGTATTCAGCAAGGTGGTAAGTTGATCAAGAAATTGAGATTTATTACTGTGAAAGCTTTGCCAAAGGATATGCCAGAATACATCGAGGTAGATGTTTCTAAACTAGGACTTGGTAAGTCTGTAAAAGTCGGCGAGCTAACTGCTGAAAATTACGAAATTCTGAATAGCCCACTAGTAACGATCATGGGTATCGAAATCCCAAGAGCACTAAGAGGTAAGGCTACTGACGAGGAAGAAGGAGAAGAAGGAGAAGAAGGAGGCGAAGAATAATCGCATTTCCTGAATTGAATATTGAAATCCTGCTCTTTGAAATAAAGAGTAGGATTTTTTGTTTTATCAAATCAATAACTACCTTTTTAAAATCAACCTGATTAGGCTCTCAAACATCATTCACATCCTTACTGAAAGAATCAAATCATCATGAAATACCTGATTGCAGGACTGGGAAACATCGGAGCAGAATATGAGCTCACAAGGCATAACATTGGATTTTTGGTTTTGGACAGACTAGCCGATGAGAAAAATCTGACTTTTGAGCATGGAAGACACGCGTTTTATGCCACATTGAAATATAAAGGCAGGATCATTCACCTCATCAAGCCCACCACGTACATGAACCTAAGTGGTAAAGCTGTCAATTACTGGATGAATGAGCTGAAGGTTCCAAAAGACAACCTGTTGGTTGTTACGGATGATATCGCCTTGCCTTTTGGCAAGATCCGGCTAAAAGGAAAAGGCTCTGCCGGAGGACACAATGGACTGAAGAACATTGAACAAATGACAGGAGGACAGAACTATGTCCGCCTCAAGTTTGGTGTTGGAGATGACTTCTCCAAAGGTCGGCAGGTTGATTATGTACTGAGTCCATTCTCAAAACAGGAAATGGACGAACTGGTTCTTAACATGGATCGCGCGATTGAAGCAATTTTATCTTTTTGTACAATTGGTTTGCCAAGAACCATGAATCAATATAACTGATGACAGATCATTTAATCACTCTTGGAATACAGATCGTTCCAAAAAGCAAATCCCTTGACACCTACGCACTGGTGGATGAGGCTATAGCAATCATTCAGAATTCAGGCTTACCTTACCGAATCACACCTTTCGAAACTGTAATGGTAGGCAAATATGATGAGGTAATGCAAGTAGCTAAGCAAGCACAAGAAGCCGTTTTAAAAGCTGGAGCAGATGAATGTCTCGTTTATTTTAGAATTCACTATCGTAAGGGTGCTGATGTGACTTTCGAAGAAAAAAAACTAGACCGGTGAAAATCATCGTTGTAGGAGGAGGTGCAGCAGGTTTTTTTGCTGCAATCAATATTGCTACAAAAAACCCTCACGCCCAGATCACAATACTGGAGAAATCTGGAAAGCTGTTATCTAAAGTGAAAATCTCAGGTGGAGGCAGATGCAATGTCACTAATGGTCGGAGCAACCCTGCTGAACTTGTTAAATTCTATCCTCGTGGAGGGAAAAAACTATTCGATGCTTTCAAGCAATTCGGATCAGCAGAAATGATCCAATGGCTGGCAAATCATCAGGTGCCAACAAAAACGGAGGAAGATCTTCGCGTTTTTCCTTACTCTAACTCTTCACAATCTATTATTAATTGCTTCCTATCCGAGGCTAAAAAACTCGGCATTACTGTAAAGCTTAATGAGGCCGTCACATCGTTTGATCAATCAGATAATGGTTGGAAATTAACCACAACAGCTACCACATACACAGCTGATAAAGTTATTTACTCACCCGGCTCCTCTCCTGCCAGTTTAGAACTGTTAAAACCACTTTCACTCAAAATCAACCCTCAAGTCCCTTCCCTATTTACATTCAATATAAAAGATGCAAGGATAGCCGACTTACCCGGATTGAGTTTTGAAAAAGTAAAAATCAGAGTGGTCAAATCAAAACTCTTAGAGGAAGGTCCTTTATTAATCACTCATTGGGGACTTAGTGGTCCTGCTGTACTTAAGCTCTCATCATGGGGAGCGCAAGACCTGAAGAAACTAAATTATCAATTCAAGATTCTGATCAATTTTCTTCCAGAGATCTCTACAGAAGACATATCGTTGGGATTGTCTGAATTGAGGACGCATCCCAACCGCAAAATTCATAGTTACTGCCCTTTTAACTTACCGAAACGTTTTTGGAAGAGGTTATGCGAAATAGTTGGCATCTATGAAAATCAAACTTGTGAAGAACTCTCCAAAAAACATATCAATAAACTGTCAGAGGAACTCTCTCAGGGCCTGTACGAAGTAAATGGTAAAAGTACATTTAAGGAAGAATTCGTTACTTGCGGTGGAGTAGCTCTCTCGGAGATCAACCTTAAATCATTTGAAAGTAAAAACTACCCCGGCTTGTATTTGGCAGGTGAGGTAATAGATATAGATGGTCTTACGGGAGGTTTTAATTTTCAAGCATGTTGGAGTGCAGGGTGGCTGATTTCCGAGAGTCTATCGTCATAGATATTGAGAAACTCTCATTCATCAAATAACCCAAATTTGAGCAGTCACTTTTAGACAAAGCTTTTATGTGAGTATGAAAAACTATCATTAACATTAAATAACCTCCATTTCTAATGAATTATCAGGGTTTATCCTCAACTTATTAGTTTGACGGGCGTACGATTACAGCAAGCTATTTATATTTAAAGAAAATAATCACACATGGAAGCATTCACACTCAGACCTGATGACGAATATATTCAACTCAATGACCTGATGAAAGTTCTCAATTGGGTGGCATCAGGAGGAGAAGCCAAACAAATGATTTTGAATGAAGAAGTGTTTGTCAATGGCAACCCTGAAATGAGAATACGCAGAAAATTACATAAGGGCGACAAGGTAACATTTGGTGACAATAACGTAGAAATCCAATCGAGTAGGAAACAAAGATAGGTGATCAAACCTATCTTTGTTGTCCTCTCACACCACCCAGCGTACTCTCGTACTGGGCGGTTTCTCTAAAGACATGTCGATAGTAGTCAGTGGGT
>JAUIAO010000045.1 GCA_030425425.1 Bacteroidia bacterium | reverse complement strand
TCAGGATTAGGCTAGTAAGTTTTATCATATTTCTTAGTCGGTGGTTCATGTAACATGTACTTAGAAATCTATTCGATCAGAATTCTTCCGATGACATCTGTCCCGGAAGTAGATTTAATTTTGTAAAAAAACATTCCACTGGGTAATCCCTCTAAATCGATGGTAATCTCGTGTTCGGAATTGTTCACGTGATCGATGAGAAACTCCTTCTGAACTCTACCATGTAAATCAGAGATAATGATTGTTTGAAAGTCTCTGTCCTCAGGTAATCTGATTTTGACTAACTGCGATACAGGATTTGGATAGACAATGTAGTCTTCAGTCAGAGATGAATTCGAGAAACCTAAAGGAGCTTTCTCCGATTCTTTTACAGTCAGTCGAGCGGTCGTGATAGATTTAGCAGGCAAATTGAAATTTGGACTACTTATTGAACTGACATATTCGCAGTTTTCATGCTCAGAAGTCCTGTAAACGTCGTAAGCGGTAAATGGCAGATCATTTGCATTCAGATTCACCTCAATGTCGGTAGATTCCGATTTATTCACCATCACCACCGTAACGGTATCTTGCCCTGAATTCATAAAGGCCAGGGTTTTTAAATCAGGGTAATTACCAATTACATTTATCCTCTCCCAACCAGGATGTATGAACGCAGAAAACTGCTTGAAAGCATAAAACTCTTTTGTCTTGATATATCCATCGTTGGTTGTCCATCGACTCGCATCCCAGGGAAATTCAAGATTAACCAATCCTCCCCCATCCCAGATTAAATCCCAGTACAAATAGGCTACCACATGCTCTTCAGCAAAAGATTTGTATAATAACCCTGCAAGAGAAAACCAGTCTCCACGGCTGTACTCCGTTTGATAATGAGGAATTTCTGGGTGTAGGTTTCCAACTGAAGTAAAATTTGCGCTTTCCCAAGGGTCGTTTTCATCCACTCCATGATAGAGGTGATGTGCAATTCCATCCATCTTACTCACATCCAGGGCATTGACATAATTCTGAACGCTGTTATACCCAATTCCGATCGTTTCAGGACCAAGAATCAAAGGTTTTTCATTACGCTGCTCCACCATTTCAAAGACTGCTTCCAGAGCCTTGTTATAGCCAGCGATCGTGTCCCTCGAAGTTATTTGCTCTTCAGGTTTAAACAGGCAAGATTCCCAGGTAGCCTCATAATCGGGTTCGTTCTGGAGACTGATATAATCCGGATAAATGCCATTTTCATTGTATTCATCCAATGCCGCCCTCCACCAATCAGCAAAGCCGGAATAGTCAAAAGCAACATCGTTTCCGTTGACTTGATACTTTAATGTACCACCATTCTTACGATCGTTATTTGACTTCAAATACTCCGGAGGTCCCCAGGATGTGGACATGATCTTTATTGGGTATCCCAAAGAGTTTTCTGCTGCATGATAAAACTCAGCAACCCTATCGATCATGGTCTCATCATAATCATAGGCATTTCGAACCCTGAGTATATCTAAACTCAGTTCTTCGAATATGGCTTCATAAATATCCGCCTTATTTGGATGCGCAATCAGCCAATTCTCGTAATATGCCAGTGCGGCACCAAAACCCTCGACTGTCTGATACTTGACCTCACTGTTGAGTGTTATTTCCGCATTTATCTGAGCCCGTACGGTCAAATGAAAAACTGAAATCCCGATTACGAAAAAGTATTTATTCATCGCTGTTTCTGATCAATGCAATGTTGTGCGGCATCAATCATGGTTGTTACCCAGTAGTCCTTTTCGTTGGCCTTAAGGTATTCAATGAATTTGGTGTGCTCTTCCAATTCCACATTACCATTATGTCCTCCACCTACTCCGTGAAACAGAATAATCATCATCGCGTTTTTCTCTCTAGCTTCTTCCGCCCATTCAATCAATTGATTGGCATTCTGACCATCTGCAATGAAGGCGTTTAGGTTAGAAAGGTTCAATGTTTCGATATTGTTCACCTCCCCATTTACACCTCTCATTGCTACGAATTTATCCTTGATCGAGTCTATAAAAGGCCCTTCTCCAGTCTCGGTATCTCCGCAGGTATAGGCAAACGTTCGTTCTTCTTTTCCGTCAAGGGATTTCAGGAAAATGTTCATCATATCCACTTCCTTGATCAATTGATCGGTCGTGTACTTTCCCAGGTCGTTCGTCTCTGTAACCCAATCCCTGCCGTCCGCCCGACAAGGATGATAGAGTGTGTGGTTGCCTAACTCATGTCCTGACTTTGCTGCTCTTTTCCAGTCTTCCAATCGATTTTGAAGGCCAGGAAAGGATCCCGACAGATAGAACGTCCCTTTAAATCCATTTTCCTCCAAGACGGGAATGACATTGTCTAGTTGAACTTCCAAGGCATCATCGTAAGTAAGAACTACTGCCGCTTTCTTTCCTTTCCACAGCGCATTTTCATCAAACAGCACGGCCTCAAAAGGAGATGCTGGTAAGCCTTCTTTATTAAAGAAATTGGCTCGGTCGGGATTATCCATCCAGGCATATCGGACATACGCTGGATTTTTAACCTCTTCGCTCCAGACGACCAATTGATCTCCTTTCATCTCTGTCTCCGCCCAAACAAACTTTTTGTCCATTCCTGCTATGGCAAACCAACGAAGCTCTTCTCCGTCTGACGAGGTTAGTCCACTACCTACATGATCAAATGACAAAATAGCTTTGTTCTCCTCGACTACAGCTGATTTGTAAATCGGCCCGGAATACACCAGATCCTCTCGATAGGCGATACTCCTCGCCCCAAGTGCCAGCCTTTCTCCAATTGGTTTTTTATTACCCGGATGTATATCATTCCACTCTCCAAGATTCAAACTAACTGCTAGTGCGGTGTTTGGTAGATCCAAAACTTTTAGCTGGGCATTTCTAAGCTCCGCCCAACTACTTTCTTCTGGCAAATAATTTACCTCCAAAAAATTAGGTAGTTGAGCTACCAGGACTGGTAATTGAGGCTTTTTCCAATGATCTCTCCAATCATTGACCAATGCTGTGAGTAGCTGGTCATATTCCTTCGCCCGCCAGACATCCGACTCACCCTGGTACCAAACTGCTCCTTTAATCGGAAAGTCTTCAAATGGTGCTACCATTCCATTGAACAAAGAAGTAGGTTCATTTTGAGCATTGATACTTCTCACCGGTCTGCTCCATTCCTGTCTGGGACTAAAAACCTCACCTACCTGATATTTCCAAGTTCCAATAAGATTGATTGTGTCTATTCCGGCTGCCAGGTAATATGGTTTGTCCGGTACAAAACCTCCCTTTCCTCCGTAATTGGTCACTCGGATGGTAATCACATTCTTTCCATTTGTCAATATGCCGGAATCAAAATCATAGCGACGTTGTGGATATTGATAAGTGATCCCTCCTACTTGTTTTCCATTAATGTACACCTGATCGGCATCAACAATTCTTCCCATATGAATCCTGCCTGGCTTACCTACCATGGATTGAGGTATATTGATTTCTTTGCGAAACCAAACCGTACCATTCAAATCCCGAATTCCCTGATCCTCCCAATACCCCGGGATCACCATACTTTTCCAATCACTAGTCTGGTATGTAGGTTCATACCATTTCAATTCACCACTGAGCCCTTTATCAGGGTTTGGCTTTTTATTGCTATTCATTCGTTGACTCCATGCGCTTCGGTTGATCTCATTCACAAACGCAGTATCCTTGTTTTGATTGATCTGTTCTGTCAGTTTAGGGAATTCTTTCAGTCCGTTTTCACTAATCCAGGATCGGATAGGCGTACCACCTACACTGGAATTGATAAAACCAATCGGCACTTTATATTGATCATATAGTGTTTTGGAAAAAAAGTACCCGATCAAGGAGAATTCAAGTATGTTCTCAGGTGAAGCTTCCTTCCAACTTCCTTCGGCAACATCTTCCTGGGGGCCGGTCAACTTCGGATTTGGTGACACCAAGAACTGGCGAATTTCAGGAAAGTCTGCTTCTGCTATTTCCCTTTCATATCTGTCTTGATGACGACCAAAATTGTGCTGCATGTTTGATTGTCCAGAACAAAACCACACATCTCCAATCAGAATATTACGTACTGTAGCCTCATCATTAGATGTAGTGATCCTCAGATCATATGGTCCTCCAGCTTTAGACGGTAGTATCCATGCTTCCCATTTGCCTTCTTCATCTGATTCCGTTGAATACTTCTTTCCCTTAAACCTTATAGTGACTTTTTCTCTGGCTCCAGACCAACCCCATATTTTGACACGCTCATTGCGTTGAATCACCATGCCATCCGAAACATGTTTCGGCAATCTGATTTGACCTATTGAGGAATGAGACAGCACGAGTGCAACCAGAACAATCACATAATTGACCCTTTTACATCCGTCATTTACCCTGTGTTTTTTCAAAATCATTACTTGAAGTCTATTAAAATATGCTGATTTTATTATTAATTCAGCAATTTAAACAATCGATTGCGTAATTTTTAAAATGATATGATAATTTACGCAAACGATTGTGTAGATTTGAAGTGCTGAGCTTCTTTGCCAAGTTCTATTAATTTATTTTCAAACATTTGACCAATGAAAAACCGATACCTATTATTTGTAATGGCTGTTATTGCAGCTTTCAATGTTTTTGCTCAATCCACTATATTCTCTGGTGATTTTGAGACAGGAGATCTGACTGATTATAGTTTAAAAAATCCAGGTGCAGGGATTGAAATCACACAAGAATCCACTAATGGTGGAGACTATGCCGTAAAACTAACGGCTGGTAGCGGCACCAATGCCTGGGACTTACAACTCGCAACTCCTTCTATACCACTTACGATTGGAAACAAATATGAGGTGTCCTTTGACATCCGCTCAGTGGGGGCTGGACAGGGACGAATTTCTCTAGGAGCAAGTTCATTTACCCATCAATACTGGCCTGATTTCAACACAACAGACGAATGGCAGACGATTACCTATACGGCCATTTATGGAGCTGATCTTGAAGCTCTATTAGACAATGTCGAAATTAATTTCGATTTGGGATACATAGCTGACATGGTCTACTATCTGGACAATATCAAGGTTGTAGATCTGGATGCAGAACCTCCTGTTACAGATTATATCACAAATGGTACGTTCGAATCCGGAATAGAGGGATGGGCAAAATGGAATGGTAGTGACAATGCACTTTCTCATGCAACAGCTAGTGAATATGCGGTCAAGTTAACTGCTGGAACAGGTACCAACGCATGGGATTTACAGCTGGCTACTCCCTCTATACCGCTTACGGTTGGTAACCTATATGAAGTATCATTCGACATACGTTCGACTGGAGCAGGTCAAGGAAGAATTTCGCTTGGCGCAACATCTTTCACACATCAATATTGGCCTGATTTCACAACCTCTGAAGAATGGCAAACAGTCTCATACACTGCTATATATGGAGCAGATCTGGAGGCACTTTTGGATAATGTGGAGCTGAACTTCGACATAGGTTATATAGCCAACATGGTTTACTATATAGACAATATAAAAGTAACTGACTTGACTGCACAATCTGACGTTTTTGTCGGTGATTTCGAGGCAGGTAACATTGATAATTTCAACGCCAAGAACCCTGGTGCAGGAATTGTAATCACGCAGGAATCCACTAATAGTCCCAATGTATATGAAGGTGGTGGTGCGATGAAAGTCATCAATGAAACCAGTACTCCGGGTCAACAATGGAATGTTCAGATTCATACAGATTTCACCGCGACGCTAACCGAGGGAGTGGATTATACGGTAAGCTATTACATCCGTTCAGAATCAGCCGGATCGGTACGCTGTTCTACAACAGGTACAACCGCTCATTATCAAGGAGATCAGGCAACCACTACAGAATGGCAGCTTGTCACTTGGGATATCACAGGAAATGGCACAGAAACAGGTTTGAATTTTG
The DNA here is from genome assembly GCA_030425425.1 of Bacteroidia bacterium. Classification (GTDB taxonomy): domain Bacteria; phylum Bacteroidota; class Bacteroidia; order Cytophagales; family Cyclobacteriaceae; genus Marinoscillum. The sequence continues at coordinate 44,609 of JAUIAO010000045.1, read as the reverse complement.
ACCTGGGTGAAGTTGCGGGCACTTATTACATTGATAATGTAAGCACCACGGAGAAAGTGGCTGTGGTTTCAAATGATGCCACCTTATCAGATCTCACAGTGGATGGTGCCACAATAACGGATTTTGATCCAGATGTGACTTCCTACAATGTTGTATTAGCGGCTGGAACCACAACTGTTCCGACTGTTGAAGCTACTGCTACTAATGGAGCCGCCACTGTAAGTGTTACGCCAGCTCCTGGTATTCCTGGAATTGCTCATGTGCTAGTGACCGCTGAAGATGCTAGCACAAAAACTTATGTGATTAACTTTTCTCAGGCCTTTCAGGCACCAAATATTTTCACTGCTGGAGATTTTGAATCAGGGGATCTTAGCAGCTTTAACATAAAGAATGCTGGAGCAGGAATAGAAATCACTCAGGAATCAACAAATGGAGGTGATTATGCTGCCAAATTAACTGCTGGCTCTGGTACTAATGCGTGGGATTTGCAATTAGCAACTGCATCAGTTCCGTTGATAGTAGGACATAAATATGAGGTGTCTTTTGACATACGCTCTGTGGGCGCTGGACAAGGCCGAATTTCTTTAGGCGGTGCTTCATTTTCTCAGCAGTATTGGCCTGACTTTACAACAAGTGATGAATGGCAAACAATTAGTTACACAGCCATCTATGGAGAAGATTTGGTAGCACTTTTAGACAATGTAGAACTCAACTTCGATTTAGGATACATCGCTGACATGGTTTATTATCTGGATAACGTGTCAATTGTTGACCTGGATGCAGAAGCTCCGCCATTGGCATACATTGCTAACGGCACCTTCGAATCCGGTCTTGATGGTTGGGCTAAATGGAACGGCGGTGACAATGCCCTTTCTCTTGCATCAGGAAGTGCATATGCGGTCAAACTAACTGCGAGTAGTGCTTCTGCTAATGATTGGGATTTACAACTTGCCACTCCATCCATTCCGCTCACGGTTGGTAATTTATATGAAGTGTCTTTCGATGTTCGTTCGACGGGAGACGGTACGGGTCGTATTTCTCTCGGTGCCAATTCCTTCGCCAACCAATATTGGCCAAACTTCACAACGAGTAATGAATGGCAAACAATAACCTACACGGAAATTTATGGAGCTGATCTTGAGGCTCTATTAGACAATGTTGAATTAAACTTCGACATGGGTACTATTGCTGACATGACCTATTATATAGATAACATCAAAGTAACAGATTTAACGGCCTCAACTGACGTGTTTTTTGGTGACTTTGAATCAGGAAATATTGATAACTACATCGCTAAAAACCCTGGAGCAGGAATAGAAATCACACAGGAATCAACTTATGGCGGTTCTGCATACGAAGGAATGGGTGCGATGAAAGTGGTGAATGAGACCAGTACTCCTGGAGAGCAGTGGAATGTACAAATCCATGCAGATTTAACTCGTTCTCTCGATAAAGATGTTACTTATGTTGTGAGCTATTATATCCGTTCAGATTCAGAAGGATCTGTAAGATGTTCAACCTCCGGCCCTTCAGCTCATTATCAGCCCGATGCTGTAACAACTACGGACTGGCAAATGGTCTCTTGGGAAATCGTGGCGCATGGTCTGGAAACGGGCCTCAATTTCGATTTGGGTGAAGTTGCTGGAACATACTACATCGATAATGTGAGTATTACAGAAAAACCAATCGGCCCTTCTGATGATGCCACTTTATCAGATCTCACCGTAAATGGAAGTACCGTAGAAGGTTTTACTTCTGACATAGAAAGTTATGATGTTGTGTTGCCGTTTGGAACTGATACAGTCCCAACTGTTGAGGCCACAACAACAGATGATGGTGCTACTTATATCATTACAGCAGCGACTACTCTTCCTGGAACTACTACAGTTGCCGTAACTGCAGAGGATGGTACCACGATAAAAACTTACAGTCTGAACTTCACAGTAGCTGACCCGTCAACTGATGCGACATTATCAGATCTTACGGTAGATGGAAGTACCGTGGGAAGTTTCTCTTCAGAAACTGTGAGCTATGACGTTGTATTACCTTACGGAACAGATGCTGTGCCTACAGTTGATGCTACTACTACTGACTCGAACGCATCATACTCAGTTACCCCGGCAGCAGGTCTGCCAGGAACCACAGAAGTTGTTGTAACTGCTGAAGATGGTACAACTCTAAAAACATACAGCATCAATTTTACAGTTGCGGATCCTGCAACAGACGCAAGCTTGTCTGATCTTACTGTAGATGGTAGTACAGTATCTGGCTTTAATTCTGGGACCTTAAGCTATGCAATTAAATTACCAGTCGGAAGCACAGAGGTCCCAGACGTTTCAGCAACCACCACCGATCCAAACGCTACGTTCTCGGTTGATCCTGCAGCCAGTTTACCGGGCACAACAACGGTTACCGTAACTGCTGAGGATGGTACAACACAGGCCACTTACAGTATTGATTTCAGTGTATTGTCAGATGATGCCACGCTATCAGACCTTACAATGGATGGAACTACAGTTTCGGGCTTCTCTGCGGGAATAACATGGTATGATATTGAGCTACCGATTGGTACAACAACCATTCCTACCGTAAGCGCAACAGCAACAAACGGTGGGGCTACAGTAGAGATTACACCGGCGACCAGCATACCAGGAAGAACTCAGGTATTAGTAACTGCCGAAGATGGTGCTACTTTCAAAACGTACAGTCTCTACTTTACTGTGAATGTATTAAGTACACCAAAAACTGAACATATCCAGTTGTATCCTAATCCTACAAGTAATATTCTAAATATCAGTGGTCTGGAAAAACCTGCCTCTGCTAAGATTGTGAATGTTTCAGGAAAAGTAATTCAGCAATTCAATAACCTGAAAAACCAGCAAATAGATGTTTCTTCAGTTGAGCCAGGTGTATACTATTTCATCATAGACAACAAAGAAACTCTCAGATTCATCAAGAAGTAATCAGAATCCTTCTCATATCAAAAAAGAGTGCTCAAAAAGCACTCTTTTTTTTGTATAACAACATCCTGCAATTGTTGGCGACAAACAAACTGTATTCTGGTTACGTATCTGCTACCGGTTATTTCTTAACACGTGGTAGTGTCCCGATCATTGTGTCTTTAGAAAAAAGGTTATCCACGGAAATAACACGTGCTACTGTTTACGAACAAAACTACACTTCGTTTTCCATGGAATCCGTTTTCAACACTTATAAGGTAGTGGCAGGATTATAGGAAGATTGACAGCTCATCTGTCGAACAAAAAACTATTGAACCTAAAGAGGCTAAACTTTCTGATTTCCTGATTTATTCAGGTGTAATAAACTACCATGAGTCAGAGCCATTGAGGTATTTGATGGGCTTTACTCTGCAAACAAAACGTCTCTCTACCCAAAAGGTCGGAGAATAAAACTTACTGGTGGGATTTAATATCCAAATATCAGCTAATCAAATATAGGAATTAAAGAAGCGGTAAAGCCTCCTCGTCTAAGCATTTTTACCTCCACAGTGTCAGTGCTATCCACAACTTGATGATTGATTGAAAAAACCGTATCATGTTCCCCATCTGCAATCAGCAAGAGCTTGTACTGCTGGTTTACAGGTAAAAAACCAAGAGAAATTGTCCTTCGTTTTTCCTTATCCTCACCATTTATTCCGGAGAGGAACCAAGTTTGATCACTTCTTCGGGCCATTAATACTTCTTTCCCAGGGTAGCCACTCAAAAGTTTGGTATCATCCCAAACCGTGGGGATATCCTTGAGAAAAGACTGCACTTCAAATGGGAGTTGGTTGTACCCATAAGGTCTGTCTGCCAGGTGTTGCAACGAAGATTCGAACAACACACCGAGTGCCACCTCATGACCGTAAGAGGTAATGTGCGGATGCTGCGAATTGGTGAATGTGACAGGAGTATAGTCCATTGATCCCACCACATTTCGGGTGAAAGGCAATATCGTGTTATGAACCGGTGCTTCATAAGTAAAGTCAGGAACGTTGTTGTACCATTCGGCTCCTCTTACACCTTCATACGTCATTAGATGAGGGTAAGTCCTCTGCCATCCTCTGGGCACCAGACATCCATGAAAATACACCATGATTTCATAGTCAGCTGCATCTTCAATGATATCCAGATAATAATTGATCATGTCCTGCTTCTCGCTTTCAAAGAAATCCACCTTCACTCCTACTATTCCTCTTTCTTTTAATTTTTTAAATTCAGCCACTCGATTTTCGTGTGTCAGCATTCTGTCTTTTGGTGTAGCACCTACCCAAGTGTGATCTCCACCGGAATTGTACCAAATCAGCGGCTGGATTCCTTTGGAATGGATGTACTCCAAAGCATCATCCAAATTCCCCCCATTGGTCATGGCATCCCATTCCCAATCCAGTAAGGTGTAGGGCCAATCCATTTTTACAGCCAGATCTGTAAATGCTTTGACCACCTGAAAGTCCTTAGTCCCGTGATTGTTTGACCAATAATTCCAGGAAACCAACCCTGGTTTGATCCAATCGGTATCTTCTACGGCAGAAGGTTTACTCAGGTCATCGACTAAAGTAGACTCCACTATGTCTGCCAGACTTCCCAGAATAATAACCCTCCAGGGTGAAGCCCACGGAGTGGTAATGGTCGGCTGAACCTCCCCCTGATGGCGACCATTCCAGTCATCCGGAAAAGTGAGTTTGTATTGATTCTTATCGCTATAGTTGGTGAGTTTGGTTCCACAATAGGATCTTCCCAGGTCCGCCTCATGTAGTAAATACCAGGTAGAACTGTCGCGGGTAAGAAAGAGTGCTGGATAAGCCCAATCTTTTTGGTCGTTCCCGGTTATGGTCTCTCGGTAATACCCTTCATTGGCAGGGTTAAACTTTTGTAACCACCTTCTGGTACTATCTGGAATAGTATAGCTCGTCAACTCATCCGTCACCACAAAAGTCTCTTCTTTGCCCAATAACCTGTAGCGGAAAGCCACGCCATCTTCATATGCCCTAATGATCAGGTTAATTCGTCTCTTACTGTTTGACTCCAGAGTAACTATCACCTCATTCGCTGAATTCACCCGGTGGGATCGTTTACCTTGAAGGGCGTCATATTCCTCCCGGATCGGTTTAGGCCTGCTTGATTTAACGAAAGACAGCTCTTGTGACAAATCCTCATCGCTCAGCTTCAGTCCCAAATCAATTCTGGGAATCACAGTTGTAGCATATTCACCAATGGATCGGTTGATCTGAAGGTACCACTGCCCTTGTGTCTTACTCTCCAGCAGATTCACTTGAATCTGATTATCCGGAGAAGTTAAGGTGAGTTTCCGTGCGAGCAGCGGCTGACAATTGATCGCAATTAAAAACAATAATAAACGCGTTACTTTAGTCATTGCTCGGTGATATTTTTATTATTCAGAAAACTTTCAATATTCAATTAACATGTTATCCTTCGGTGCTTTCGTTTAAAGGCTAAATACATATCTTGAAATTCATTTCACATCAAAGTCCATACTCCTCGAAACAGGTTCTCCTTTTTCAGTGAATCCCTCTATCACGATTTCAAACCTTCCGGTAACATCACTGGTATAAAATAACAAACATTCATCTTTGAAAGCCGGATTCCAGTATAGCTGATCTCTTTGATCAGGAATATACTTGTCATTTACTCGCGAGTAATCCGGGAAAGAATATTGCTTAGGTTGATTTAATGCAGTAATTAAGTGCATATGATAGTGTTCTCCCAATCGGAAGTTTTCGAGTTTTTTGTTTTTCGTCGAAAGATCAATCACTCCATCCACTATCAATGAACCCAGATAATACTGGTTGTTAATAACCTTAATGGATTCGATTTCATATGGATTGTAATCGATGACTCTCGACCCTTCTACAGGCACACCATCCAGAAGTACCAGAGGTGCGTTTGCCTTAACACCCAGTCCCGGGAAATAAGTGGTCTTGATTACAGGGTCGCGTTTGCTGCGCACATTCGCCTGCACCACATATTCAGTAAAAGTTTCTTTCAGGGTTTTGAATCTAGTATACTCATCCAAATAATATTCATCAGTATATGGAAATTCCATCGACCAGGTATTAGCAATCGGCTCTGTCACCTTTGGTATGTAATAGGCATTTAATAGTTGGTTTCTCACGCTCCTTTTGACCAATCTGGTTATCTGTGTACTGTCAAGATCAGGCAGTGAATAATCAAAATCAGGGTACTCATCAAGGAATGGATTATCAACCTTAATACTAACGCTTTCATCAAAATCCAAAGTGGTAAGTATAGATTCATGGTCCTGTCGAGAGCTGTTGAAAGGAATAACAAAAGATCCATTTTCATCGCTTTCTCCAATTCTCAGGTGATAAGGATCTCCGGGGAATGCAAGAGCTATTTGCTTCGAAGTAATTGGTTTTCCCAGGCTGTCACAAATGAAACCGGTGAGTATTTCTTCCCTGATTTCTGGCAGCCATTTTATTAACAAATCGATCTCGTCCTTTCTTTTCTCATTACTGATTAAAGCAGCAATTTCCAAATCGCCATCCATCTGATCCAAATAGGAGATTAGAGCAACCGGAGATTTAACGGATTCATTTAACCATTGAAATATTTGAGCATGTGCATGTGCATCTAAATCCGTATCTATCAATTTCCTTACAGATACTGAATAGCTGCCATCAGGCAAGCTGATCGGTATTTCAACTTTTTGACGAGTCCCAAAAGTTCCAACATTTGTTTCTTTGCCTGCATCCTTTTGACCGTGCAAAACCTTTCGTCTGGCCAGCTTCTCACCGCTTTGGCTGGTAATCTCAATTTCCAGTAAACCATGGGCAATATCTCCGAGTTCCAGTTCATATTCATTCTCAGCATTAAACTTTGCCCTATGCAAGAGCTCGCCATATAAATACACCGACAGATCGAGTGGTTCTGAAAACCGTGTTTGCGCGTTGACCTTAATAGTCAGATGATCCTCGTTCCTATTGTACCATAAAAATGTTCCCTTATTCTGAAACTCAGGTAAAGGGTGAAAACTCAAGTTGCCGGCCCCATCCTCAAGAATGGCCTGGTAAGAAACACCTGCCTTTGGTGTGATATCAATTTTACCCAGCCCAAATCGATCAGGTTTGAAAGACGCTAAAATCTCCCCTTTGTCATCAATAATCCTACCCTTAAACTGCAAAACTTCCCCGGCATTTATTTTAAAGGCCATCGTGTTTTCAACTCCAACTATCAATTTATCATCAACCGTATACCAATCAATTGAAGGTTTTTCAATTGGCTCCACTTCAGGATATTCTTCGAATGGGTTTATGATTAAAAGTGGGGTTTGAAAATAATCGCCAAAATTTTTCATCCATCGGGTATAAGAAATCAAATAGTATTGACCCGTCGGAACCTTGGAAGAAATAAAGAAGTCTCCACTCCCACGTCCGTTCATCAAAGAGATTTTTTGTTGATGAATGGCCCCATTTTTGCCAATTATTTCCACATACAAGATTTTACTGAGAGGTGATGGTTTTTGGGAAAGCCTGCTATTACAAAAAGCAGAAAACTGTAAAGTTTCACCGGCAATTAGTGTTTGGCTATTCATGTGGACATAGACCTGCTCATGTACATTTGGCTGAGCCATTACCTGAATCCCTATCAGAAAAACAACGATATAGTTGTATAGATTTCTCATTTCAGAATATCCAATAATCCGGTTTTTGGAGTGTCCCTCTGAACCGGCAATCCGTGCAATATTTTGGAGCCAGTAGTGCTTCTAGGTAATATGGACATTCCTCATTCTGAGACCCGGTATCATCACAATATACAGCTTCAATGACTTCCAAACCTTTACCAACAACATAATACCTCAGGCTATCAGAAATTTCATAGGGCGGACCTGGCTCCACAATGAGCTTTACCTGGGAAATACTGCAATTATAATACTGATCTGGTGGGGGAAATCTCTTGTCTAACCATTCATATCTAACGAACTCTCTGCGCGAACTCTTTCCGGAGACTTCAAAAAAACCAAGTACCACTTCTGAAGCATCATTCAAAGACGTCAGGTTACCCTGAAGTGTTCCCAACTGAGAATCGAACAAAGATCCTCCCGAATTACCTTCGTTAAGTTCACGGTAATAATTGTAGGCTTGGCTGCTTATGGCGTATTGATGGACTAAAATCGAATAAGCATATTTCAATTGATCAGTAGCCGTGGTGATGTATCTCACTGGCATGGCTGAAAGCTTATTTTCAGTAAACCCGGCTGTACTGCCCAATAAAATATCTGAAGATTGAGCTGTTCGATAACAGATCTGCAAAGGTGGTAAACGTGGAACTAGCGTATCAAGATCCGCCAGATACTCGTATTGTGAAGGCCAGGGTGGTCTCACTTCATAAGTTTCCTCCCACTCATACCTGTAATGCAAGGCTTGGTTTGTTAAATCCTGAGTGTCTATAAAAAACTGAATACCCGGTCTCACTTCTTTTGTCGACTCCACTACCAATTCCTTATATTCATGATAAAGTTCCTCTATAGGGGGTGATGGGATTAATTTCTGCTTGGTTGATTGGTACACTTTATCGTCTATGGAAACATGCAATTGGTAGCTAATTCCGGCAGTACCTGACACTAAGGGATCAGTTTCATACACACCAGGTTCTGTTTCATTATAATTAAATACAGAACCATCGGAGCCCTCTACCCATACCTCTGCGCCGCTTACAACTTCCTGTTGCTGTTCATCCAGGCGCCTTGTATATCCAATCTTGACCTGATGCGTGCCTACTTCATCAGTGAATCTTCCTTCAATGACAAGAACCTTTTTGTAGTCACGGGATTCAAACGGAAACTCCTCTACACATGAAAAAAGTGCTAAAAACAAAAGTCCTATCGCAATTGAACCACCTCTATGGAAGCGAGAGATTTGTACAGTATTAATGGTTTTTCTTAGCAAATTCATTCTTTGTTTATATCGCTCTAGAACTTGAAATTGTAACTAATGGTTGGAATAGGGCTACCGAAAACAACCAATTTATATCCTTTGATCTTTTTTCCTTCCGTTGCAAAGAAGATTGAATAAGGGTTATCTCGTCCCAGTAAATTGTAAATTGAAAATGACCAATAGGAATAAGTCAATTTATTAAGTCGATGACCAGCCTCAAGATTAAGTCCAACATCCATGCGCATATAGTCAGGAATCCTGTACTTATTCCTGTCGGAATAGAAAATAGAGGCTGACCTGTAAAAATCATAAATCCCCACCGGGTAAGTCATGGGCCTTCCTGACTTATAAACAAAATTATAAGAGGCACTAATTCGATGAGTCAGCTTATAATTAGCCACGAGGTTAATGGTATGGGGAATGTCGTAATTCGCAGGATAATAAGTCCCGTTATTTATCCTTTCCTCGGGGTGTTCACTGTCCAACTGGATGAATGTCCTTGCGAAGGTGTAGTTCAACCAACCATTCAGCTTCCCATCTTTTTTCAATGAAAATTCAATTCCGTATGATTTTCCGGGTCCCTGCAGTACTACCTGTTCAGGGTAATGATTCATTAAGAAATCAGATCCAACTTTGAAATCAAGCAGGTTTTTTATGTTTTTATAATAAACCTCCACAGAAGTTTCAAAGGTCTTTCCCAGAAAATTCCTAAAATAACCCATAGTATATTGATCCGATATTTGCGGTTTTAGATGTGCACTGGACAGTCGCCAAATGTCTGTTGGCGAAACAGATGCGCTGTTGGTGAGCGTATGAATGTTCTGCCGAGAACGGTTGTAAGCAGCTTTGATTGAAGACCATTTATCCAGTTTTAACCTGAAAGAGAAGCGTGGCTCTAAACCAATGTATGAAGCAACCACGTCATTTTTTCCATATTGCTTTTCCCCCTGTACCGTAAATGCATTCTTCGGGGCATCCTGATTATAGTCGAGTACTGTTCCAGGTCCAAGATTCATAAAAAGAGAAAATCTGAGGCCTCCATAAAAGCTCAGTTTATCTGTTACATGATACTGATCAGAGATATAAGCGAAAAGCTCTGTCCCATACTCATGATTGATCCTATTTGGTTTAACCAAAGAAGAACTGCCCAATGGCAACTGACTTCCGGGATTCACTCTGGTTTTCTTTATTTCAAATCCGCCCGTGAGATCGTGAAATTCCAACTGCGTATGATTGAATTCGCCTTTTAAAATCTGTTGTTGAATATTGAAATTCTGTAAAAATGCTCCCTCTGGATTAGCATTATACTCCAAATCGTATCCATACTCAGAATAAGCCGCACTTAATGTGGCAGAAAGCTCCCGAGAAAAAGCATGGGTATATTTAGCAGACATGGCTCGATTATCATATTTGAAATCGGAAAATGTGAATAACGTGTCTGAAGCAATTTTGAACTTGTCAAAACTCAAATATCCGCTCAATTCAACTCTATCATTTTCGCTAAAATCGTGATCATATTTGATCATGACATCCGAAAAAGCAACGTCGTTTTCAGCAAATTCAGAATTACCTACCTGATTCAAAACCCAATCGGAATACGTAGTTCTTACAGCAGCCATAAGCCCTGCTTTCTTCGAAAACAAGGGTATTTCCGCAGTGAGTTTCGCTGTGATCGGAGAGATCCCGCCTGATCCCGAAATTGTGTCCCGATTCGCACGTTTTGACTTAATATCCATCACAGATGACAACCTCCCGCCCAAAGAGGCCGGAATGCTGCTTTTATAAATTTGCATATCACTAATGGCCTCTGAATTAAACACCGAAAAGAAGCCAAAGAAATGAGAGGTGTTAAAAAGCGGATATCCATCAAGTAAAATAAGATTTTGGTCGGCTTTTCCACCACGTACATTGAAGCCCGCAGCTCCCTCGCCAACAGATTGTACCCCGGGAAGTGTGGTCGCTATTTTCATCACATCCCGCTCACCCATTACTATCGGCACATTTTTGGCCTCTACAATATTCACACTGGTCTTGCCCACGTGAATACTCTCTATGTTGGCATCTCTCGTGGATTCTAAGACCACTTCATTCAACGCAATAATGTCTTCTTGCATGCCAATATTAAATTGTCCATCGGAAAACAACAGAATTTTTCTCTGCAATGGCTTACTGCCCATAAACTGGAAATTGATGACTCTATTTCCCGGAGGTAAGCTGATCGTATAGAATCCAGAATCATCACTCATAGCCGTAAAAGGTGGGTTTCCTGAGTAAATTAATACCCCCGGAAGTGCTTCTCCGGTAGCTTCATTTTTTATATAACCAGCAATCGCGGGCATTTTTCCAGGCGCCATGAGACTCCTCTTACCTATTTGAATCGTTCGGTCTGCTAAATCATCTTTTTGGATTGTGGAGGTTAGGTATTCTCTTTTGAACATCAACCCTTTCGCAATTTCACCCTGATCTGCGGGCTTACTTTTGTGATGCTCAGAAAGTTTGGGCTTATCTATGATCTTAATGTCATCGGTGAAATAAACCTTGTTGGAATCAATGAAAAAATGAAGATCAGTATCAAGCAGGACCTCATGAAGCACCTTACCCAAAGGCTCGTTTTCAACCTGAATACTTACCTCAATATCCTTTACCCATTCCCTTCTAAAGAAATAAGCATATTCAGTTTGGGTTTCTAGTTGCTCTACAAGTTCCGTAAAGCTTGATCTTTCCAGCGAAAGATTCACAAGTGGCAATTCCTGAGCCGATGCAATAATCCCCCAAGTAATCAACAATATGACCCCAAGTAACTTCATTCCTCCATGATCTTTTCGCAATGAATTAGTAATTGGTTGAGCCGTTGAAGGTTGTCTGGGTTATTGAGTTTCCGCTTGATCTTGTGTTTTTTCCTAAACAGTTTCAGTTCTTCTTTTTCTTCCGGAAACATTTTTATCACATCAGAAACACGCCTGACTGATTTGTACTTCGTTTCTGAAGCCAGTTTAATGAAAGGTTTGTATTTCAATTTATAGGTCAGAATACCGGATTTGATTACAAGTTCTTTAGAGACTTTACAGATCAGTTCGATCTTGCGACCCTGAAAGAATACCTTATAGTAGCCTGGAGGATGAAAATTGATTGATTCTTCGATGAACCTAAAATTATCATTCTCAAAAGAAAATGAAGAAACCTGCTCCCTGATAAGTTTAATAGCATAGGCAGGCAAAATCGGGTGTTGAATAACCAATTCATCATTTTCGATATTATAGATCGCAGGAATACTTTCAAACTGCTGGTCGAAGTAAACTATATGAGCCTTCCGCCATGAATTGTCCTTGAAATATTCGTGAGAATTCGGGGACTTTTTGGAAAAAGTGTACTTCTCACCATTTAGTAATATCGTGTTTTCTAACCCAATCTGCTCATCGTACCATATTGACAAATTTTGGTCCAATGAAAAATCATGAAGACTGTATTGTGCCTTCAGTTCAAAGAGCGTAATGAAAAGGAGAACAAGACTCGTATAAGTTATTTTGTTACTCAATTTTCACTTATTGAATTACGTGGATAAAACTCTTCTTGCCTCCATCGGCTTTTACCAGATGGATTATGTAAATACCACTGTTAAATTCTTCATTGATTAATTGACGCGTAGAATGACTCCCAATACTTTGTTGGAATATTTGCTTACCATCGAGCCCTAATACCCTAAGCTCTACAACTCCTGGAGGATGAATAACGGTAAATTGACCGTTAGAAGGGTTAGGAGATATACTAATATTCTCGCGATCAATTCCCAATATATCCATCGGAGTGATAGTCACCGTAATTAAAACCGGATGAACACCATCTGAGACCTCAACGGTTAATTCATAGGTCGGATTATTTTCAAAATCCAGATAAAATGGATTGACTAATATTAATTGATCTGTATTTGGTTTGAAACCGAACACTCCAATCTGATCGCCAGATACTATCTTGTAACGTAAATTAACCCCTTCTGGATCCATACCCCCAATGACTCCAACTACAGTACCTGCTTTTGATCCGGGATAAACGCCAAACGTTTTATTAGACGCAAATGGTACCTGGTTCAATTCCTGATTTTCCTCTATTTCTTCCGTTCCAAATGCACGAGCACTCACCCCACTTACAGATTTTAAGGATCCCGGAAAATAGGAGGCTGTATTATAATCTGACTGAATCAGGTCTTTGTCCATCTGTAAAACCAATACATTGGACTGCCCCTCTTTTACTTGTACATCGGAGATAATTGCATTGTTTTGAGTAAACACTCTGTAATCATACTTATTCAGAGTCGATGCATCTATATCCTGATCAAAAACCAATTCGACTACATCTGGAGCCAGTCCATACCTCACAAGTTCAATATCCAGTCCATTAGGGTCTGCATCATTTTCATTGAGGGTCAATGAGGTAGTTTCTCTGTCCAGCGAAACCGTAAATTCTTTCTTCACACCATCGAATACAGCTTCTATTAAATAATCACCATAATATGCATTGAAATTCAATGGATTTACACCGTCCATGGCAGATTGAAAATTGGTAGCCCAAAGTTCTTTAGTCAGATAAAGTAAGGTATCTGCAGCCAGCTTGGGTGTAAGGTCTGAGCGGAAAAGCCCTGAGTTATCGCGCCAAGTCCAATTATCTGACAAATTCCAATAAAGAACCCCTTCGAAAGATGGATGGGAAAAGGCAATTGTCATGACCTTAATAAAGTCTTCTGCCTGCTCTGCCTCTGACAGATCAGTACCATAATCGAATTCTGTAAGCTTCATAGGCAGACCCAAATCAGCCAGTTTGTTGATTTGTGTAACGAAATCAGTTACATCAGGCCGACAACAGTCCCAAAAGTGCGCCTGCATCCCAATACCGGAAACTGGGGCACCTTTATTGATCATGTCTTGGATTAGTACCTTGTATTCATCTGCATCTCCCCACCCGAACTCTACATTGTAATCATTGACATACAATTTAGCATCCGGGTTCTCCTCGTGAGCCCAAATAAAGGATTTCCAGTTCAAAGAATCACCAAAATTATCTTGTGTGTATGTGGCATGGAGGGGCTCATTAATCACGTCGAATTCATTAATTATCCCTTTATAGCGTCGAACCTCACGACGAACTCTAGTCTCACATCGGTCATATACCTCAGTGGCTGTTGCGTTTCCGCTTTCGGTCACCCAGAGTGGCATGGCATGATTATCACCTTCAGAACCTCCCCAAAGTAATGTATGTCCTCTGAGATCCCATCCCACCTTTTGTGTCCATTCTACGGCATTCTCGAAGTTTTCATAATTAGGACCGGTACCATTCGGATCTATTCCACTCCACTTAAATGAGTTTCCCGTCACTCCGGAATTAAAATATTTGTACATAGCAGCCTTAGCCCACTGCGTTTCGGTAGGAATATCCACTATTATCTCTCCCTCATAAAAATCAAAACCAACACCAAAGGAGAATTCATGCTTCATCATTCGCACGTTTACGGGTCCATCATATGGATTTCCATCCTTATCTAAAATGGTTAATTGAAAGTCACCCTTCCGAATGGTTTCTATTCTATTTTGAGCATCGTTGTACCATTGCTGAGCTGATTGCGCATTGACTCCCAGAAAGACCAGCGAACCGGCAATCATCAACATACTCCTAAATACATTTTTCATACTACACAATTGGTTAAAACAGACACTTATTACAAATATACGCAATCGATTGTGTAATTCAAGAACAGAACCTGATCTTTACAAAAAATAACCATAAGAAGGAACTAGAATAGAACTCGATTCATCTAAAACACGATTTAATATTGAGTACTACGTCTTTAAATTGACTTGAAAACAATGAGCCACAAATTTCAAGATTGAGCGGTTCATTTTGGATAAGTTGGGAATTCAGAAACAGAACCGAAGAGCCCTCATGATTATTAATATAACTGAAAATGGGTTTCAGTTATCCTCCTTCAAAGTTTATTGCTCTGTTTTACTTCTACCTTTCTATGATGATTGTTTTTTCCTGAGACGGAATATCCGACATGTTTACATAATACTCCAAAGTAACCGTATCACTGTCGATCAGTTCAGGCCATTCAAATGGCTCTTGAGGCACACCATCTGGTAAAATAAATTTAATTCTCATGTCGCATGCTTTACCCGGTTCTCTGGACGTGAAAGTTTGCACTTCACCTGTTTCATCATAAAGAGAAAAGTTCCAGTTTATGGGACCGTTCGGAAGAATCTCATTGTGCCAAATTCCTCCCTTCATGACAACTTTCAATTCCGTACCATCTGGCAAATCTGCTGCCAGGCTATACCATGTATATGCTTTGAGAGTGGCAACATCCAGGTTTAATATATTATTCCCATAGTCACTTTCCACTGGAAAACGTACCAGGCCAGTATATTCAAAGGTTGAATTATCACTAAAAAATGAAACATATTTCTGAAAATCAGGGATACTAGCTTCTACTCCCATTTCACTATACTTTGAGATCAAATTTACTCTAACCCTGTTTGTGTTCAATTCCTTTGCATGATTAAGCAACTCAGAGCCCAATTTAGGGTTATCCAAAACACCATCTTCACGGATATCCGTGCTGATATTCGCTAATAATTCTGACAATTCAGCGTCAGTTCTATATCCCTGGATAATGGATGAAATGGCAAGGAGTACAGCATTATCTTCACCTTCTTTAGAAATATCCAATAACTCTGACTCCAACATATCTTGCATTTCAAACGAAAAGATGTTTAGAATCTCTTTTTGGGCTTGTTTTTTAGCATCATTGAAACGCACTCCACTCGACAACAGGTGAATCATTCGGTCTCTTTCCAAATGTGACAACAAGTTGATGTTCAGGCTGCTTTTATCACTAAGATCGGACAATGCATATAGTGTCAACTGAGAACGTGAATTCTTCCCGGTAATCTCATTGAAATAATAACCTGCTGCTTTCAACTCCACATATTGAGTCGAAAGATCCAAACGGTCAAATTGAAAATTTCCTTTACTGTCTGCTATTTGGGTATTGAATACTTTACCTGTTTGTACAAAATCCGCACTTAATTCAGACACAGTGATCGAAGTACCGTTAAGAAAAGGGCCTTTTTGTACTGTCCCTTCGATTTTCTCAATAAAAACAGGTGTTGTTTTATTCAGAATGTCGTCATTTTCGCATGAAATCAGTACCAAGGATATCACACAAAAGGTTAGGAGTCTAGAGATTTTCATACGGTTTAGAGATTTGAAATAATAGAACTTTAGTACATGATTTTTGTTTTTTTAAGATTCAATATCCGAATATTAATCAACCGACAAAATTCTTCAATCACTGGTTTTAGACGCCTTTCTCCGCACTTTCAAATTAGCGGGTTCCCCGCTAAAGTCTTACTCTGAAAGGAAGTCATTAACTGTTAACCAGTGTATAAATGCATCAAACCATTTATTGCTAGTTCGGTCAGGGTTTCCAAGCCCAAAACCATGTCCGCCATTCTGATATAGATGGAATTCCACAGGCACTCCAGCTTCATACCATGATTTGACTACACCAAACTGGCCTCTGAATAAAAAGTCGTCAGTTGCAATAGCATTGAACATGGGGGGTGCATTTTCTGGAACCTCCACTTCTCCCATCCCTCCGTATATTGGGCCTATAAAAGCCAGTTTCATCGTCTTGGAATTCATTGTAGAATGCATGGTCAATCCCGCACCCGCTGAGAAGCCGATCATCCCAATTTTATTTACATCTACACCCCACTCATCAGCACGATCGACAATCATCGCATAAGCAGCCTCCGCATCTTCCAGCTGGTCAGATAGATCGCGGCGAGGTAACTCTGGAACTGATGATTTCGCATTAGCAGCTGCCGGACCTCTCGGACGATTCATCCAGGCAGTAAAGTCCTCTAGTTTGTCCGGAGTAGGATGTAATCTGTATTTCAGCACAAAAGCAGCTATACCCTGCTCAGCCAGCGCTTCAGCTACTTCCCAACCTTCATTGCCCATCGACAACCATCGGAACCCACCACCGGGCGCCACTATCACTGCCGCGCCATTAGCCTTATCGGGTTCTGGCAAGAAAGGTGTCAGCGTGGCTTTGGTAATGTTCCTTGCCATAGGATCACCCCACTGACGAAACCATGACTCTGAGGCAGGCTGATCTTCTACCCCTCCGGTATTCAAGGGAATGGCGTTCGGTTCATCTGGTGCTTCCAAAGGATAAATGGTTCCATCCTGAGCCATGGAGCAAAATGAAATTGTAAGCAGAAAGCCCAATAGACTTAATCTGATCATTGAGTTTAAGAATCTTTTCATAGTGTTAGCGTTTATTATCTAATATCAAATTTTTCTAAGGTAATGGTCTATTCAAACCGCTATTGATTGAATCTGAAAGAATACTGAATCAAAGACTTGCAAAGATCATTTACCCTGTAATTGCCACCAGTCAAAATAGAACAAATCCTTTTCTCCTTTAAAGACAAAGAATACATCATGTACCCCTTTGATGTTACTAGTCACTGGTGCCTTAAAAGTACTCCAGATGCCCTCTTTCTGTCTGGAGTTTACATCCACTGTTGCAATGACAGGCCCATCAATCTTATCAGCTCGTATTTCGATCTGACCACCATAAATGGGAGAAAGACTTACTTCTACTGATTCCGCACCTTTAGCAAAATCAACACCTCGAACTTCTATATAATCCCCATGATTGATGGCTGTGACGAATAAACGATCGGCGATTCTTTTGCCCCTCGCCCAATCAAAATCACCTTCCCACTCTGTTTCAAAACGAGTTTTGACTCCTTCACTCCAGGCCATGGTTTCGGCTTCTACACGATTGAAGGGATTCAGGGTACCGACTTGCTCAGGTCCTTCATTTGACCAATATTTCCAGTTTTGGATGGTGCCATCAGTATTATAAACCATTTCGTCCATGTCTACAGAGCGACGCTCATAGAATTTTGGCGTGGTGTGCTTCAACAGATCGTAACTATGCCCGAAAACATACGATTTGCCTTTGTATTCGATGATGCCCGGGTGATTGCCTCTGGTTTTTTCCGATGCGTCGACAATCATGCCTTTGTATTCCCAGGGACCTGTGGGCGAGTCGCTCATGGCATATCCTATACCTTCAGGACAACATGTCGAGGCATATGCCATATAGTATTGATTGTTGCGTTTCCAAACCCATGGTCCTTCCTGATAATTATCGGGTGTTGTTGGTTCCTGCATGATCTCCCCCGAATATGAAATCATATCCTCGTTCAACTTGACGTAATACACCTTGGGGTTTCCCCAATACATATAAGCCTGACCATCATCATCAATCAATATGGTCGGGTCAATATCGTGGTTACTGTTCCTTACCAGTGGTTTTCCGATAGGATCTTTGAATGGCCCGTATGGACTATCGGCCACCAAAACGCCAATGCCCACTCCACCGGGCATGGGGCAATAGAGATAGAATTTCCCATTCCGCTCAATGCATTGCACCGCCCATGCACCATTGTCATAGGGTACCCAATCAAAATCCTTTAATGATGCCACCACTCCATGCTCCGTCCAATTGACCATATCAGTGGAAGAATAAAGCAACCAATCATGCATTTTAAAACCCATCGCATCATCTTCATCATGACTAGTGTATAAAAACACCGTATCATTATAGACCAAAGGAGCTGGGTCAGCGGTGTATTTCGTTGAAATGATGGGCTGCTGAGCCCAACTGACCACCACTACACCCAATATGCAAAGAGTGTATAATATTGATTTCATTTCACTCATTTTTGGTTTTGAAATATTACTTGGCGACAACAATTCGCTCTCCTCTATAAGTTACTTTTTTAGGTGCAGAAGCACCTTTTTCATCAATGACCACCACATTAAAATCACGTTCTTTAAGCATTCCTTCAAATGATCCTTCAGGAGCCTGGATGGTCAACTCTCCACTGGCATCATTCCATTCAAATCGGATCAGAGAATAAGCCCCATTTTCATAATTGTAATTATCAAACTCATCCTCATACAGCTCGAATGTGGCATCAGCTCCGGCATAAACCCTGATTTCGAGATTTGACCAGTCCTTCTCTGTGGCGTACTGAACTTCCGGCCCAATAGGCAGGATGCTTCCCGATTTAACAAAAAGCGGAACGGTATAGATGGTTGTTTCACGGGAGATTTCCTGCCCACCATTGTGCTTTTCATTGGTCCAGTAGTCATACCAGTCGGCACCTTTCGGCAGGTAGACATCTGTGGATTTCTCTTCTTCAAAATCGACAATAGGATAACCTTCGTCATTTCTTGGTTTACCTTTATTCCAGCCAGTTTCTTCATCTACTTTGATCACTTTCTCCGGAGTGTATTGCGCATCTAGAACTGGCGCTACGAGAATGGAGTTACCAAACATAAATTCATCTTTGAGATCCCATACACTTTTGTCCTCAGGAAAATCCATCACCAAAGCGCGCATAAAACTCGATTGCGCATTGGTGACCTGCCAGGAAGTGGTGTAGATATAAGGCAGCATCGAATAGCGAAGATTGATAGCCTGAGCTATCGCATCATAGATGGGCTCGCCCTTTTCACCAAAATAATAAATCTCCCTTTTGAGATCTGTTCCGTGAGAGCGCATCATAGGAGTAAATGCACCAAACTGCATCCATCGCACATAGAGTTCCTGGAAAAGTGGATTGATAGAAGCCGTGCCATCAAACCATGTTTTATTGTATCGTCCAGCAAAGAATCCTCCAATATCCGTATTGAAATTTGGATTTCCAGTCAGGGTGAAATTCAATCCTGCAGGAATCTGGTTGCGCAAGGACTCCCATGATGAGCCCAGATCACCAGACCACACGGTATTACCATAACGCTGCTGACCAGCAAAGCCAGATCGGGTCAAAATAAATACCCTTTTGTCAGAAGAGACTGCTCTTTGATGATCATACACGCCACCAACTGTAACCAAAGGAAATGCGTTACGCACCTTTCGGAATGAGCCCAGATAGGTTTCATTATCAAAATCTTCAGGTTTTATATCCAAATGATCCGGCTCTGTAGAATCCATCCACCACCCATCAATTCCTAGCGAAAACAAACCGTCTTTCAGGTGATTCCAATAAATATCTCTGGCTTCCGGATGATAAGGATCGTACACCTGTACACCTGAAGGATAGTCCATATTTGGAGGCCAACCTTCTTTTCCAGATTGCGGCCAGGTTTGGAAATCCATGAGCATATCCTTTTCTTTCAGCTTGGCAAACTGCTCTGTTTCCGGCCCAAAAGAAGACCAGATAGAAATGATCATGTGAGCATTTAGCTCATGTACCTTATCCACCATCTGCTGTGGATCGGGGAAATTGGGGTTTAAAAACTCCATGGCATTCCAGTGGTAATTGTCTCCCCAGTATTGCCAGTCCTGTATGATTCCATCCAATGGCACTCCTAACTCACGGTATTTCTCCACAACACCAACTGTTTCATTCTGACTTTTGTATCGCTCTCTGCTTTGCCAGAAGCCATAAGTCCAAAGGGGAAACATCGGTACCTGCCCTGTCAGATCTCGCATCTCTGCTACTACACCATCAGCATTTTCGCTTACCATGACATAGTAATCTATGCCATCACCCACCTCAGAAGTGAATTGCGTACCCGATTCATCATCTTTAAAAGTGGTAGGAGAATAATTATCCCAAAAGAGTCCATAGCCTTTCACAGACTGGAAAAAAGTAACAAAATCCCAGGTGTTGTTCTGCACCATTCTCACTTCCTGGTTTCGCTGAGACATTTTGCCGTTTTGTAAAATTCCTAAACCATAAATAGCTTCATCGGCATCCAGGGTCCAGCTTTGTTTTATGGTATAGGTAGCATCACCATTGTCATCAAAAGGCTCGAAGGTAGATCCACCTTCCTGCTCCTCCAGTAGTGCTTCACCATTTGGCTTATTGAAGTTTACTTTACCAGTCTTTTTATCCAAATTCACAATCAAATCAGCTGTCTTCAAAGTGATTGTACCATCTGATTCCTCAAAATCAAAGGATACTTCTTGAGCTTCTTTAATCACAGAAAGACTTTCTTTCTGAAAAGTCTCACCAAGAGGATATTTGAGAACCCTAACTATGGAAGATGAAAAAAACTGGATTTCGATCCTTAGCGAATCAACGGTCGTGGAAATACCATTTTCAGTCGGTTCGTACGAATTAGGTGTACATCCGAAAAGAATCGAAACAAGAATAAAAAGGGAAATTGGGTATTTCATGGTCATATGCATTTAGGCTTTTTAGATTGAAAGGGTACATCTCTCATTAAAGTACCTTTTCAACACAGATAATTATTCAATTACTTCCCATTCATCATTTCATGGGCTGCCAATGTCAGGTAGAGATAGGATGAAGCGCCAGATACCACATATTCATTTTCGCCCCAGAGGAAGGGCCAGTTTTCCTTATTTTCGGGAAAATCAGGAGCTATGATCAATACCCCTGGAACTACTCCCCCAGCAATAAATGAATAGTCAGCGCGATTATTCCCATAGGCTACTTTTTTAGATTTGGTCCCAACTCCAGACACCAGTGAAATATCTGATCCTGGGTGATTTCCAAATAAATATTCTAAAGCACGCAAAGCATATTCTTTACCAATCAAGTCAGGGAAGGCTTTATGCAAGTGATAGGCAGTCAACCCAAAACCTGTCACAGAACCTGATCCTGCCCATCCTCCTCTGGTAATAGGCACACCATATGGATTTTCAAACAACAAGGAATCCATCCATATCTTGTGATCAACAACACGCTCTTTAAAGTCCTCTTGAAAAGCTTCACTTAGATGATCAAGCACACTTGCAACCGCAGAAGCATGTTGATTGAACCGTCGGTCAATTCGTTCCCAACCGGCTTCAATAAATGCCGCATATTTCTGATCACCTGTAGTTATCAATAGCTGGATAGCCGCCTTGAGCTGTTCATCCTCAAGAGATCCTCCCGTTGTATTTCCATGATGAAATAAATCTGGCTCTTTGGCGCTTTCTTCCTCCCAAACGCCAATTGCGGTTTTGAGACATTCATCAGCTAGCTCATCATTGAAACCTCTCAGTGCTCGACTGGCAGCAGCTAAAGCGGCAGCAGAATAGTAATTGAGTGGAGTGCTTCTGGTGGTAAAGGCCCATCGATCGTCGAAAAGACCACTTCTAAAACCATCCGTTTTGAAACTATCAATTTTTGGGGAATAGATCAGGTTGTCAGTTTTGGTCGAACCGTCTCCCAGATGGGTATACTGAGAAATATGTGCCGCGACTATCCCATGAATGGCATGTCCAACTGCTCGATGTTGTGCAATTAAACCCAGCGCTCCATGCTCAATCTGCTGCAAGATATCCGGCTTGCCATCAGGCACATGCATGTCTACATAGCCAGCTTCATAATCGACCAATGTCTGATCTCTGGTGACGCCAAAATCTTCCCAGGCATTTACCAGGTTTTGCACTACATAACACTGCGTCTGTGTTCGAATGTCAAAATCTCCAGCATCATACCAACCACCATAATTCAACCCCGGAATATGTTCTCCAGCCTTGAAAGGGGTATCGGTTGTCTCTCCCATCGCATAGAGATCAAAATGTACATGATTGGTAGGTGCCTGCAAAGCATCATCCATGTGTGACTTGCCGTGCCAGACTCGATAAGCTTCATTGACTAAAATGTGATCCATCTGCACTGGCAGGTAAATATCAAGTGTCGGCTGCCAAGCGGTATTGTACACATCGGAGGCAATTCTGAAGGACTCTGTTTGTACTTTTCCCGATCTCAATTTGTAAACTCCTTCCGCTTGAATTTCAGAAAAATCAAACGTACCATACCTATAGCGCAAGTATTCTCCCCAATCTTCAATCGGAGTAGTTTTGATCACTTCCTCTCCATCGGCACCTATTCTGATCAACTGCAAGTGTTTTGTCTCCGAATCCTGCATGTCCAACTCTACAACTGCTCGTTTAGGTTGGTCAGGGTGATACCCTTGCTGGGAATGACTGATGACTGGTTCTCTTACCCATTCTGGAATGGTATGAGCGTCTACTATCCATTCCATCACGGTTCCACTTTTCCCTGAAGGGATCAAGGTTCGGACAACAAACCAACCATTTTGTGCTTTATTTCTGCCATCATATAATGAAATTGGCAAATCTTTGGAGGTGATTGTCAGTCGGGAATAGGGATCCTCCGGCGATAAGGTAATCTCCTGACCAGTAGCCAATGGTAAAGGATTCACAACACCATTGGCAACCTTCATTTCGCTGCTTGGGTGAAGGGGAAACAGCCCAGTCTGATCATCCATGATGTAGCTCTTCTCAAAATACGCAGGTGGTAAAAACTCCAGATTAAACCCCGCTTTTCCTTCCAAAGCCTGTGGTAAAGGTTCTTCCATATTCACGGAGATGTGAATGTTATCATCTATTGCAATTACCTTCACACTATACTTGAAATCATAATCCGGGTATTCCAGAAAGGCTTCAACTGAACCACTTTCTTGATCTACATTTCGTTCAATGAATTTTGGGATGGCGTCCCATTGCTCAGGTGTAGGGCCAAGCCTTACGTCACCATTCGTAGCAGTACGCATATCGTGATGAATGAATTCTACACTACTTTTCTTTTCATCCCCAAATAGTCCATAGAGATTTGAGAAAACAAACACATCAAAACCTTGACTATCAAAATATTCTTTGTCATTCAACTTGATCGCTGTATTTGCTTTCTTTTCCGAGCATGAAAACAAACTCAAAAAGATCAAGAGAATGAGCATTTTACTTAAAAATGAAGGTTTACTTTGATTCATCTGCTGAGGTATTTATTATAAAACATTAGAGCCAGACTTTTGACTCGATATATTGGGCTTACAAGCGGATCTCATTTACTATTCCTTGATAAATTTTCCAATGACTGTTCGATTCTTGTTGACTACTTTGATCAGATATAAGCCTTGGCTAAGTGCTGAAACGTCCAAAGAGGTTGCACCCGAAACAGGGAATTTTTTCATCACCTGAGCCCCCTGCATATTGTATACAAAACACAAACCTTTCATCGACTCATGCCCTATATAAAGCACGTCAGTTACTAGCGTTGGGTATACTTCAAGTGTGGTTTCGGGATGCAAAGCCATGATCAACTCCCATTTTGCATATAAGGTCAAGTCAGCAGTAACCACGTCATTTTCAAAATCCCATGGATCTGTGAGCTCCTCGTCTTCAAACCATCCGACAAATGAATAACCCAGTTTAGAAGGCACTTCCGGGGGCTCTATGGTTGACTGGTAAATTGCCCCAATAGCTTCAATGGCACTTCCGCCATTTGTCTCAAAACTGACCGTATGATTGGCCAGTTCCCATTTAGCAAATAGCGTCATATCTTCTATAGCCAGGTCATTTTCAAAGTCCCAGGGACTAGACAGTTCCTGGTCTTTGTACCAGCCACTAAAAGCATGATTATCCCTTGTAGGGTTGGTGGGTTTCGTGATCTTCCTTAAGAATTCCGCACTCATTGCTTGCACGGCACTGCCCTCATTCACTTCAAAAGTCACAGTTACATCTGGTTCTTCAGGGAATATCAATGGTAGTGAAGCAGCTGCGGTTGAATGGTCTTCAGAATAATAAACCCTGAATGGCTCGACCACCACATCGTTATTATCTACGAGATGAAAACCTACGGTTCCATTCTTAGTACCAAGGTAATATCCTCCGGCAGGTATCTTCTTATAGCTATATACACCAGCCAAACCCTCAACTAACGGCTGAGCTGAAGACACTGACCCGCTTCCCTCGAACGCCATATTTCCATTACCAACAACAAGGATCGGTGTGTTCGCAGGGATATTATCATCGGTCATTAATGTGCAGTTAATTGCCGTAGCAGATGGATCAAGAGAAAAAACTTTGACGTCTGTAGGCACCTTTGCACCAAATGGGAGCACCATCATTTCATAAGTATCCAAGGTGTAGGTATAGGTGGCTGATTCAGCAGAAAAGTTCTTAGGAACATAAAACTCTCCACCGGATTGAGTCAGGCTCAATTGGCTGCAAGAGGTTCCAGCAATTACGTTTAGATTGATATTTTGGACCTCTTCACCAACATAACAGACACAGTTTTTATTGACTGCATCCGCATGCCAATCCTGATCTCCTGTAGTACCTTCTACTTCCATAAAATCCAATGAGGTGTAACGGATATCTTCCAGGCAATCGAGCAGATTACTATCATCTTCACTGTAAATTCCAGAGAACTTGAATGACTTTTCTTTACCACGTTGGAAAAACACATCACCAAATTCCAAAGTCAATACAGAAGAATAGTTGGAGTTGCTGATACCTATGATTCCCGTGCATCCATCACTGAGCACCGCTGATGAAATATCAAATACCCAATCAAACTCGCCCGAAGGGAAAATATCTATTTTACCATAGTTATGAGAGTTTATGTTACCGTCCGCATTGACGTAGTAAAGGGTGGTATTATCTGAGTTGTATTGATTGGCAGAGGAAGCGCTTCTGATATGAAAAATCATCTCCGTATATTTTTCATCCAAGCGTAAATAACCATTGTTCGTATTTTGATTGGGACTAATCAACTGGTTGTTGACATCAAAAGTGACCGTGTTATCACTGAGTTGAAAACCTGTCCCGAAAGCATTGCTGGTGACCGTTTGTTCCTCAATTCTATTGAAGTACACAGGTACTCCTACCATTTGAGATGCTTGTCGCTCCTTACTTTTGATAAAAATATATGTGGAAAAGCTGGAGGCCGAAACATTTACTTTAGGTCGGAATGTCTCATCATCGATATTAATAACATGGTCGGACATGCTCACCTGATCTGTAGTGACTATCGAAGTACCTGAAGTGGTATAAAATGGTAGGTCCACAGTGAGATTATAAGCTTCATCAGCCGGGTTAATGACCTGAAGTATAACACTATCGCCCGTTATTGAAATATAAGAAGACCCTTCCAATTGACTGGTTTCATCTTTCCACTGTGCGTCTATCCGAGTCGTGCCCGTGGTATATTTAGCATAATGAGATAAAATGTATCCTCTTTTGGTAATTTCACCAGCTGTTGTCCCATTGACTCCATCGCCCATCATGGCATAATATCGCTTCGAAGCATAATGTACCCATGCATTTACATTGGCCAGCATAGCATTATTCAAATGCGAAGCAAAGTCAAAGGCATCCAGCTCCCAGCTATAATCTCGTGAAGTTTGCGATCCGGCATTCCAATTAATCAGAAACTCTGTCATCCAGATTTCCTTACCTGTTTCATACACCTTTTGAAGATCACTTTGAATATTGCCATATTGGTGCCCGGCGTATATGTCAATTTTGCCAAATGCCTCACTATCCAAAATTGGGTTGATGTAATTATTAGAAAAACCTACTGTCTCTGGTGCGATGATAGGACAATCAATGAGGTCGCCATAGCCATTGACGAAATTGATGATTTGCTGAGGAGTCCACGTACATCCGGCGTATTCTACCTTGTAATCTGGTTCATTTTGCAGCGAAATTCCGGCTAGCTCCACACCATTCTCTTTAAGGTAAGTCACATATCCATTCAAGTAATTGGCATAATCTTCATAGTGCTCTTCTTTGAGAAATCCTTCATTCTCATTATTTCCATTGATCACCACGCCAGAGATGCTATTATTGGTTTTCCATTCTGCAGGCATTGACCAAGGACTGGCAAAAATGATCAGCCCTAAAGATTGAGCCAGCTGCGCAGTAGCAAGCGATTGCGCCCAGTTGTTCTCGCCAATTGGGATGTACAGTCGCATGATATTATACCCCATCTCACTATTTTTCCCCCATAGTTTCCTAATCTCTGCGGTAGTCATATAGTTGTAGTCGAAAGTAGGCGCGCAAACGAAACCTCCATACCCAGTCACTGTTTGGAATCTGTTATGATCATTTATCATTACAGTAGCTGATGACTGCTGCGCCTGCACCGTAAAAAATCCGGTAACCAGAATGATCACCATCATTAATCTCTTTTCCATCATTTGATCTCTTATCTTAAAAAGTTCTGAGCTGATATTCATCTATTTGTTTTTTACCAATCGCACATCGTAAACCCCGCCGGCAGTACTATATGGCAGAGCCTGAAATTTTACACGAATGTGTTCCTTATCTTTAATCATTTCCCCTGGAATGACATATTCTACATTTTGAAACTGAGACTGATTCCATTTATCCGTATTGTCTTCCGTAATGAGTTTTTGATCGTCTACATAAATGTCAAATTTTCGGCTCCCCCATTCGGCACCCCAATACCTCACAAATAGACTAAGGTCAGTTTCCGCTTTGGTAACCATATCGTAACTGAAATATCCTTCTCTCCCTGCTTCACGGTACATCTCGTCAAAGTTGTTGCCTGTGCGAGAATGTTCACTTTGCAGCTTATGATCTGCTTCTGGTTGCTGTTCGCCTGTATTCACCCTATCAATTGTTCGTCTTTCCAGCACCATTCTTTTCTCCTCCGCTTCCGAAAGTGAATCGAGATATTCTTCATAGCTATTTTCCGTCAAGGACAGCCAGTAGATCATATATCGCTCATCGTTTATTTGATGAAAAGGCTCGAAAACGAGATTTTCAACAGGGTTGATCATTTTCACATTCAACTTAAAATGAAGTGGTTTTCCTGCTATTGGCTCCAGCTTATCACCAATATGCTCAATGTCATTGTCTATAAGAATCGGGGCTTTATCTATCGGAAGCATTCTGCCACCAGTATACTGATCGAAACGTCCATCACCAGCAATCAAATCGCCCATGTCTGCTGTCCCGGCGCGTGCTCCAAGGAGTATTGGGCCGTGCAAAATGGCAATGTAATCAGGTACATTTGGCATGTGCTCAATGGTGTTTTTCATCGGCAGCATTACCTCCACCTTATCTCCTTTTTTCCATTTTCTTTTGATACTGACGTAAGAAGAAGGTTTAGCCGAATGGTTATACGCTTTTCCATTGATCAAAATCTTCAACTCACCTTCGCTAACCCAACCAGGATACCTAATTAACAGGTTAAATTCTGCAGTACCTTTTGTGATGGTCAGCTTCGTTTGTTCCTCTGTTGGAAACTCAGTTACCTGCTGAATTTCAATACCTTTCTCTTTCCAGTTCAGCTCAGAAGCAATAAAAAGATTCAAATACAAATTGTCCTCAGAATGGGTAAAGATCATTTGGTTGTACTTACCATGGTTCTCCATTCCAGTACCTACACAGCACCACATGGCCTTGTTAGGCGCAGAATATTTGCGGTGCTGACGTGGACGAGCAGAGGTAAAATACACATATCCACCATGCTCTGGATGCTGTGTAGATCGAATATGATTGAAAGTAGCCCTTTCATAATAGTCCATATACTCAGCTTTCGGCTGCTCCCGAAACAAGTCTTCAGTCAGCTTTAACATGTTATAGGTATTGCACGATTCCGGGCCATCAGTGACGATCAAATAATCAAAAGCGGACGTCTTGCTGGGGAAATGCTCTCTACGGCTGTTCCCACCGAAGGCCAAAGAACGATTTTCGGTAATGGTTTCCCACGAAAAACTGGCAGCCTTCCTGTAAGTATCATCATCAGTGAGTTCGGCTATTCGTTCAAATCCGATAAACTTTGGAATTTGTGTATTCGAATGTTGGTTGTCCAGATTATCTATTCCGTCGGATAAGGGCTTGAGAAATTTTTTGTGAGAATACCTTTTTGCAGCAGTGAGATACTTTTCATCCCCAGTGATCTGATATGCATCAGCAAACATTTCGTTCATTCCTCCATGCTCTGTATTCAGAACATCTTCCATTTGCTCATCTGATAAACCTGCAGTAATGTAGATCCCCCAATCACAAAACTTCAGAAACATCTCTTTCACTTCCTGACTATCAGCATACAACCAGGCATCCCGCAGACCGGCATACATCTTGTGTATGTTGTAGAATGGAACCCATGCAGAACGATAAACACTAAAATCCCCCTCTTTAAATGCAGACCACAGTTTGGCACTATTAGGAACTCCTCCCACATAGCCTACACCCCATTCAGCATTATTTCGCGTATTTGCCTGCTGACATTCCATCAGTTCCTTGATCATGTATTCCATACGATCTTTGCACGCTGTATTCCCTGTCGCAGCATAATTCATGGCCATGGCCGACAAATAATGTCCACCAACATGTCCATCCAAACCTGACCAGTTAGGGTAGCTGTCGGCTCTCTTTGGTAAACCGGCTTCTTTACGATACGGAGCTAATAACCGATCTACATCATATTGCAGAAGGACATCAATGTTCAAGTCCCTGGAATCCTCAAAAACACCTTCAGAGAGCGTCATGTCTCCCATAGGAAATGTATTTGAATAAAGCTTATCCTGGGCACTTAGCGTAAAAGTGTGAAGTAGTCCAAAAAGTGATGTTGCCAGTGTTATAGATCGTAAGATGTCTCCGCTCATTGTTTTTGAATCATTTTTATTTCAATTAGTCAACTATGGGGATCAAACTGGTGAAAAAGCCTCTACGTCTATGCAAACCCCTCTCCTGTTTATCAGTGTTGATTTTACCAGTGTGATACTTCGAAGTAGCATTGTGAGCAAAACGCTGAATACTCAATGAAGACATTAGCATTCCCTTCAAAAACATATCATTTCTCATATCAAATTCCTTTTGTGATCCATTGACATATGTTTTACTCGTCCTTCCTTGAAAAATGAACATCAATATGTGCAGCCAGCAATTTCAGATTGATCATTTTTGGAATAATAGCGGTGCAAACTGGTATAGATTATTTCTCCAGACAGGCCATGCATGGCCGCCAGGATATTCACTGTAAGTGTATTTGATTCCGAATTCATCAAACTTAGAAAGCATCACCTGACAATTGTTGTAGGCAATATCTTCCTCACCTCCCATAGCAATCCAAAACGCCTTCAAATTTTCATTGATTTGATCAGCATTGTTCTTCATGAATTCATATTGATCATCCCTCGCTTTGCTCTCTCGGTCGGCAAACCAGCCAGAGCTGAATACGCCCAGATAACCAAACATATCTGTATTGGGTACTCCGGCATACAAAGTTTGAATGCCTCCCATCGACAATCCGGCAAGTGCCCGATTCTCAGCACCTTTCCTGACGCGATAATTATCTTCGATAAAAGGAATCAAACTGTTTTTCAATTCATTTTCAAACATTTCCAGCCCACGTTCATCAAAAGCTGACACAGGCATATTGCCATCTGCCATCACCACCAGCATTTCTTTGGCTTTCCCTTCTGCAATCAAATTGTCAAGAATAAGATCTGTCTTGCCCTGCCGAGCCCAGCCACTTTCATCTTCACCACCACCATGATAGATGTACAATACAGGGTAAGAATTTTCTAAACTCTTATCATACCCCGGAGGGGTGTACAGGTAAAACTGTCGCCATGATCGCAACACAGATGAATAGTATTTCTTTATTCGAATATCTCCGTGCGGCACCTCTTTCAGTTCATAATATCCATCTCCTTTGAATGGAACTTCTATTCCACTAGCCATTCTGCCCATTCCGAAGTAAGTTTCACTGGCAGGATCTGCTACCGCTACTCCATCTATAATCAATGAGTAATAATGAAATCCTTCGCTCAATGAGTCTGTGGTCACTGTCCAGGTACCGTCATCTCCTTTTGCCATATCATATTTTCTGACTAGATCAAGCTGTATATGATCTGCATCTGGAGCCTTTATTTGAAAAATCGCGCTGCGGTCAGGCAAAATCTGCGGATAGCTATTGCGCCCGACATTGGTAGCTGCCGGCGTACCTAACGGACTGTATTTATTGAACTTTGAGCGGTCCACGGGCTTGAAAAGTTTTTGAGAAAACATGTACAAACCATTTTTCCAAACCTTGAAGTCATGATATCCTGATTCCACATAATAAACATGTGGCACATCATTCTCCACCAAATACTCGTGGGTACGATGACTAACTCCGATTAAGCCGTCCTTATCTCCACATGAAATCCAAAGAAGTTTTAATTGATCAGCAGCAGCTTCTGGATTTGGCAGTAACTCTTCCGGGCTTTTAGTATTGGGTGCTGACGAGAATCCTCCTACCCAAGCAAATTGATCAAGATTACCCAAACCAAAATTCAATGACTGGCCGCCACCCATAGATAATCCGGCGATTGCTCTATTCTCACGATCCTTGTATACATGATAATTCTTTTGAATATAAGGAATCAAGTCATTGAGGAGGTCATCTTCGAAAGTCGCAAAAGCCTCTATTCTTTCCTTGCTAAAAATATTACCGATGGCACGATCATCTTTCATTGCCCGTCCATTGGGCATGACCACAATCATGGGCTCTATCTTGCCATCGGCATACAGATTATCCAGAATGTGCTGTGGTTGGGCCCCATTGACCCACTCTTTCTCATCACCTCCAATACCATGAAGGAGGTAAAAGACAGGGTATTTCTTCCTTTTTGAAAATCCAGGAGGCGTGTAAACCAGTGCCTTTCTGGTAGTACCTACAGTTTTGGAGGGATAACTGATGGTGTCAATCTTGCCATGAGCTATATCGGTACGCAACAGATCAAAACCTTCAGGTGCTTCTATTTCCATACCCTGCGAAAAGCCGATGGAAATAGATATCGCAGCTACCAACAAATACACTAATAATGGTTTCATATTCGTATTACAAAATTTAAAGTATCAAGTAGTTATTTGGCAATATTTTCTATAGACTTTTCACTAACCAGTTTCATGCTATTTTGATAATTTCCACGAATCAAAATTGAAGAGCGCCTCTTCAGACTCACCCCTAAACACAAAGTAGATATCGTGAACCCCTTTTGTCTTTTTGAATGAAGTAGAAAGAGTTTCCCAGGCTCCTGGCCCGGTTACATCCACTGTGCCTAGCAATGCACCCTCAACCGAGTCAAGGCGAATTTCCAATCGACCTCCATTGATGCTTGCCAGCTTACCTTCAAATTGCTTGCAACCTTTACCGAAATCCACCGCCTGAACTTTAATATAGTCCCCGTTATGAATGTCGCTTACAAAAATCTCCCCATCTGATTCAGTCGTTTTTACTCCATTGGAATAAGCTATGGTTTCAGCCTCCACCCATTCCAAAGGGTCAAGGACATCTACTCGTTTCACACCCTCTTTAGTGGGACTAATCATAGGAATCTTACCATCAGCCGTAAATTGGAATTCGTCTACACACACCGATCTTGTAAAACCACCCCCTCCTGGCAAGGCTCCATTGTGATAAAATAGATAGGAATGGCCTTTATAATTAATTAATCCCGGATGATTGGTAAAAGCACCTCCTTCCTCAATGACTTCCATGATTTTACCCTGATAAGTCCATGGACCTGTAGGATTTTCGCTGGTTGAATAAGCTAGGTGCTCAGGAATACCTCCCGCAGGATAAAGCAGGTAATACAAATCATCTTGTTTATGCAGCCAGGGACCCTCTACATATCCGCCACGCTCAGGATTTTTTCGATTGGAATTGCCAAAACTTGCAGGAGTCACAGGCACTTTAACAATACCAACCTCTTCATCGTAGGACACCATGTCCTCATTGAGTTTCACATATTGCAATTGAGGGTTGCCCCAATACATGTAAGCTTGCCCATCGTCATCGATGAAAACCGTAGGATCAATATCTCCCCAATCCTGTGTAATCAAAGGCTTTCCCAGTGCATCTTTGAAAGGTCCTGTAGGTTTGTCTGACACAGCCACTCCAATGGCCATTTGATTTAACTCCCGGTGATGTGCACAGATATAAAAATAAAATTTTCCATTTCGAAACACCGTCTGAGCCGCCCAGGCACGATCATCAGCCCAATCAAGATCCGCAAGTGCCAGGGCTGTTCCGTGATCACGCCAGTTGACCATGTCACTAGTGGAATAAACCCGCCAGTCGTACATCCTGAAAAACGTCTTTGCTGTGTCATGATCGTGGGTGGTGTACATATACATCACGTCATCATAGACCATGGGAGCTGGATCCGCGGTATAGTAAGTTTGAACAACCGGGTTTTGAGCAATGAGGGATATGGTTGACGGCAACCATAGCAATAAACACGTGATCTTATTGATTGTCATGATTTAGAATATTATAATATTGATAATTGGGTAACCTTTAAGTCGCTGCGATTGGAGCTGTTTCCATAGTAGATCTCGTAATCTCCAGGTAACACTTTCATCTCTCTACTCTCACGATCATAAAATTCAAAAGCCTTCGGTCCAAGCACGATCTCTGCATTGCCTCGTTTTCCAGCAGCCAACTCCACACGTTCGAAACCTCTCAGCGTTTTAATAGGCCCATCCTGATCTCCAACCCTCTTTACATAAACCTGCACAAGCTCAGTCCCTGTCATTTTGCCTTTATTGGAAACAGGGATTGTCAACATGGTAGATTCATCCGCGTTAATCCTGTCCTTACTGAGTTTTGCATTTCCAATTTCAAACTGTGTGTAGCTGAGACCATAACCAAACGGGAAGAGTGCATCTTCCATAAACCGATAGGTCTTACCATCCATCGAATAGTCTTCAAAATCCCACAGTTGATCGGAGCTTTTGTAAAAGGTTACCGGCAGTTTTCCTGAAGGATTGTAATCACCAAAAAGAACATCTGCTACAGCCTGTCCGCCTGATTCACCTCCGTACCATGCCTGAAGAATGGCATCACAGCTTTGGGTCTCCGGAGTAAATGCAATGGCAGAGCCGGAGCAGTTGACAAAAATGACGGTCTTACCTGCGTCCTTCAGCGCCTGTAAGCATCTTCGCTGTACTGATGGCAATTCGATGTTCGTACGGTCTCCTCCTTTAAATCCAGGATACGAGACAGGCATTTCTTCACCCTCCAACAAACCGGAAAGCCCCCCTACAAAAACCACCACCTCAGTGCCTTCTAGCCTATTAATCAGACCAGTAAAATCGATATCCACTTCCTTTCCAAAATCAAATTCAATATTGGCCTGCCAGTTATTTAGCTGTGCATATCGAATCTCAATTTTATATGTTTTGCCAGCCTCGAAGATGTAAGGCTGGCGTGAAGGCAATGTTCGCCAGTTGTTGTAGCGAACCAATGAAGAATCATTCACGAACAATTCAAAATAACCTGTTGCACCCATTTTAAAAACCAGTTCCTCCGTTTTGGATGGTATGAACTCGGTTTCATATTTCGCAGAAAAACCTTCCAACATAACCCCTGAAGCAAACTCATGCTGTCCTGCTGTGGTTAATTTCATTGGGTTGGTGATTTGGGTAGTGTTCACAGGATCACCGCTTCTATCCCGATTATTCCAATAGGTAGCTTTTATTCCTTGCTTATCACCTGATCTAAACTGAGAGAAATAGCTGTTCGTTACTTTATCATCTACGTGATCTACGGCCTTGTCATAGATGATCTTCTCTTCAGAAACTTTGGATTTAATTCCATTTAAGATAGAAATCGTCCGAACCGGTGTACCATTATAGTTTCCCCAAAGCATTGGCTCATTGTCAGCATTGGGACCAATTACGGCCAATTTCTTAATGGATTTGCTCAATGGTAATACATTGCCCTTATTCTGGAGCAGGGTCATGGACTTTTGAGCCATTTCCAGAGCTAATTGACGGTGCTTTTCATTGTTCAGAATAGATGGCGAAATTTGGGCATACGGCACTATTTCATCCGAATCCATTTCCCCCAGTTCGAATCGGCCAATCAGCACCCTCTTCAATCGGATGTCAACTTCCTCCTCTTTTAACAGTCCTCGTTCCACTGCTTCAGGGATTAACCTGTAGTTATGATTGTTCCACTGGCATTCCACATCAGTTCCGGCTTTAACTCCTTTTGCCACCGCATGAACCGCATCGGATGAGACATTGTGGCTGGTAAAAAAGTCCTGAATAGCTCCACAGTCAGATACTACCAAATGTTCAAATCCCCATTGCTCACGCAATATTTCCTGAAGCAGTCGATCACTTCCGCAACAAGGTTCATCATCCAACCGCTGATAGGCACACATCACTTGTCGTACATTGGCTTCCTTCACCAAGGATTCAAAAGCAGGTAGGTATGTCTCCCAAAGGTCACGTGGGTCAATGTTGTTGAGATTCAATTCATGGCGGCTCCATTCTGGTCCGGAGTGAACAGCGTAATGCTTAGCGCAAGCCAGCAATTTGCGATACTTCGAATCTTCAGGACCCTGAAGTCCTTTGACCACCTGAACGCCCATTCGGGATGTGAGGTAAGGATCTTCGCCATAGGTTTCTTGTCCTCTTCCCCAGCGTGGATCCCTGAAAATATTAACATTTGGAGTCCATACCGAAAGGCTTAGAAAGCGCTTATTCTCGTTTCCATTGGCAATCCACTCGTTGTATTTAGCCCGGCCTTCATCCGATACCGCATTGAAAATTTCATAAACCAGCTCATCATCAAATGATGCGGCCATTCCAACTGGTTCCGGGAACACTGTCACATTATCATTGTTGGCGTAACCATGCAATGCCTCACTCCACCAATTGAATTTTTTAATCCCTAATCGTGGAATCGCCTCAGAAACATCGCACATCAAAGCGGCCTTTTCTTCCAGCGTCATCCGAGCGATTAAGTCATCCGCCCGCTCTTCGAAGCTCAGGTCAGGATTCTGATAAGGCAGTTGACCAAAAAGACTGGCAGACGTCACTAAGAGCATCATTGAGAAGAAGTGCCTTTTCGAATGTTTCAAAGAATTAGAGATCATGTTTGATGGGTTTTTGTTTTTTGTATAACCATTTAAGGCTTGAAAATCTTCCGAACAGTTATAGTACCATCCTCATAAAATTCCCTTATAATCAATATGCCTTTCGCACGGTCAACATTGGGAATTCGCTTCCCAGACAGTGAGTAGCATTGTGTAAACACGATCCTGGAGTTTGCCTCTGGTAATCCATCTGATCCCAGGACGGTTCCACTAATGGTACCGGATAGCTGTATAGATTTTGAAGCAAGACCTGTGGATGTGAGCACGATACTTCCCGCAATTAAGTGCTCATTTAATCCAGCCTTCATGCGAACATAAATGGTCGTTTCGTCAAGCTCTCCATCTGTTGTATTCAGCGAAAGGCTCGTTCCATAACCACTGGATTGATTCAAAGAAATTTCAAAATCGTCTGGCGCAGTAACCTCCACCTGATCAGCCAACCTATATCCGTAAATTTTGAAAGATTGACTATCGGAAGGGCCTTGATCTTTAATATAATTGAATCCTGATAGTTCATTTACTGTGCCTCCATTTTCATCCTTTACCAGAAGCGTTGGAGGATCCGAATCAAGATAACTGGCCAAATACACTGTGTCAATCACAAACGGATTGCTACCATTGGACCAAAACCCAACAATATAGACATGGCTGGGATCGAAGGAAGAGTTGTCCTCCTTTGCTGCACTATGAAGGGGAACAATGACCTCACCGGTTTGAAATGGATAGGAAACGGGTGAAGACCAGTAGCTGCTTTCATCAAATAGCCTGAACTGAACATCAGCATTATTACCACTGGCAAGTTTCGCAATGACATAATTATAGTCGGATAAATCAATACCGTCATATTCCCATCCGGCAAAGCCCCATTGGCCCGTTTGGACGGTGTTTGTGGATTCATCAAATGTTCCATTTTCCCAAATCGTTGGATCAAAAAGCCCGTCGATCAAAGGAAAGGTGGACGCCACAACATGAACATTTTTGTCAATTTTATGCCCAAGTGGACCTTCAAAGCTGACATTGATATCCACAGCACCATCTTTACTGGCAGTAATCTGACCATTAAAAATTCTGATAATTTCCGGATTGGGATTGTTGTAAGTAGCTCCAATACTGATATCCTCCCGACGACCGTCCTGATAGACGGCAGTCACATTGATGCTGGTATGGCTGCCGGTAAGTACATACAACTCCTGATTATCAATCTCAATGTCAACCAGCGTCAACGCCTCTTCGCTATACCCTACAAAAGAGTCATCGTAAAACTTGTCTTCACTAAAATTCTCTTCAGTAGAAAACCAATCGATATCCACAAAACCACCCGTCTGTTCGGTGGCATAATTAAAAAGACAAAACTTATTTCCGGTGAAAACGGACGGATCAAAACTCATAGACAAATCCATCCCCAATTTGGTGTATGCTTCATTGTCCAAACTGTAATAAAAACTTGCCTTACTGGTGTTGTAATTGGCGACCGCTCTAAGAAAGATGACCGATGCTGTTACAACCGGGCCTTCTACTTCCATACCGTCATTGATGGCGACCAATTTCTTCTCGCCGTTCTCCATTTTAACCCCTACATATCCATAAGGGTCCTGAAACAAGGCCAAACCAGCCACATCACCATTAGTCATGTGGTCGATTTCCATTTTGATGGTTCCATAGGAATGATCCGGATCATCGCGGTATCCCAAGATTCTTTGGGTCAGTGTGTTTCTGGCACTCCGAAGATCCGAAGTAACATTGGCTGTAGTGAGTCGCAAATAATCAGGCCGTTCAATCAGCGACCATTTCGAATTATCAGGGTTGTGATTCCATCCCCATTGCAAGCCCAACTTGTATGCTCTAAAACTATCATTCGTAGGTAAGGCAGTGATTGGATACTCCCGACCCACATCTGGCTTCTGATATGTAGTTACACCCTTTCCTCCTACTCCTATTTCAGGCCAGTCGTTTACCCAGGTTACAGGTTGCAAATTGGGTAGTCTTCCATATGCACCTTTATCATAAAATAGCATCGTCCACCACTCCCCAGTTTGCGTTTCAATCAGTGCACCCTGATGAATATTATCATCTTCCAGCAATTTCTTCTCCTCATATGGCCCATAGATATCTGAAGACCGTAGCGCTACCTGAAAAGCTGGGAATCCGCCATATGTCGCATAGATATAATAGTAATCGCCAATTTTATAGAGGTGACTCCCTTCCAAGCCATCTCTGAAAGTGGCTGTAAATACAAGTTGTTCGGTACCGTCGATTTTATTGAAATTTTCATCTAACTCGCATATTCGAAGCTCATTGATCCCGAATACTACATATATTTTTTCATCGTCATCAAAAAACAAACCCGGGTCATAAAAACTATCAGACAATTGCTTCATCTCCCAGGATCCCTCCGGATCGGTAGTAGTCAGCAGAAAACTTCCTTCATCCAGTGTATTAAAAAGCAGATAGAAAGTTCCGTTGTTAAACTTTAAACTACTGGCCCACTGACCGTGGCTGTATCGATCGCAACCATTCAAATTATAACAATCAGCATTATCAATCTTTTCAAGGGGATTGTTACAATATTCCCAGTTTACTAAATCGTGGGATTTGAGAATCGTAGCACCCGGAAATATGTGCATAGTGGTAGAAACCATGTAGTAAGTATCTCCAACGAGAATGACATCCGGGTCGGGAAAATCACCGAAAACAACCGGATTGGTATAAGTTCCATCCCCATTGTCGCTATGCGATTTGTTGACGTAATCTGGACGTGGATAATTGACCTCAGCATATTCCTGATACCAATTAAAAATGGGCCAGGGACATGCTTCCGGATCATTCAGAAAAGTGTAATCCTGCCCCTGAGCCGGAGGTGTCCCGGTAAAATTGGCCAAAAGGTGAGGTTCAGTAAATAACAACCAACTTACATTACCCGCATCATCAGTGATTTTCTTGAAATTAGCACCAAAGCCATCACCTCCAGCTAATCCTGTAATACCCTTGCCCCAAGAGGATTCATACTTTTCGGGTGCCCAATCCATTTCGGTTATAATAACAGGTGCAAAATCAGCCACAGGTTGAACCTGATTGTTCCAGCCATTTTGGAAAGCTGCATATCCTTGTCCGCTATTGAACCATCCTGGATACACGTGCACCGCATAGCCTATGTTCTTCCCTTCTATTGGGTTTACGGCAAAACCCTGATATTGAGATTGCCACCCAAGCCCCGGTATCCAAAGAATGTTGTCGGCCTTCTCTCGGATAAGGTCAACAATTTCCTGAAAGTAAATTTTTAGATTGTCAAAATGTGCCTGGGAGGTGGAGCCATAAGTGCCATCCGTTCCCAGTATCTGGATTGGTTCATTAGCCAATTCAAACATAATGTTTGGATGATTCTTCAACTTGGGATGACTAGCCACTATATCCCAGACATTTAATAAATAATCATGATAAACACCGCCTACCTCAATTTCATCCGGCGCTACCCCCGGTGGACGTAACACTACGTACAGACCTTTGGAAACTGCATACTCTGCCATAGGAATGAATACTTTATCGAGATACGTTCTGAACCTGGTTTCATTGAAGCATTCTTCACCCTCATATCTTCCTTCACATCCTGGTGTACTGGACCAATAAGGATCCATGTGCATCCTTACGAAGTTCATTTCCCATCCAGCATCCAAAACTCGATCAATGATACCCTTGTTGTAGTTTAGGCATCCATTGACATCATAATTATTCCACTTCGTTCCACGCTCATTGAACCATGGCGAAAAAGTCTGTGCATATCCGTGTAAAATCACGGTATTTCCATGGGGGTCTTTTAAATGCCGACCCTCCACATGAAGTCTTGGCAAGTTGGGGTCATCGCTACTCCATGCCAATTCGGCCAGGAAAAGCATGGCCAACGCCAAACTCGACTTAAAGTATTTCATATTATTTAAATTCAAAAACAGATGACACGAAAATGATAAAACCATCTACGGAAGCATTTTCCTACGAAACGATTAAAATCAACCATCCTACAGATATTTATAAAGTGTCAAAATGACACTATTAATCCAAAGATAAATAAATTACGCAATCGATTGCGTATTTATAAAAAAAACAAGCAATAAGATGGCTAAATCAAAATAGTTTATTGGGACACGGTTAGAATGATGCGACGATAAGCATAAAGATTGGGTGTCCCATCATCGCTGACTTGCAATACAATATGTATGGTTTTCCCACCTGCATCTTCCGGAATTTCGATTATTGCCGACGAACTGGTACTATTATTAATATCGACGAATCCATTATATGAACTAGGTTCGTCATAAAACATTCACCTATAGTTTAATTCATCCCCATCAGGATCAGTGGAACCATCTGCACTCAGGGCAAAAAAGCTTCCAGCAGGAACAGGCATTTCCAAAACTTTCCGCGATCTATCTCCATTCAGAATAGCACTCGGGTGATGATTTACATCTTCAAAATCTGCATTGACACTCCAGTCCATTCGAGCCGCAAAGTCGTTATTATAACTTACGCTCCATCTTTTGATGGCTTCACTGCCCTCTATTGTATTACCATACATGTAGTAAGGATCATACTGAGTCTCCGCATTTTCATTGATTTTCTTCACCTCGCTCATGCTTCGAATATTTTCTTGTTTTATGAAACTAAAGCGACCACCCCATCCCCCCTGATCAATTTGATTGGGATCATTAAGTCCGGTTGGAAAAACATGCATAAATGATGGAGTATCACCTTCTGTGGCCCATTTCCGATCGGGATAGACCGCTCCTAAGGGGCCATGGCTTTGAATGTGCTCATCTATGTAATCGTCAGAAGGCGCCCAACCATAAACACCTGTAGCTCGGATATAAAAAACATCAGGAAACGTTTTAGCAATCCAGGCACCAGCATCATCCTGCCCCAGAATATCAAATACTCGCAATTTGCTCACAAAGGCTTCAAGCTCCTTCGCAGATCTTGTGTCACGAACTCTCCAAATTGCCTGAGCCAATGTATTCATGCCACCCCATCCCATTATCCAAACTGGCCGTGGATCATCTTTGTCCACTGTGGTAATGATCAGATCAGAACCTGGGCTATCTTTTCCTTTTCCTACATCAGCCATCCCATAACCGGTTTGGCCCATCAAAGAAATCGACTTTAGATAAGCAGGTATTGGGTAACCAATTGCATGTATTTTCAAATTATCATAGACTGCACCATAAGCATTCACCAGCTTATCCAACATTTCCGTATTTTGCTGTGTTTTTTTCCAGCATCCTGTGCTGACAATCAAACCTTCCAAATCAAACTCATTGGAAGATACCAACTGACGGACCATAGACTGCTCGTCATCAGGGTCAGCTCCAAGGTCTGTTGTAATGATCACTCTCGGTTTAAAGGAAATACTCATTGTGTCTGCAAGCAGCTTATCTTGTGCTCTTGAAGAAAAAGTAACAAGAACAACCATTTGCAAAAACACAATGAAGTATTTCATAGAATCAAAGATTAATGATGACATGTGAAAATCGCCCTTTTACTTAGGCAATGAATTATTACCTGAAGTGGCATACAGCCCTATCAAAGCACCGGTAAAACCTCCGGCTTTATTAGTTGAAAGCACCTCACCAGAAACTACTCCACCAAGATTCTTGAAGTCCTCTCCGCCTACAGCATAATTGAATTGATAATCATCTCCTACAGCTGTTACTTGAAGTTGGATGGGTTTTTTAAGGTCAATTTTGGTGGATGCAATGACTTCAGACGTAGTTTTTCGATCTCTCCATCTACCTTCCGTTGATGTCCTTTCCAACAGAAGAACATAGTCATCACCAACTTTGGTAACACCAAAAACGTAGTTTGACCCTTCATTTTGAACGCATGTAATACCCGCCAAATCTTTCTCAGATTGTGGCTGATACTTCATTGTTGTTTCAAAAGTGAAATTATCGTGCTGCTGACGATGAAATAGCGTAGAGGTTGGTTTTAATTCCTTG
Organism: Bacteroidia bacterium; assembly: GCA_030425425.1. Lineage (GTDB taxonomy): Bacteria > Bacteroidota > Bacteroidia > Cytophagales > Cyclobacteriaceae > Marinoscillum. Next base: position 2,951 of record JAUIAO010000045.1, on the reverse strand, counting down.
ATGTTTGCTTCAAAAGGCTCAATTACCAAACCTCCTTTTTTCTCGAAAGAAATAAATTTTTCTCTTGGGCCTCTCAACCCGATCCATCTAGGATGAAGGTCTTCAGAACTAAAATCTTCTGTGATGGTGAAATTTCCGTTTGGAAAATAGCCTTCCTGACCGGATTTGTTTTCCACACCTTCCGGCAATTTTAATTTCGGTTCCATTGGTACCAGTCCATTTTCAAACACAGGGAAAGTACCTGACCAATCCACAGGTAAAATAAAGGTTTCACGACCGGTATTGACCCTATCCTTTGAATTTGGTCTTATGGCTAGAAAAACACCATAATATTTACCATCTGGTCCTTCAATGATATCTGCATGACCCGCCCAATCTACTTTGTTTTGCCTGTCAGCGGGAAAATATCGTTGAGTAAGAATGGGATTACTTGGCGCAGGGATAAATGGACCAGTAGGACTATCGCTGATGAAAATCACTTCACTGTGCCAGCCACCAGTACCACCTTCAGCGCACATCAAATAGTATTTTCCATTCTTCTTATATAAGTGAGGCGCTTCAATCCAGATAGGCTTATCATTGATATCCACACCTCCATCCACAATGATTTTGTCAGTTCCCTGAATGACCTGATCTTTTTCTACATCATATTCCCATACTTTGATGACTCTATGTCCGTTGTACAATTCCTTTCCTTCGTCCGGTGCATCATTATGTACGACGTATGCCTTTCCATCCTCATCAAAAAAGATAGAAGGGTCGATACCTGCAAAGTCAAGCTTTATCACTTCGCTCCATCCTTTCATTGGGTCTTTCGTTTTCACGATGATATTTCCGAGTACTCCGGGTATTTCAGTACTTCCTGCAAACGCTGTGGTAATCATGTAAAAAGTATCATTATAAGGATTATAGGTTATGCCCGGTGCATAGACCCCACCACTGATACCTGTATCATGAACATCCAATTGAGACTCTCTATCCAATACATGACCTATCTGGGTCCAATTCACCAAATCATTTGAATGAAAAATGGGCACACCCGGAAACATGGCAAATGAAGAAACGACCATATAGTAATCGTCTCCTTTTCTAGTAATCGCCGGATCAGGATAACAACCCTGAAGAATTGGGTTATAGAATTCATCATCAGCTAATGGATTATCCTTATATATCTGGTCATCACCTTGATACACAACCCGTGTGAAAACAGGTGCATTCTTTGAAGGCTTTTGCTTAATTGATTCGCCTGTATAGGCCATCAGCAAGGTCGATAAAAGCATGGCTATGCATGCGAGTATATTTCGTAATTGATTCATAATTAATAAGTTATAATTAACAGCATTTTTGTATAGTTATTATTCTTGAAGTAAATCCAGCATTTTCGCCCCATAGCGCATTCCTAGCTTTCTGTATCCGGCAGCCGAAAAATGAAGGCGATCTTCAATGCCTTCACAATCGTCGGATGATATGATGTGCGCATTGGGTATCGTTTCAGGTAAGGTGGCAATGATGGCATTCATGCTGGCACAGGCACCTCCCTCAGCTTCACTCACCACTTCGCCCGCAAGCAAAGGGATATCAGGTGAAAGGTTCAAATCACGAATCAAATTGTCGTACACAATTTTCACTTTCTCAGGCCATTTCTGATCCCCTGTATTGGACTCCCCTTGGTGGAGTAAGAATCCCTTGATTACGCCATCCTTTTGGGCAAGTCGGGCCATTTCTACCAACCGTGCATACGGGTTGCCATCGTATTCTTTAACCATATTCTTCAACCAATCCGGCGAAGAGGACACATACTCCTCATAATTGTCCTTATCGAACAACTCAATCTTGCAACCGCCAACAGAAACATTGATCACGCCTATTCTAATGTTTTCAGGTAAACCTGCTATGAGCGTCCTCCCAAAAAAATCCGTGGGAGTTATCCCGGTCCTGCACCTGCACAAGGGAGGTTTTGCCACATACCATTTGCCCTTTTCCCTGCCCAGGTTAGGACAGTCCACCGCTTCCATAACCTGAAACCGTTTATTAACCATTAGTGTATCCTGTGGCTCAAACCTGGAATGACCTTCCATATTTGATTGTCCAAAACTCAGGAAAATATAAAAGTCGGAATCTTGTGCTGATGCCATTCCAGTCAGGAGCATTAGAAGATTAATTGCGAGAATTTTTTGTATCAAACATTTCATTGTGCTTTGTTTATCTAAATACTAATTTCCAGGTTCGATTGTGAGATTTTAGCATGTAAACTCCGGGTATCTGAACCCCAAAAAAGATGGTAGTCATTCCATTTGAATCATCGAATTCACTCCTTACCAACTCTACCTGCTTCCCGCCCAAATCATATACTTCAAAGGTCTGCTCTGCTGTCGTGCCGGATACATGTACAACAAAATCGTCTGCAGGAACAGGAAAAACCATCTGTTGTGATGCTGTCTTTGCCTGAGCTACGACCTTCCCATTGAAGTATTTCTCAGCCAAATCAAAAGCATCTGCCCCGATGCGCGCTCCGATCATCCGACCTGCAAGGTCATCGGCCGGTGGATGAATCCCTCCCCAAATCCTGGACAAGCTGCACTGATCGGATGCATCACGATATGTGGCCCACTGTAATTTCACATCCTCACTCGGCCCTTCTTCAAATACCAAAAACTCATTCCTGGCTGCCAGAAACTCACCCATTCCGCCCGGAAAGTACGCACTGCCTGTCAAGCGTGTCAACACCTCAGCTGCAGCCCTCGAATAGGTCGAATGACCGGAAACATAACCCGCAAATGGAGGTGTTACAAAACTCGGACGCTGGTAAGGCCACCAGTTCTCAGCCAGTATCCAGCCTACTCCTGCCTGATCAACAGACGGGTCATCTACATAATCATGTCCCCTCCATGCATACAATTTGATTTTGCCCACGTGCTCTCCAGAAGCCCCTGCCAATGGATCACCTTCCT
>JAUIAO010000044.1 GCA_030425425.1 Bacteroidia bacterium | reverse complement strand
TCGGATCAGTGTCAACATTTGGCTTTGTCGTCGTTGTGACTCCTGATATACCCTCTTGATTTCCTCAGTAATTTGTTAGTCATTCTCGTTTAAATGACTTTTTATCGCTTTCAATTTCCCAAGAGTTTTAACCTCTTTTTCTTTTTCTCTGCTGCTCTATCCCTGAAAGCGGATGCAAAATTAGATAATGTTTTTTAATTAACAAGTGAATCTGGAAATTTATTTGAAAAAGATTTTGATGTCTTTTTCCTCTTCAGATAACCTCAAGATTTAACAAAATATTTGGTCTAAAACCAATACCCCAATCAAACCTCAAAGCCCGATGAGAATTTTGAAAAATCCTCACCATCACTCACATTATCTCAGCATTTCAACCTATCCCATCACACGCTTCCCGCGAATGGGACGGCAAAGATAGTAAAATAGATTCTCCCGAAACAAGCCCGGGAGAAATTAATCTTAAAAATTTTCTTTCAGCAAGGTTTGGGTTCTATCCGGACCTACTGAAATCAAAGAAATCGGAGTTTTGGTGTGCTCTTCTATGTATTTCACATACTTATCCAGTGATTCAGGAAGGTTTTCAAAACTCTTAACCTTATCATTCTCCCAACCACTGAAAGTATCGAACATTAACCCGAGATTGTCTGTATCCAAATATAGAGGTAGCTCATTGGTCTCTTTCTCACCAATTTTGTATCCGTTACAGATGTTTATTTCATCCATATCAGCGAGCACATCAGCTTTCATCATGAAAAGCTGGGTGACACCATTGAGCATCGCAGCATAATTTAATGCAGGAAGATCTAACCAACCACATCTCCTTGGCCGACCAGTTGTGGCTCCAAATTCATTTCCAAGCTTACGAAGCTCCTCTCCTTTGTCTCCAAAAAGCTCTGTGGGGAAAGGTCCGCTTCCAACCCTGGTACAATACGCTTTGAAAATCCCGTAAACTTCACCAATTCTTCTTGGAGCAACTCCAAGACCTGTACAAGCACCTGCAGCAATGGTATTGCTACTTGTCACAAATGGATAGCTACCAAAATCGATATCCAACAACGACCCTTGTGCTCCTTCTGCCAAGACGCTCTGGCCTTCTATCAGTGCTTCATTAATCAAATACTCTGTACTCAGAATATCGAACTCACGCACAATATCAATTGCTTCGAAAAACAACTTTTCCTCCTCATCCAGCTCTGCTTCAAAATTATAGCGTTCTAAAATTTGGAGGTGAAAGTCTCGAAGTTGATTATACCTTTCATCAAAGTCAGGTTCATTAATATCTCCTATTCTCAATCCCTTTCTAGCAGCCTTATCCTGATAAGTAGGACCAATACCTCTGAGTGTAGATCCAATTTTCTTATCCCCTTTAGCTAACTCATAGGCTTTATCCAACATTCTATGAGTTGGAATGATCATTTGGGTTTTGTTAGAAATCACCAAATGTCTTTTGAGATCCAAATCAAAAGGAGCTAATCCATCAATTTCTCTCTTGAAAGTAATCGGGTCTAATACGACTCCATTACCAATTACATTGAGAATTCCTTCATGAAAAATACCCGATGGAATCTGATGCAACACGTGCTTATGTCCATCAAACTCCAAAGTATGTCCCGCATTGGGGCCACCCTGAAATCTTGCTACCACATTGTATTTAGGTGCTAAAAAATCCACCACTTTTCCTTTTCCTTCATCTCCCCACTGAAGACCTAAAAGTATATCTACTGATGCCATTAATTATTTGTCGATTTTTTTGATTGCTTCTTCTTTTGATTCTACAATATTGAATATTGCGTGTAATTTGGTAATGATCAACAACTTCTTGACATGTTCTGAAGGTTTGATCAAAAATAATTCGCCGTTCTTGTTTCTGAATTTGGTAAGTATTGTAATTAGCACTCCTATCCCACTACTATTAATATATCTTACACCTGAGATATCTATGAAGCAATATTTCACATCTTTCATGATTGCTTCACTTATTAACTCTATCAATTCGGGTCCGTTATTTTCCCCTATCAGATCTCCATCAAATTCTAATGTTAATCTAGCTCCTTCTATATGATGCTTATACTTCATTTCGTTTTCAATTTATTCTCGCAATTCTCTTTGAGACATTTACCATGTAATATGAGGGAATGACTGATGATATTAAACTTTAACAGCTCTCCGACAGTATTCTGAATGTTTTGAATTCTGGGGTCACAAAACTCGACCACTTTATTACAATCTGTGCAGATCAGATGATCATGCTGTCTGTAGCCATGAGCCTTTTCATACTGAGCGAGGTTTTGACCAAACTGATGTTTAGTGACTAAATCGCATTCAACTAAAAGATCCAATGTATTGTAAACAGTAGCTCTACTGACCCTATAGTTCTTATCCTTCATACTAACGTAAAGGGACTCCACGTCAAAATGACCATCACGAGAATAGATTTCTTCCAAAATCGCATAACGCTCTGGAGTTTTCCGCAAAGCTTTTTGCTCTAAATACCTGGTGAAAATGTTCTTTACCTCCTCAAATACAATCACTACTGTAACTTTAAATGGAAGCAAATATAGTGCTTCTCTTAGCTTTATTAACTGTCACGAGAAACAGAAACGACCCCTGTTACATTCTCCAAATTAGAAATCAGGTAGTCTACATGGTTTGTGTCGGTTACATATAGTTGTATTTCACCTTCAAAAATACCCCCTTCGGTATTGACTGTTATGGATCTCATATTCACCTGATTTTCACTAGAAATCACATTTGTAACATCATTGATCAGGCCAATTCTGTCTGTGCCTATGATTTTTAGAATGGCAACAAATGCTTTATCCTGACTTGACGTCCATTTAGCCTTCACAACACGATACCCGTAGTTGGACAACAGCTCCGCTGCATTAGGGCAGGTAGTCCTGTGGATTTTGATTCCATCGTTTATTGTTACAAAGCCGAACACATCATCTCCCGGAATGGGATTGCAGCATTTTGCAAATTTATAATCTATCACATCCATATCTTCACCGATCAACAGCAAATCCAGGTTCTCCTCCCGGACTTTCTTGATCTGTGTCTGCATGGCCTTCGGGTCTCTCACCCTTTTGTATTTGTGTTCTACTTCCTTTTCCTTTTTATCATTGAATTTTTTGATCTGATTATGATCAATCTTCCCTTTCCCGATTTGATACATAAGCTCGGAAGGGGTCTTCATATTAAAAAAGTCTACCAGCTGCTCCAATGCTTCTTGTGAAAAATCAATTTTCAGCTGCTTTAGTTTTCTCCTAACTATTTCTCTCCCTTCTGCAATGAATTGTTTCTTTTCCTCTTTTAAAGAATCCTTGATTCTGGATTTCGCTTTGGAAGAAACCACAAAATTCAACCAGTCTTCGTTTGGTTTCTGCTTCTTAGAAGTGAGAATTTCTACCTGATCTCCATTTTTCAATACGTAGTTTAAAGGAACCAGCTTCTGATTTACCTTGGCGCCCAGACAGTGCGCTCCAACTTCTGAATGAATGTCAAACGCAAAGTCCAGAGCAGTAGCTCCGTGAGGGAGAGTTCGCAAGTCTCCTTTAGGCGTGAAGGTGAAAACTTCATCCTGAAAAAGGCTGGATCTAAAATCATCTACAAACTCGATGGCCGTAGAATCATTTTGTTCCAGAATTTCTCGAACCTTCCCTATCCACATTTCGAGGCCTTTATCAGCGTCCGAGTTTTTGCTTTCCTTATACTTCCAATGAGCTGCATAACCCTTCTCCGCTATTTCATCCATACGCCTGGTTCTGATCTGCACTTCCACCCACTGTCCTCTGCCACTCATCACCGTAGTATGTAGAGACTCATAGCCATTTGCTTTCGGGATACTAATCCAATCTCTGAGTCGGTCTGGGTTTGGTTGATAATAGTCAGTTACAATAGAATAAACCTGCCAGCATGCCGCTTTTTCATTCGCAAGATCAGTGTCGACAATAATTCTGATAGCAAACAAATCGTACACCTCTTCGAAGGGTACATTCTGCTTTCTCATCTTGTTATGTATGCTATGTATAGATTTTGGCCGACCTTTAATCTCGTAACGAAACGGTTGCTCATTCAAAACATCTCTAATTGGCTTAATGAAATTACGAATGAATTTATTCCGCGCGTCCTTGGTAGAATTGATATTTAGTGCAATGTGATTGTAAGCATCACGATCCGTATATTTTAAATAAAGATCTTCCAACTCAGACTTAATAGCATAAAGTCCGAGCCTATGTGCCAGCGGAGCGTATAGGTATATGGTCTCATTGGCAATCTTCAATTGCTTATCCCTGGGCATACTCCCAAGTGTTCTCATATTATGCAATCTATCCGCTAGCTTAATCAGAATCACCCGAACATCATCAGATAACGTGAGCAGCATTTTCCTGAAGTTCTCCGCCTGCTGTGAGCTCCCTTGCTCAAATACTCCTGAGATTTTTGTAAGCCCGTCTATAATTCGAGCCACTTTAGTTCCGAATCTTCTTTCAATTTCATCCAGACTGATCTCAGTATCCTCAACTACGTCATGCAGCAAAGCCGAAACTATAGACGTGGTACCAAGCCCAATTTCTGTTACACAGATCTGGGCCACTTCAATTGGATGAAAAATGTACGGTTCACCGGATTTTCTCCGCATATCTTTATGCGCATCCATCGAAAGGTTAAAAGCCCGTTTGATAATTTTCGCATCCCCATCTTTTAAGATTGGTTTTGCATATCTTAATAATCGTCTATAGCGTCTGATTATCTCTTTTTTCTCTTCCTCAATATCAACTTCAATCATTAATCAAATATTTTTATAGTTGAGCTTTGCGAATATAAACTTTTACATATCTTTGCACTCCGAAATTTTAGCGGATGTGGCGAAATTGGTAGACGCACTAGACTTAGGATCTAGCGCCGCGAGGCATGGGGGTTCGAGTCCCTCCATCCGCACCAAGTAGCAACCCTCTTTCCGATCCCGATCCTGATAGTTATCTGGACCAGGAATTAGAAAGAGGGTTTTTAATTTTAGCACTATAATACTTACCAAATTGGAAATCACACTTGACAAAATCAACAGTACAGAAGCCTTAATTAAAATTAATTTAAAGGAAGATGATTACCAACCAGGCGTAACAGAAAAGATCAAAGACTACAGTAAGAAGGCCAACATCAAGGGCTTCCGACCTGGTAAAGTGCCTGTTGGGATGATCAAGAAATTGTACGGAGATTCTATTCTTTTGGAAGAACTGAATAAGTTGCTTTCTGACAAATTGAATGGTTATCTAAGAGAAAGCGACCTCTTGTTTCTGGGCGAACCTATGCCACAGGATGGGTTCGATAGCCTGAATCTCGACACTCAGAAAGACTTTGAGTTTAGTTATAAGGTTGGTTTTGCAGAAGAATTTGATTTGGCGATTGACAAAAAATTGAAAATCGACAAAAATCAAATCAAAATTGACGAGAAGGTAATGAATGAAACCATCGAGAACATTCAACGTCAATTTGGTGAAATGACCACTCCGGAAGTTTCTGAAGTAAAAGATACGCTTTACGGTAACATCAAGACCCAAACTGAAGGTTTTGAAGAGAAAGAAATCAGCATTGATATGACTGAGCTACAAAAAGCTGCTGTAAAGAAATTTACTGGTGTGAAAGTGGATGATGAAGTAGAGTTTGATCCTAAAAAACTGTATGAAGATTCTCATAAACTACATCACCAGATTGATATGTCTCATGATGATTTCGAGTCATATAAGGGGAAAATGACTTTTGTAGTAAAGGGAATAAACAGAACTGTTCCTGCCGAAATTAATCAAGAATTATTTGATAAAACCTTTGGTCCGGAAACTGTCAAGTCAAGAGAGGAGTTTGATGAAAAGGTTAAAGAATCTGTAAGCAAGAATTTTGAGAATGAAGAAGAGCAATTCTTCGAATTCAAACTGAAAGAACTTTTAATCGAAAAAGCGGACATCACATTACCGGATGAATTCTTGAAAGAGTGGTTGATGGCTACAAACAAAGAAATCACACCGGACATTCTTACCAAAGAATACGAAGCTTATTCAAAAGAGCTTAAATGGTCGCTGATCAGAAATAAAATCATCAAAGAACAGGAATTTAAGGTTGAAAATGATGAAGTGGTAGAAGAAGCAAAAGCGTTGATCCGTCAGCAATTTGGCCAGGCAGGAATGATGGGACAATTGGAAGATCAGATGGATATGTTTGCACAGAATTACTTGCAAGCAGAGAATGGTGACAACTATATGAAAGTATATAATCAGGTACAAAACAAAAAAGTACTTGACTATGTAAAGGAAAATGTATCTGTAAAGGAGAAAAAGGTATCTATAGACGATTTCCGCAAACTTTAAGAAACTAACTGTCCCGAATTGGGGTTAAGTAAAAGTCCTTAACTAATAAGGACTTTTTTTATTTTTGCTTAGTTAAGTTATATTGGATCATGATCAACAAAGAAGAGTTTAGAAAATTTGCAGTAAAAGGCCAGGGAATCAATGGATTAACATTTGATTCGTACGCAAACAGAGTAGAGAATATGACTCGCTCGGTGATAGAAGAAAGGCCAACGAGATTTGCAGAAATAGATGTTTTTTCCAGACTAATCATGGATAGGATTATCTTTCTAGGCATGCAAGTGGAGGAAAATATCGCGAATATTATTACTGCACAACTATTGTTTCTGGAATCTGTAGATTCAAAGAAAGACATTTTGTTGTATATCAATAGCCCAGGAGGATCTGTATACGCAGGTTTAGGAATGTATGACACCATGCAATATGTAAGCCCGGATGTAGCAACGATTTGTACAGGTATGGCAGCATCAATGGGTGCAGTGCTAATGGCCGGAGGTGTAAAAGGGAAAAGATCTGCTCTGCCTCATGCAAGAATTATGATCCACCAGCCAAGTGGAGGTATGCAAGGTCAGTCTAGAGACATGGAAATTACCTTAAAACAAATGCAGGAACTCCGAAAAGATCTTTACTCTATTCTCGCCAACCATACTGGCAAAACGTATGAAGAAATAGAAAGAGACTCAGACAGGGATTACTGGATGAGAGCGTCTGAAGCCAAAGAATATGGCCTAATAGACGAAGTATTAGAAAGAAACCCAAAAAATTAATGGCACAGGTAACTTGTAGTTTTTGTGGCAGGAATAAAAAAGATGTAGATCTTATGATCTCGGGTATACACGCTCACATATGTGATAAGTGTATTACTCAGGCTCAGCAAATCCTCAATGAAGAACTTAAAACAAAGAGCAACTCTGAAAGTCCTAAGTTCAATCTAATAAAGCCAACAGAGATGAAATCTCATCTCGATGAGTTTGTAATTGGCCAGGATGAAGCTAAGAAATATATCTCAGTGGCTGTTTACAATCACTATAAGCGGTTGATGCAGACTCAGACTAAAGATGATGTGGTAATCGAAAAATCCAATATCATTATGGCTGGTCAGACTGGTACGGGAAAGACATATCTGGCGCGAACGCTTGCCAAAATACTTCAGGTGCCATTTTGTATTGCTGATGCTACAGTATTAACTGAGGCAGGATATGTGGGTGAAGATGTAGAAAGTATACTCACACGATTATTGCAAGCTGCCAACTATGAAGTAGAAGCAGCAGAAAGAGGGATCGTATACATAGATGAGCTTGATAAAATTGCCAGGAAATCTGACAATCCTTCTATTACTCGAGATGTAAGTGGTGAAGGCGTGCAGCAGGCATTGCTAAAATTACTTGAAGGCACTTCAGTCAATGTACCACCACAAGGTGGACGTAAGCACCCGGACCAGAAGATGATCACTGTAAACACAGAAAACATCTTATTTATCTGTGGTGGAGCATTTGATGGTATTGAAAGACATATCGCTACCAGACTGAATACTCGTCCGATAGGTTTTGCCAGCAATGATGATTTTAGTATCGAATCAATTGACAAAGAAAATCTATTGCAATATATCACTGCTCAAGATTTGAAGAGTTTTGGTTTGATTCCGGAATTAATAGGAAGATTACCAGTGCTGACTCATTTGGATCCACTGAATACAGAGGCATTGACTCGAATTCTAACAGAACCAAAAAATGCGCTGATCAAACAGTATGTGAAGCTGTTCGAGATGGAAGGCGTGAAATTAAGCATGGATGATGAAGCTTTAATTTACATTGTTGATAAGGCAATGGAATTTAAACTTGGAGCAAGAGGTCTGAGATCTATATGTGAGGCAATTATCACAGATGCTATGTTTGAAATTCCATCTTCTGACAATATAGAAGAAATTGTTATTACACGAGATTATGCTGAAGAGAAGTTTGAGAAATCAAAGTTCAACAAGCTAAGAGCGGCCTAAATCATATATAGCCTTAGAGGCCGTAGATGAGGCAACTTTGTCTCCCAAAATATTTCGAATCTCCGAATATCCTTCGGAGATTTTTTTTTGTCTCCCTGTGTCTTTCATCAGCTTCTTCACTTCCATTTCAATATTCTCTGAACTAAACTCCTTCTGGATTAATTCTACCACAAGTTTTCTGTTCAGCAATATATTCACCAAGGATATATATGGAATGCTAACTAAATACTTTGCGATTAAATAGGTCACTCTGGAAGTTTTATAAACTACGATTTGAGGAACGCCGAGGAGTGCAGCTTCTAATGTGGCGGTGCCTGATGTTACTACGGCAATTTCCGCTCTTGACAAGATCTCTTTTGAGTTGCCTTCAAAGAGCGATGTATTTTGTCGACTCTCCAGGATTCGATAGAGGTCTTTTGGCAAACTATCCACTTTTGAAACGAGAAATTTCAAATCAGGATTACTACGCGCAAGTTCGTCTACTATAGCAATAGATGAAATAACCTCAGATCTTCTGCTACCAGGCAAAATCGCAATTGCTTTTTCCTCAATTTTGCTTGAGTCTCTGGTATGGTGAAAAGACTCTAAAGAAGGATTACCTACATATTTTGCCCGAACACCTCTTTCTTTGAAAAACGACTCTTCGAAAGGAAAAATCACAAGGGTTTCATCAACACAATTCTTGATTTTATTTATTCTATGAGTGCCCCAAGCCCAGACTTTCGGAGGAATATAATAAGCGATCTTCACTCCATTCTCCTTCGCATAATTTCCTAATCTAAGGTTGAAACCTGCAAAATCAACCAATATCAATACATCAGGTTGAACATTGGATATGTCTTTTTTGCATCGATTTAGCAATGAATTCAAGCTACCTAAACTCCTTATCACCTCCCAAAAACCAACTATAGAATACTCTTTATAATTTCTCAGGATCTTGGCACCAGCTCTCTTCATTAGATTTCCGCCCCATGCATAAACCTTACACTCCTGATCAATACGGAACAATTGATCAATTACACGACTGGCATGTAAATCACCAGACCTCTCTCCTACTACAAAAAAATACTTCAATTTCTATTTGTTCTTCCGCCCAGAATCTAACTAAAGTTTTTCACTATCAGCTTAGGTGTAAACTGATGTAATAAAGATAATCGAAGGGATCAACTGAACGTAAATGATCCTTATTTTTGACAAAAATCTCCTCTCATGATTGTAGTAACTGGAGCCGCTGGTTTTATTGGCAGTAATCTCATTAAGAAACTGAACGCCGAAAACTTCAACAACATTGTTGCGGTGGATAAATTTGATAACCCATTAAAAAACCAAAATATTCAAGACTGTACCCTTCAAGCTACAATTGACAGGGAGGTTTTTTTTCAATGGGCATATAAAAATGCTGAGGCTATTGAATTCGTATTTCATTTAGGAGCAAGAACAGATACGTTAGAAACAGACGAATCAATTTTCAAAGAATTGAATATTAATTACTCCCAATCAATTTGGAAACTGTGTGTAGAGGAGCAAATTCCGCTCATTTATGCCAGCTCTGCGGCTACTTATGGTGATGGCTCCTTAGGCTTTTCAGTGAACTTAAAGACGCTAGATCAATTGAAACCTTTGAATGCTTACGGGTGGTCGAAACATGAGTTTGACCTTTGGGCTATATCACAGGATCGTCAACCATTCTATTGGGCTGGATTAAAGTTCTTTAATGTATACGGGCAGGATGAAGAACATAAAGGTAAAATGGCTTCCATGGTTTATCAGATGGAACAACAGATTCTAAACTATGGAAAGGTTCAGCTTTTTAAATCTTATCGCCCAGAATACGGTCATGGCGAACAGAAAAGAGATTTTATACATGTATCCGAAGTTTGTGACTTGATGTATGGGAAAATGCTGAGACGCAAGTATTCTGGAATTTTCAATGTAGGCACAAAAAAAGCCACATCATTTAATGATATGGCTTATGAGCTTTTCGAAAAGCATAATCTAAAACCTCAAATTGAGTACATCAATATGCCTGATTCAATTAAGGATAAATATCAATACTTCACCGAGGCGGAATAATGGACTCTACTTAGCCTCTCCCTGCCTTTTGCAAGAATTAACATCAAACAAATAAGTATCCTTAGAAGGTGCTGTGGTTGTGTTATCAATCATACCACTAACCAAAACTACTTTCAATTTATCCACACTATCCCAAGTAATCGATTTTGCTTTTAGTGTTCCCTTACATCTGGTTTTACCATCTCTTATTTGAAGCACTGCGTAATCAATTCTCTGTGGTTCAAGATTACCTCCAAAAACAGTTGCCAACATCAGTGTTGAATCACTGTTGGGTGTATAATTGATATTAGACAAACCAAGAGCTTCAAAGCTGTTTTGAACATAATCAGGGATCTGAACACCTTTGGAAACTGTGTCTGATTTTTGGGTCATACCATTTCTGGTACACCCCATAATACTCATTGTTCCTAGTAAAATGAGTAAAAATATATTTCTTCCAAAAAGCATTGCTATTCCTTTATAACCTTATAAATATTCTGCTCATTATCCACTTTAACCTTCAACAGGTAAAGCCCCTTACGTAATGAAGAAATATCTACAGTTCCTTGACCTATTGTGTATGTCTTTAATTTTTTACCATCCAAAGACATAACTTCAACTTCATCATAGTTACCAATAATATTAATCACTCCAGTTGTTGGGTTGGGTCCAACTTGCAAATCAAATGGCTGATTTGACAAAACAATTTCTCTTTGAATGCTCAAATCATCGATTGTCCAACCCCATGCAGCCGTTGCCTGGTCAGAAAACATTCTGAACCGAATGAAAATCTCATCTCCAGCCTCAAAAACTTCTGATAAATCTACCTCGTGGCTTACAAAAAGTGAACTCGTTACTTTCGCCTCACTTTCATAATTTGACAACCACCCAGAATTGAAATCAGCATCATAACCATCCATAAATGGTTTCCATGTGACTCCATCAAGTGATCCTTCTACGATAACATAATCCCAAAAATCGTTATCGCCATAAGAACTACCAGCGACTCCTGTTTCTACAATCGCAACATCTTTGTACTTCATGATTGGATTGGTAGCGGAAATACGAACAGGATTCTTTAGTTGATAAATATAATTTAATTCCCCACCATAGTCGCCGCCTTCTAGATATGGGTGATCGGTATGTATAGCCTTATCATCAAAGCCAGAAACCTGGGTTATTCTGAATCCAAATCCTTCAAAATCACTTTGACCATCGTTGAAATTACTATAATACTCATCTACAGCATCCGGGATTGCTGCTAAATCCAAATTGCTTTTTACAGAATAATACTCTAATCCAGCTTTGTAACCTACTAGCTGAATACTAGCATTTGATCCATTTAGACCTTCATCATAACTCAATGTCAACAAAGTATCGCCTGACGAAATTTGCTCGAATGTATAACTTAACTCTTCATTGAAAAATACAGAAACAGAATCATACTCATGATTTAGCGCAGCTGACATAGTTATTGCTCCAGACGGTGACAACCCAGCATCATAAATACTTGGAGAAATGACCACCTCTGGCAAAGCTTCTACTGTTGTAGTATAAATACCTCTTCCGTGAGTGGCGATAACTATTTGATCGTCCACTGCTTTCATTTGCCACACTGGTACCGGAGGAAAACTAGGCAAATGATGCCATGTAGCTCCAGCGTCATTAGATTCAACTATACCAATTTCAGTTCCAACCCATATTTTATTCTCATCATCCGGTCGCACTAACAATGAATAAACAGCCACATCTGGAAATCCGGTGCTACTAGAATCTCCATCAGAATACCCTGAAATATCTACCCAGGTTTGTCCCAGATCTTCAGTTTTCAAAATTTTAGGTGCTCCTGCAAAAGAGAAAAGTGCATATGCAGTATTTGGTTCCGTAGGATGTGTATTGATTCCTGTAACGGCACCCATAGGTTCTTTGTAGCCATTTACTGGCGTAAAAGTCTCTCCCTGATCTGTAGAGACGTGCAACGACCTGTCAGGATCCATACCTGCGCCGGCCCAAACGATACGAGCATTAGCTAATGAAACCTCAATATCAGTACTATTGGTAAAGCCCCACTTCTCCTCAATTGGTGTCATTTCCCAGCTTGTTCCAAAATTGACCGATCTCCCTACTCCAACGGTAGTCACAGCAAAAATCACGTCAGGACTGGAGTTGGAATTTGCTAGCCTACTAATGAATGGACCATCTCCTTCAAGACCTGATGTCGCATCAGTCCATCCGATACCTTTTCCTTCAGTTTTATAAATTCCATTGAACTGATTACTTCCAATGAACTTATTACCATCTGCATAGTTCCAAATAGCCTCAAAACCATCTCCTCCGATAACCAATCGATATTCAGAAGCCTCGTTGACTTCTTCTCCTTCATCTGGAGTAATGGTCAACCATGTACCATTATCTTGCAATCCACCGACAAATAAATCTTCACCAGGGGCTTTGTCTGCACCATAAAACTGGCCTGATATATATCCCCAACCACTAAAAGTCCAATCACCGTTATTCAAACCTGGACTGATGGCCCTTTTTGAGATGAATACACCTCCGTCATTTGCGTTAAGAATACGGTAAGTTCGCTTACTTTCGTCTATTGAAATCGCCATTAAATTATGATGGTCGGGGTGGAATGCACCTGGCTGATCCTCACCAAACATGGCATTTTTCTCTGAATATTCGAGATACGCATCTGAAACGTTCGCAATTTGGCCATACCTGGTAATCCCCTCAATATTCCGAACTGTAATACTCACAATATCGATTGGAGGGTTTGTATTATCCCAATTGTCATAATCATCGCTTAGTACTGGCCAAAAGAAATACATATTCTCATAGTTGTGACCATTAGTCGCAGAGCCATTTTGGGCAATAGAAGCGTCTGGGGTATCACTATAGTTTACCTTGTGGATATAAATATATTCTCTAGAGTGATTGGCTCCATCTCCATCCGTTTTCGAATTAAGAAGTGTAAAAGAGCCGTCTTCCTGCTGGTCTCTGAAAGAAACCATTAATTGTTGATTATTATCTACATCCCATACCTCAAATGGAACTGCAACATAATCCTGGTAGATGTATTCATCATCAGGAACACCAGCACCTTGCTTTCCTACTGTAAATCGATGAGCCATCTGAGAATTTCCATCACCAACTCTCAATTCAATATTTACAAATTCATCTGCATCAAGGTTACCAATGTCCACTCTTCCGGCAGAGTAAGAAGCACTGAAATTCGTAAAGTCCCATGCAGTAGCTGCTTCGGAAGTGTTTAATACGTAATCCACAAATTCAGCTGTATCAGGCTCGATACTCTGATCTACATAGGTTCTCCAAACATTGACTCCTGCAGAATATACCAAATCAGGATTGAATGGATCTACCATTACGGTATTGTCATAACCTCCCTGACCGCCCAGAAAATCAACATTTCCATTTTCTTCATCCAATATTACAGACCAGGATATACCCGCATCGAATGAAGCATAAATATCTGAACCCTCTCCTGATGCTGAACTTTCTGCAGATGCGTATAATCTTGAAGGATCAGAAGGTGAAATAGCCAATTCAATACGACCTGTTACGGTTTGCAATCCATCACTGTATTGAACCCAGCTTTCCCCCATGTCAGTGGACTTTAAAATACTACTGGCGTAGGTAGCTGCATATAAATTGTTAAAGTCATTTGGGTCAGAAATAATCTGAGTAATCCAGGAATTACCTTCATAAACTTTGGTCACAGTAGCTCCACCATCTGTAGATTTATATATCGAAGAACTAAAATTATCCTTGTAACTACCCTGAGAAGCACAATACACGAAAATATCCGGGTTTGTTGGGTCTACAACAATTCTCCAAATCGCAGGTTCATCATATTCGATGGTACTCGCTAATTGCTCCCATGTCTGTCCACCATCTGTACTTTTTAGAACTCCTCCAGAATAAGTGGTATTAGTTGAACCAGACTGTTCACCTGTAGATGCGTAAATCACATTGGGGTCTGCATTGCAATAATCCAACCAAGAAACAGAGTAAGATAGCTCATCAGGTGTCGACAAGCTCCAAGATTGGCCTGCATCTGTAGTTTCCCAAACACCGCCTGCTACAGCTCCTGCAAACCAGTGATTTTCTTGATCATCCGGCATGGCTATCAATCCCCTCGTTCTTCCAGGTACATTTGACGGTCCTCTAGACTTCCATTCTATATTTTCATCCGCTACTCTAAAAGCCGATCTACCTTTGTTTTTAATCTTCTTCAGCTCAGTATGGGTATGAAAAGCTTTGTACTTAGGTTCATCGTCACCATATCTTGTTCTAATTAATTGATGATACTTTGCAAATTCACCTGGATTATCTAACCTCTTAGGTTCTTCTTTGTGCTGAGTTTTCGCTACCAACTCAGCTGCAGTCATAGACTTCCCAACAAAGACATCAGTACTCCCAGATGGCGTATTAGACATCCAGATTCCCCCGAATACTACTATCAGGGCTATTAATGGGGCTATTAGTTTTAGTTTATTTGAACTCATTTCTTAATATTTAATACGAATAACTGTAAAGATTAATTGATTATTTTGAATTTTGAAACTTGTTTGTAATTATTGATAATTCCTATTACTATTCCTGATTGAAGTTTACTCCGATCAATCCTGATCTCGTCCTTAAATTTTTGGTTAGAAATTATTCTACCTTCCAGATCATACAGTACTAATTCATTGTTTCCCGGACTAGTAAAGAAGATGTGCTCCATGTTCATTCTAAAACTATAGAACTGCTCATCTCCAGCCAAAGAGTTTTCAGACAAAACAACTTCACAGTTATCAGGATATGGATTCTTTTCAAGCAAGTACGGCACCTCAATGTTAAATTGGTTACCCGTAAATGCGGAAAAATCCTCAGGAAACCAATTCGCTTTAAAAAGGGTGTTACTTGTAGTGGGATCTGGAGAAACAGGATCATCTCCCTGAGCTACTGACCCGCTTCCTGTGATAGGCGAGATATACTTCCATATAATCTTCTTTGTACGAAGATCATATTCTTCTATTCTACCGACCATACCTAGTGTTACCATTAATGTACTATCTCCTGTAAATTCTGACCCAGATGTAATACTTGAATAAAAAGTATCGTCATCTGGATTCAACAATATATGATGGTCAACAACATATTCCCCTGTTGAATTAGTTTCAAAAGCATCTCCTGATAATGGTATTTCCAAAATATCTACTGTGGATTTTTGTGGTTCTCTCAGGACACCATTATTAAAAAGTTTCAAATCTAATTTAGAAGTGCTGCTATTCATGACCCTCACATCATGCTGGCCATATAGCTTCTGATCTCCAGCACCATGGTGAGCTATTGGATTCCCATATCTGAATAACAAATCTCCCCCTTTCCCAAACCTACCGCCTTGGGATGTAGCTGACTCCTCTTTGGTAGTAGAATGATCTATGATCCATACTTCGTGAAAATGCCTGACACTTAATATAACCAAATCATTTACTTCATCATACTCCAGAGAGTTCATGTGTTGCCATTCCCGAGCGGCCGCCAAATCTTCCGCATAGTTCAAATCTATTTTATGGACATCAGTAGCATCTCCATAATGGGGCTTAGTTTCATCATGGTCTTGTACTATGTGGTCCCAAGAATTCCATTTCCAGACAACCTCAGCACTATCTGTACCTATTGGCTTCAATTCCCACACTTCCTCAGAAACAAGCATAGAATGGTATAGACTATCATTACGCCCAGCTGCAAGCACCTCGTCTTCTTGTCTCTTATGCCAAACAAGCACAAGCACGTTACCATTGCTCATCTCATATACATCATGATGACTAGATACCGTATCATTAGAAATCTTATAAGTCCATAAATCGTTACCGTTCCAATCAGTTTTTCTGACTATACCACCTACGCCACCAATGTAGAAAGTGGATTCAGGATCATATTCACTTCTCAAAACAGAGCCATCTGCCTGTAAATATGTAGTGGCGCCAGGCCGGCTATCAAACTCCCACTTATGTACTGCATATCCACAATCATCTATGAGATATGCATCCCCATTAAATAAGGAGTACAAAAGAGTATAGCCTACATCTCTTTGATGTAGATTTGTAATCAGTCCGACGGTCCTCCTCTGACCATAACCGACATTTACCATCGATATAAAAAGAAATAATAAAACAACTTTTGGGTAAATCTTAATCATAAATTAACGTTTATTTTCACGCTAAAATTACAAAAGTAATTTTCTATATATGACAACAACACTCAAAACAACTCTATTAATTGCGCTATTTCTTCTTGGCAAAGGCCTCAGTCTTATTGCACAACCTTTGGGGGGATCTGGTCCGGTTACGGACTATTTACAGGACATAAATAGAGCGCAAAGAATCAATTCCAAGTCCTATTATACGCTCACTGAGTTACCTAAAGAGACTTATCTCGGTAATACTGAGATTATTAATCTTGCAGAATACAGTAAAAAGCATATTAAGAGTCAAAAAAGTGAAGGATTCATCATTTTGAATCGGCCAGATCTTGAAAGTGTTTCTTCTTGCTATATGCTAAATGCCTATGAAGCTAAAGGTGAAACATCCATATATGTCTTCTACGTTTTGCAATACCATTATTTGGATAAGACTGAAACTGAGCGAGTAATTGTTGATGCAAACTTTGACCAACATTTGGACCCGAATAAGGATATTATAACAACTCCGGGCGAAGTGGTTAAACTCAAATACAGAAATTTGAATATTGATCTCAGCATTGAGGTGCCTTCCGTCTACTCATCGAATAAGACCCTTAATTATCATTTTGTTCTGGACAAAGAGAAACTTAACAACTATGAAAAATCAAGAGAACTAGATGCTTTTGTTAGAAATAACAGATTGATAACTGGGTTTGTTGGAGTGGATTATACTGTAATGTACTTGGGGAAAAGTTCTTTTACTACATTTTCTGATTTTCTTGAACAGAACATTGATTGGAAGTTTAATGGCGGAGGTATAGGTGTGAACCTTGGAATGTTGATCAAAAAGCAAATCCTTCTTTTCACAAGGTACTCAACTGCAAGAGTTGAGCCAGCAGAATACACTGTTACGCTAAAAACTGAATTTAGCAATACAGTAGAAAACAACCGCACAAGTAGAGCATTGCCATGGTACATATCTTCGGGCGGTTTGGGCATTGGGTATCGAATTAAGGTAAACCACACGCTTTCGATAGAACCTAGTGTCGAATATTTAAGGGTTTGGTATCCTAGAAGCACGTTCGATAACTACATTAGCAATAGCTCTGGTTATTCACCGAGGGTAAAATTCGACCTTACTTTATCTCCAAGGATTAGTCCCTATATTGGAGTTGGTGCCACTTTTTATCAATACGACTTAACTAAAAGTGGAGCAGATTTCTTTCATGACACCAACCAAAGCGCAACTTTCATAAAATCAAATCAATACAATATTATCGTCAATTTCGGAGTTAGCTATGCGTTCTAAAAATATCACACTAGTATTAAGTCTTACATTATTCTTAATCCATTCGATTGCCTTTAGTCAAGGCAAATTTGAAAAGCAAGCAATAGAGCATTATCAATCGAATCTGGACAAGTATCAACTAAGGACATTTGATTTTAATTATTACAAAAAAATAAAATCAACTGACGTTTTAAAATTCTTGAAACCAAAGCCTCAACGAATCATTCTTAGTCCATACATTACTGACTTTTCTAGTTTGAAAAAGACTCAGCATGAAGAAGTACTAGAAGTAGTGGCCTCATACTCTGGGTTTGATCTTGATATCATTAATTCGAACCCGTTTCCTAATTTAGAAAAAATCGATATCTCTGGTCTCACAGATGTTCACAAAATTAAAACTCTAAATCTTGATGGTATTATGATCATCATTTCAAGAGCAGATATGATAAAATTCCCAGAATTGAAATCAGATTATCCCCAATTGAAAGCAAATGAACAAATTACGCTATTGGACCACCGAATTACGAGTATAGATAGTGATTTGCTAATGGATTTTCCTGTAATTAATAAACTCTCCCTAAAGATAGGTGTTAATGTGAATTCCATGGGAAAAGTCGAGTCAATTCAAATTGACCAGAAAGTTTCCGAAGAGAGTAAAATAGCCATTAAGAACTACTTAACAAGTGCTTTGAATTATCCACTCAATTCAGGTCCTTTTTATATAAATCTGGATTTAAGTTTATAAGAGCCATGATAACTAGAACGTAATTTTACCAATTTTACCTACTCAAAGCCTTGACCGAATGTATTTGACAACTATTGGTTAGATCAATTATAATCTGATACTCATAAGTTCAGTTTAAACACATATTGCAACGTAGGAGTAGTTTTGATTATAACTACTTTCCACACAGAGTTTACGTTTAAATATCTCGGGTGATTTACAACACTTCCTTAATATATGAGAACAACGCAGACTAGGAATTCTACAAGTCGAGATATGAATATATGAGTAATAATTGAACTATCAGAGATACTCCACAAGCTAGGCTTCATCTGAAATTACTATCCTTTAAAAGAGAAGAAACTTTTCTATTGGGACAGGTCTAGTAAATGACTCGAATGTAAAATACATTCTCAAATTGCCCTTTAATAATTGACGAGATAGTGAAAACAGAGGGTGAAAAATACAGTTATCTAAGACCATCCTCAACACTACATTTAGATCAGAAATTCAGGGAAAAATCACGCAAGAAAATAAGAAAACCTTCTAATCTTTAATTGCAGTTATTGGAATCTTAACAGAATGAATTCCTAATGATTACCGGATTTTCAGTAAGAGTGGATATAAAAAAAGCATCACCAAAGTGATGCTTTTCCTATTAAATAAAATTATTCTTCGTAACTCCCAAATTAAGGTACAGGTACAAATGTTGCAGCTGCAAAATAAGATGGGTTGTAAGTAGCGTCAGCATAGTTGAAAGATATCTCTCCTGTGTCAGGGTTATAAGAACCTTCACCTACCCAAGCAATACCGTATGGTGTGTTTCCACTAAATCCTTGAAGAGTAAGGTCGTTACATACATCCAAGAACTTAGCATTGATGTCTCCATAAGAAGGACTATAGTAATTGAAATTCAAATTACTCAAGGTATAGATACCTGCTCCATCATATGTTAAAGTAACAATGTCAGTACCACCCTTCAATTGGTAATCCCCTAACGCAATATTAGTTGGACAACTAACAAGGATAGTATAAGACCCTCTATCTGAATACTTTACACCGTCAATTGTTTTTGTAAAAGACAGTACAAATTTACTACCAGCAGCCACTGCATCTGCAGATAAGCCTAAAGCTGATAATATTTCTGTTCCTGTGTAAGTAAGAGAAATCGTATCACTCAGAGATGCTACATCAGTAATCTCTTCGAGAACAGCAGCCTCGCCTGAGATACCATCAGTACCAACTAATCTAACGTCAACAGAGATTGCATCAATTTGGTCTAATCCTTCTCCTGTCACATCAAGAGTTGCTGACTCAGCGTTGATATCAATCCATAATGCACTCGTAGTGGGTACGTTCAACTCTACAGTACCTTCAACTGGCACAACACTGTGCGCATTCAAAATATCTGCGTCTCCTGGTTCTTCACAAGCAAAAGCTATGAGAACCGCTAAAGTTATATATAGTAATTTTCTCATTGTATTATCTAATTATTTGTCCCAATAAACTGCAATATTGATATCAGTTGGATCACCATTAGAAACAGCATCAACGTTCACTTCGTTGTAGTTACGCTCATCCTGAGGATAAGGGAACTTAGAAGGGATTCTATTATTATTTGTATTGTTTGCTGCTGGGCTCAGAGCAGGAAATCCTGTTCTTCTGAAGTCCGTGTAAGGCTGCGGATGAGTGAACATCGCTACATACTTCTCTTCCATCACGTCAGAAAGTGGGTTAGCTCCAAAAGCAGATGCATTTGCTGTTATGTAAGCATCTACATCAACAGAAGCCACACCATGCTTGGTCATTGAAGATCGAATACCATCTTGGTAAGCTGTGAGTGCTGCTGCATTGTCACCTAATCTCAATTGAGCCTCAGCTTCAATGAATTTTGCTTCTGCAAATGTTACCAAAGGCATTGGTGAGTCTCCACTTCCTAGTGCAGGTCCAATACTAGATACCTCAGCTTCACCTGATCCAGCCGGGCTACCTGAATATCCTCCAGCTCCATCCTGTGCAACAAACAGTGCTAATCTAGGATCACTTTTTCCAGACATTAAGTCTACAAAGAACTCTCCCATTACAATATCACCCGCTCTATCATTGAAGAACTGATGGATTGGATTTTGCTCTGTAGCAACTGTTGTGAATGGGAACTCAAAGTTCTCAGACTCATCAGCAAAGATTCCTGCGTTCAGCGCATCCAAAGCATCTTGTGCTGATCCAGATGCATCAATCTCACTCAAGTTATTGTAGTAACGAGCCTTCAATACTCTTGCTGCCTTGATCCATAGATCAGTATCACCACCATAGATGAAATCTGCTGCTGATGGAGTCGCAGCGCTTTCAGTAGATCCTAGCTGAACTATTGCTCTATCCAGCAATGCCTGAATAGTATCATAAATAGCTTCCTGAGAATCATAAGCCGGCTTCAAATTACCTGATCCTTTAAGTGCTTCACTGTAAGGAATATCACCCCACAAGTCAGTAGCAGTACCTAAAGCCATCGCCGTAATTACGTTAGCCATACCTACATAATGATCGCTACCATCTGCTTGTGCCAAAACCTTAAGGTTTTTGGTTTCGTTCATTACCTCTTCGTAGAAATTAGCCCAAGAAGTATTGATATCTGTCTCTACCAAACCATATCTACTGATAATCAACGACTGGTTTGCACCCCCAGCAAAATGCTGAGTGAAGATATTGGCAATTCTACCCGCATCATCTCCTGTATTCCAGCCCAAGGCTGCAAGAGACTGTGCTAATAATGCATCTTTAGTTGTAGATGTCTGAGCGTTTGGACTTACGTTAGTATCTCCAAAATCACAAGCCGCTACAATCAATGCAATTAGTACTATTGAAATATATTTTTTCATAATATCAGTGCTTTTTTTGTTAGAATGTAACATTTAGGTTTACTCCTACACTTTTAGTATTTGGCATATTGAAATATTCCAATCCAAATCCATTTGTATTACCAGTTAGGTTTGTTTCTGGATCAATTCCAGAATACTCAGTGCTCAACCAAAGGTTACGTCCAGTTACACCTACAACTACACTTCCAATTGGAGTGTTGCTCAAAATAGATTCTGGCAATGTGTAGCTAACTGTAACATCTCTCAAACGTACCCAGCTAGTAGATTCTACGAACTGTGCCGCTTGGTTACCAAATCCACCACCATTTCCTTTGAACCATGTTTCATCCAATGGTACTGCGATATCGTTGGCGTCACCTGAAGATTTTTTAACTCCGTCGAATACAGTGGTAGTACCTCTTACCATAGTAGCTGCATCAGTACCCATAGTGATTAGGGCACCTCTTGTACCGTTCCACATGTCACCACCTTGTCTTATATCCAATAGACCTGTAATCTTCAATCCTTTCCAAGTAAATGTATTTCTCAAACCTATCAAATAATCTGGGTTTGGATCACCTATTACTTTTTCTTCCGGATCAACGATTGGGTAACCGTAAGATGGAGAAGAAGGATCATCTTCAACTATAATGCTACCGCTTTCGTCTCTTAACCAATCAGAACCGAAGAATGTACCATAAGGGTATCCTGCAACAATGTTAGATGTAATACCTGTGAAACCTGCCAATCCGATTTCAGATACACCATCTGCCAATCTTACAACTTCGTTTCTGTTGCGAGTGAAGTTAGCAGTGATATCCCAATTGAAATCACCAACAGATACCGGAGTAGCTGTGATCATCAATTCGATACCTTCATTCTTGATCTCACCAGCGTTCAAAGTCACACCAGTAAATCCTGAAGAAGGAGCAACAGGTACACCTGGGATAATCTGATCCTCACTTACTTGAGAGTAGTATGTGAAGTCAACGCTAAGTTTGTTTTTAAGCAATCTGAATTCAGCACCTAATTCAAGCGTATTGTTTTTCTCTGGTACCAAAGTTCCGTTTCCAAGAGTAGCACTCTGACCAAAACCAGAAACGCCGTTAAAAGGGAAAGCGATACCATCAGATGATGATGGAGAGAAAATACTTGTCGCACCATAATATGTAACAGTACTGTATCTTGGAGCATCGTTACCCACAGAAGCGTATGAAGCTCTGATTTTACCATAAGGAAGTATGTTACTTTCACCAATTAATTCAGTGAATACAAAACCTAAACTAACTGATGGGTAGAAGAAAGCGTTGTTATCTTTTGGAAGTGTTGATGACCATTCGTTTCTTCCTGTTAAGTTGAAGAACAAAGCATCATTCCAGCTCAATCTCACATCACCATATAATGCATTAAGTTTCTTTCTGCCTCTGATATCGTCTCTGAAAGGGAAGTTTGCAGCATTAGATAGATCTGTAAATCCAATACTTCCTAATTGGTCACCTATCACATACAGGTTTCTGTAGTCATAGTCATACATGTTGTGTCCAAGTAAAACTTCGAAATCGAAATCACCGAATGAACGGAAAGCTGAAGCTTGAATATCCTGGTTTAATTCTCTAACGAAATAGTCATCGTTGATTATTCTACCATCTTGGTTTTCACCTGATCCTTTTTCGAATACCTGAACTCTAGAATCAGTATAAGAGTCATTACCTACACGATAAGTGATCTTGATCCAATCTGTTGGTTTGTAATTTAACTGCAACCAAGTTAAGTATCTATCTACCTGCTCAGTATATGGGTTTTTATTAACTGCCCATAGTGGGTTGTCATAAATAGCAGCAGGATAACCGGCTGAACTTGAAGTCAAACCACGGTAACTTCTCTGAGTACCATCAGGGAACTCATATCCATCAGCATTTCTGAAAGTAATTGGAGTTCTCATCAATCCAAGCATTACACCTGAGATGTTAGAACCCTGCTGAGCCGCTCTTCTATCTGTTTTAACATAAGTTACTGAACCTGAAGCTTCAAGGGTTTTTGATAATTTCAAAGAACCTGTGAATTTCATTGAAGTTCTGTCATACCATGTTTCTGGAATAATAGATTCTTGATCTGTTCTACCTACTGATAGGTACATTGAACCTGACTTACCACTGCTCGTAACACTCACGTTATTAGTGAAGGTTTTACCTTGTTGGAAAAATTCATCCACATTGTCAAAAGCCTGAACTCCTGGTCTTGTATCACCATCAACTCTTGGCACGATCTCTCCTCTTGGATCCCACATGAAGTCTGGATTTGTCTCACTGTCATATACAAGGTCAGCAATATCCGCACCCCATGAGTGTCTGTCTGTTGAGTTTGGTGCTCCTCTGTAAACTCCTCCTGATCCCTGAGAATATCTATCCTGAAGTGGAATCATTTTGTTTACTTCGTCTACTGTGTAAGTAGAATTGAAAGAGACTGTTGTTTTGTTCTCTCCAATTTTTCCTCTTTTAGTAGTAATTACAATAGCTCCGTTAGATGCACGAATACCGTACAATGCAGTCGCAGCAGGTCCCTTCAATACTGTTACCGAAGCAACATCCTGAGGGTTGATATCCATTGCTCTGTTAGATTGAGCAACACCAGCAGTTCCACCTTCTGTTTGGAAAGATTGGTTGTTAATCGGAATACCATCTACCACGAATAGTGGCTGGTTGTTTCCTGTTAAAGATGCATTACCTCTAATCTTGATGTAAGCAGAAGCACCTGCCGCACCTGAGTTTGAAGTAATCTGTACACCAGCAACCTTACCATTCAAAGCATTTACGATGTTAGTTTCTCTAGACTGAACAATTTCTTCGTCATCAACAGACTGAATAGAGTAACCCAAAGCTTTTTTGTCTCGCTCGATACCCACAGCTGTAACAACTACTTCTGTCAATTGCTGAACGTCAGATGCCATTGCCACATCGATAACTGATCTTGCACCTATCTCAACTTCCTGAGCAGTAAGACCAATAAATGAGAACACTAATGTTCCTCCCTCTTCTGGAACACTTAGTCGGTAGTTACCATCCAAATCAGTGGTAGTACCAGTTGTCGTTCCTTTCAGAACAACGTTTACTCCAGGAACAGTG
Organism: Bacteroidia bacterium; assembly: GCA_030425425.1. GTDB lineage: Bacteria > Bacteroidota > Bacteroidia > Cytophagales > Cyclobacteriaceae > Marinoscillum. The sequence goes on along the minus strand of JAUIAO010000044.1, from coordinate 26,130 downwards.
CTACCATCATCATCTGAGGTAACAGTTCCGGATACGGACCTTTGCGCCCAGGCACCGTATGCCAAGACGAAAGTAAACATGAAACTGAGTAGTAGAATCCTCTTCATATTATACTGTTTTAAATTGTACATTATGTTTCAAATACTAAATTTATAACAATTTGATTGATATGAGCAAAAACCGATTTATTTAAGTTGTTCATTCAATTCCTGTCATTTTATTGTGAAATGTGTTTTTCACGCTATAAAACTTTATAAAATTGCTATTTGAAGGAGGGCAGCGGAATAATCATCTACAATTGGATTTTTTTCATAATTTATATTCTGACAAAAAATTTGAAAAAAAATGTTAAAAAATGCAACCCTGGAAAAATCAATCGTTTGAAAGCACTTTAAACTGGATTCTGCGGTTCTTTTCCTGATCCTTGGCAGATTCACTATTGATGAGAGGTTGTGAGCTGCCAAATCCAACATACTTCATTCGGGATTTTGAGACTCCTTGACGAGTCAGGTAATCATAAACAGCCTTCGCCCTATTTTCGCTCAAAACCAAATTATATTCTTCACTTCCAACACCATCAGTATGACCTTCTATAACAAATACCAGATTGGGATTAGATTTTAGATATGATACAATCTGTTTCAATTCTGAAATGGATTTTGAGTGAAGATGATAGTCATCAAAATCAAAATATATGTTTTCCAAAATTAGTCTGGCTCCCGGTTTGATCTCTGTTAACAGAATATCTACGGTATCCGGAGACAAAATAGATGACTCCTTCACCATAAATGTAAAGTCTTCAAATAAGTAACCTGACTTTTCAACAAAGACACCATATTCATTATCCACAGTCAGCACTAAGAAATAACCTCCAGAAACAGAATCAGATTGCACCTTATATACGTCCGATGAATCAGTCAGATTGACCATTTCAATATCTGCTTTCAGATACTCCCCTGTATTCTGATCAATAACTCTACCCGTGACATAGCCAGAATGGTGTGACATCAAACTATCTCCTGGAAACCGAAACTTTACTATTTCACTTTTAGATACTACTCCATTATTAGAGGTTTCTAATGCATAGTAACCATGAGTGCCCTTAGAGTTAATAATGACAGAAATTTCATCATTGTTGGTATTTATAGGATATCCAAGGTTAGTGGGTAGTGCCCACACTGAATCAATACGCTCGGATAAGTATAGATCAAAGCCACCTAGTCCAACATGTCCATCAGATGCAAAAAATAAAGTCTTACTATTCACATGTATATAAGGTGTAATTTCATCACTGGGGGTATTGATTTTAGAACCAAGATTTTCTGGCTCAGTCCATGTTTCACCAATAAACCGACTCATCCAGATATCTCTTTTGCCATATCCTCCAGATCTGTTAGACGAAAAATATATAATTCTTCCATCAGCACTCAAAGCCGGCTGAGAGTCCCAATAACTTGAATTGATTTCCTTGCCCATATTTTCAGGCTTGGACCAATTATGACCTATCTTATATGAAACATACAGATCACAGTTTCCAAAAGATGGTCTTCCTTCGCACGAAGTAAAAACGAGCATTCGACCATCTGCAGAAATGGAACAAGCACCTTCGTTGTTTTCAGAATTGATCAAAGGTGAAATGGACTGTGAGGGTATCCACTCTCCATTTAGCTTCTTACTGATAACAATGTCTTCATCTGATGATGGCGAATTAGAATTACGCTTCGTATAGATAATGGTGTTTTCATCCACCGTTATTACAGGGAAATATTGTAGTTGATAAGCATTTATCGCTTCTGGGAGATTGTCTAAAAAAATCAACTCTTCATTCTCTGTTTCAGAAATCGAGAAATCTATGGATGATTTCAAAACAGAGTCGGGAGATTGTACATGGTTAATAGCCTGGAGGGCCTCCTCGTATTGCCCGAATTGAAAATTTAGTTCAGCAATTCTTTCCCACAGTTTAGGATTGATCTTTTCTGCCGGAGTGACCTCACTATACTTACTATAATAGAGGAGTACTTTTTCTTGCTGTTGGTATAACTGATAGATTCCAGCCAGAGCAAGATACGGCTCACCATAACTCTGATCTATTTCTATTGCTTTTTCTAAAAACTCGATTGCTCTCGCAAAATCACGATCCTTCCTCGCTTGTTTAGATTTTTCTACCAACCGAATCGCTCTATTACTGACGTTTTGAGCAAGTAAATTCGGAATAACAATAATTAAAATGAAAAATGTAATAAAGAACCTTGATGGATTCATGGAATGTCCAGATACTTATGAGTTTGTAAAGATATCCTCCACTTTGGATTATTCTTCACATACTCAACGATCATCGGCATCATTTCATTTCGCTTCGACCACTCGGGCTGTAAATAAAGGATGGTTTTTTCTGAGCACTTTGCAGCATGACTCTCAGCCCATTGAAAATCAGACTTATTATATATGATAATTTTCAACTCATCTGCCTCAGAATAAAACTCAGGCAATGGCTCTTTAAATTTCTTAGGTGAGAAACAAATCCAGTCCCAATTCCCTGATAGCGGATGCGCACCAGATGTTTCAATATTGCACAGTAGGTTATTCTTATGGAATTCACTAGTCAGATATTCCAAATCATACATGAGAGGCTCACCACCAGTGACAACTACTAATGGAGTCTCAGATTTTGAAACCTCTTCCATGATGTGTTCCACGGAAATTTGAGGATGATTCTCTGCCGGCCAGGATTCTTTTACGTCGCACCACACACAGCCCACATCACACCCGCCAAGTCGAACAAAGTAGGCTGCTTTACCTGAATGGCACCCTTCACCCTGGATGGTGTAAAAGGATTCCATTACTGGCAATATCTTCACAGGCTGATTATGCGCTGTGCTGACTTTCATATGCTTTTAGTGTATTCATCAATAAAGATGCGATGGTCATCGGCCCTACTCCGCCGGGAACTGGTGTTATAAAACTGCATTTCGGAGCTACCGAATCGTAATTCACATCACCAGACAATCTGAAGCCGGTTTTTCTACTTTTATCTTCTACTCTGGTAGTACCCACATCCACAACTACAGCTCCTTCTTTGACCATATCTTCTGTAATCAAATCAGGTTTACCAACTGCTGACACAAGTATATCTGCATTTTGCGTGTGGTAAGCTAAGTTTTCTGTGTATTTGTGACAAAGCGTAACAGTGGCATGTCCTTCTTCTGACATCATCATGGCTAGAGGAGCGCCTACTAACCGACTAGCACCCACAATCACACAATGTCTACTTTCAGTTGGCACATCATACCTTCTTAGAAGTTCCATGACTCCCCACGGTGTAGCTGGCATGATTAGCTGATTTTTGGATACAATACTTCCAAAGTTTTGATTTGTAAATCCATCTACATCTTTTTCAGAGCGAATCGCCTCAGTGACTTTCTCTACAGAAATGTGCTCAGGCAAAGGCAACTGTACAATAAAGCCATCAATATCTTCATCTTCATTCAGGTTTTCTACATGTTTCATCAGCTTAGCCTCTGAAATCGTACTCGCAAAATGCATGAGCGTAAAATCAAAACCTACAGACTTACATGCCGCGATCTTTCCATTGACATATGTATGACTCGCTCCATCATCCCCTACAATAATTATTGCAAGGTTAGGTGCACGCAAACCTTTATCTTTTAGTTGCTGGACTCTTGCTGAAATCTCGCTTTTAATATCCCCAGCGATTTTTTTTCCGTCGAGTAATGTAGGCATGTCTTTTTCGTTGGAAGTTGGAAGAACGGAGCTAGAAGTTGATTATTTCAACTTATTTCTAAATCCGATCATCATATTCATTAAATTAAAACTTCGAGCATAATACTGCTCAAATTTACTTTGATCTATATATTTTCTTCTTTGTGCCTTGTGTAAACATGTAATTACCTCGGCTAATGATCGAATTGAATATCCTAAAAATCTAGAAAATTCTGAATTCGACTGTAAAATTGATCCCTTAGATATATTTAAGGCAATTGAATCAGAAGCTCTGCGAATCTGTGAAGTAAGATTATAAATTTCATCATTGGGAAATTTCTTAGAATCCTGAAATATGTCCTCTGCCAATTGCATGGCATCTTGCCATATTCTTAAACCCTCAAATTTGAATTTCCCTATTTCCATTCAATACTTCATGCTTCCTACTTCGAGCTTCTTGCTTTTAATCCAATTTCAAAACTGCCATGAATGCTTCCTGAGGAATTTCTACATTTCCAACCTGGCGCATTCGCTTCTTACCTTTCTTCTGCTTTTCCAAAAGTTTCCTTTTTCGAGATATATCTCCTCCGTAACATTTGGCCAATACGTTTTTCCTCATGGCTTTCACCGTCTCCCGAGCGATAATCTTTGTTCCAATCGATGCCTGGATCGCAATCTCAAACATCTGGCGTGGCAATAATTCTCTCAGCTTTTCACAAAGTCGCTTTCCCCACTCATATGCTTTGTCTCTATGCACAATAGCCGATAACGCATCAACTTTTTCACCATTGAGCTGGATATCCAGTTTCACCAATTTTGAGGTGCGATATCCAATCAGCTCATAATCCAGCGAAGCATACCCTCTGGAAATTGTTTTGAGTTTGTCAAAGAAATCAAAAACGATCTCAGCCAAAGGCAACTCAAATGTTAGCTCCACCCTGTCTGCAGTCAAATAAACCTGATTCTTGATTTCACCTCGCTTATCCATACAGAGAGCAATCACCGAACCTATGTAATCTGATTTTGTAATGATCTGCGCCCTGATAAAAGGCTCTTCAACATGAGAAATCAGATTAGACTCTGGCAATTCAGAAGGAGCACTTACTTTTACAATTTCTCCATCCTCTTTCACCGCATGAAATTGTACGGATGGAACCGTAGTGATCACGGTCATATCAAACTCTCGTTCCAACCGCTCCTGAACGATCTCCATGTGCAGCATTCCGAGGAAACCACATCTGAATCCAAACCCGAGAGCGGCAGATGTCTCAGGTTCCCATACCAACGAAGCATCGTTGAGTTGTAGCTTTTCCATGGACGCTCTCAACTCTTCAAACTCACTAGTCTCCACTGGATATATTCCGGCGAACACCATTGGCTTCACATCTTCGAAACCTTTTACCTGACGCTGAGTCGGTCGCTCCACATGAGTGATCGTATCCCCTACTTTTACTTCTTTCGCTACTTTAATCCCAGAAATAAGATATCCTACATTTCCTGCTGATATTTGATTCTTAGGTTCATGCTGAAGCCTCAAAACTCCAATTTCATCAGCATCATAGGTTTTACCCGTATTAACAAATTTCACGCTATCTCCTTTCTTAAGAGATCCATTGAAAACTCGAAAAAATACTTCGATTCCCCTGTATGGATTGAAAACAGAATCGAAAATCATGGCCTGTAGAGGTTCTTCCTCGTCTCCTTTCGGTGATGGGATTTTCGCGACAATTGCTTCTAATATTTCTGGCACACCAATCCCCTCTTTGGCACTCGCATGAATGATATCTTCTTTATCGCACCCTATCAAATCGATGATTTGGTCCGAAACTTCTTCGATCATTGCTCCTGGCAAATCGATCTTATTCAAAACCGGAATTACTTCCAAATCATGCTCAAGTGCTAAATATAAATTGGAAATAGTCTGAGCTTCAATCCCTTGTGCAGCATCGACTACTAACAATGCTCCCTCACATGCTGCGATTGATCTGGACACTTCATAGGAGAAATCCACATGGCCCGGAGTGTCTATCAAATTGAGCGTGTATTCCTGACCACCTTCATGATAGTACATCTGAATTGCATGGCTCTTGATGGTAATACCTCTCTCCCTCTCCAGATCCATATCATCAAGAAGCTGAGCCTGCATTTCACGGTCAGAAACCGTCTGAGTAGATTGAATCAACCTATCAGCCAGAGTACTTTTCCCGTGATCAATATGAGCAATGATGCAGAAATTTCGAATGTTTTTCATCTATGAATAATCGTAATCAGTCTGGAATTTATCACCTTATATAAAAGGTATATTCGTCAATAGCAATTGACATGCACTGCCAACAGACTATCAAAAGTCTGCAAAAGTAGTGGATAATATGTGAGTAGTGAAAAATCAGTCCTTATATAATTGAAGGAAAGGACTTTACAGGAGGCTAATCGACTAAACTTTGTTTTTCGAATCAATAATGATTGTGACTGGACCATCATTAACCAGACTTACTTTCATGTCCGCTCCAAATTCACCTGTTTTCACGGATCTTCCAAATTTCTCCAATTCATTGATAAACGATTCATAAAGTGGAATGGCAATTTCGGGTCTCGCTGCTTTGATATAGGAAGGACGATTTCCCTTTTTAGTTGCAGCATGCAGGGTAAACTGACTCACAACTAATAATTCTCCCGAAACATCCTGCAGACTTAAGTTCATTTTGTCCCCCTCATCGCTAAATATTCTCATGTTGACAATTTTCTTGGCGAGCCATTCTATATCCTCCGCTCCATCCGCTTCCTCAATACCAACAAGTAATAGTAAACCTTTATCTATTTCAGATTTTAGCTGTTGATCAATAACAACTGACGCCTCAGATACTCTTTGTATAACTACAATCATTTTTCGATACTTTTTGCCAATTGCACAATTCGTTTTGCCTCAATGGTTTCTGTTCCCAGTTTTTCAGATTTAGCAGTGACAAACATTGATTTAGCTACATCAGAGGCATGTACCGACCAATGATTGGGAATGACTAAAGAAACCAATTTCAAAACCCATTTACCCACCGACTCTCCGAATCTAAATTCTGATCTGTCACCTAAGAGTAATGTAGGTTGAAATATTTTGAGACTTTTCAGATTCAAAGCTTTAAGCTTCCCCTCAATCTCACCTTTAACTTGATTATAAAAAATGTTTGAATTCACGTTGCTTCCAGCCGCAGTTACTATCAAGTAGGATTGGAATTGGGCACATTCTCCGGCAATCTGAGCCAACTTATAAGGGTATTCCAAATCTACTTTTCTGAAAGCTTCTTTTGATCCGGCTGTTTTGATTGTAGTTCCCAGACAACAGAAATAATCATGAGCATCTAACTCACTCTTCATGTCATACAATCTGTCAAAATCCTCCAACTTGATTTCTTTGAGCTTCTCATGGTGAATACCAAGAGTTCTCCTGACGACCACCTTCACTTCATGATAATGATCCTCCATGAGCAGCACCTTCACCAATTCTCGGCCTACAAGTCCTGTTGCTCCAATGACCAATGCCTTTTTGCTCATATTAATCCGCTTGAGCATTCAGCGATGATTCCCACTCCTCAAAGCGCTCAATATCATCTGAAATACTCTTGAAGATAAAATACACGATGGAAATATCATCTGATAGTCCCAGCGCTGGAATGAAATCGGGAATTAGGTCAATGGGCGTAATGAAATAAACCAGCGCAAATATGACGGACAAAATAGTAGGCATAGAAAAAGCATGGTATTCTCCAGAAAAATGGGCTTTCACCATTCTTATCAGCAATTGCAGCTGTCTGATGAAAATAGATTTCTCTTCTGTACTTTCACCTATCTTTTCGATTTTGGCACGAGCCTCTTGCAATACGGCCTTTACCCGATCGTTTTCAGTGATCGTTACTTTAGCCTTACTGTAAATTTTGTCTAGTTTGTTAGCCATGGTATTAGAATAGTTCTCTGATTTCGGCCTTCACGAATTTCAAAGCATTCATTACAGAATCTTCATTCTGTAGGTTTCTTTCAAATATCATTCTTGCCAAATCCATATTGGTGGATTCTTTAGTAAGCTCATTCCCAACCTCATTGATCAGGCTTATCAGACTTTCTACCGACCCACTGACATGCATCCATGCTTCATCCGACATATAAACCTGCTGTGAGAGGTTGTGGTTGTATTCACTTCTAATTTCATTAACCAATACGACCTGTAGTTGTTGTGGCGTAAGCTCAGAATCATTGAGTCTCGGAATCAGGTTATTAGGAGAAATTCGCTCCAAAAGAAGCGTAACCCGCTCATAGGCCTGCAACCTGATGGGTAATACGGTCTCCTGATTTTTGTGTCGAATACTAAGAAGTGACTCGTCCAGCTGTTTTTGCATGAAAGATCTTACCATCAAATAAGCAGTATATAAAATCAAAATCCCGGGTATGGTGATTTTAAGCAGGTCATAAACCATTTCCATTTATCAATTGTATCTTAAGTGAAAGATCAAAAATAAGTATTTTCTTTGGTGCAAATGAATGACCCAATACATATCTCTGACAAAGCAACTGTAGAAATACAGGATATCATGACTAATAAAAAAATCCCGGAAGGGTATGGTCTGAGAGTGGGGGTAAAAGGTGCGGGCTGCGGCGTATCTTTTATTTTAGGTTTTGATAAAGAGAAAGAAGGAGACAATGCTTATCTGATCAACGAAATTCCAGTTTTCATTCAAAAAAAGGAAGTAATGTTTCTTATTGGGAAAGAGGTAGATTTCTACGAAGGTGCAGATGCGAGAGGGTTCGTTTTTACTGATCCTTCCACTCCTTGATTTCACCTAGGTAAAACACTTATCCACCTCAGGATAAATTGGAAAAACCACAATCGCAGAAACACTGTTTTGCACGTTGATAGTCATAACTAATATTGTATTGTCAAAACGATCAAAACAATGAAAGCTATTACTACTCCATCTTGTGAAAAAGGAAACTTCGCACTTCAAATCAAAGACATTCTAATCACCCTTTATTTTGTCTTCATGGTAGTTTTTGTGGTTGCTATGTTGCTAGAAGTAAAAATCTATTTCAATGTGGATGTAGTACCCGGAATGGATATTCCGATAGATGAATGGTATGCACAATTAATGCATTAAAAAAGGACTAAAACCAGCTTCATTTTATCCCTCCATAGTGACTTTAGCCCTATGGCAAAGTCCTTTGATGGGGGGATTATATTTTGAGACACTCACTTCCACCTTGATGACCTGAGGGAATTCTGCTTTGATTTCTTTAATGATTTTTCCTGCAAGGTGCTCCAGTAGAAGTGCATCGATATTCATCACTCCGGCTACCAGCTCATATACCTTCTCATAGTTGACCGTGCCATCCAGCTTGTCTTCCACGGCTGCTTCGGAAAAGTCCAACTCCAACGTGACATCCACACTATACTTATTTCCTATGATTCGCTCCTCCTCGTAATAACCGTGACGAGCATAAAACTCCATGCCCTCTAATGCTACTAATCCCATTTTATTCCTCTAATTCATCAAAAAATGACCCTCCAGATTTTTTCGGCGTTGATTTGGGTGAGGGTTTTCTAGCTACTTGTTTTTTCGAAGTGTTGGACGCCACCGTCTTAGTCTGTGTTGGCTTATTGAGTTTACTTTCATCGATCGGTTTCATTTTCACCGGCTTCACACGAAACTGCTCTTTCCCCAATCGCTCCTCCGATTCTCTAACAAGTGCTTTCACCTTTTTGGTATGGTCTTCCAAATCAAATTTGTGCTTTTGCTTGCTCGTTCTTCCGATACGCTCATGAATATCATCCGCCAAAGTTTTCAGCTCAGCTATCAAATTATCTCGTTGGTTTTCCAATGTGCGATAATTCTGCTGCAGGTCTTTTACCGCTTGCTGCAGCTCCTCTATAATCATGCGTGACTCTGCCTCTGACTTTTCTATGATCGCTTTCGCCTTGGACTTAGCTTCACCCATCATGGCATCTGCATTCATCTGTGTTTCTTTCAGATGCAATTCAGCGGCTTTATTGGCCTGATCTATCAAGTTTGCTCCTGTATCTTCAGCAGTTTTCAAGGTTTTGAAAAGCGAACTCTCAACTTCACGAAGTTTCTGAACCTCTTTTTCGGATTGCTCCAATTTGATAGTCAACTCCTTTTTCTCATCGAGTACTCGTTCCCATTCGTTGGAAAGAGAAAGTAAAAAAGCTTCTACTTCATCTTTGTCATATCCACGAAGTTTCTTCTCAAAACTTTTTTGCCTGATTTCTAATGGCGTAATCTTCATATGCTGTAAAATTAGTCCATATTTCGGGAAGTAGATTCCTGCGCCTAAAACTATATCAAACGCATTGACTGTGGATCAATTTCCAAAATCAATCTCCCAAATGGAAATGGTACGATCATCACTACAAGATACTAACCAATTGTTATATTCCATCCATAGTAGCTTGTTCACTGAGGAAGTATGCCCCCCATGGCGAGCTTTATCAATCACCTTGAGCAGTTTCATGCGTTGAGCGTCCCATATCTTCAAAGTCTTATCCATGCTCGATGAGGCAAAATAATTACCCGATGGAGCATTGGCCAAATCATGAACGGCATACATATGAGCGGCAATTTTTTCTACTTCAGAATACTTATTGTCTAAATCCCAAACCTTGATTTTAGCATCCCGACCTGTGCTCAACAGCACCGGAAGTTCATCATGAAATTTCACTGCGAAAACAGAGTTTTCATGGGCCAAAAATTCATGCTTGATGACAAAATTTTCCAGATCCAATATTCTTATCATTTGATCACTGGAACCTACGGCTACTTCATTTTGCTTACTATTAACAGCAATAGAACGAATGTTTTGTGGAGAAAGATTGATTGACCTGAGCACATTCAGACCCCAATCTAATACATGAAGTCTCCCTTCTCCTGTTCCAATCAATATTACATTTTCGGTAGTTTCAACGCTGTAAATCGGTTTTTCAGTAAGTGCCAGACTTTTGATTTCTTTTTTGGATTCCACATCGATCAGATGAACACCGCTGTAGTTCTGCGCTACCACCAGTAGGTCACGATCCTGCTGATAGGAAATGGCATAAACACTGTTCGGCACTTTGACTATCAACTGCCCTGTTTCCGGATCTTTCAGGTCCCAAAGGACAACCATCCCATCTCCCGCTGCGGAGAAGAACTGATGATGATTATATTTAGTGATGTTATAAACGCTATCATTGTGACCCGTTAAAGTCTTTATCTTTTTTACTTGAATTGGATTCATAATCAATAAATTGAGGTAAAATTATCAACTAGATTTGATTTTGTTTTTAGGCTATTCCCAGACACAGAACTTCACAAATCAATGTTTTGATTACGAATCTGGCTTTGTTTTTTAAATAAATTGATAATTACTAAAAATCATGCCTCTACTTTTATCCAAACGAATCAGTGGTTATTCTGCATATGCAGTCTGGAATATCCAGGAGACAAACGAACTACTCTTAGAAATGATCAATGAGCCGCTTCCCTCAGGTCTCAACCCTACCAGGCTTGCGGAATGGATAGTTGGTAGAATATTGGTTAGGAATCTATGTCTCCAATTTGACCTTAATTATCAGGGAATAGTCCCGAATGAAGACGGTAAACCTTATGTAAAAGGTCTCAATGCTGAAATTTCAATATCTCATTCATTTCCAATGGCTGCTGCTATGATCCACCTTCACAAACCTTGCGGCATTGATCTTGAACGAGCCCGTCAAAAACTGATCAACATTCAGGATAAGTTTGTGAATGATTCCGAAATCAAATATCATGACCAACTAGACAAACTCTGTGCAATATGGTGTGGTAAGGAAGTACTTTATAAAATCTATGGACGCAGAAAACTCAGCATGAAAGATCATACTACTATTGAGTTTTTATCTGAAGATAAAATGAATGGAATTATTCATAAAGAAGCTAAACACGAGAATTACCGAATTCATTATGAGCCGGTAAAGGATTATTTTTTGGCGTATAGTTTGTAAAATAACTATCTAGGGTATTTGATGGATTTCACATTGCAAACATAATGTCTCTCGACCCAGAGGGTTGGAGAATGAAACACACCAGTGGAATCAAAAATTAGAAAACTGATCGTCCAGTCTTCTGAGGATTGTTTTTACCTCATCACTTTTCTGATAGTCGCCTAGTTTTTCGAAAGCCACAATTAGATTTCTAAGTGATCTGAGCACGATATCCAAGTGCTGGCAAGGATTATAGAATAATTCCTGAGCTGGCACTCCCAGATGCTCCAAATAATTATCAATATCTGCACGAGTAAAAATCAGCCCTTTGTTGAATGCATTGATATAAAAATCTGCAGAATCGTTTCGGTAAGTAAGGATAAAAAGGTTAGGTAAATTCACTCCGAAAATCGGCAGATCCATTTTCTGAGCGATCAGCATGTAAACAGAACACAATGAAATCGGATTTCCCTTTTTACTCTCCAAAACAGCATTAATCATGCTATTGGCCGGACTGTGGAAATTTCGGGTATTCGGCCTGAACTTCATCTTGTTGAAGATCACACTATTCATGATCCTGACCTGATCATATGGCAGCAAATCCGACCTGAATTCCCGCCAAACTTCCACATATAGTTGATGAATTTCCTGTCTCAGTTCCTCCAAATCTAAATCTGGATATTGATAAGTCGCTACCAACCAAAGCCCTTCCAGCAAGTCCTCTTGCCTATTGGCTTTCCAATCTTCCAGTCTTTCCTGAAGTAATTCAAACTGCAAAACATGGATAAGATCCTCAATTCTACGCTGAATTAAAGGGTTGAAATTCTCTTCCCACTCCTGCTCCAGCATAGGGATCACACCTGTACCGATCTCCATCAATCGACCCTCCACATGAGTCACAATTTCCTCATCTTCATCTTCCAGAAGGGTAATCAAGGCTTTTAGTTCGGTATCTTTCATCAACTTTCGGGTACTTTTTGGAATTTCTAAAGCGTCTAAATTAATGATTTCTACGAGTTTAAAAAGAAGTTATTGAGTTATTGAGTTATTGAGTTATTTAATCAATAACATGTTTAACTCTAAAATTCAGCTTCCCGCCAATAATACCAATCTAGGTCTGAATCACTCCCACATTCATTGGCCTCTCGATTCTCGCATGATTTGCAGCTTCTATGCCCGTGGATATCACTTTTCTGGTTTCCAAGGGATCTATCACACCATCTACCCATAGCTGTGAAGCGGCATAATATGGACTCAATTTGGCATCATAGCTCGCTTTGATTTCGTCTAGCATCTGTTGCTTTGCCTCTTCGGTTACTTCCTTTCCTTTGGCTTTTTCGGCAGAAACCTTAATCTGCAAAAGGGTATTCGCCGCAGATTTTCCGCTCATTACGGCTATTTGTGCTGTTGGCCAGGCATAGATCAATCTCGGGTCGTAGGCTTTGCCACACATGGCATAATTACCAGCTCCATACGATGCGCCCAGCACAAAACTGAATTTGGGCACTACAGAATTAGCTACGGCATTGACCATCTTAGCTCCGTCTTTGATGATTCCACCATGTTCGGACCGACTACCAACCATAAATCCATTGACATCATGCAAAAACACCAAAGGAATTTTGCGCTGATTACAATTCATGATAAATCTGGCTGCCTTATCAGCCGAATCACTGTAAATCACCCCTCCAAGTTGCATCTCAGAAGCCGCCCCTGAACCTTTTTTGGCTTTCACGATTTTTCGCTGATTGGCCACTATTCCCACACTCCATCCGTCGATACGTGCATATCCACAGAGTAAAGACTTGCCATAGTCAGCCTTGTATTGTTCGAATACTGAATCATCTACGATCCGTTCGATGATTTCTACCATGTCATAAGGCACATTCCTATCCGTTGGAAATAAACCATATACTTCTTTTGGGTCTTTTTTGGGTTCCTTTGGCTTTATTCGATTGAAGCCTGCGGGATCATAATCACCCACTTTATCCAACAGTTTCTTTACTGCATCCAGACAAGATTTGTCATCTGGATATTTATTGTCTGTCACACCTGATATTTCACAATGTGTAGATGCACCACCTAGTGTTTCATTATCTACATCCTCACCAATGGCAGATTTCACCAAATAACTGCCAGCGAGAAATACGGAGCCAGTTCCTTCCACTATCAAGGCTTCATCTGACATGATAGGCAAATATGCACCACCAGCTACACAGCTTCCCATGATGGCAGCTATTTGAATGATTCCTTCTGAAGTCATCCGAGCATTGTTCCGAAACTGACGACCAAAATGTTCCTTATCTGGAAAAATTTCATCTTGCATGGGCAGAAAAACGCCCGCACTATCCACCAGGTATATAATCGGTAATTTGTTCTCCAAAGCCACCTCTTGGGCACGAAGGTTTTTTTTGGCGGTCATAGGAAACCAGGCACCGGCTTTTACAGTGGCATCATTGGCTACAATCACACACTGTCTACCGGATATTTTACCAATTCCTGTTACCACGCCAGCCGAAGGGCAACCTCCCCATTCTTCATACATACCATCAGCTGTAAATGCACCGATCTCAAGAAAAGACTCCTGATCATCTATCAAGTATTCGATACGCTCCCTAGCTGTGAGTTTACCTTTTTCGTGGTGTTTGGCGATTTTAGATACGCCTCCTCCCAAAGAAACTTTTTGATGTTTCCTTTTGAGTTCAGATACGAGTAGCCTGTTGGCATCCTCGTTTTTATTGAATTTGAGGTCCATGGGGTGTAGGGGTTAGTGTTGTTAAACTGAAGTATTAATCCTCGGAGTTGATATCCTTCATCACCTTTTTGTGGCTTTTGCCCAGGGGTGCAAAAAAGTGTTTCGGATATTGATCCATATGGATGATCAACTTGTCCAGATCAACCATTGTTTGATTAAGATTGGTATAAAGTGAGTCGTCTTTCATTAGGCGACCCAAAGTGCCTTTCTCATCTTTTACTTCATCCAAAGTCTCAGTGAGTTTATTGACTGCTACCTGTACAGTAGCCAAAGTCTCATTGATTTGTAAGTTTCTCACAGAATCCAATACCGCTTCTGTTTTCATAGTAATCGGATCCAGTTGATCCAACTTTTTATTCAAACCAGCTACTAAAACAGCCGTTCTACTCATGATCTGCGCAAGTTCCACCTGATTATCAGAAATAATCTGATTCACTTTTATTGTGGTTTCCTGAACCTGACCTAACGTCTCGTTGATTTTTTCTCCACTCCCTTTGAGGCCTATCAGTATTTCATTTACTCGATTGATAGTCGTCTCTAGACCTCCGGTTATTGGTGCAGCCGTCTCTATGATCTCATCCAATCCTTTGTCCACAGTGGAAATCAAAGTATCTCCTGCTTCTATGGGGTCATTGATATCTCCCAAACTCAAAATAATTCCCTTACTACCTAAAAAATCTGTACTGGTCAGAACAGCCTCAGAATTCTTACCAAGTGTGATTGTTTCATCAATATCGAGCTCTACCAATATCTGATTCTCACCATTCTGCAACAATTTAATCCTACTCACCCTTCCTACAGCCAGACCGTTAATAATTACAGGATTGGACTTATTGAGTCCATCCACATTATCATAAAGCGCATAATATTTATCTGTTGGGGAGAAAAAATCAATTCCTTTCAGAAAATTGAAACCATAATAAAGTAACACTCCTGAAACGACTGCTATTAATCCTACCTTAAATTCTTTTGACATGCTGATTTTAATTGATTAATTCATGGATTCGAGTTCTTGCTTATAATCCCTGAAAGCTCGAAATATTCCAGAAGCAAGATAAACTTGATTTAGTGGGTCGTTTAAGTCTTTTTCTTCTTTTTCGTTACTTAAGTAGCCTAATTCTACCAATACGCTTGGCATTGCTGTGTTCCACAGTACCCACAAACTAGACTGTTTCACACCTCGGCTTCTTCGACCGACTCGAGTTTTGAATTGGTCTTCTATCAATGAAGCTAACCGAATACTGCGCTCTTGAAAGGCAGACTGAGTTAACGAGAAAAGTATATAAGATTCTGGTGATGTAGGATCAAAACCATCGTATTTCTCTTCATAGTTTTCTTCCAATAGCATTACCGAATTCTCTCTTTTCGCAACTTCAAAGTTCCTACCAGTATTTTGCACTCCCATTACATACGTTTCAGTACCATGTATGTTAGGGTTTGACACCCAATTCGCATGAATAGAAATAAAAAGATCTGCATCAATTTTATTTGCCAATTTCGGTCGAGACTCCAGTGAAGGAAAACTATCATCCGCTCGGGTCATAAATACTTCTACATCAGGAAGGTTTTCCTTGATGATTCTGGCAAGCTCGTGGCTTACAGACAGAGCTACGTCTTTTTCTTTCGATATTTTACCATGTGTACCCGGGTCTTTGCCTCCATGACCAGGATCGATAACTACTTTTCGGATTTTATAGCTCACTACACCTGTAGTATTGAATGAGCCTAAAACCAGAAGTAGGGAAATGCAAATTGGTAATACAATATTTCTCACAGCTTCTCGGTTATATAGTAAAAACCCATAATTTTACGCAAAATTGTAAATTTTTTACCATTAATTAAAATCAGAAGGCTTGAGGAGAATTGCGCTTTTTAGTTGTTTAATGTTGGTTTTTATTCAACTCTATGCGCAGGTTGATTCGGTCTCCACCGGCCCTGTTGCTACAGATTCTGTACGTTTCAATCCAGAAAACCAGTTTGAAGGCGATCTGTTCATTCCCGGAGCAGATAGCACAAACAATGCCGTAATTTTAGATTCACTGAATTCCGCACAGGATTCTTCTTTAGTAGACAACAAAAAGAAGAAAAAAAATGACATTGAAACTACCATCAATTATAACTCCCAAGATTCGATGGTATTCGATTTGACAGGTCGAAAGCTTTATCTGTTTGGAGAATCGCACATCGATTATGGAAATATTACACTGGAATCAGACCAGATCAGTATAGACTGGAACAAGCGCAGTATCAAATCTCAATACACTCTGGATAGTCTCGGTAAGAAAAAAGGAAAACCAATATTCAGTGATGGAGGTGATCAATATGAAACAGAGGATATATTATACAACTTCAAGACTAAAAGAGCAATCATCAAAGGTGTAGTAACTCAGCAAGATGGCGCAATCATGCATGGAGCAGATGTGAAAAAAAATGAAGACGATGAGCTGTTTATCAGAGATGCAAAATACACCACATGTACGCTGGCTGATCCGCATTTTTTCATCAAATCCGAAAAAATTAAAGTTATTCCAGGAAATAAAGTTGTCTCAGGACCATTCATCTTGAAATTTAGGGAAATTCCTACTCCTCTTGCGTTTCCCCTGGGAATGTTTCCTCAGCCACGAGAACAGGCATCAGGAATCATTTTCCCAAGCTACGGTGAAGAAACAAGAAGAGGTTTTTTCCTTCGAGATGCCGGGTATTATTTTGGCTTTAGTGAGTATTTCGACTTAAGACTTACAGGTAGTGTATATTCCAAAGGAAGCTACGAACTCAACGCACTGACAAATTATAAGGTAAGGTATAAGTTTAGCGGAAGTGCCAGCTTACAATATTTACACAATGCTATTCCTCAGGAAATAGGGACTGATATTAACGAAAGTGTATGGGTAAGATGGAGTCTGAGACCTGAGACTAAAGGAAATGCGAGCTTCAGCGCAAACGTTAGTGCAGGTTCTTCAAACTTCAACCGCCAGAGCAACCTGGCACTTACTAACCCGACTCAGAGTATAAATTCGAGATTTCAATCAAGTGTGAGCTATAGTCAGCGATTCAAAAGGCTACCTTTCAACATGTCTTCAAACTTCAGACTTACGCAAAATGTAAATACCGGAATCTATGATGTTTCATTACCAGATTTCTCTTTGAATATGAACAGGATTTATCCATTCAAAAAAATAGTGAAGTCTTCAAAATCACCACTGGCCAAAATCAGTTTCTCTCATAATTTCACAGCAAAAAACTCTATCTCTAACGCACCAATTTCCGCATCTGGTTTAGGTTTTACTCCGCTCAATTTTGTTGCTTCGGATGATGATGAAGAGCCAGTGAAACTTAATTTCAATAACCTGAAGACACTGTATGACCGGGCAAAAATTGGCGGCCGCCACAGCATACCTGTTTCCACGTCGTTTAACGTTCTCAAATATTTTACGGTTAGTCCTAGTTTCAATTATCAGGAAGTGTGGTACACCAGAGAACTGGACTATACATACGTGCCAGAGCAAAATGGCGTTAGAGTAGATACTCTGGAAGGATTTAGCAGAGCTGGTAGCTGGACCTCAGGTGCTTCCATGAATACACGTATGTATGGAATGTATTATATAAAAGGAATAAACGGCATAGAGGCCATACGGCACGTGATGACTCCAAGTGTTTCGTTTTCTTATAACCCGGATTTCAGTAGTGAAAAGTATGGTGTATATGAAACGATCCAACTCGACTCTACTGGCAGAACCAAAAGAGTATCGAAATATCAAAATTTTGCATACGGGAGTCCTACTGGAAGAGAAAGCAAAACCATCGGCTTTTCACTCACCAACAATATTGAGATGAAAGTCCGAACGAGAAAAGACACTGTGAATGAATTCAAAAAAGTAAAAGTTTTTGACAATCTGTCTATTAGCTCAGGCTACAACTTAGCTGCAGACTCATTTAAATTGAATAACATCAGCTGGAATGCGCGTACGAGTCTTTTTAACAGAAAGGTAAGTGTGGCACTTTCGGGGACATATGACCCATATGTGTACATTGAGGACGGCACAACGAACGGCCAAAGAATCGATAGATATGCATGGAACAATGGTGGTGGACTCGGTAATCTCTCTAGATTGAACACGGCAGTGAGCTTCAACCTAAAACCAAAAAACAAAAGAGGAAAGGAAAATGACGAAGGTGAAAATGCCATAGACCCAAATCGTAGCGCTTTTGCGAATGATGGCTCGTTGATAGAAGAAAGTCCATTTGGTACAGACGATGAGAAAGCATACATCATGCAAAATCCTGAGGAATATGTGGATTTTAATATGCCATGGAGCCTAAGAGTAAGCTATAATGTAAACAGAAACCAAAGTGGACTTGCCGATGCATTGATTACCAGTCATGGACTACAGCTGAGTGGCTCTCTTGGACTAACCAGCAACACTCAAATCACCTTCAACACAGGATATGACATCAAAAACATGGACTTTACCCAGACTCGGATTGGAGTAACCAGGGACCTCCATTGCTGGACCATGAACTTCAACTGGGTTCCGTTTGGGCGTTATCAATCTTTCAGCCTGGTGATCCGGCCAAAATCCGCAATTCTTCAAGACTTGAAAATCCAAAAACGAAGAAGTTTCCAGGATTTTTTCGGTAATTAATTATTTTTCAGAATCAAGGGAATATTCCTTTATTTGTATGGAATAAACCAACCTAACCATGCTAAGATGTATCATTGTTGAGGATGACCCTGGTTCTCAGCATTACTTGAAGTTTTTACTCGAAAGAATTGGCGGTATAAAAGTAATAGGAGTTTATGGAAATACCGTTCAAGCGGCTCTAAATGTCGAAAAATTAAAGCCAGATTTTATTCTGCTGGATATTAATATTTCTGGACTAGATGGACCCGAATTTGTGGAGCTGCTTGACTATCAGCCAAAAATTATTGTTATCACAGCACATAATGAAGAGTATCTGAAAACAAATTATGACATCAATTATCAGTTTTTTATTCAAAAACCTATCGACGAAGAACTCCTCAAAAAAGCTATTGATACTATAAAAGCTTGAAGTAGTATCGCCTGACTGCTTTGAGAATATTCACAACTATGTATTTTTGCGGTCTGAAAACTAGATCGTAATTATGGGAAGAGCGTTTGAATACCGCAGAGCTGCCAAAGAGGCGCGATGGGACAAGATGTCCAAGATATTTCCAAAACTTGCAAAAGCCATCACTGTGGCTGTGAAAGAAGGTGGGCCAGAACCAGACATGAATGCCAAACTGCGCACGGCTATACAAAACGCCAAGGCACAGAACATGCCCAAGGACAATATAGAAAATGCGATCAAACGAGCCAGTGGTAAAGATGCTGCAGAATATACTGAGGTAAACTATGAAGGTAAAGGCCCACATGGGGTACTAGTCTTTGTAGAATGCGCTACGGACAATACCACCAGAACTGTGGCAAACGTAAAATCTTACTTTAGCAAAGCTGGCGGAGGACTTGCTCCTAATGGCTCCCTGGAATTCATGTTTAGTCGAAAAGCCGTTTTCGAATTTGAAAAACCTGAGGACTTAGATCTCGAAGAGCTGGAACTAGAACTGATCGATGCAGGTCTGGAAGAAATAGATCAAAACGAAGATACGATTTATCTCTACGCCGATTATACCAATTTCGGGACATTGTCCAAGGCACTAGAAGACCAAGAAATTGAAGTCAAGAAAGCGAACCTTCAGCGAATCCCGACTACACCTGTAGAATTTACTGAGGAGCAAATGGAGGAGATTGAAAAAATGCTGGACAAAATAGAAGATGATGATGATGTGCAAGCGGTGTTTACTAACATCGCTTAACGAGAAACACTAAAATTAAGAAAGCCCAAATCCTCACGGAATTGGGCTTTCTTGTTTTTGTATGAAGAGGATTATAAGCTCATCATTTTTCGGCCAGCTTCTTGCACCGCATAGTTCTTGATATCATCAAATGATTTTGAATCTAAGGCTTCCAATGATGTGTTCAGCTCCACTGGCACTTCTTTACCCTCAGAATCCCACCACTTATCCGCCTGACTTTTCGCTGCTGACTCGTCTAGCTCAAACAAATGAAGCTGAGCATCTGAAATCACCCATGCTTTGTCTGTGCCAGCATATTTTTTGAAAATCATATTTCGGATGTTAGTAGCCGTAGAATCACCATTTTTGAAATGTGCTTCTGTATAAGACATGGTGTCTGGCTCTGTCATGATGTTATCCCAAAACTTGTGCGAAGAAATGATCTGTGCGGTGGAAATCATATAGGCAGTTTCTTTTTCCAGTGGATCACCACTTAGATCACAATTGGCTTTGAATTTTTTCTTTTTACTAAATAAGTTGAACATTAGAGCAATTGAGTTTTTGACATATTATTTTACTAATCAAATGAAAAAAGGTTACCTATGTGCTGAACAAAAAGATTAGTTTAACGGTAATTAACCTCAATTTGACTCCAGTCCTATGAAAAACATTATCACATTCATCATACTCACTTTACCCCTCGTTACAATCGCGCAAAAAGGCACTGTTTTTCCTGACATGGAAGCAGAAAACCTGGTAAATGATTATGTCAATATCCCTGAAGACATTACTGGTAAACACACCCTTATTGGGGTTGCTTTTTCCAAAAAATCTGAAGCGGATCTGAAAAGCTGGTACAATCCAGTTTATGATCAGCTCATCAAAGAGCCTGAAGATGGTGGGTTGTTTAGTTTCAGCTATGATGTGAATGTTTATTTTATTCCTATGCTGACTGGTGCCAAAAAAGCTGCCTATGGAAAAGTGATGAAAAAAGTAGAGAAAGATGTAGATCCTAAACTGCACCCACATATTCTATTCTATAAGGGTTCATTCAAAACCTACGAAGAGGCACTAAAAATCAGCGATAAGAACGATCCGTATTTCTATTTACTAGATGAGGAAGGTGAAATTATTTATGCCACAAAAGGCGCCTACAACAGGAACAAACTACAAAAAATCATTGACGAATTGCCATTCGAATAATTATGAGGAAGGGTCCAATTGGAGTTTTTGATTCTGGGTATGGCGGCCTGACAGTACTCAAAGAAATTGTCAAGGTATTGCCAGAAAATGATTTTTTGTATCTGGGAGACAATGCCAGAACCCCCTATGGAAACAGATCATTTGAAACAATCTACGAATATACGCTGGAGTGTGTGCAATACTTGTTTGATCAGGGCTGTCACTTGGTAATTTTGGCATGTAATACTGCATCTGCAAAGGCTTTACGAAATATCCAACAAAAAGACTTGCCAAACATTGCTCCGGACAAACGGGTATTGGGTGTTATCAGACCTACTGCTGAAGTAATTGGGAAATACAGCAGTTCAAAAAATGTAGGAGTCCTGGGAACCACCGGTACGATCAATTCAGAATCGTATTTGATTGAAATCAAAAAAATATTTCCAGAACTGGCAGTGCATCAGCAAAGTTGCCCAATGTGGGTTCCTTTGGTGGAAAATGGTGAGTTTGACCAGCCTGGCGCTGATTATTTTGTAGAAAAATATCTGAATGAATTAATGGAGAAATCGAAAGATATCGATACCATTCTTCTTGCTTGCACGCACTATCCACTGCTTATTGACAAGATCAAACAATTCATTCCAGAGGAAATGAAGGTTTTGAATCAGGGAGAAATCGTAGCACCAAGCCTTTTGGATTATTTACAAAGACATCCTGAAATGAGTGACAAATGTTCAAAGACAGGAAGACTAGATTTTTTGACTACCGATTCTACAGAAATTTTCAATCGACACGCCGAGGTGTTTTTCGGAAATAAGATTTTCAGCCAATTTGTGCATATTTAGAGAATATTGAGAATTATGGCACTGAATGAAGAACTGGTTTACCGGATCAAAGAACAACTAGACTCATTGAACATTGATCATATTGAAATGAAGAAAATGTTTGGTGGCGTAGCTTTTCTCTATAAAGGAAAAATGACTGTAGGAGTGACTAATGATGACCTAATGGTCAGAGTAGTGGGTGAAAAAATGGAGAAAGTTTTTGAAATGAGTGGCGTGAGAGAGATGGACTTTACCAAAAGATCGATGAAAGAATTTATTTTTGTTTCGGCTGATGGCTATGATTCAGCACCTCTATTGGCATATTGGATTGAATTGGGGCTAGAACATGCAAAGAGAAAACTAAATGAACGTTGAGATTAGGAAATTGGGGCATTCGGAAAAAGCTCCAGTTGATTTACTTTTTAAGGCCGATCCTTCTATTGAAATGATCGAAAAATACCTCTATTCTGGAGACTGCTATCTGGCAGAAGTAGAAGGTCAGACTGCCGGCACATTTGTATTACATGCTAATAGTGTGGACGAAATAGAATTGAAAAACATTTCAATTTCTGATGAATTTCAAGGAAAAGGAGTTGGTAAGGAAATTTTGAAATATGTCATCAGAATCTCAAAGCTTGAAGGATATTCCTCACTTATTGTGAAAACAGCTGACACTAGTGAAGATGTAATCAAGTTCTATAAGAAACTAAAATTTGAAGAGTATTTCGTGGTGAAGGGGCATTTCATCAAATACTATGATCAGCCTATCATTGAAAACGGCAAACAAGCTGAAGATCAGATTGTATTGAAAAGAGATTTATAACAAAAAAACCGGCCCAGTGCCGGTTTTTTGTTGGTATTTCAAAACAGAAATTAAGTTTAACTAATTGCTTCTATTTCCATCCCTTCGTCAGTTTTAGCAACGTTCACAGCACCAGCATTTCTCAACCCTTTCACTGCTTTGTCCCACTTTTTGTTTGATAAGCCAGCTTTGTCTTTCAAAGCGTTCAAATCCATTTTTCCTTCAGGTTTCAGAAGTTCCAAAACCGCTTTTTCATCCTCAGTGAGTTCTAAAACTTTCGTCTTTTTCTCAGGTTTCATCTGAGGGAAGAAAAGTACATCCTGAATTGAATTAGAATTGGTCATAATCATACTTAATCGATCAATACCCAAACCTACCCCTGCGGTTGGTGGCATTCCGAATTCTAATGCTCTCAGGAAATCTTCATCAAGCACCATTGCTTCATCATCTCCTCTTTTTGCCAGTTCCAGTTGATCCTCAAATCGCTTTCGTTGATCAATTGGATCGTTAAGCTCTGAGTAGGCATTCATGATCTCTTTACCATTACAAATCGCTTCAAATCGCTCCACTAAACCTGGCTTAGATCGGTGCTTCTTAGTTAATGGAGACATTTCCTCTGGATAATCCGTAATGAACGTAGGTTGTATCAGCTGACCTTCACACTTTTCTCCAAAAATTTCATCTATTAGCTTTGCCTTACCCATCGTCTCATCGACAGGTACTTCTAGTTTCTTAGCTACTTCACGAAGCTCAGCCTCTTCCATCTCTGAAATATCAATTCCTGTGAAGTGCTCAATCGCTTCGAACATGGTGAATCTCTTCCAAGGCCGCTGGAAATCAATCACATTCTCACCCACTTTCACTTTGGTATCTCCATGGATATCGATCGCCACTCGCTCAACGAGCTCTTCCATAAAATCCATCATCCAGTTGTAGTCTTTGTAAGCTACATAAAGCTCTACCTGGGTAAATTCTGGGTTGTGGAATCGTGACATTCCTTCATTTCGGAAATCCTTGGCAAACTCATAAACTCCATCAAACCCACCAACGATCAATCGCTTTAAATAAAGTTCATTCGCAATTCGCAAATAAAGCTTCATGTCCAGAGTATTGTGATGCGTCTCAAACGGTCTAGCCGCCGCACCACCATGAATTGGCTGAAGGATTGGAGTTTCTACTTCCAAATATCCATGCTCATTCATGAAATTTCTAATGGTATTCACCAGCTTGGTGCGCTTGATGAATGTATCCTTTACATGAGGATTCACAATCAAATCCAAATAACGCTGACGATAGCGCTGCTCCGGATCTGTAAATGCATCATAAGTTTTTTTGTTCCCTGCTTCGTCCTCAGTTTCCTTCACAATCGGCAATGGACGTAGCGATTTGCTCAGTACTTTGAGCTCAGTCACATGGATAGAAATCTCCCCTACCTGCGTAGTGAACACATATCCTTTGATTCCAATGATATCGCCAATATCAAGACGCTTTTTGAAGACATCATTGTAAAGTGATTTATCGTCCTCAGGACAGATATCATCTCTTCTTAGATAAATCTGGATACGACCGGTGCTATCCTGAATCTCAGCGAAAGAAGCTGAACCCATGATTCTTCTGCTCATCAGTCGCCCAGCGATGCTGATGTCTTTATAGTCAGTTTTTCTGCGTTCGTAATTCTCATGAATATCCTTAGCGCTTACATTCACATCAAAAAGTGCCGCTGGATATGGGTCGATTCCCATTTTCATTAAAGCTTCACGCTCTTGTCTTCTCTGGATTTCTTGTTCGCTCAGATGCATTTATTACTTAAAATTTATCTATCAATTTCTTCTTACTTTCTGGCTTTTGACGATTATCAAAAAAAGCTATCAGGAAAATGGCGTCTATTTCAACCTTATAGAGAATTGTAGTCTGTTTTGTCAAAACGAAGCTTTTAATGTTTTTCTCTTTGAGTTCTGTCACTCCGATATCAGGGTGATTTTCCAGAACCCTTAAGAAACTAAAAACTCTTTTTGTGAATTTTGTAACAGATTGATCTCCAAATTTTACCTGCAGATATTCTTGAATCGATTCAAAATCTTCCACCGCAATGGGTGTCCAGATTATTTGAGCCATTTTGAATTTCTTTCAATCATTTCTTCATTTGAAATCAAAGCAGCTTTGTTTAAAACTTGCTTTTCAGAATCCAAAACATGCTGCCTCTGATCATCAGAGAGCTTTTCCCAAACTGTTGACTTACGGGTTTTCTCTTCAAAAACACTGTGAATCACATTCAAAAACTCCTCGTCTGGAGATTCATCTATCAATCTGTGAAGTTCTGCTCTAACTGCGTTCATGATCTGTGGAAATTACAAACCCCAAATTTAGCGATTCTATGACTTTAGTTTCCTTCTTTTCAACTCTTTCTGAATCAATCGATACTCCCGCCCACTCTGACCTGCGATCGAAGTGTTTTCTTCCGCTCTTCTAAACAGATACGGCAACACTTTTTCCACAGGACCATACGGCACATATTTGGCTACATTGTAACCCAAATCTGCCAGCTTGAAAGAAATATTATCACTCATACCAAGCAACTGCGCAAAGAATATGTTTGGGTTTTGGTGATCTATCCTATGAGTATCCATCAGATTAACCATCAACTGAGAAGACTCTTCGTTGTGAGTCCCAACGCATACCGCACATTTATCAATGTGCTCGGCCATGAATTTACAGGCATCATTGTAGTCTCGGTCAGTTGATTCCTTATCTAGGTTGATTGGATCAGGATAGCCTTTCTCCTGAGCTCTTTCTCTTTCCTTTTCCATATATGCTCCACGCACAAGCTTCGCTGCGAAATAAAATCCCTCAGATGTCAACTGCTCATAAGCTTTGGTCAGATTCGGTAGAGCCTGATGTCTATACAGTTGATATGTTGTATAAACGTTTGGAGCATCTTTGTTGTACTTCCTCATCAGATTATACACCATTTCATCCACCACATCCTGATACCACGACTCCTCCGCATCAACCATAAAACGCATTCCATTCTTC
>JAUIAO010000043.1 GCA_030425425.1 Bacteroidia bacterium | reverse complement strand
CACCCTTGCCTTAAGCTAACGATTCCTCTCCATCTGGGCTCGCTCAGGACTTGGTTCAAAAAAAAACCTCACCTTATAGATGAGAAAAGCGTGCATGGCGCACATAAAAAGAGCAGCGGTGATTTCACCGCTGCTTTAGTTTTTTATTGAACAGAATGGAACCTATTATCTGTACAAAAAGGAGAATGATCTTGCCGATTTTCACACTTCGAGAGATTAATTCTAACTAAAAACTCCTAATTTTCATTTTGATTTTTGCAGCATCAAAATGACGGGAAGAATAACCAAAATCTTTATTGCACTTTTTATTGCCGGGGCTCCTTGGTTAGGAGAGGCACAAGATGCTGAGGTGACATTTGAGGATGTCATAGAGGGAATCAAATGGTTGCCATCGCAGACCAACCCCAATCTCGATAGCCTTTGGGATTTAGCGAATCGATATTTTGAACAAGCCAACGACACTGCAATATCTGAGATCTACTATCAATTCGGAGATTATTATTTCATGGCTTACAAATACGATTCTGCCAAAGCCCTTTTAAACGAATCCATTCGATTTTCAAGAATTGCCAATGATTCAAGTGACCTGGCAGCTGGACTTATCTTATATGGTCATGTTTGTTATGATGTTGAAAACATAGGTGAGGCCATTGAGAGTTATCATGAAGCCTTAGCAATCTATGATGACATAGGAATGAAAGATAATGCAGCCAATGCCTACAATAGTATTGGTAATGCCTATTCCTACATAGTTGATTACAATTCATCGCTGCTCAATTATCAAAAAGGCATTGCACTTTATCGTGAAATCAATGATTCGGTTGGGCTTGCGATGATTTACAGCAACCTCGCGGGTCAGTATATTGAACAAAAAAAATATGACCTGGCAGACCAGGCTTATGATAGCTCATACGCCTACAGTGATAAAGGTATGAGCGCGAAAATGGATCTGAAAATTGGAGAAGGTGTCATCTTCCAGGAAAGGAAGCAGTATAAAATGGCCGAAAAAAGTTTCAGAAATGCCATGTCTTATGCTTTGGAAATCCAGGATGATATCCAGCTAGGTTTCATCTACCAAAATCTGGCCTTCCTATTCCTTGCTGAAGACATGCTGGATTCTGCAGCCCGATATTTAAAGCTTGCGGAGCTCCAGCAGGAAAAATATGATATCAAATCTCTGGGAGCTGGGATCTCAGAATTGAAGCACGAATATTACTTTAAAATTGGAGAGTATAAGTTGGCTTATGAATTGTTGGAGAAAGCCAGGAATGAAAGCGACTCGTTTTATGATATAGACATGACCCGCCAATTACAGGAGGTGCAAGCACAGTACAGCACATTGAGGTCCGAAAAAGAAATTGCTCAGAAAGATTTGGAGCTTCAAATGGCCAGCAACGAGATTGAGAAAAACAAGCTGATTCGTAATACACTGATTGCTTTGATTGTTCTCGTGATAATAGTCGTGGTTGTGGTTTTGAGAAGTCAGCGTCTCAAGGCTGAATCCAATAAAATGCTACGCCAAAAGAATAGTCAAATTGAAGAGATCAATAAGGAGATTAAAAACCTGGAAGAGGCTAAAACCAAATGGTTTATCAATATTGCCCATGAACTAAGAACACCACTTACGCTCATCAAAGGTCCTGTAAGACATGCCCTGACTACTATGCCTCCGGATAGTCAGGTTTTTGACCATTTGCGAATAGCTGATCGAAATGTGGCCCGTCTCCAGAAACTGGTAGATGAAATACTGGATATTTCGAAAATGGAAGCAGGGAAAATGCCTTTAAACCTAAAGAATGTTAATCTAACAGAACTCGCGTTGAACGTGATTGCTTCATTCGATTCTGCTGCACGAGAGGTTAAAGTAAAGATGGAAATGGCATTTGATCCGAAAGAGGAGTTTCAGGCAAGAGTGGATGAAGAAAAGGTCACCAATGTGTTGATCAATCTGATCTCAAACGCCCTCAAGTTTACCCATGAAGGTGGGTCCATTACTGTTGGGCTGACTCATCAACATGAGACAGTTCGGTTGAGTGTGACAGATACAGGTGAAGGTATTCCTGAAGAAGATCTGGATAAAGTATTCAACCGATTTTACCAGGCATCCAATTCTTCTGGGTTGCAGGGAGGAACGGGAGTTGGCCTGGCCTTTTGTAAGGAAATTGCTAAAATGCATAAAGGGGACCTCACTGTAAAAAGTGTCTTTGGAGAGGGCAGTACTTTTGAATTGGAGGTGCCATACATTCCACCGTTAGAATCTTCTATGCCCGATCTGGATCAGCCGATGGAGACTATTCCAGAGATGCAAGGCGAAGTTTCAAAACGACTTGACAACCCTCTGCTCAAAAACAAGAAAATTCTGATTGTAGATGACAATGCAGATATGAGAAATTATATCGGCAATTTCCTCTCAGATAGTTTTGTGATCAAAGAGGCGAGAGATGGTCTGGAAGCACTTGATATCCTGAAAAAAGAAACCCCGGATCTGATCATTTCTGATGTGATGATGCCTAGAATGGATGGAGTAGAGTTTGCCAGGGAAGTCAAAGAACATGACAATTGGAAGTTTATCCCATTTATTACCGTGAGTGCTATTGGCGACAATCATGACAAAGTGAATACATTGAGGATCGGTATAGATGATTACATGGTAAAACCATTTTTTGGAGAAGAATTATTGGTGAGGGTTCAAAATCTTTTTCAGAATTATTCCATGAGGTCAGAAACGAAAGAGCAGGAAGAAGAAAGGGAGCTATCACATGAGGAAAAATTACTTCAAAAGCTGGAAGAGGAGGTTTTCAAAAACATCGAAGACCCTAATTTCAATGTACAACGATTGGCTGAAATAGCGGCCATGAGTGAGCGTCAGCTATATAGATATCTCAAACAGATGACAGGTCTAACACCTGCAAGTTATGTGAGGGAAATTCGGTTACAGCGAGCGATGGAGCTCATTCAAAAACGCGTTTACAGCCGCACATCTCAGCTATCTTATGCTGTGGGGTTTCAGCAACCCTCCTATTTTTCCACTGTTTTCAAGAAACGTTTTGGCAGGCTGCCAGCTGATTATATCGAAGGATAAATCAGATTGATAAAAACTCTCTGAGTAGAGCGGTAATCTTGGTGTCTTCTGTGAGAAATCCATCATGCCCGTAAGGTGATTCCACTATTTCCAACTGAGCACCCGGAATATGGTCCGCCAGGTATTTTTGTTCAGAAACAGGAAATAAAATGTCTGTCGAGATACCAATTACCATGGTTTTAGACCTGATGCGTTTCAGTGCAGCTTCAGCAGAAACAAAGTGCCGACCTACATGATGACTATCCATGGCTTTTGATAAATAAAAGTAACTCTCTGCAGAAAATCTTTTTCTGAGTTTTTCACCCTGATATTGCTGATAGGATGAAGCTCGGAAATCATCCCAACGCTGATCAACGTCCTTCTGAGTGTTTTGATAAGTGTCATAATGTCGGTAACTCAACATGGCAATGGCACGAGCCGCTTCTAATCCTCTTGCGGAATCGATATTTCTTAGTGCCATCCTTTGAGCTTCATTAAAAGCAATCCCCCAGGGAGAATGAAAAGCATTAGTCGCCATGGGCACAATGTTTTCAAAAAGTTCTGGTTCTTCTACCGCCCATTCCAACAACTGTTGACCACCCATAGATCCACCTATGCCAAGATAGATTTTTTCAAGCTGGAGGTGTTGACGCAATACTTTGTGAGCTTTGACCATATCACGTACAGTCACGAGTGGAAACTCATAGTTTTTCGGTCCCGTGCTGCCGTAGCAAGACCCAAGCATATTTGCACAAACAACAAAGTGCTCCTCCGGATTAAAAATCTTACCCTCCCCTACCATTTTAGGCCACCATTCTGATGGATTACCATTGGCTGTGAGCGCATGAAAAACCCATACCACATTAGATTTGTCAGCATTGAGCAGACCATAAGTAGTATAAGAAATCCTAACATTCTGGAGTGTGTCACCACACTCCAGAACGAAAGGCTCTGCAATTTTTAGAAAAGCAGATTTTGGTTGAATCGTTGTTGCTGTTCTAGACATTTACTTATTTGCCGTCAAAAATTTTCTCAAATGCTTGTCGAAAGTCTTCTTTGATGTCATCAATATGCTCAATCCCGACAGACACTCTTAGTAGTGTTGGTAATACACCAGCACTCAATTGCTCTTCTTCAGTGAGCTGCTGATGAGTAGTGGCAGATGGCTGAATGATCAGTGTTTTGGCATCTCCTACATTTGCCAGGTGGCTCACCAGTTTCAGGTTATCAATAAACTGAGAAACCAACTCTTTTTCACCCTTCAAGGTAAAGGACAAAACTCCTCCAAACCCGTTTTTAAGGTATTTTTTAGCCAATTCGTGATAGCTACTACTTTCCAGACCAGGATAGTTGACAGTCTCTACCAATGGATGTTCTTCCAGCCACTTAGCTAGTTCCAATGCGTTATCCACTGTTCTTTGTACTCTTAGAGAAAGGGTTTCTATTCCTTGTAATAGTTGGAAACTGTTAAATGGACTAATAGCAGGTCCGAAATCTCTTAACCCTTCTACTCTGGCTCTGATAGCAAAAGCGATATTAGGAAGACCCAAAGGATTGTCTAAACCAAATACATCAGAAAAAACCAATCCGTGGTACCCTTCAGAAGGCTCTGAGAATTGTGGAAATTTTCCATTACCCCAGTTGTAGTTTCCACTATCTACGATCACTCCACCTATACTGGTTCCATGACCACCGATCCATTTTGTAGCGGATGCAGTCACAATCGAAGCGCCATGCTCTATCGGTCTGAATAAATAACCTCCTGCACCAAACGTATTATCTACGACTAATGGAATATCATACTTTTTGGCCAAAGCAGAAATCGCCTCAAAATCCGGAATATTGAATCCTGGATTACCAATAGTCTCTAAATAAATGGCTTTCGTATTGTGATCAATTTTCGCTTCAAAATCCTCTGCCTTATCACTTTCTGCAAACCTTGCTTCTATTCCTATTCTTTTGAAAGCGACTTTGAACTGATTGTAAGAACCTCCATAAAGGAACGATGAACTGACAAAGTTTTCACCTGCTTCCAAAATATTATTTAGCGCAATAAATTGGGCTGCCTGACCAGAGCTAACTGCCAGGGCCGCTACCCCTCCTTCCAGTGCTGCAATTCTTTTTTCGAACACATCCGTAGTAGGATTCATGATCCTGGTGTAGATATTTCCGAATTCCTTCAGCGCAAAGAGGTTAGCTCCGTGCTCTGCATTTTTGAATGCGTAAGATGTGGTTTGGTAAATAGGCACGGCTCTGGAGCCGGTAGTTGGATCTATTTCCTGCCCTGCATGTAATTGTAAAGTTTCGAATCTTAAATCTGACATTATTGTATTTTTTTGAATGGTTGATAAAATGTGTTAAAAGTATGTATGCTTTTATGATCCTTTCATCGCGTGAGAGGACCTGTGTATCCTCCGATGCTGCATCGAAAGATTTACTGGATTAGCACAAACACATACAACAACTGCAGCCAGCAGATACAATGTATGATGAATCTAGGTTTGATTGTTCTGAACAATCAACCAACTCCCTGAATTGGACTTTAAAAGTGTTTTTCATATTTATCAATTTATATATCAGGAATTAGCACCTTCCCGTTAGGGTGGGGGTTGCTAGCGCGTCACAGAGCCTGTCTCTCAGCGCTTCTTTATAAATCGAGCTATTCGATTTGCGAGTGCAATACTAACAAAGGAAATTTAGTTTGCAAAAAAATTATTTGGGATAAGCGACTCATCATTCCTTGGCTTTTGTCAGATTTGAAAAATCTTCGCTAAGCATTTGATGCATATTTCATCATATTTTTTTCACCTGTAATACGATCATACTAACTTGCCTAAGAACACACTCATTAGGCTTGCATTCAGGAAAAGAATGTTAATTTGTCTGATTTATAAATTTAACCAACTAAACAAGATGATAACTACCATTAGGAAAATTGTATATTTCGGAGCACTGTTTCTGGCGATCATGACCATCGTATTGGTTATGATTAAGGATGACCTGGGATACATTCCGGAGATTATACAAATGACAATGCTTTCGATAGTTTTTGTTTTGGGAGTCCTTCTGGTTTTTCTCGTTTATAAACGAGGATTAGGAGGCTGATTTCTCTATATTTCACCTTATGTCGGAGCTGGTAAAAATCCTATATGTAGATGATGAGCGTGGAAATATTGATTATTTCCGCTCTGTATTCCGTCGAGAATATGAAATAGTGACCGCTGCATCTGGTGAGGAAGGTCTGGAGGTCCTCATGGAGCAGCCAGATATCCCTGTGATCCTCACCGATCAGCGTATGCCACGCATGAGTGGCGTAGAATTCCTACGACGATCCATAGATATTGCCAGAGACAGTATCAGGATTCTGGTGACCGGATATGCAGATATGGAAACAGTGATCAATGCTGTAAACCTGGGACATATCTATTATTACATCTCCAAACCCTGGACCTATGACGAAATGCAGATCGTCATTAAAAGAGCAATAGAAACGTACCGACTGAAGATTATCAATAAGGAATTACTGATCAAGGCAGAGCGTGTGGAAAAAGAGCGAGTAGTATCTCAGCTCGAAAACCTGCGAAACCAGATCAACCCCCATTTCTTATTTAATTGTCTAAATACCCTTCATGCCATGTTTTATGACAATTCGGATGCGAGGGATTTTGTGAAAAAACTGGCGAGTACTTATAGATATCTTTTGGAGCATAATGACAATCTGGTGCCGTTACAGTCCGAATTAGACTTTGTTGAGAACTATATTTATCTTCAGAAAGTACGTTTCAAAGAAGCTTTACAATTTAACAATGAGGTAGTGGTAGAAGACCGGATCATGTCCGTGCCCAATTCCTCATTACAGCTTTTAGTGGAAAACACTTTGAAGCATAACATAGCTACCAGAGATAAACCACTAAAAGTAGAAGTATTTGTAGAAAACAGCTGGTTGGTAGTACGTAATAATTATCAACCTAAGGATTCGAGAAAAGAGTCGACGGGAATCGGGCAGGCTAATCTTAGGAAACGTTTGTCTTACCTGGGGCTGGACGAACCCGTTTTTATGCAGGAAGGTGACTACTATGTAGCCAAGATTCCATTGATGAAAGAAAACACCTAAAATTTAAATAAATCACCGATGTTGACAGTAGCGATAATAGAAGACGAGCCTTTGGCCGCAGATGATCTGGAAAAAACATTGAATGAAGTAGATGTGGAGGCCAAAGTGATGGCAAAACTGGATAGTGTTAGTGCTTCCATTGAATGGTTGTCCAATAATACCGTAGACCTAATCCTTTCGGATATAGAGCTGGGAGATGGATTGAGTTTTGATATATTCAAGCAGCTACCGAATAGTACGCCAATTATCCTCACTACCGCATATGATCAGTATGCAATACGAGCTTTTAAAGAGAATAGCATTGACTATTTGTTGAAACCCATCGACAAACAAGAGCTGGAAGCAGCCATCAAGAAATTTCAGAATTGGCAAAAAAGCGGAAATGAATTTGATGTAACCAACCTTCTGGACGCGCTGAGACCTCAATCTAGAGAAAAGTATCAGGAGCGGTTTATGGTGACTTTGGGTGAAAAAATCAAATCTATCCCTGAAGAAGAAGTAGCCTATTTCTTTAGTGAGGATCGCTATACATTTCTGGTAACTAATGATGGACATCAGCATATCATCAACATGAACCTTGGCGATCTGGAAAACACGCTTGATCCGAAGAAATTTTACAGAATCAATAGAAAATTTATCATTTCATACCACAGCATTCAAAACATGGTGGCCTACTCTAAAAGCAGGGTGAAAATTGATCTGATCCCACCACCACCCAATGCGATGGACGTGGTAGTAAGTGTGGAACGATCCGGGCCATTCAAAAAATGGCTGAATGATTGATCGGCAAAGACAGGAAGATGAAAATTAGTTTTCAAGATGCCTCATCTTTGAAAGATTCGTCTAAATTTGCCAACCCATTCGCGCACGTGGCGGAATTGGTAGACGCGCTAGGTTGAGGGCCTAGTGACCGTTTTTGGTCGTGGAAGTTCGACTCTTCTCGTGCGCACTGCGTAAAAGTTAATTAGTCCGGCTCATTGTGAACCGGACTTTTTACTTAAATGGAAATGTTCCATTTTTTTGTTTGATTTTAAATATTAGTGGGCTGAATGACTGTTTTTGGTCGTGGGAGACGGTTCGCCGTTGCGACGACTCTTCTCGTGCGCACTTTGTAAAAGTTATTTAGTCCGGTTCATTCTGAGCCGGACTTTTTTGTTTAAATTATTAAATATGAATGTAAATGTAAAGTTGCTAAAAGCGATATGCGAAGCACCTGGAGCTCCTGGCTTTGAACAACCAGTGAGATCATTGATCATCGATGAGATCAAGGATTATGTGGATGAGTATTCCATAGACAATATGGGCAACCTGATTGCCATTAAAAAAGGAGTCGCAAACCCTGAAAACAAAAAGGTAATGGTGGCTGCTCACATGGACGAAATTGGTTTTCTCGTTTCTCATATTGATGACCTGGGTTTTGTTCGCTTTCAGACTTTGGGGGGATTTGACCCAAAAACACTCACAGCGCAACGTGTGATCATTCATGGAAAAGAAGACGTGATCGGAGTAATGGGCAGCAAACCCATCCATGTAATGAAGCCAGAAGAGCGCAACAAACCATCCAAAATTGATGAGTACTTCATTGACTGTGGAATGACTAAGGAAGAGTTGGGAAAACTGGTGGAAATTGGCAATCCAATAACACGAGAACGTGAGTTGATAGAGATGGGACAGTGCGTAAACTGCAAGTCAATCGACAATAGGGTCTCTGTGTATATTTTGATAGAGGCTTTGAAGCAAATTCAGAATCCGGCCTATGATTTTTACGGGGTGTTTACCGTGCAGGAGGAAGTAGGGATAAGAGGCGCGAATGTCGCTGCTCATACGTTGAACCCAGATTATGGGATAGCACTGGACACCACTATCGCTTATGACCTGCCGGGAGCACAGGCACATGAAAGAGTGACAGAATTAGGCAAAGGTACAGCTATCAAAATCATGGATGCTATGACTATTTGTGATAGTAGAATGGTGAAATTTCTGAAAGATACAGCCGCGAAACATGACATTATGTGGCAGCCGGAAATCCTTGCTGCAGGAGGCACAGATACGGCTGGAGTACAGAGAATGGGTAAAAACGGGGCTATTGCAGGAGCGATTTCCATACCGACGAGACACCTGCATCAGGTAATAGAAATGGCCCATCAGGCAGACATTGCTGCTTCTATAGAATTGCTGATCAGTGCTCTGGAGGAGATTGATCAGGCTAGCTGGACCTATTAAAGACCGAATTATGAGACTGAATGTATTTCTTTTATTCTTTTTATTGGCAACATTAGTATATGGTCAGAAAACACTCAAGTTTACTGGTGTAGTCATAGATCAGGAGACTGTAGAGCCTGTAGATGCTGTGTACATTTACAATCTAAGTCAGAATAAAAGTACTTTATCAGACAGTCTCGGTTTTTTCTCAATTGAAGCCAGACCCGGTGATACACTGAAGTTTCAGGATCTGAGGTATGAAGTTTCAGAACTCATAGTACCAATGGTATTGTCAGAATCTCACTACGGTATCATTCAGGTGCTCACCCCCAATACACGAATATTGGATGAAGTTCGGATATTGTCTTTGCCTAGTCAGGAGGAATTTGAACGAACATTTCTAAGCGTGGCATTGCCACCAGATGCTAATGTAAAATCCAAAAAAGTAGCTAAAGACATTATGGCTACAGTAAAGGAGCATTATCACAATGATCGATATTTCTATGAAATGTGGGCAGATCGCAGAGTATATGAGCTTACTGGCAAGATTCAGCCCAATCACATCATTGATCCTTTTAGATGGAGTGAGTTCATTAGTAATTTGAAACGCAAATAAAAAGGGGAATCTCCTGATTCCCCTTCTTTTTGCATATTCTAAAATCTTAATCAGTCTGACACTTTCTATTCATGGTGATCACCACTAGCTGCTTTTTCTGCGTCCTTCAGCGTGGCTACATGCCCGTGTTTATAACTGTGCGTGATTTTCTCTGTCTGTGAAAGTAATAGCGCAGAAATAATGAATACCATGTGGATGACAATCTCAATGATAATTCCCTCCGCACCGGCTTTTTGCTCCGCTTCCCTATAATCAATGAATGTTTTCAAAAGCTGTACCCCAGAGATAGATGCCAAAGAGGTCGCTAGTTTAATCTTCAACTGCCCAGCGTCCAGATCTTCCAGCCAAAGTGGTTTATCCTCGTGAGAGTCCACATCAATACGGCTCGTAAAGATGGAATACCCACCTATCGTTACCATCACCACCAGGTTCATTACCATGGAAATATCCACCAAACCGAGAATACGAAGCATCATTTCAGTTTCGTGCAGCGTGGTAGTCTGCTGAAAGGTGTGATACAGCTCCTGGAAAAACTTGACCAGGTAAAGGAATGAGCCAAGGATCAATCCTGTGTATAATGGAGCCTGTACCCAGCGGCTCCAAAACATGAATCCTTCGAAGAAATTTTCAAATTTTTTGATTCCTGAATCTTCTGACATTGTCTTTGTTTCTAGTTACAAGGCTGAAAGATACGATATTCTTATTTTTCAACATATTCAGAAAGTTAAAAATCAGGAATTTGACTGTAAAATCACTTGTGTATCAGCAATCATATCATGAATACCCTGCTTTCGCTTGTGCAGGATAATGACCAGGTAGCCAACGAATAAACTTATGATAGTCAGAAATTTAGCCAGTGAACGCAGCAAACTTCTAGACAATGTCAGTCTCTCACCGTCAGAGCGAAGAACAGATAGGTTCATTACCTTTTTGCCTACTGTACCCCCCCAATCAGATATAGTGGATAAAGCTTCGTAAAGGAAAGTGATGAAAATACAAATGAGAAACATCCACTGATTGGACGGCACAAGCAATGAGACCAAATAGTATATTGGCAACATCACCAGCAAATCTATGTTATGGGCCATGAGCCTAGGCCAAAAGCCAGCGAGTTGATTCATTTTTGTATTTAGTCAGTAGTCGAGAAGAATAATCAGAAATCAGATTTAATTTCATCTGATTTACGTCACATTAAGGTAAAATTAATATCATAATAGCTGCCGAAGCGATATGATTTTACTCAATATTGTGAAAATTCTTAGTCGCAAAAAGGCTATTTCGGAACAATCCATATAGTGGGCACCATATAAAATTTGGAGATTGGAGTAAATCAAGCACATAGGTTTTGAATATCTCAAAAAAATGCCTCTAATACGCTGTAATTCAACAAATATTAGAATAATACCATAGTTGATAGGAATAATTCAATTAATTGGTTAATTTCTATAGCTAATTATGATTTTTTCAAATATTCTAACGATTTCATTGAATGAAATCGAAAAATGCATGTTTTAACATTAATTTCATCTAATAAAAAGACGCAATCCTTGCGAATGTGATTGTAGTATCCCCAACTTTGCATTGTCAATCACTCTAAAAGAATGACAATTATGAAACACACAATCAAAAACACACTAGCACTAATAATGATGATATGTGCTACAGTAGTTGTGGCAGCAGATTCTGCCAAATCAACTACCTGGTGCCGCCTCGTTACTGTGGATGACATGCTTTACAGAGTTGTCTACCAGTCAGAAAAGGAAGAGAATGTGAATATTCAAATCTTTGATAAGAATCAACAAAGTGTATATAATGAAAAAGCATTGACTACATCATTTATCAAAAATTATGATCTTTCATTCTTGCCCTATGGAACATATACGCTTGAAGTGACTGCCACTGACTACCAATACAAAGAAGAAATTGTATTGGGAGATGTTTCTTCTTTTCAAATGAAACTAGAAGAAAAAGGTGAAAGAAAAGTTTCTTTGGTAGGAACTAAAAAGGCTGGAAAAGATATGAACTTATATATTCTTGATGACAGCCAAGAAGTGATATATAAAGAGAATTTTGATAAAGACAGTCAGGTACACAAGAACTATAATTTTCAGGACATGAGAAGCCAAAAGGTAACGTTCTTGCTTTATCACAACGATATACTGATCTCAGAAGAAGACTTTGTTTTTTAGGTTGAAAAACAGTTTAGGGGAGGGGCGTCAGGCAGCCTGACGCCCTTATTTAACCTTAACAAATTGATCTTCAGCGATCACTCAAAACTTCATACTTCAATTATTTGTTTTTTAGGTTTAATACAGTTTAGGGGAAAGGATGTCGGCAATGCTGACATCCTTTATTAAACCTTCAAAATTGACAAATCAACGACATTTAAGATTATTGTTTTTTAGGTTGAAAACAGTTTAGGGGAAAGGGGTACTGACAGGGTTAGTACCCCTTATTTATGCTTATAACTGACTAATCTAGTAATTACTGGAAGTTATAGTATCCAGATATAAAATAGTCTAGAAAGAGGATGCTGAAAATTTCGTAACTTTTTTATCTATTCAATTTTTTCTCTCCAAAATTACGGCTAGAACAAGAAGTAACTATTAACGGGCAATTCCCCTCTGTAATAATGCTTGCTTGCTCAGAACACCTTTTAGTGTTGTGGTATAATATGCAAAGAGCTTAAGATACTTGTAAACTATATCTTGCTATCCTCACAAGAAGAACCGAATCTCCATCGAACAAAAGAAAAAGAGACAGCCGATTATTCATCAAAATGATTTTGATGAATTAGAATGGATTCTAGAAAACCAATGCAAACAGGATAGTTCGCGCAGATCAAAGAAGTTCCCTCTCACACTTCTTTTGCTAAAACTGTTTATTGGCATATTCAAAAGGCAATAGCAACAAGCACATGTTCTCTACAATATTTCAGGTTGAACCCTCCTACTCACTCCATACATAAAGTGGTTCATTACACCATAGAAACTTGTGCCATTTCCAGTAAAATGCTTTTAGATTATAAGGAGTACTTGAAGTCGTTCATCATTAGATTAGGTATTTCTCTTGTCTAATTTGAAAAAATATGATTCGCCATCACTCAGCATTGAACTAAAATAAGCGTTAGATTACCTGAATTGAATGCAGGAATTGTAACTGACCCAACTGTGGCAGAAGGTTTCCGTCCATCTGAGATAGATCTGATTAACCAAGTTAAAGTTCAATAAACTATTAAAAACAAGGGCATATTAAAACCCTAATTCATTTTTAGTAACCGGACAGTATTTGATGATCAGATCTTTGGCCTTATCATCACCAAGATCGTATGCACTTTTGAAATCCTGACAGCCTTCTTTGAGTTTTCCCGACTTACCCTGACAGATCCCGCGGTTTAGAAAAGACAGGGAGTTGCCTGGGTCATATTCTATGGAATATGTGAAGTGGGCTATGGCCTTTGGGTAATCTTTGTTTTTCAATGAATTGGTAGCCCACAGGAAATAAAAGCTGTCCAGGTCCAAACCAGATTGGTCATTTAGTACAACATGCGCCTGCTCAAAGTAACCATCAGCACTTTGATATGCCCTTTCCCTGGCATTGATTAAGGCCAGATAATAAGGAATTTTCGGATTCGAATGGTCCAATTTAAGGGCCTTTTCCAGATAAGCTTTGGATTCATCATACCTTTTCAGGTTATAGCAAGCTTTACCGGCCACATATAATGACTCTACGTTCAAGCTATCTGTTTGCAATTGAACCTGGGCATTCGTCAGGTTATTAGAATTGGTGATCATTTCCTCTTGTGACTGTGATTTGACACTGAAAGAAATCAAAAAAAATGACAACAGAAAGGTGCTTTTAATGATGGTTTTCATAGGAGTTTTGGTTAAACATTAAACTCTAATTTTCAATAAATTTAGACATTCAATGTAAACACTTCAATAACTACCATGTATTATGATGACTTTATCAATAATATCGCTTTTAAATAAAATTTCATCAATTAGAAATAAGTAAAGTACTCAAATAATGCATTGGATGAATTTCAAAAAACTGGGTTCCTGATGGTATTCGAGGCAAGACTGACCTATTTATTGATTTTAAATACAAGTACTCTACGAATCCAAGACTTCATTAGTATTGTAAACATTAATCTGGTGTGCCCACTAATACAAAAGCACCCCAGAAATATGGATCATGATATTGCTCCTGTAGTTTTATCTGTGCCTGTTTAAAAGCGGATTTTATATCATTATTTTCAAGCCATTCCGAATAAAAATGCGACATCAGCTTTTGGGTAGCTTCATCATCCACTTTCCACAAACTCATTAAAATATTCTTCGCTCCAGCAATTTCAAAACCACGCTGAAGGCCGTACACCCCTTCACCTGAACTTAATTCACCAAGTCCAGTCTCGCATGCAGAAAGCACTACCAAATCTGTCTGGTTGAGATCCAATGAAGTAGCTTCATACGCGGTAAGTATTCCGTCATCTGTACGGACATCCCTTTTACCTAGATAGTAATCACTTACTCCAGCCAGTAGCACCCCGGATCGCATCATCGGATCCACTTTTCCCGTTTTTGAGTTTTTGGAGTCTGGGAAGAAAAAACCATGTGTTGCAATATGTAAAACTCGCGGACTTTTTACTGATTTTAGTATATGTTCTTCGGCAGATTCCTGGAGATACATTTCGGTCTCCCAGTCAGACTCGCTCAACAAGCTTTTCACAAAAGTCACTTCCTCCTCTGTGCCTGGTAAGTCAGCAATCTCCTCTCCAAACATACGCTCCAGGCTGCGCTGTGTCATGCCCCTCTGTGGGCTAACCACCGGTGACCCGGCGGTATCAATACTAACATCATACATATTTTCTATTGAATAAGCTGGCCTGCCCAAGAGTAGAGCGCGTTTATTTTTCTTGTTAGAATATTGCTGTTCATCCACCAACTCACGGGTAGAAGTTACCATCTGAATATCTATTTCATTCAACAGAAACTCATCAGTGGAAGTATTCCAAAGCGTGTTGAGATTAACCTGATTATATACTCCATCTGGTGACAAATAAACCTTATCTATTCCATCAAGACTTTCTTCAATTGGTCGCCAATATTGATCATAAGAATACGGATCAGGAACCCGATAATGAATACTTCCACGGTATCGCTTGAGCTGCCTGGTCTCCAGATATTCACCATTAGGTAGTATCACCAAATCAGGGTGATCTGAGTCCTTTTTAATGATATATGCTGCATACAATACAGAATCCGTCCAGGACCTTTCAAACCATTTAAAGCGAACGATTTCCACAGCCGCTTCATTCGACCTCAACTGTTCGCGGATATCCTTCCAATGAAGCTCCCTTCCATCATCATTTCCCGTCACACTGGTCAATTCAAAGAGTTGCTTTTCCAAAGTATTGATGGTCTTTCGTAAGGCTTTGGGGTCTTTCTCTTGCTCTTCCGGACTCTGCTGCTGTACACCCACCAGTTCCTCGCGGGAGAGCTTCCATTGAACGAAAATCGAATCAATCTCAGGATCATTTGCTGCCACTACCGCATTTTTCATTTTTACAGAAGCATCCATCAGCATGGCTTTTGTTGCCAGCAGATTATCATAACCTATATCCAGTGCATCGGGGCGCTCTTCCTGCAAGAGTACCGAAAAGGTATGATTCATCTCAAAGATCATGTCTGTGGTCTTCCAGAACTGCTTCTTTTCTCTCTCGCTCATAGATGGAAACTGGGTTCTGAGTCGATTCAAGTCTACCTGCATAGTTTTCAACCAGAGATCAAACGCCTTTACGTATTCTCCCTTTTTGAATGGTATGAGTGATCTATTGCTCATTATTGTGCTGTAGAGATCATGAGACTGACCAACTGTGCGCTCAACAATGTTTTGTGCAAGTATCAGTAAAGAATCAGATTCATTATTTCGTGTACTGTCTGGATAAAACTGAGATAGATTATTTAATATCAATGCCTTATTGGGATGGTACTTTGGCAGTACTTTCGTATAAATATCATAAACCATCTTGCCGAAATAAATTGCAGAATCAGAATGGTTATTACGGCTTAGGAAATTGGCATAATTACTCAGAGTAACAGCGTACTGTAAATGATTTTCACCATAATATTTCTTATCTATTCTAAGTGCAACCTTGTATAGTGAATCTGCATAAGCATAATTCTTTTTGCCACGTAATGTACCGGCTATGTTGGAAAGTGCGGTAGCATAATTATAGTGATCCGTTCCATAGTATTTTTCAGTCAACCTCAAAGCTTCTTGATAGTATTGATCCCTGACTTCATTTCTTCCAAGATCATCTGACAGATTAGCCAATTCGGTAATGGTTCCTATGCATTCAAAACAGTCTTCACCATATACTTTTCTAAGCGACCGATAGGCTGTGTTCAAAAGCCGCTCAGCTTCAGAAGTATCTCCCATTTCTTTGTAATACCCCGCCAAATCATCCAGGTAATCAGCATATACCGGACTCTGTTTACCAAAAGTTTTTTCAGCAAGATCAAGCACTTCTTTATACAAATTCAAAGCCTCTTCATACCTCCCCAACTCATGTAGCTGTATTGCCAATGATCTCATCTTACTTATCGTCTCAAAGTGTTCACGGGAATATGCTCTTTCATTAATACTGACTGCTTTAGTGAGCATTTTTACAGCAATATCAGAGAGCCCCAGATTAGCGCAGGAAATCGCATAATTAGACAGTGCATTGGCATAATCTGGATGGTTCTCACCAAGCAAAGCGCGTTTCTTGTCCAGAATTACTTTGCTTAGATCGTGTGATTCCATAAATCGACCCTGATTAGAATAAATAACTTCTTGCCGGACTAGATTACTGAGATAATCTGGGTGATTTTCACCAAAAAAGTCCTTACGCTTTTGCATGACTATCTTATTCAACGAATCTGACTTTTGAAGAAGTCCCATTTGCAAATAGGTAGAAGAAAGATTCGACCAGACATTCCAGGTATTCGGATGATCCAAACCATGAACTTTTCGTCTCATCGAATCCGCCAGCATGAACAATTTCACAGACTCTTGATAGCTTCTTAAGTCAGAAGCCAAAGAGGCTTTCTTTTCTAAAATACTGGCATAATTGGTCTCCCGTCCCAGTCTATGTCGTTCCAGGTCGAGCAATACATCATAGATTGAATCTGCCTTATTGAACTGACCCATTTGCTTATAACAA
This sequence comes from Bacteroidia bacterium, assembly GCA_030425425.1. Classification (GTDB taxonomy): domain Bacteria; phylum Bacteroidota; class Bacteroidia; order Cytophagales; family Cyclobacteriaceae; genus Marinoscillum. The sequence continues at coordinate 36,120 of JAUIAO010000043.1, read as the reverse complement.
AGCCCTGTATTGCCCAAAATTTTAAGTCTCGTAGGGTTTTTCTCATCCAGATATTTATCAGCCACACCGAATGCTCTTTCATAATACTCCAGTGCAGTTTTCTTTTTACCCTGACTTTTGATCATCGTGGCATATTCGTCCAATCCATAGGCATATGCACGAGGGTTTTTATCTGCATTGGACTGATAGTAGTTAAGGGCTTGATACATCAAACTATCTGATAGGTCAAACTGATAGAGTTCAGCATAAATACTTGCCAGATCTACCTTATTCTGTGCCGTAGAGCTATGGCTATCACCAAATAGTCTCTGGTTAATTTCATGTGCCTGAGAGAGGTAATAAATGGCAGAATCATACTGATGCTCACTCGAAAGATAAATACCCAGATTATTACAAACATTGGCAACACCCGGCCAGTCTTTCTGATCCATATTCATGCGGAGTTGATACACTTTTTTGTACAGATCGTAGGCCTCATCACTTCGTTCCTGAGCATTGTAAATCACACCTAAATTACTCAACATAATTATGTACCTCTTACTGAGCTTACCGTAGTGCTTTTCTGCTATCTTTATAGCCTTTCCCGCTAAGTCACTTGCCCTTTCTAATTCTCCGGAAGCCTTAAAAACCAATGACAAAGAATTCAATATACGCATGTACAGCTCAGGGTCGTTCATGTGATTTTGCTCATAGACGTCTTTTGCCAGCTGAGCATAATACCGGGTCTCAGTATTCATATTTCGCTCATAATAGATATGTGACATGTACTGAAGGGCATTGACATAATCCTCACTTTCAGCACCAAAATGATCTTTTGCAAGTGAAATCGCACGTTTGTTCGAAACGATCGCCCGATCAAAAGACTCAATTTTTGTTGCCACTACTGCGATATCCAGTAGATAATCTATTTCATCATCTGGATCCATAGCTCCGATCTGTTGTCGGAGATTATAGGCTTTTTCATAATAGTCTAATGCCGGCTTATAGATTGTCTGATCATGAAAGATGGACCCTATATCTTCCATTATCTCCGCATAATCATCGTTGATTGTATCTCCTCGATGTTCAAAAATTTCAGCTGCCCTCCTATTGAATGACATTGCGGTATCATATTCATACTGCCTTTTGTATCGATAAGCAAGCCAATTGAGATCCATGGGATAGGAATCATACTTCTTCCCTTGTATTTTTTTCAAGATTTCGATTCGCTCGGTATAAGTTGAAATAGCCTCAGGGTATTGCATATTCCATGAATATGATTTTGCCAGATCCTCCAGCGCATCACAGAACTCTTCAGTTTCTTCCCCTTTAGACATTCGGACCAACCCCAGCTGGTGCTGATAAGCCTCTATAGCTTTTTCATATAAATCTTCTTCGTAGTATAGATCTGCGAGCAGTCGGTGAAACTGATGGTAATATGGGTTGATTTCCCCGACGAGGTTTTTCAGAAACGGCACGAAAACCTCATACATTTCAATGGCTTTATCATTCAGTTCGAGTTTTTGATAAATCGGCCCTAGTATCATACAAGCAGTCGCATATTTCTCCGGATCATCACGATAAACAATAGAAGCAAACTCGGTGTATGGCCAGCATTTCTTTAGCGCCTCTTCACCTTCTTTTTCGAGGTAATACTGCGTTACAGTCATAGAAATATCAGCTCGGGTGAGTGAGTCGATTTGATTGGCCTCCTCTCCTTCCAAAATCTCTATTAATCGACTCAGAGATCTGTTTTTATCCAATTCGCCATTTCGATAATGTTTGTAATTGCTAACCTGCCCTTTTTTGTTGTACCAGTACACATGACCATGGAAGACTTTACATTCCTTGTCTTTGAACTGAGCGCTCATCTGTATACTGCCATCCAAAAAGTGATCTGAAACTGCTCCTTTTGGGTAACCCTTCTTGTATTTCACCTTTCGGAAATATGCCGCACTATCTGGGTTTTCAGTAGGCTTCCAGTCGCTATTCATCCAGATGACCCACTCGCCTGTTCGCTCACCATTGCGATCATGCTTATTCTTTCCTGTTGGTAGTTCTTGACCCGAAAGCTGAATACTGAAAAGAATATATGCTAGAAGGATTACTGCTCTGCTATGCATTAAAAATGAAATTTGATCAACCTACCTTTTTCTAAGTGGCAATATAAAAATCGACCAATGATTGATCCACTTAAGTCTTCAGAAAATGAAATTAGGAATCAATTCGTTTGGTAACCTGAACAGTAAATAGTGTTTCTAAGAAACACGCTCATTCGTAATCTAAATATAGCAAATCAGATAATTCTTCAATGATAGTTTCTACAGGGCGGCTGTAATCATAGGTGATCCCTTCTATTTCAGTAGTCGATAAAAAGTAGTCAATATTGGATTGTATATCCGAATAGGTGATATCAGTAATCACGTTGATTTCCGCTACCTCTAATGATTGTGCGTTTTCGTTCAAAATTTTAGTGCCGGTAAGCACGTATGTATTCGCGCCATGATAAGCCGGTCTTACATTCATATTTAGTGATACTGTAACCTCTTCATCATTTAGAAAAATCTCCGCATTGTCATTGAACGAATCAAATCCATAAACATATTTAAAATCATACATGACCTTCAAATCACGATTAATATGTACCGGAACTCCATCGATAACATAATTGGCTACACCAAAATCACGGTTTCCTAAATGATCTGACCAAAATGAATAAAAACCCCCATCTTCTGATTCTACTGTTGATGACATAAAATATTCTCCATTACTTCTCCACATTGTAAGACCGGTTTTCTCTAAGAAATCCTCGATATAGATATTTGGACCATTCTGAACATACTCAACAATCCTAAATACACGGATAAGCTCGTCAGCATTTAACATACGAGTAGGCAGTGTATTGTCAACTTTAAAGCTGAAAATGAAGGTCTGAACCCAACTATGGTCAATTACCCGAAGAAATAATTCATCATCCAGATAGCTCAAAACAATCCTGGTTTCTTCGTATAGTGGCCAGCCCCAGTTGCTTTCTGAACCATAAATAGGCCATTCTATATCCCTAGCATTGTCTAACAGATCTGCATATAAAACCTCTTCTCCACGTACTGAGGTGTCTTTAGCGAATTCTTCCGAAAAATTTAGCACATGCAAAAACATGTCCAACCATTCTCCATCTACACCGGTGTTCAGGTTTGAAGGGACTAAAACATCCCTACTATGACGCTCTTCTGAATAATTGAGAACTCTTGATCCTTCTCCTGAGCTCTGCATAGATAATTTCTTTATTCTTTCTCTGAACAGGTCAATAGCTTCAAAGATTTCATCCTCATAACTCTCATTACCAACATCTGTGGAATCAGTTCCATTACCATCATCTTCATTATCAATCACTTCATTTCCATCACCAATGGTATCATTAGACACCTCAGTGCTATCACTCATCACTCCAGAAGAATCCATAGTAAGTGTATCCACTTCATTAAGGTTGTCGAGAGTCACGAGAGAATTATCCTCACAAGCGATAATTAGTAATACTGCAACAGTTAAAAAAATGAGTTTTTTCATGATAGAAGTATTCTTAAATCAAGTAGTTAAGTTAAATATTTAAGAATTTAACCAGGCAACATTCCCATCAAATAATTTGGCAGATTCGGAATAACCACAAAAAAACTGCCCCTTCCGAGGCAGCTTTTGGTATATCCGATTCCAATTACAATTATTTATACATATAACCTAGGGTAGCTGCCAGCATAGATTTCAGACCGGTAATCATGCCTGCATCATCTACATAAAAATCAGGGGTGTGATGAGGTGCAGCATTTTTAGGATCTGTCCCTTCTGGGCAACCACCTACAAAAAAGTAAAAACTAGGAACTTCGTTGGCGAAATAGGAAAAGTCCTCTGCTCCTGTCATTGCCTTTCTGAGTTTTACATGATCGGCACCCAGCGCTTTATTCAGGAATGGAACAAGAGTAGCCGTCAATTCCGGATCATTGTACGTTACAGGGACATGCTTCTCGATAGTCAGATCAATGGTAGCACCCATCGCCTCACCTATGTTAGTAGCTACCCTACGAAAATCTGCATGCAGTTTTTCCTGCATTGCCGGATCAAGCGTTCTGATGGTTCCGATCATCTCTACTTCCTCTGGAATGATATTATTTCGAACTCCACCTCTGATCAAACCAACAGAGAGCACAGCCGCTTCTTTGGTTAATTCGGTATTTCGACTGATGACAGTTTGCATACCTGTGATAATTTGTCCTGCAGTAATTGTCGGGTCAACACTGGTCCACGGAGTAGATCCATGCGACTGCTTCCCTTTGATTTTCATCACCCAACGATCCGCTGCAGCCATGGTTCCGCCGGGTTTGTAGCTGATAGTTCCTACGGGTGTTTGAGAATTGATATGAAGCCCGAACATTACTTCTACATCAGGATTTTTCAATACTCCTTCTTTTACCATCAATTTGGCCCCACCCTCTTCTCCCGGAGGAGGTCCTTCTTCTGCCGGCTGAAAGACAAACTTTACTGTGCCTTTCAGCTGATCTTTCATCTTACTCAGCACCTCAGCAGTAGCCATCAGTATAGTAATGTGAGTATCATGACCACAGGCGTGCATTACGCCAGTCTCAATTCCATTATAGGTAGACATCACCTGTGATTTCCAATCCAAATCCACTCGCTCGGTCACAGGCAATCCATCTATATCAGCTCTCAAACCAATCACCGGACCTGGCTTCCCTCCTTTCAGGATTCCAACCACACCAGTTTTCGCTACCCCGGTTTCCACTTCCATACCGAGACTTTTCAGATGTGCCGCTATCTTCTCGGCAGTTTTGAATTCTCTATTGGATAACTCTGGGTTTTCATGAAAATAATGCCTCCACGCGATCATTTCTGGTTCTAAATCTGTAGCCAGTTGATAGGCCTTTTTGGATACTTTAGAGGGCTGGGCTATTGAGCTAATCACAAGCAATGCCAACATCAAAGTCAATAAATAATGCTTCATAAACTATATTTTTTTTGTCTCCCTAATCTACTTGCTAATTCTTAAAAAGCGAAGCAAACACTACCGTTCATCAGTTATGGATGTTTATAATCTAATGTGATAAATCGATTAATTTATAAAAAAATGAGAAACAAAAACCGCTGACAATTAGTCGTTTATCGATGAACTGACTCTATCCAACTAATAAAAACTACAGCGAATTTCATTTTTCTTTTTGATTGCATTACCAACAGAAGCTATAGAAGTGAGCGAACTATTTTCAAACAAACTCGATAGGTCCATTATCACAGGTACCTTGATTATTGGATTGGTGATAAACCTATCTTATTCATTATTTCAGATAATCACAGGTGCGCCTTCAGCACCCATTATATCCAACCTAATCACAGCTGGATTACTCCTCATCATTTACATCATATACCGCAGGAAGCATTATTCAATAACATACTGGCTCTTTACCATTCTCATATCATTAATCACCACAGTAAATACCATCTATTTTGGAAATATCAACATACAACTATATGCGATTTCGGTGGGCGTACTTACGACATTCTTATCCAGGAAGAAAAAATATTGGGGTTTGATTTCATGGATCATTGTAGCGGTCACTTTCTCTGCCAATTATTGGATATTGTATAAAAACGGTCAGATAATCATCCCAAACAATATGGAAATGCCATTTTTCCTTAACACATTTTTCCCTATTGCAATTATCTATATGGTCACCAGATTTTATCAAAACATCAATGACTCTCAGCGTGAAGATTTGCTGGAAAGCAACAACTACAAGAGTAGATTAATATCAATACTCTCACACGATTTTCGTTCTCCGCTTGGCAACATCAAAGGACTATTGAACCTCTATACGACCGGACTGATACAAGAGGAAAAACTGCGGCCACATTTGATCTCTCTGGAAAAAGATCTTGACAAGACTATTTCGTCTTTGGATAATACCCTGTATTGGATTAAAAATCAGCTCAAAAGAAGTTCACCTAAAATTATTCCAGTTGACATCAATCAGTTGACGCTCGACACTTTGTCTGAATTAGAGAGTGACACTAACAGAAAAGGAATTGATGTTGAAATGACAGCAAAGCACGGTTTTCAACCTCAGATTAAATCCGACAAAAACATGCTCACCATAATTTTAAGAAATATTCTTTCTAATGCGGTAAAGTTTTGTCCAAATGAAAACGGAAGGATCAAGATCCATTTTTTTGACGTTTCGAATGAGTGGGTTGGGTTATCTATCTCCGACAATGGAGTAGGAATGGAGGAATCTCGAGTTAAAGCGCTCTTTTCAAGTGACTCAGAATCCACATTTGGTACAAAAGGTGAGCGTGGTTTTGGGTTGGGGCTTTCTCTTGTAAAAACATTTACGGATATATTAAAAATTGACGTTAATGTAGAAAGTCAAATCAATCACGGCTCAACCTTCACCTTGCGCATAGCCCGCACATTATTATCTACTGACTCAGAAGACTGAACAAGAACAATTCTGCTCTGAAGACTGTTAGTTTTACATGATTGAGCCGAGCAATACGGATGTTTGGATTTTTGTGGGTGTAACTTTCATTCACGGAGTGCTTTTGCTCGGCCTAGTTTATTTCCTTCTCCGACCCACAGGCAAACAATACATCAGCACTTACAATTCAGAGAAAAAGCTTTTTGAAGATGGGCCGGTTTTAGAATTGCCGAAAGGCGTAAGCACTCCGAAATCAAATTCTTAACTCGCCACAATACCTGTTACCCACATAACCTTGCTTATTAGGTCAAAAAAAACACCTTAAATTATCGAGCTCAGAACGATTAGGCTTTAGATTGCAATAACAGATTAAGCATTGCGATATGAAAAAGATCACTGACAAAACTGTAAAATGGGGCATTATAGGTGTGGGCGATGTGTGTGAGGTGAAAAGTGCCCCCGCCATGAATCAGATTGCAGACTCTAAAATAGAGGCTGTGATGCGCAGAAATGCGAATAAAGCCGCGGACTATGCTGAGCGACATGGAATAGAAAAATGGTACAGCGACGCTGATGAACTCATCAATGATCCTTTTGTGAATGCCATCTATATAGCTACTCCACCCAATGCACATCTGGAATACACCCTCAAAGCCGCAGCAGCAGGCAAACCTGTCTACGTGGAGAAACCAATGGCTAAAACACATGAAGAATGTAAAAAAATGATCAGAGCATGTGATGAGGCGAATGTCCCCTTGTACGTAGCATACTACCGCAGAGCTTTACCGAATTTCCTCAAAGTAAAATCTCTCATTGAAGAAGGCGCCATTGGTACAGTACGTATGGTTGAAATCAGAATGCATAAGCCTTTGACTCCCGATATCATCACTCATCAGGATAACCACTGGAGAGTAGATCCGGAAATAGCCGGGGGAGGATATTTCTATGACCTGGCCAGTCATCAGTTGGATTTTTTAGACTTCCTTTTTGGTCCAATTATCAAAGCAAATGGACATTCGTCAAATCAAGCGGGGCATTACAAAGCTGAAGATATAGTAACTGCCAATTTCCTGTTTGAGTCAGGAGTACACGGCACAGGAAGCTGGTGCTTCACTACTGGATATGATAGTAATAAAGACACTACTACCATCATAGGCTCTGAAGGAGAAATAGAGTACGTCACTTTCGGAAGCGGAAATGTGGTGCTTCGAAAAAATGGAGAACAAGAAACGTTCTCATTCGAAATGCCCAAGCACATCCAACGTCCATTAATTCAGCAAATCGTCAACGATCTTCTGGGAAAGGGGGATAGTCCCAGTACAGGTGTTTCCGGAGCAAGAACCAATCAGGCTATGGAGTGGATGACCGACAATTCATAAAAGAATATAAATCCTTAAAAGTGGTATTGCCTGTAATGCTCTTGCAGGCATTTTTTATGCCCTCTCAAAATAATCGTATCAATAAAAGACAATTATTTCTCTTTTTAATTATATTTTTTAATTCAAACTGATTACCTTCGGGCTCACTTTAGTATTAAAGTGCAATTATTTCTTTTTATATTCATATTAAAACCAGCCCAGTATGAAAAACCAGAATTGGAGAGCCGTTCTCTTAGCAGCTATGTTTTCCCTCATTGTAGGGGTATTATGTTCTTGTGTAGCCACCGCACCACAAACCGGGTGGATGGATCTACCGCACGCCCGGAGTTTAGATAAAAAGAAGGGCAAGCAACTGAAAAAGTTGCAAAAAGATGTTGCCCTGAACAGGCATCATTGATCAGTCAGATTTGGAATGGGGCTTTTTAGCCCCGTTCTTGTATCATTAACTTGCTAAATCAAGTTTTCATCTATCAATTTTTATTTCAAGTAGTTTTATTAGTCTTTTATAATCCTTCAGATTCGAATTAAGAGTGAGTAAAAAGCGGAATTAGGCAACATTGCACTATCTTTCCCTAACCCTAAGAAACAACCCCAATGTCTCACCCTCAACCTGACGTACTCATCATCGGCGGTGGAATAGCCGGCATCACCACAGCTCTGGAATTACTCAATCTTGGCAAAAGCGTTCATCTTGTAGATCGTGATCAGGAAGAGAATTTTGGAGGTCTGGCGAAAGAGTCTTTTGGAGGGATGTTTTTTGTCAATACCCCGCAGCAGCGAAAGGCCGGAATCAGGGACACACCAAAGCTTGCGCTGAGTGACTGGATGTCTGTGGCGGAATTTGAAGAAGAGGATCATTGGCCCAAAGCCTGGGCAAAGCAATATGTCTATTCCTGCACCGACCATGTTTACAAATGGTTGACCCAATTAGGTATCAAATATTTTCCAGTAGTACATTGGGTGGAGCGTGGACTTTATAAACCGGGTAATTCATATCCGAGGTTTCACATGGTTTGGGGCACAGGTAGTGAATTGGTCAAAGTACTGGTCAACCACCTCATGTCTCACCCACGAGCCAAGGACGCTCTGACTTTGAGTTTTGGGTACAAAGTAGAAGAACTGATCGTGTCTTCTGGTAAAGTCTCTGGTGCAAAAGGGATCATAGAATCATCTGGAGAGCCTTTTGAAATAGCTGCGGAAATGACTGTAGCAGCCACTGGAGGGATTGGTGGGAACATTGAAAAAGTACGAGAACATTGGTACAAACCATGGGGTGAACCACCTGAAGAAATCTTGAATGGCGCACATGAATTTGGGGATGGACATCTACATGATGAAATCGCCAAACAAGACGGTAACATCACTCATCTCGACTGGATGTGGCCTTATGCAGCAGGTGTGGCACACCCAAATCCTCGCCGGCCAATGCATGGCTTGAGTCTCGTGCCTCCAAAATCTGCACTTTGGCTCAATTATCAAGGAAAGCGATTTGGCCCTATGCCTTTAGTGACTGCCTATGACACTAAATTTCTGGTAGAGCAGGTCTGTAAGGAAGGAAAGAAATATAGCTGGCAGATTCTCAATTTGAAAATCGCCTACAAAGAATTTGCGATCTCTGGATCGGAGCACAACAAAGCCATCAGGGAGAAAAGCTGGATAGGATTTATCAAAACCATTCTACTGGGTAATAAAGAACTGGTGGATGATATGCTTGAAAATTGTCCGGATTTTGTGACTGCCAATAACATCGAAGAATTGGCTGATAAAATGAATGCCTTGGTCGGCACTGAGGATGTAGATGTCAATCAGATGAGGGAAGCCATCGAAAAATATGATGCTCAGATCGATCGTGGACCAAATTTCTTCAATGATGAGCAGCTCAGAAGAATTGCTCATGCAAGGAGATACAGAGGAGACAGAGTGCGCACGAGTAAGTTTGCCAAAATCAACGATCCGAAAGGCATGCCTTTGATCGCGATCAGGGAAAGAATCCTATCCAGAAAATCACTGGGAGGCATCCAAACCGACCTTGAATGCAAAGTGCTGACCAGGCAAGGAGAACCAATCCCTGGTCTTTATGCTGTAGGCGAAGCAGCAGGATTTGGTGGAGGTGGTGTACATGGAAAAGGCGCCTTGGAAGGCACATTCCTCGGAGGATGCGTGCTCACTGGCCGAATAGCAGCTTATGACATTGCAGGCAAAAAATTGATTTAAATAGAGTGAATGCCATTAAGATTTCTCCCTTTATTAAACTCACCCCTTGCCCCTCTCTTATAAAAAGAGGGGTTATGAGGTATTCTTAATGTCACTGAAGATGATACTATTATGAAAAAAAACGGAGCGCAACTGGCAGTTTATGCCCTGGAGCAAATAGGAGTAAAATTTACTTTCGGGATTCCCGGCACACACACTACTGAGCTGTATGATGCCCTTGAGGATAGCACCATTACGCCTGTCCTGGTTACACACGAAGCGGGTGCTTCATTTATGGCAGATGCAGTATCTCGGACTTCAGACTCCATTGGCTGCATTACCATCGTGCCAGCTGCGGGCCTTACTCAGGCTATGAGCGGGATTGGTGAGGCATTCCTGGATGGTATTCCTATGTTGGTTATTGCTGGTGGCACTCGTACTGATTCCGGGAAAAGTTATCAGCTACATCAGTTTGATCAGATGGCTCTGGCAAAGCCCATTACTAAGGCGCAGTTTCAGGTGCTGAAGCATGAAGACATCATCCCGACAATTTTCAAAGCATACGAAATAGCTAATTCCGGTGAGCCAGGCCCAGTGTTCATCGAACTTCCCGTCAACCTTCAACTGTTCAGTGAGAAAGTAAATGACCTCCCAACTTTTCAGAAAAACCTTCAAAAACCAAAACCAACAGATGACCAGATAACTGAAGTTGTCAACTTGTTGAAAGCCTCAAAATCTCCAATGATGTTTGTGGGCTGGGGTGCAATGGACGCACAGTCAGAAGTTATTGAGTTAGCTGAATTGATAGGGGCGCCAGTTGCTACGACACTACAGGGAAAAAGTGCATTCCCGAACTCCCATCCACTTTATACCAGTGTAGGTGTTGGCGCTTCGTCGAAACCTTCTGGTCAGTGGGCTTTGAAGCAACACGATATGATGATTGCCATCGGGACGCGATTCGGAGAGATTGCCACCGGTAGCTATGGGTTGGATCAGCCAAAAAACCTGGTGCACATTGATATCAATTCTGATGTTTTTGATAAGAATTTCCAGACCTCCATTGCTATTGAATCTGATGCCAAACAAGCAGTTTCGGCACTACTGGCAGCTCTGAAAAAGGAAAATTACAGCTCTTCCAGATCGATTGATGAAATTGGGGATAAGCTAAAATCTGAAAATGAAAAGTATTTCAACACCTGGCTGAAAGGTGAAAAATCCGAGATCGTTTCTCCGGGATATTTCTTCAAAGAAATGAAATCGCAGCTTGATGAAGACGTACGACTGGTCATTGATGATGGCAAGCACACCTTCCTTGCATCCGAACTTTTCCCAGTGGATATTCCGCGGCACTTCATTTCCCCAACAGATTTCAACTGTATGGGCTATTCCATTCCGGCGGCCATTGGTACCCAGCTGGCTAATCCTGGTAAACAGGTTGCCACTATCGTGGGAGATGGCGCATTCCTGATGACCTGCATGGAGATCACTACGGCGGCTGATCATCAGTTGCCAATCCTATATTTTGTCTTCAATGATGGTGAACTGGGACAGATTTCTCAATTCCAAAAGATCCCGCTGAATCGAAATACATGCTCCGTATTGGGATCAGTAGATTTCGAAGGTGTAGCCAAAGCCACAGGAGCTGAATATGTGAAGATCGAAAATGATCATCAGATCAAGGATAAAATCGAAGAAGCGATCAAGCTTTCTAAAAAAGGAGTACCAGTAATCACGGAAGTTATCATCGACTATTCACAGAAGACCATGCTCACCAAAGGTGTGGTGAAAGTCAATCTTCGCCGATTCCCATTCAAAGAAAAGGTGCGGTTTATTTCTCGTGCTTTGAAGAGGAGGTTGTGACCCACTTATAGGTTAAATCTTCAAAATCCTAAACTCTACTCTACGGTTCTTCGGTCTTTCCAACGGATCGTCATTGTCAGCAATTGGCTGTGAGCCACCATATCCATCTGTGGTGATACGGTCTTTGTCAATGCCATTTTCTATCAGATAATCTTTGATGGCCGAAGCACGCTGTTTGGAGAGTTCCAGGTTAGCATTCTTATTACCATAGCTATCCGTATGCCCTTCTATTTTGATCTCCATCGTTGGGTTTTCGTTGAGCATTTTCAGTACTGTTCTCAGCTCAGGATAGGAGGTCGGCAATAGCTTTGGCTGACTTCTGAAAAAGAACACATTGTTCATCCTGATCGGCTCATCGATCTTCACAGGCTGCATAAGCAAATCCTGCTGAACTTCCTTGTATTCAGCCACATTGCTCAAATCAATGTTTTCGTGAATGGCATAATATCCTTCTTTCTCAGCATGGTAACCGTAGCTTTTCCCTTTTGGTAATACAATTTTGAAAGTTCCATCTACAGGGTCTGAGTTTGCTACTCCCACGGTAATTCCTGTTTCCAGATCCTCATAAAATATTTGGGTACTAATAGGTTCTAAAGTGTTCTTATCCCGTACGGTTCCACTAATGAGATAAACAGGATCAGGCTTGGATTCATTATTGATTTTTACCCGGAAAAGATCCGCTTCCGTGTCCAGGTCTTTGGTGTCCCTGCTAAAATATACGTAATCTCCAGCCGCAGGAATAGAGAAATAGGCGTCAAACCCAGGAGTATTCAGCGGCTCGCCAAGATTCTGTGGTTCAGACCAATTCGTCCAGGTATCATCGAGTCTTCTAGTCATAAACATGTCAGTTTTCCCATAGCCCGGTTTTCCTGAAGTCCCATAATAAAGCGTCTTTCCATCTGCTGCCAAAAAAGGACTTATTTCTGATGCAGCAGTGTTCAGGGTTCTTCCCATATTGAGTGGCTTTGTCCAGAGATTGATTTCTTTTTTCCTAAACGAAACATAAAGATCCTTGGAGCCTAAGCCATCTTTTCTTTGCATAGCCATAATCATGACCTGTTGATCATTAGAAAGGCAGTATTCTCCAAAATCACTATCATTATAAAAGTCTTCTATTTCCTGCTTTATAGGAAATGACCAGCCTGAGGCTGTTTTTCTGGAAATGGAAATACCTACCGATGATGTGCCGTCCTCATGATATTCATTCAACAATAGTGCTGTTTGGCCGTCTGGAGAAATCCCCAGAATAGAGCAATTTCTACCAGGCACATTCAATGGAGCTCCAACACGGTGTGGATTTATGAAATTGCCTTGGCCATCCGCTTCCGCAGCCCATATTTCTTGTTTGGCTTCATCCTCGTCTAATTCATAGGTATAGAAGAGTTGCTGGCCATCAGGACTTATGACAGGGTTGAGTTGTTCATGCTTATCATTCAACAGGGTAAGAGCTTCCGGTTCTTCAGAAATAAAATCTTTCAACAGGTTGATTTCACCTTTAAGTGGCTTTTCTGAATCTGAGATGCCTATTGCATCCACACTATTGTACCCTTTTACTTTATCTGTTGCCAGAATGATTTTGACGGCCTGACCTTTCATTGGTTTGTCCAAAATGACTCTTAAGGGGTCTGGACCATTCGTCCAGCCAGAGGGGTTAGGGTTTTGATAAATTACTTCTCCTTCATCTTTTTCTTTGGTGGTCTTGTAAAGAATTACTTTGGAAATACTTCCACCATTATAGTCTTCGTTGACAAACACTTGTTTTACGAGCTGCTGCTGTGGAAAAGCTACTTTTATGTATTGTGCTCCATCGTTCTGGCTTTTTGGTGCCCATACACATGGCGAAGCGATATTATCTGAAACACCACTAGGTTTACCAAGTATTTGATTGGCCACATACTGCTCAGGAAATTTGTCATATACCATATGGCTGGAGTACTCCAAAACCTCTGAGGCCCACTGGATGGTTTGTGCGCGGCTGGCAATTGATGTGAATAAAATAATTATAATGGTCGCGTATTTCTTCATTATTTAAGGCGTTTGCATAAAATTATGAAGTATCTCTAACCTAACTGCCCAGATTTATGAATTTTGAGCTTAAAATACCGTGACTAGGGTATAAACCGGAGTTCGACAAAAACTTTCACATGCCAATCTATTGTCTAAAATTCAGGTGACAAAACACAATTTCACTGGATTGTAATAAACTACATCGAGGCGAGCCATCAAGGCTGTTGATGGAACTTGCTATGGAAACATAATGCCTCCCGACCCAGCGGATCGAGGAATAAAACCCACTAGTGGGATTTAATGGTTGTGTCAACTAACTTAACGGAATGAAAACAATAAGACTTCCAATATTGCTCATTTTAACCGTTTGGCTGATTGCTTGTAATAGTGACCCTGAAATTCCCCCTGCTGAAAACTTAGTGGTCAACCTGGGAAACGACACAACGCTCTATGTAGGTGATACCCTGATTCTGGATGCAGGGCCAGGTTTTGATAGTTATTTATGGAATGACAGCCTTGCTACCGAACAAACTCTTCCTGTAACAGAAACCGGAGAGTATTGGGTGGTGGTAACAAAAAATGATCAAATAGCTATGGATACGATCAGCGTAAGCTTTGTCTGTGACAGCACTTATACTGTTGCTTTTTTTGAATGGTCACTTACGATACCATGCTCATATACCAATGGTGCTGGTGGGGGTATTGATTCTTATTCAATACATATAAGATCGGAGAGTCAGGATGTTGTGATAGAATATGAGAGAGGACCTGGAACTTTTCAAGATTATGACACCCTGTATCAACTACCTGATACATATGGCAACCTCAATGAAACCATAGATATTTTTAATAATGACAACCAAGAGATTGGAAGAGTCTATTTCAGGACTACTTCCTATGCATTCAGAAATATATTAGGTGGTTTCTTTATTAAAGAAGACTCATACTATCTGGGAATAATGCGATTAGAATATGCAAGTGATAAGGCAGATGAGGTTATTGAAATATTAAGTACAATAGAATGAAACTAAAATCCATTATAGCACATACGTGTATATTGTTTACATTGGCGAATTCAATTGCGCAAGAATTACAATGTGGCACAATTATCACTGACGATGATTTATTACAATTGAGTCAGGCAAGGATCGCTCAAGTATTGACTGTCGGAGCAACTTCAGAAATTAAGCACTTTGCTGTTCAACATCATATTGTGAGGAAATCTGATGGCACAGGAGGGCTCTCTCCCTCTGTCATACCCCAGATAATGGATGAACTCAATGAACAGTTCGCGGCAGCAAATATTCAGTTTTGTAACTGTTATGCCATTGACTACATTGATAGTGATACATTATATGATTTTACCTCTCACCAAGAATCTCTGGTGAGGTCAACATATGACAACCCAAATGCGATGAACGTATATTATTTTAATTCAGTTGAGGAAAGGGGAGATCGAGTTGCAGGCTACACACACTCACCTGGACCAGGATGGAACTTTATAATGATTGATAAGCATTATGCTGCTAATGGATCCACAGTAATTCATGAATTTGGACATGCTTTCGGGTTGTTACATACGCATCATGTGTCAGGGTTAGGGTCAGGAGAAAAAGAACTGGTTGAGCGAACTAATTGCGATACTGCTGGAGACCGATTCTGCGATACGCCCGCAGATCCAAACCTGTTACAAGATATCGACGGAGATGGACAAAAAGAATATTTAGTTGACAATGAAAATGATTGTAATTACACCGGAACACAGTATGATATTAAGGATTTAAATGGGGATTTTTATCAACCCAATACCCGCAACTTTATGTCCTATTCTCGATCAAAATGTCAAGATGAATTTAGCCCAGAGCAAATTAACAAGATGAATGAAGTGGCAAGTGGTGATGATCATGCTGCATTAAGAGTAGATAGTCCAATCAAATGGGAAAACACAGTTAATGCCTTAGACCTTTGTAATGGATCATACAAATCAGGTGGTGGCAACTCCTGGAATGCAGGTACATCTTCTGTCAACACTATTCCTGCTCATCAAAATGGTTGGATTCAAATAATTCCTACCACAACAGCGAATTACAGAATGATAGGTCTTTCGGAGTTAGATCAAGGTGCCACATGGAATACCATCGAACACAACTTGTATCTTTATGGAAACACGATCTTCGTTTATGAAAGTGGCAGCTACAAAGGTTCATTTGGAATCTATGCCCAAGGTAATACATTAAGAATAGAAGTTGAGCCTTTTTATTCTTATGAATCGGGAGACCCTATTCCATATACCAGAGTATCATATTTGAAAAATGGTCAGGAGTTTTATTATTCAAATGTGCAGGGATTTAAGAGTTTTGTTGCGGACTTGTGCCTTTATACGGCGGGATCATCAATACAGAATATTTCCATGTCACATGGACAAACCTATATAGAACCGGGACTACCAATATTGTCATGGACGAACGATTATAATGTAGATATCGATGAAAATAACATTAACAAAAACAGTAGTTCATCCTGGTGGAATGCAGGTGCTTTTGCTCAGTCAGCTGGAGACAATACCATCTGGGCAGGTTCTGAGGGTTGGATATCTGTAAATGGGGGTTCAATGGATGAACATCGTATGATCGGCATGTCACCAGTAGATCAGGGTGCTACATGGAACACAATCAAGTACAACCTATATTTCTGTGCATACAATGGGGGCGAAATCAGGATTTATAGTTATGGATCCTGGCTCCATACGATTACTGATATTGATTGGGACTGGGACGATAAGTTCAGAATAGAGAAGATAAGGTTATACGATGAGTATGATTACCCGCACTACTACATTGTTTTCAAGCATAAATCAAATGTCCTGTATGGATGGGAAATTTCGTATAGTGACTGGAATGAGGATTTATTGGTAGATATGTGCTTATATACTCCAAATAGCTGGTTTCAGGATATAAAAATAGTTGATTATTTCTCTGAAGAAAGTATGCAAGGCTTAATGCTCAGTGAATCTTCGGATTTGAGCACCAGACAATATGATGCAGCAAGCCCTTCAAAATTGAGTCAAGAAATATCTTCCTCATTTGCGATTAGCTCAGATATGGATACAGTTTCGTTTGAGGAGTTTGATTTGAAGTATAATCAGTTCAAAAAAATAGATCGACAGGTCAAAGTTGACCCCAAGATACTTCAGCCAGATTTGGGTGATAGTACCTGGAACAATCCACTGAATGTGTCCTTCTAACCCAACCCTGTCACTGACTTTCTGAACTTCGAAAGCCAGGAAGACCAATCTTTGGAAGTTTCAGTGATATCGTTTATCTCTACGGAAGTGGTACTAACAAGACACATTCCTGCTTCGGAAAAGGGAAAGGTAAAACAATTGAACCTAAGTCAGCAGTTAAGTGGCTTATATGTATTAAGGATTCAATCTGATTTTCAAAAAGAAGAGCACCTGTTTTATATCGAATAATTGAAATAGTATGATCATAGGAAAGGCCTTCGGGCCTTTTTTGATTCAGTTTTATTTCTAAATCAGGTTTCGTTTCTTCGGGACTTCCTCTATGTTGATAGTTCTCGATTGAATATATTTTTTCGCCAAGGGTTGTATCCTCACAACCGAACGGTGGTTTCGATTAGTGAGGACACTAATCGAGGCGGAAAAATCTGACAATAGTCCCTCAAATACCTCAGAAACTCATCTCCACTACAAACCCTTCATTCCCACGAACATTGAAAACTGTGTCATTCTCAAAAATCAAATATTGCCCTTTGATACCCACTAAGCGATTTTCAAATGATGGAGTTTTTGTCAAATTCAAGCTTTTGATTTTCACAGGATATTTCATCACAGGAAAGTTGAGGTTCCAGCCGTTTTGACTGCTGTCCAATATATGCGGCTTTACTTCTTCTGGAAGGTAATTGACCAATCGATCTCTCATCTCCATCAATCCTTCACCAGTATCGGGTTCATTTTTCAGCATTTTTCGCCAGTTCGTCTTATCGGCTACAAAATCTTTCAGTGCCACTTCCGCTACACCGGCCAGGTAACGATTGGGAGTTTCCACAATCTCCAAAGCCTCCGTGGCTCCCTGATCTATCCATCTGGTGGGCACTTGCGTTTTTCTGGTGACACCCACTTTCACATTGCTGGACAGAGCCAAATACACTATGTGCGGCTGTAACTGAACCTGTTTTTCATACTCCAAATCCCGATCTTCTTTATCCAGATGGGCAGTGGAGAGCTCCGGACGGATGATCCAATCGGCAGTCTGAGGAATTTCATAAAAGCACTTGTAACAATGCCCCATTCGATAGATTTTCTGTTCACTCCCGCAGTTTAGGCATTGATAGCCTGTGAAATTCAATTGCACATTTTTACCAAGAAGCTGATTCATGTGAATTTCCTCACCATCCAGATTTAGATAATAATTGATTGGCGAACCAAATTCCGTTCGCATTTTTCTTAAAACTCCTTTGTGCATTTTCTGTTGATTTTCGAGGTTCAAAACTAGTGAATGCCAGCCTTTTTGAATTGGTAAACTAAATGACATCAACGTTTCACCTTGATTACTATCGATATTCCATGACCAACATCTCCATTCACCCCTGACTTAGGTCAATTCTTTCACTTGCAAAACCAGTAATTTTGTGTTTCAAATAAACAACAACCGCATGCAAACGAACTTCCCCATCGGCGCAGGATTTTTAGGCTCCAAAGCGGAGCATGGCAAAACATGGTCAGAAATCCTCAATTACATTCTTCAGGACTACATTTATTGGCGCAGGAATTACTTTCCGGAAGACGAGCAAATTCTCGACCGAGGCACACGTCGTGAGCAGGAAGTTTGGTTTGATGTACTGAGCAATCAGCTGGACAAAGTTTTGAATGAGCTCAAAGCGGATTATCCATTTTATTCTCCCCGGTACAATGGCCACATGGTTTCGGAAAACCTGATTTCGGGAATTGTGGGCTATTTCGCAGGTATGTTGTACAACCCCAACAACGTATCATCAGAATCCGCTCCAATTACCCTCAACCTTGAGCTGGAAGTAGGGCGAATGATTTCGAAAATGCTCGGTTATGACCCTCAGCAAAGCTGGGCACATATTACTTCCGGTGGCACCATTGCCAATCTGGAAGCGATGTGGGCAGCACGTCAGAATATGCTCAATGGGCTGGCTTTTCAGCATGTTTGTCAAAATCATGATGTGCCACTGATCATTGAATCAGCAAACGGAAAGAAAGCCGACATTCGTGACCTCAATCAGATGGAGTTGATCGGGCTAAAACCAACTACACAGGTACGGCTGCCAGAGCTTTTTCAGCAGCATGTCAATCGTGAAGAGCGCAGAAATATCAGTCAGCTGATGCGAGAAGCGAAATATGGTCCGTATAGCCTTACACACAATGGCATTCATGAAGTCTATACCAAGCTGGGGATTGAACCGGTCATCTTTGCCTCTCAGGCTGCTCATTACAGCATCAGAAAAACAGCAAATCTTCTTGGGTTAGGAGAAAAGCACGTGCATTTCTTGCCCGTTGACAACCTTTTCCGTGTGAATACGCACGCATTGCGAGAAGCCATAGATGCACTGGAACCACATCAGGTGATTTTGGCGACCATTGGTATTCTCGGTACCACAGAAGAAGGAGCTATCGACCCAATTGATGAATTGATAGCAATCAGACAGGAACAAGAACAGAAAAATAACCGATCCTATTGGGTGCATGGCGATGCTGCCTGGGGTGGATATTTGCAAACCCTTGATCTAAATGATCCGGTGCTTTCTGCTCATGCGAAGCGCGCTTTGAAAGCATTGCCTGAGGTGGATTCCATCACGGTTGATCCACATAAAATGGGCTTTATTCCTTATCCTTCTGGTATCATCTCGTTCAAAGACAAGCATTCGGTGTTGCATTCGCATCAGGTGGCACCATACATCACTTTGAATCACGAGACACCAAATCCTCTGGATGTCAATGATCTGAATGAGTCTGTTGGCCCATACATCATAGAAGGCTCCAAACCGGGCGCTGCGGCTGTAGCTACCTGGCTGACGCACAAAACCATTCCTCTCGATCCGACCGGGCATGGCAAGCTGATCAAAGCTTCATTAGAAAATGCTCAGCGATTCCATACCTATCTCGATCACCATAGACATTCAAGTGATGTCATAGAATTGCTGCCAATTAATCAGCCAGACTGCAATGTGATTTGCTATCATTTTCGCGTGAAAGATTCAAGTTCTCTCGAGTTACAGAATGAACTTAACAAGCGAGTTTACAACGTATTCTCTCTCGGTAAAGAAGGGGAAAAATGGGAAATGCCATACCGAAAAGAGTACTTCATTTCGCACACACATTTCTTCCCAAGTCACTATTCATACAACTCTGTAGATCATCTGCTGACCGACTTTCCTGATCCTGAAATCACCTATGCTCAGAATGGACTTTTCATCCTTCGCTCTGTAATCATGAATCCTTGGCTGGATGCCGCACGTGAGAAAGAAACGGATCACCTTGAGCTTATGATCAAGAAACTTTATGAGGTTGCCGAAAAAGAATTTGATAGCCTAAAGAGTAGTTTTGTTTTTGATTTGGTGGATTGAGCTTTTTAGTGACTCTGGTAATTAACCCCTCCCATCCTCCCCTTAACAAGGGGAGGTGCCGCAGGCGGTGGGGTTTTCAAAGCTTAATCAAATAACCACTCTCCGCGCTATCAAACGCCGCATCAATAATTTTCATCACATTCACTCCATCTTGTGCTGAGACAGGTTCTGGCACATCATTGACAATTGATTGATAGACTCCTTCGAAGTACTCCATGTAATCACCGTGCATGGTTTCCACATACTCCACCTGTGGCTCCCCATTTTTCATAAACTTTACCAGTCCCTGTGCCAGATCGGGTTCTATGCCATACTCATCGTCGTTGGGCTTTATTCCGGCTTTCAGTTGATCTTCCTGCACATCTGCCCGTGATTTGAGGAAGCTCCCATTAGTACCATGAATGGCAAATTCTTCATGTGGCTGAGCGAAGAAATACCCTCCATGAACATGCACACTTTTGTCAGTGTATTTCAGTAAAATATCGAAATAGTCATCTACCTCACTGTCTTTTCTGGTGGTACGAATGTCTGCAAATACACCTTCGGGCATCCCAAAAAGCGTCAATGCCTGATCTATCACGTGAGCACCCAGATCTTTGATTATGCCCGCACCTGAACTTGGAGTTTCCTTGTGTGTTTTTGGACTCAGTGCCGGATTATATCGATCGAAAGCAATTCTGGCTTCTACTACGTCACCCAACACTCCTTGGTCGATTACCGCTTTCACAGTTTGAAAATCACTATCCCATCTTCGATTTTGAAATACAGCTAATTTCAAGCCTTTGCTTTTGGCCAAATCCCTCAACTCTTCTGCCTCAGCTGAGCTCCCTACAAACGCCTTCTCCACTATGATATGTTTACCAGCTTCTAATGCCTTTTTTGCATATTCATAATGAGTGTATGTGGGTGTATTAACTACTACTAAATCTACACTTTCATCATTTAGAACTTCCTCCAAACTAGCGTAACTCCTGGTATTGTCGTAATCATTCTGAATGAGCTTTTTGCTCCGCTCCCAGGATCCTAATAATTCAAAACCGGGATGCAAATGAAGGAATGGAGCGTGAAAAACTTTACCTGACATTCCATATGAAAGAAGTGCTGTTCTGATTTGATTCATAGTGATCTGATTATGATTATTTTGATCAAAATTAAACAAGCGACCTTGTGATTTGTGATTTGGCTTTTGGAAAATGATATTTGAACCATGAATCCCAAAACACTCAAGGTACTTAGCAATTTTATGATTCTGGTTGTAATGGCCATCAGCGCAGCATACTTCTATCGTACGTGGCAGCAAGATGATCCCCGATGGTATTTCTTCATTCTAGCCATTGCCATTGCGTTGCTATTCTCATATAACCTGTTAGTGAAAAAGAAATAAATCGGTGAATGATTATTTCATCGTAAGAGGCAGGCGCATTTCGAACACCACACGCCCTTCATGATTGAATGCCTCTATATTACCGTGATGCTCAGCAAAAGCACTAAAAGCGAAATATAATCCCAATCCTGCAGACATCTCTTCCTGTCTTGTTGTAAAAAATGGGTCAAAGATCTTCATCAAATGATCTGGCAGAATAGGAGGTCCATTATTAGAAATATTGATTTTAAGTTCGTCATCCGATCTCCATGTGGTGATCTCCACAGTCGGTTGTGGATCTTCTGTTTTTCTGGCAAAGTTGAGCGCGTTTTCCAAAACATTTTTGAGTGCATGATGTATCCGGTTTGGGAAACACTCCAATATCTGAGCTGGTGTATCCCTCACAATTTTAATGTCTTGGAAATGATACAAATCGAGCCCCAAAAGCACATTATCAATCACCTGAGAGATGTCTACTTCAATCGGATTAGCATCTGTATATGTAGCCATGCTCAGCGCCTGGATGATCTTGTTGATTTTATCAATACTTCGTCCGCTTTCACGCAACATAACATTCAAATCTGCAAGCAATTCTAAGTCACTGTTGCTTTGGTTCTTCAATAATTCTGGCAAATTTTTCTCAATGACATGGAGACCACCGTTCACCACATTGATCGGATTATTCAGTTCGTGTGCTACACCTGAAACAAACACTCCGATTGACGCTCGCTTTTCTGATCTTATCAGTTGATTTTGGGTCTGTTTGAGATCACTTATCGTCTGTTCCAGCAATGTGTTTTTTTCACTAAGATCCTCTTTCTGGCGTGTAATCTGACCGTTGAGGTGGGTTAACTGGCGGTTTACCGAAGTGCGAACTACCAGTATACGGTAAACTATTATGATTCCCATCAATAAAATCACAATGCTCAAACCCGCGATAATCAAATAAAAACGGTTTTTCTCACTCCTCAGACTAATCAGCTGATTTTCCTTTTCGAGCAAGCGAATCTCCGCTTCCTTTTCTTTCAACTCATACAGCTTTTGAAAATTCGCAATCTGCGTAGACAGATTGTTATTGTTCAGTTCTTTAAAACGTTTGATATACTGCTGCTGATATCGCGTAGCACCCTTATAGTCACCTAGAAGAGTATCAGCAGAAGCCATGGTCTCATAAAAATCAAGACTCATATTCTCTTCAGTCTTTTCCTCCAATGCTTCCAACCTTCTTTGGTAAGCCTTGCTCCGAGTTTCATTTCCCTGCCGATGATACAGGGCGGCAATGAACCCGAGCACATAATGCTGGGACTGCAAAGAGAGCTTATCCAATCCTATACTTTCCAATTCCAGTAGTCCTTTGAGTGCTTGATCGAATTGATGTCTGGCCACATTTACACCACATAGATTTAGCATTGGGCCAATTGGTAATTCCTGAATTTCTTGATGCTCTATAATCGATTTATTCAGGTAATATTCAGCAGAATCCAGCTGGTATAAATTGAAATACACATATCCTAAACGCGAGTGAATATCTTTTAAATCCACGATAGAAAGCGCATATCTTTCTGCATCTTTCAGCGCTTCCAAGGCATGCTCAAACTCCTGTATGCGTGCATACATCACTGCCGAAGATTGTAAAACTCTAGACAATGAAGCTGAGTCCTTCAAGGAATAATAAATGTCAAAACTGGTACTTAGGAAATCCAGACCTTTGTCGATGAAGCCTATATCTCTATAATCCTGCGCCAATTGAAAATTGGCTTGAGCCAAAACTATTGGATCAACTTTAGTGCTTTCGACAATTTTTTCAAGGTGTTGAATTCTTTGCTCCAGCAACGAATCAGGTATATTCAAAGCAACATCAAGCGCGCTTTGAAACTGGCTAAAGGCAACCAGAAGAGCTCCCATAAGAAATGATAAAATCATAGCAGTTAGGCTGGGTTGGGAGTAAAATACTAAAAAAACCTGATAAGAATTAATCTGTAGAAAACAGCGTTCTCCCTGATATACTTCTTCCTAGAGTGATTTCATCAGTATATTCCAGTTCTCCGCCAATCGGCACTCCACGAGCAATTGTAGAGACTTTTACACCGGTTTCTTTGAGCATTTTGGCGATGTAAAAGGCGGTGGTATCACCTTCCATTGTTGAGCTCAGCGCCAGTACTACTTCTCTGATTTCTTCCTGGTCCTGCTTTACCCTCTCCACCAAAGTATCAATGTGGATATTATCCGGGCCTATTCCATCCATTGGAGAAATCCTACCCCCCAAGACGTGGAAAAGTCCGGTATATTGACCTGTATTTCGAATCGCCAAAACATCAGGTGTATCTTCTACAACACAAATCACAGAAGTATCCCGATAAGGCACTTTACAGGTGCACTCCTCCTTATCCGCAATGATGTGACAAGTACTACAATATTTGATTTGCTCCCGCAACTCAACCAATGATTCAGCAAGACCTTTGACCTGGCTATCAGGTTGTTTCAGCAAGTGTAAAGCAAGTCTGAGTGCTGTTTTTTTACCAATTCCCGGGAGCTTTGAGATTTCTTCTACAGCTCGCTCTATGAGTTTTGAAGGATATTCCATTATTCGATTGTAGCAGATATACCAGCATCATTGATACCTTCTTTCATTGGCTTCAGCTCCTTATAGGCGCCCTTTTTTACGGCACATTTCCCTTTGTAGTGAATGATATAGGTACATTGTTCTGCCTGATGCACGTCGTGTTTACATACCTTGATGAGCGTATTGATCACGTGATCAAACGTATTAAAATCATCATTATGCACAATCAAATCTTTGGCATCATCCTGCCCCAGATCAGACTCTACTTCAACTAATTCTTCTATTTCTGGTGAAAATTCCATCTTTAGCATAAGCTGCAAAATTAGCCCATGTGATGAATTTGCCACAATTTTGATTCACTTCTTCGATTAACCAGTCGATTCTCAGGTTATATAAAATGAGTTGATAGTTGGTAATATTGCGATCTAAAGGAGTGTGTGGAGTTGTGGTAGGGTATTTATCATTTGTTAAATTAAGTGTTTATGAGTCCGG
Organism: Bacteroidia bacterium; assembly: GCA_030425425.1. Taxonomy (GTDB): domain Bacteria; phylum Bacteroidota; class Bacteroidia; order Cytophagales; family Cyclobacteriaceae; genus Marinoscillum. The sequence continues at coordinate 11,187 of JAUIAO010000043.1, read as the reverse complement.
TAATTGTTGGGAGTATCATCCTCGGGTATTTTGCTATTCTTATTCTTGTTTCCTGGTTCACTTCACGTAATGCTTCAGACGCTGACTTTTACAACGCCAGCCGTCAGTCCCCATGGTACCTGGTGGCATTTGGGATGATCGGTGCCTCACTTTCAGGCGTTACATTCATTTCCATTCCTGGAGAAGTCGGCAATAGCAATTTCAACTACTTTCAGGTTGTCCTAGGTTATCTGGTCGGATATGCCGTAATAGCCCAAGTACTACTTCCACTTTACTACAAGCTCAATTTGGTGTCTATTTACACTTATCTGGAGCAGCGCTTTGGGTTTTGGTCATATAAGAGCGGGGCTTTTTTCTTTCTGATTAGCAGAATTGTAGGATCTTCATTTAGACTGTTTTTAGTAGCTAGTGTACTTCAGATATCATTTTTTGATGCCTTCAATTTGCCATTTTGGGTTTCAGTACTAGTGACAATTGTCTTAATCTGGCTTTATACCTTCAGAAGCGGTATCAAAACGATCGTCTGGACAGACACCCTGCAAACATTCTTCATGATCGCTGCGGTGATTATCAGTATCATTTTCATGAAAAATCAACTCGACTGGACCTTTGGAGAACTGATAACCAATATTTCTGAAGATTCCAGAAGCACAATATTCAATTGGGATTGGCAAAGTGGCAGAAACTTTTTCAAGCAGTTTTTTGCTGGAGCATTCATTGCCATAGTGATGACAGGTTTGGATCAGGACATGATGCAGAAAAACTTAACGATCCGCACATTGAAAGAGGCACAGAAAAATGTACTTTGGTTTTGCGTGATTCTAGTGATTGTGAATTTTCTATTTCTAAGTATGGGGCTGGTTCTCTTTCAATTTTCAGAAGCAAATGGCATTGCTATTCCTGCTCGAACAGATTACCTCTTCCCGGAATTAGCCATTAATCATTTCTCCATGCTTGGAGCGGTTGTCTTTCTGCTGGGGATAACAGCTGCTGCCTATTCCAGTGCCGACTCTGCATTGACAGCACTGACTACCTCCTTTGGAATAGACTTTTTAGGATTCAACCCCAAAAATTATCACGAGAAGAAAACCATCCGAAAATTGGTGCACTTTGGCTTTTCGCTCATACTATTCTTTGTAATTCTCATCTTTCAGTCCATTAACGATCAAAGTGTCATTACAGCGGTTTTTGTGGCTGCAGGATATACTTACGGTCCGCTTTTAGGTCTATTCACTTCCGGCATTTTTACGAATTGGAACCTCAAGGATCAATGGGTGCCACTTGTGTGTTTGCTCTCTCCGGTCATTGCTTACACCATCAATATCAATTCTGTCAATTGGTTGTGGGGCTATAAGTTTGGTTTTGAGATTTTGATTTTGAATGGTGCACTGACTTTTTTGGGGTTGGTATTCGTTAGGAAGAAATACTAATGATATTACTTCCAAATTTGAGGATTGCGATGGGTACTCAAAACAGCCAGGACGAAAATGATCGAATCCTCAATTATGAAATGTATTGCAAATGGAAAATGCTTTAAAAAAGCGAAGCGTGTGTCTCGAAACCTAATCTGATATTTGTATGGGTTTGACTTGATAACAGTCAATTTTTCATCCAAGGCATCAATGAATCTCGACCCCAATCCTTCTTTTTGATCCTCATACCAAATCGTAGCATTGGTGATATCCTTTTCCGCTTCTGGTCTAACGATTAATAGGTAACTCAAAACTTGCTTTTGATACGATTCTTAACTTCTTCCCAGGAAGAACCGGAGTTTTTATCTGCTTGATGAGCCTTCAAGCGTTCTGAAAGGATCTGTTGGTGAGAATCCGATAATTCATGGTCGTTTTCAACCAAGTCTGCCTGAATCATAGCATACATTATGTTAAGCATTCGCTCATCTGCCTGATTAATATAATCATGAAGTTCTTCACGTATTTGTACTATACTCACTAGACTTAATTGTTTAATATTCTAAATTAAGCAAATCTGTAACCAAATTTTCGATAAGACTACAAATTCGGTTTTGAGATTTTGATTTTGAATGGGTTGTTGACTTTTTTGGGGTTGATAATGATCAGGAAGAAATAGATTACATAAAAAGTGATCAATCGATTAACTTAGGAACAACAGAACACAATTTAGGTTCTGCAGCATTTTTTTATTTAACAGACAATCAATGAAAAGTTCATTTATCATCCTGATAGTATTGGTTTCAGGAATATTTTTTCAGACTTGCAAACCTCAGAAAAGTCTGGTTCCGTCGTTGGTTAGAACCGTGAAACCAGATGAAGTTGTCAGATATCATAAACCTTTAAATGTGCGAATAGCATGGTACCCTTACGAAAACCAAGGGTTGATCAAAACCGGAGATGATTCTTACAAGATCGTGAAGGACGATAGTGCTAAAACCGGAGCAATACCGGCCATATTGATCACCTATCCCGACACTCAGGATTCCATTTGGCTAGATATGGGTACCAGAAATGAAACGCTCGGCAAACTTCTAAAGCACAGCATCATGACACAGGAGCCAATTACCAGACCGTTTGATAAATATCTGGAAACTGCCTCTTGCACCAAATGTCATCCAAAAAATGTTGAAGTGGATTTTGATTGGTAGTCCAGTAGAACTTCTCTTTTTAGATCATAAATATGATTTATATTTGCATATCATAAATATAAAAGTATGACAACTTTTACCAGTTCTCTCCCCGATACGCTACTCGAAGAGCTTAACAAGAAAGCTTCTCAGCTTGCAGTGCCTAAAAACAAGCTCATCGAAAAAGCTTTGAGGATTTACCTCGACCAACTTAATAAAGCTGAATACATCCAATCATACAAGCAAGCAGGTCAGGATGAGGATATTATGAATATCGCTGAAGAAGGAATGGCTGAGTACTTTAATCAAATAGAAGAGTGAAGCAAGGAGAAATCTGGTATGCGGGCCTCAATCCTACTGAAGGTTCCGAACAAGCAGGAACCCGCCCGGTGGTAATCCTAAGTGGAAACATGATGAACGAGCTATTGCAAGTTGTGATTGTATGTCCGCTGACTACTAATGTAAAAAACTACAAGGGCAATGTAGTATTACAACCCAATGAAAGAAATAATCTCACCACTCCATCCGAGACATTAATATTTCATATCCGATCAATATCTAAAAAGCGATTGCTCCGAAAGGTGGGAGATATTGAAAAATCGGAATTACAAGAATTGGTAAAAAGCTTAAATGACATCTTAAGATATTAGCCCCAATTGCTCCAACTCCACTTCGGTAAACAATCGACTTTTGATGATGAATCGGATTCCCATGGGTATTTCCAACGAAAAGCTGGAACCTCTACCAGGAGTCACATCAAGTGTGAGATGAGTATGCTTCCAATATTCATATTGATCCTTACTCATATAAAAAGGGCAATCTTCCACATGACCAAGCAAAACATCGCTATCCCCGATTTTGAAATCCCCCTCCTCAAAACACATCGGTGCAGATCCATCACAACATCCTCCGCTCTGATGAAACATTAGAGGGCCGAATCGATTTTTCAATTGATTAACAACATCAACCGCTGCATCTGTAATACCCACTCTTTCTACTAATTCCATTTTGTTAATTTTTAAAAGGAAAGGGCAAGGGAATCCTTGCCCAAGGTGAATCAATCCTAAATCCTAGAAAAATCCTAGCTTATTCTTGTCATAAGAAATCAACATGTTTTTAGTGTTTCTGTAGTGATTGAGCATCATTTTGTGCGTCTCTCTACCAAAACCAGACTTTTTGTACCCACCAAATGGAGCATGCGCCGGGTAAGCATGATAGCAGTTTACCCACACACGTCCTGCCTTGATCTCACGCGGCATTTGGTAGATTTCATGAGCATCTCTGGTCCACACACCGGCCCCTAAGCCATAAAGTGTATCATTCGCAATTTCGATAGCCTCCTCCATGGTTTTGAAAGTGCAAACTGAAGTGACCGGACCAAAGATTTCCTCCTGAAAAACTCGCATCTTATTGTGACCTTTGAAAATCGTTGGCTGAATGTAATATCCATCTTCGATATCTCCATCAAGCTTTGCAGGAGCTCCTCCACATAGTACTTCGGCTCCTTCCTGCTTACCAATTTCGAGGTACGATAAGATCTTCTCGTATTGATCATTGCTAGCCTGGGCTCCCATCATGGTTTCTCCATCTAGCGGATGACCCATTTTAATAGCATTAGTGCGTGCCACTACACGCTCCATGAACTTGTCGTAAATATCCTCGTGAACCAAAATTCTTGATGGACAGGTACATACTTCGCCTTGATTGAGCGCAAACATGACAGCTCCTTCTACAGCTTTGTCAAAAAATTCGTCATCAGCATCTGCAACGCTTTTCATGAAAATATTTGGTGATTTTCCACCAAGCTCCATTGTGACAGGTATCAGGTTTTCTGAAGCGTACTGCATGATCAATCGGCCGGTTGTTGTTTCTCCGGTGAAAGCAACTTTAGCCACTCTCTCAGAAGTTGCCAGTGGCTTACCTGCTTCCACACCAAATCCCGTGACCACATTGATCACACCGGCTGGCACCACACTAGCAATCAGCTCCATCAATACCATAATGCTGGTTGGTGTTTGTTCTGCAGGCTTCACCACAGTAGTACAGCCAGCAGCCAAAGCTGGAGCGATCTTCCAAGTGGCCATGAGCAAAGGGAAATTCCACGGAATGATTTGACCAACTACACCTAGTGGCTCCTGCAAGTTGATACTCACAGTGGTAGCATCGTGCTCAGATACGGTGCTCTCGTCAGCTCTGATCACGCCGGCAAAATACCTGAAGTGATCTACACACAGCGGCAAATCTGCTGCCCGCGTTTCTCTAAGAGCTTTACCATTATCCAGAGTCTCTACACGTGCCAGCATTTCCAGATTTTCCTCTATTACATCTGCAATCTTCAGCAAGACATTACTCCGATTTGCGGCACTTTCTTTAGACCAGGTTGCAAATGCCTTGTGCGCTGCGTCCAGTGCTCTTTCAATATCTTCTTTATTACCACGAGCTGCTCGTGAAAACACTTTTCCATCTACAGGGCTGATGTTATCAAAATATTCTCCACTGGACGGAGCAACCCACTCGCCACCGATAAAATGATCGAAAGACGGCTTCACATTAGGCCGATCCACAATGTTTTGTTTGTCTGTTAAGGTTTCCATATTATTTGTTTAAGGTTTTCGAAAACCTAAAAGTCATTTTAAACACAATCATTTTTTTTGCCTTCCGTCTAAATGAGTTTTGTCATAGTCTAAACATTGTGTTTATCGCAAAACCCACACCTTATAATAGCCTCACATTTCAATCCATTCAATTTTATTCTGTTATATTTAAAGAATAGTCAATTTGTTAATATGGAAAAGAAGTACTTAATCGAAAGATTTGACAGCAAACCAGAAAGTTCATTGCTTACACTAGTTGAAAATAGAACAGCCTATACCTACGAAATGTGTGAGCTCAATCTGTTTGAAACCCATAGACCTGCAGAAAACGTACAGCTTACTTTTGATCATTTTGTACTCACCAGTATGCTAAGTGGTAAAAAGGTCATGAAGCTGCCGAAAAAGTCTCAATTTGATTATTTACCCGGAGAATCTGTGATCTTACCACCTGGAGAAACCATGAATATTGATTTTCCGATAGCCAAACAACATAACCCCACCCAATGCATAGCTTTGACAATCAGCAATGAAGCCATCAGCAAAACACTGGATCTTCTCAACGAATATCATCCCAAGGCTGACTCCTGGGGAATTTGGGAAATAGACCCTTGCCTTTTTCATCTGACTAATAACAATGATCTGGCTGATACAATCAATAGAATTGTGAAAATCACAAAAAACGAGAATGGTAAAATCAAAGACATGATGGTGGAGCTTACTCTTAAAGAAATGCTCTTGAGACTCATGCAAACACAGGCTCGAGAACTATTTGAAACCTCATATCAGTCACTGGCAACTAACAACTCACTCGGGGCAGCCATTCAATTTATTAAAGCTCACCTGCGCGAAAAACTAGATTTTAATAAGCTCGCAGATATCGCCTGTATGAGTCGTGCGAGCTTTTTTAAAAAATTTAAAGAATCAATGGGGCTAACTCCAGCTCAGTATATTTTAAAGGAGCGGATCAAACTTGCACAGAATGAATTGCGGCAAAGTACCAAAACCATTACCGAGATTTGTTTCGCCTGTGGGTTTGAAAACCTGAGCCATTTCGTCACATGCTTCAAACAAGAAGTTGGAGTAACTCCAAAACTCTTCCAAAATAGCGAAGCTGCTTAGATGCCTAGTTCAACCACTGGATCCCAGAATACCTCATCAAATCCTAGAATTTGATCTTCTTTCACACGAACACCTTCAGCTTCTAAAAGTTCTTGCATTCGATGCTCACCGCCTGCAAAAAAGTGCTTACCCGTAAGCACCCCATTCCTATTCACTACACGATGTGCCGGAATACTTTCATCACCATGTGACTGATTCATCGCCCAACCAACCATTCGGGCACTTCTCCTGAGCCCCAAATAATTTGCAATGGCGCCATAACTCGTCACCCTTCCCTTCGGGATCAAACGAACCACATCATATACATCTTCGAAAAAATTGGATTTGGAATCGGACATAAGATGGACTAGTATGAGTGTCTGATTTCTTCGATTTGCACGCGCAATGTCGGGATATTCTTGATCAATATTCCCCAAATGATTTCGTGATTTACAGAGTCGTAAGAATGTATGATTAAGTTTCTCAGACCAATAACCTTTTTAGCATCCTTTATTTTGAGATTTGCATCAAGTTTAATGAGTTTGTTCAGTGCTTCACCGATAATTTCTAAATTTCTTTCGGCTGTTCTGGTGGCCATGAAATCTTTGCTGAAGACATTAAAATCATGATTCACTCTGGATTTGAATATTTCCAGCTCATCAATTACGCTTAAAATATCAAGCAGATACTTTAGTACGTTCTGATTCATAGATCAACTTTTTTGTATGATTGATAGAATCAATTAAAACAGGGTTCTTAAGCGAAGACTGAATAACTAAATCTACCCTAACACGAAATAGATCTTGTAAATCGTCTAGAAAAGAAAAGTAGTTATCAGCAAAATTCAACAACTCAATTTCATCCTGAAAATCTACCAACAAATCGAGATCACTATCTTCTGTTTGCTCATTCCTCACATATGAGCCAAACACATAAAGCTTCGCTACATGGTGAGCTTCACATTGCTTTTTCAATACCTCAATATGATTCTGAATCAATTGCATAAATCAAATTTAACACTATTTGATTTTTCGATGGAATAGCGGACTTCCATAACTTTATAGCTTAACCCTAGTTAATTTATAAAACCCAAATATGAAGAAAACAATATTGATAACCGGAGCGGCAGGTAATCTTGGAACCGCAGTAAGCGAACATTTCATAAAACAGGGCTGGAATGTCATTGGAACTCTCGCCCCTATTGAAAAAGCCACCAACAACCAAGTTGATTTTCATGAGTGCGACCTGATCAGCGAAAGCTCTACTGAATCTTTTTTCAGACAGATCAAAGCAAAATATAAAAAGCTAGATGCTGTGGTGGCATTGGTAGGTGGATTTGGCATGAATAACCTCTCCAATGCGACCGATGATGACATGCTTAAAATGTTTCATCTCAATTACATGACAGCATTTCATACTGCAAAATTTGCTTCTGAATGGATGAACGAAACGGGAGGTGGACATCTGGTATTCATTGGAGCCAAGCCCGCTCTGGAAGGTGGTGCCTCAGAAGTCTTACCTTACGCTATTTCAAAATCTGCAGTGATCAATCTGGCAGAAATCATCAATGAAGATGACAATTTCAAAAACATTCAGGCAGCGGTGATCGCACCAAGCATCATTGATACACCACCAAACAGAAAAGCCATGTCAGATGCCAACTTCGACGATTGGGTAAAACCTGAAGCTATCGCTAAAAACATCTACTTCATCGTCTCGGAAGAAGCCGGAGTTCTCAGGGATGTGGTTTTCAAGGTTTACAACAATGCTTAAACAAATCCATATAACAATTGACCGTGAAAACAGAATAAATACCATTGAAATAAACACTTGATCATTTCCATATCAAAACCACACAATATCCCGTAAGTAAGTTCGTACGTTCCTAATACATTGACTAGTTTTATGCCACTATGAGTGAAATCATCAGCACCAAAGAAATAAAAAAGAGGTATGTGATGGGTAGTGAAACCATCCATGCGCTGAAGTCCATTTCTATTACAATCAACAAAGGAGAGTATGTGGCTTTCATGGGACCGTCCGGTTCTGGTAAGTCCACACTCATGAATATCATTGGTTGTCTGGATACACCGACCGAAGGAACATACATCCTCAATAATAATGATGTCAGTGACCTTACTGAGAATGAACTGGCAGAAATCCGAAACAAAGAAATTGGTTTTGTATTCCAAACTTTCAACCTGTTACCAAGAGCTTCATCTCTCGAAAACGTAGCCTTGCCACTGATCTATGCTGGCTATGGCAGTGAAGAAAGAGAAGAAAAAGCATTGGCGGCTTTAGACGGAGTAGGACTAAAAGATAGGGCCTATCACAAACCCAATGAGCTTTCCGGAGGTCAGAGACAGAGAGTGGCGATCGCACGTGCTCTTGTAAACGACCCCAGTATCATTTTGGCGGATGAACCTACGGGTAATCTGGACTCCAAAACCTCTTATTCTATCATGGACTTATTTGCTGAGCTTCACAACAAAGGTAATACCATCATTATGGTAACACATGAAGAGGACATTGCGGAATACGCTCATCGAATCATCAGACTAAGAGATGGATTGATAGAAAGTGATGAAATCAACGAAAATGTAAGGTCAGTCACTCCAGTATAAATGAGTACGAAAATTTACACCAAAACCGGAGACAAAGGCCAAACGTCTCTTTTGGGAGGAAAAAAAGTACCCAAATCACATTTGAGAATTGAATCCTATGGTAATGTAGATGAGCTTAATTCCTTCCTTGGTTTGCTGAAAGATCAACATGATGTGGAAGCACGTATCAAGAATCAATTTTACTGGATTCAAGAACATTTATTCTCCATCGGGTCTGTATTGGCCACCGAATCTGACTTCTCCGGATTCGAATTACCAAAAGTCACTGAGGTAGAAATTAAACAACTCGAAGTGTGGATAGACAAAGCTTCTGACGAACTACCGGAATTGAAAAATTTTATACTTCCGGGCGGACACGAAGTTGTATCTTTGTGCCACGTTTGCAGAACCGTGTGCCGAAGAGCAGAAAGAAGCATCATTGCACTGGCCGAAGTAGATCAGGTAGAAGGTGATATCATTCGGTTTATGAACCGACTTTCAGATTACTTTTTTGTAATGGCTCGCAAAATGGCACAGATTCTCGACGTGCCTGAGACTCCATGGAGTCCGGGGAATGACTAATTGCAAATTTTGGCAGGCATGACAGAGACATTGGACATCAACATCACCCAAACAAGTAAGTCTAAACTTCCTGAAACTGACTTACAAAACCCCACTTTTGGATCAGTATATGCTGACCATATGTTTATTGCGGATTATGCTGAAGGCGAATGGAAAGACCTCAGAATAGTCCCTTATGGCAACTTGAGCATTTCTCCTGCTAACACCACATTGCATTATGCTTCTACGATTTTTGAAGGATTGAAAGCTAATCGTGCTGAAAACGGTGATGTGTTGGTTTTTAGAGCAGATGCGAATGCTCGAAGAATGCAGAAAAGTGCGGTGAGGATGTGCATGCCAGAAGTTCCAACGGAGCTTTTCATGTCTGGAATGACAGAACTACTCAAACTGGACAGAGAGTGGGTTCCTACTGCTCCAGGTACGGCACTGTACGTAAGACCTTTTCAGCTCGCTATGGATCCTTACATTGGAATCAGGCCGTCTAGCACCTATCAGTTTCTGATCATTACTGGCCCGGTAGGTGGATATTATTCCGAGCCTGTGAAGGTAAAAATCGAAACACATTATACACGTGCAGCTCAAGGAGGAACGGGCTTTGCCAAAACAGGTGGAAACTACGCAGCTGCTTTAAAACCTGCTGTAGATGCTCAGAAAGAAGGTTTCAACCAATTGATCTGGACGGATGCAAAAACGCATGAGTACGTAGAAGAAAGTGGCACCATGAATCTCATGTTCGTGATCAATGATACACTGGTAACTGCTCCTACGGGCGATACCATTCTCAATGGTATTACAAGAGATAGCATCATTCAGCTCGCAAAGGACAAAGGTATGGCTGTGGAAGAGCGGCCAATCAAAGTAACTGAAGTTTTGGAGGCAATAGAAAACGGAAGTATGCAGGAAGCATTTGGCGCAGGTACGGCAGCTACTGTAGCACCGATTAAGCTGATCCATCATGATGGCACTGACTACAATCTACCGTCTGTAGATGGCTGGAAACATTCCAAAGAGTTTTTAGACACTCTGAATAAAATCAAAACAGGACAGATCGAAGACCCACACGGCTGGATCATGAGGATATAAGAAGTACGGCGGTCAATGACCGCCGTTTCTGTTTAATCTCATTCTATCACTATTCTATATGTTTCATAAAAATCTTTTCTGGAGATATTGACCAGATAGACTCCCGGGTCTAGATGCTTAAGGTTAATGGAAAGGCCGTTTTTATTGAGAGCGCCTTTTTTCTTGCTATTACCTAGTAGGTCGGTGACCTCTACCTGATAAACGATTTCGGTTTCTGTCTGTAGTTCTTCCAGTTCCTCTATATTGGTGATGCTGATGTCTATATCTCCCGGAGAAGGATTGGGATTAATGACGATCTGTGGTGTAATGCAGCAAGGTCCTCCAGGTCCAGAATTGCAGCTGACTGGCACGGTGACAGAGGCGGGAAAAGTAGTGCCACAAGTGTTGCTAGCTGTAGCTGTGATAGTCATAGAGGTGCCCAGATCATTGGGATCCACATTGATAAAAGACTGGCTGCCCGTGAATGAGGCACTGTTGGACTGGGTGATGATTCCGCCACTCACATTGAAGGTATAGCTATCGGCACTTTCCAGATATCCTACTCCTACTTCACCGGCTGTACATCCAAAAGTGCTAGGGTAGTAGTCAAAGCTTAAATTTCCAGGTGTCCCAACCCAAATATTTTTTT
>JAUIAO010000042.1 GCA_030425425.1 Bacteroidia bacterium | reverse complement strand
TTACTACATCAAAGTATTCTAATACTCCTTCTGGTAGAAGTAATTCCCATGCTGATAAATCTCCCAATTCTTTTTGAAATGCAAATTAGACTTTTTGGAGATACCCCACAGGTTTTCGGATTGATCCAAAATCCACTAAATTTTAATTGCTCGATTGAGATCTCACTTATGGACTTGTTTAGCTAATTCCTGCATTTAACATATTAGTTTAATTAAAGCAGTCTTAAAATCAGTTCTCAATTCAAAACCGACTGGCTATTTTTATCATAATTCAAGATTTCAGAATACCTGATAATGAATAGATGTTGCAATATTTTATAAGTCAGGACATATGAACGTTAATTTTCATCATCTGATGTGGTTAAGAGATTCGTAAAAACTGTTAGTGAATTCATCTCTTAATATTTTACAAAGCTTATTTTCAATCCCTCATAATGAGTGCATTCCTCATCTTCAGGCTTGAAATGGAGGCAAACGAAAATGACACCCCAAACTTACGAATCTGGTAAGTTCATATTTTCAGCAGAATAAATATCCTTGTATTGCTAACAATCTTTTGATTCGACTGGGTATGGAAATATCCATTGTTATAACAGGCCGAATTAATCTGGGTTTACGATGAGAAAAGATAGACGTAGAAGAAACGATATGAAATTATTCAATTTACTGAACAAGACTAACAAGATGCTTTCATTGGCGTTGATGTTATTCATTTCCAACATTGCTATTGGTCAGACAGATGTAGACAATATCAATCGATCGGTGGTGGCACTAAATGCTGATGGTGGCATTTACATATCATGGGCGCTATTAACTACAGATCCAACAGATATCGGTTTTGACATTTATAGGATTACTGATCAAGGTTCGCCAACAAAATTGAATGACGGCTTGATAGTCAACTCAACGAACTATTTAGACGCAACAGCCAATACATCAGCATCCAACGAATACTATGTCGTTCCGGTACTTGATGGGCAAGATCAACCTGCATCGAAGACAGTTGCTACCTGGGATCAGGAATACCTGGAAGTTTCATTGAATATCCCAAGTGGTGGTACTACGCCGGATGGAAATGCCTACACCTACTCTGCCAATGATGCCAGTGTAGCTGATTTGGATGGTGATGGAGAGCTAGAAATCGTATTGAAATGGTCCCCATCCAATTCAAAAGATAACTCTCAAAGTGGCTACACAGGCCCTACAATTCTGGAGGGGTTAGAGTTTGACGGTACTAGCATGTGGAAGATTAATCTGGGAATTAACATCCGATCTGGTGCACACTACACCCAGTTTATGGTATATGATTTGGATGGAGATGGTATAGCTGAAGTAGCATGTAAAACAGCAGATGGTACTACGGACAATGCTGGAACAATTATCGGAGACGAAAATGCAGATTATCGAAATGGGAGTGGATACGTGCTTTCTGGCCCTGAGTTTTTAACTGTTTTTAGCGGACAAACGGGAAACATATTGCATACCATTAATTATAACCCTGCCAGAGGTGATGTGTCTGCATGGGGAGATAGCTATGGAAACAGAGTAGATAGATTCAACGCTGCAATAGCTTATTTTGACGGAGTACATCCATATCTCATGATGGCGAGAGGATATTACACACGAACAGTTTTGGTGGCCTACCGATTTGTAGGTGGTGAACTTGATCAAGAATGGATTTTTGATACGAAAATTAATGGCTTAAGTAATTATGAAGGACAGGGTAATCACCAGTTAAGTGTAGCTGATGTGGATGGAGATGGTAAAGATGAAATCATTTTCGGAGCAATGGTAGTTGATCATGATGGAAATGGGCTTTGGACCACTGGATTAGGGCATGGAGATGCTCTACACGTTACAGATTTGATTCCTGAAAGAGACGGCTTGGAAATTTTTGGACCTCATGAAGGTACACATAATCCGGGTGTTGCACTTAAAGATGGAAAATCAGGAGAGGTACTCTGGCAATCTGGAAATGCCGATGTAGGTAGAGCTGTAGCTGGTGATATTGATCCTAATAATTATGGAGCTGAGACCTGGTGGTATAGAGATCAGGTAAGAAGCGCAACTAACTTGGTAGTAACTAGCGGTAATCCATCAGTGAACTTTTTATGTTGGTGGGACGGAGATCTTAGCAGAGAGCTGATGGACAATATTTCAGTAAGAAAATGGAATTATCAGACACAAGAGCAAGAAGTATTGCTCGAGGCAACTGGATGTTCTTCAAATAACAGTACGAAATCGACGCCTGCATTACAGGCAGATATCTTAGGTGACTGGAGAGAAGAAGTAATGTGGAGATTAGAGGATAATTCAGCTCTGAGAATTTATACTACAAACATACCAACAGAATACAAGCTTGTCACCCTTATGCAGGATCGGCAATATAGGGAGGCTATAGCGTGGCAGAATGTAGGTTATAATCAGCCTCCACATCCAAGCTTTTATTTGGGTACGGGGATGTTTGATGACAAATCAACCATACCACCTTCACCTCCAAGTGATTTAACTCTGGAATGGGATACATCTGCAGTAGAATTAAGCTGGGTAATGAACTATGAGTCTGATTTTGATTCTTACATGATTTATCGTTCTGTGAGTACCAATGACAATTTCGAAGTTTTAGAGCAAGGCATCACGGATGCATTTTTCAGTGATGAGACCATCATCCTGGATAGTTCATATTATTATTATGTGGTTGCAAAAGATTTGGATGGTAATACATCTAGCCCATCCGATACTTTATTTGCACGACCAACAGCACGACCAGCTGCTCCGGTCTGGATTGTGGCAAGAGCAGGTAAAGATCAAACCATGGTTTTCTGGGAAGAATCAACTGCTAATGGAGTGGAAGGTTATAATGTCTATGCGTCAGAGACATCTGGTGAGGGTTTTGTAAAGCTGAATAGTGAATTACTCTCGTCTCCTGAGTTTAACCATACTGGTTTGAGTGAAACCAACACTTATTATTATGTAGCAACAGCGGTAGGTCAGGGAGAGTCTTTTTACTCTGAGGAGACTTCTGTAGTACCAGGAGAATACAAAACTGTACAGGCTGAGTCTGGAGTACTAAGCGAAGATGGAGGTTGGAAAGATTCTGATCATGAAGGGTATAATGGAACTGGTTTTGTGAATTTCAATTCTTCCGGAAGCCTTGAGTTAAAATATTTATATAACGATGAGCCCGCGGGACTTTATCGCGTAGTTTTTAGATATGCACTAGGTAATGATCCTCGTACAGGACAGATGACATTAAATGATTCTACTTTCAATTACACCATGCAGGGTACAGGAGGTTTTGCGGAGTGGTTGGATGATTCTATCACCCTGAACTTAAATCATGGATTCAATAATACCATAGTATTAACAGCTACAGGAGGTGATTATGCAAATCTGGATCAGGTAACTATTACAGATCAGAATATTAATCCAGAGCTATTTGACTGTAATGGAGTTTATAATGGTTCAGCCTTCGAAGATGATTGTGGAGTTTGTGTCTCTGGAAATACAGGTTATGATCCATGTAACATCAATATTGCTACGGAAGTACCAGTGCTGATAAAAGCCGAGCACTCTCAATTATGCCTTGGAGTCGGAGAGGACTTTGTAGAACAGCAGGAATGTGGGAGATCAGCACAGATGTGGCATTTGGAAAGTGGTAGTGCTACCGGAGCGTATAAGATAAAGAATTTGAGTAATGACTTGTACCTAAGTATGATCGGATCATATACGAATCTGGCAGATGAAGCTACCGAATGGAGGATAGAGGACTCTGAAGGCGTACATAGGTTAGTGGTATTTGATAATATCAACTCCGATTGTGCCATTCTGCGAAATAGCACTGAGTCAGGAGATCCTGTAAGAGTGATCGTTAGAAATAATACTTCATCAGCTCATTTGTTCTATTTCGAAGATGTGGTGTTGAGTGCTGATGATATTGAGGCCACTATTGATATTTATCCTAATCCAGTTAGCGATGGTATAATCAATGTAAGGAGTAAAAATGCTAGTGGGTCAACTTTAAAGGTAGTGGGAATTGATGGCCAATTGATTAAAACGGTAATAATCGGTAGTAATAGTCAGTCAATCAATTTGAAAGGTATTCGCCCAGGCCTGTATCTGATCAATTTTGAGCGAGAAGGAGAGATCATCGATCAGAAGAAAATCCTGATAAATAAATAAAGATCATATGTGTAAGAGAGGCTTCTTTAAGGGAAAATAGTTTAGGGAATATTTACCAATTTGAACCTCGTCAATAGGAGCTGCGACTTTTCGTAGCTCCTTTTTTTGTTGTTTATATCCAAAAACAGGCTCTGAGAGCGATATAATGGATTTTTGATTGTCTTACGAAAATTCAACCCTCTATGGTGAAAATACAGAACTATGTTAATTGGCGATTTTGATTACTTCATGCCTGGAAAATGATTCCAATTCATCAAAATGAAGATTTCTAAACTTAAAAACCTATGAAACAAAATCGACACAGATTATTGAATTGGCAAAGACCAATTCTTTTTGGACTAGCAATGATTTTCATTGTTGGGGTAAGAGCTCAAACATCTGGAAACTCATATTCTACAAATGCCAATGGAGCGGTGATTATTGAGGCCGAAGATTATACAACTTACACTTGATTACGCCTTGCGCTCTACATAAATATTATAAGGTGCTTCGAATCAAAAATAGGATTGTGAAAATTCATATTATTTGACGTTTTTTTGAACACCAGTTGCAGGAGTAGGAATGAAAAAATCTCAACCATTAATCAACTAATTTATTCATAAAATCCCCTTTCTATGGCTCTGGCATGGAAATACGAGAATGACACACTTATTCAACGAATCTGGGGAAATCAGTCCTATTAATATTAATCTAATATTGTATAGGAGATGTGTTCAATCGATTGCACCCTAGACATAACATCAAATCTGTGCCAGGGAAATCTTGAGAATAGTTAATCGAAGTAAATGTTTATACAACCTAAATAAATATGGGAAAATTGATGAATCTGAGAGCTTGTCTCACAGGGATACTGGTAGTTGTGTTCACTACCTTTTCCTTTGGACAAGAAAAAGTGGTCACTGGAACGGTGACAGATGCAGAAACAGGTGAAACATTGCCTGGTGCTACTGTAATGGAGGTAGGAACTTCTAATGGAGTTATTACAGACTTGGACGGTAATTATAAGTTAGCTGTAGGCGATGATGCTTCGTTGCAAATTTCATTCGTTGGATTTGCCGCATCCACCGTTAAAGTTGGTAACCAATCTATAATTGATGTTGCATTGGAAGCTGATATCGAGGCACTCGAAGAAGTAGTAGTTGTTGGATATGGTGTTCAGAAGAAAAGAGACGTGACGGGTGCCCTGGTTAGTATAGGTGCGGAAGAAATACAAGAACGGCCAGTGGTGAATGCTGTAGACGCCATGCAGGGAAAAGCTGCCGGTGTGGATATTACCACCAATAGACGACCGGGAGAAGTATCTAGCGTTAGAATCAGAGGTAACAAATCAATCGATAGATCACAACCTGTACTTTATGTAGTTGACGGTATAGTTCTTTTCGGAGATTTAAATGACATCAATCCAAATGACATCAAATCAATTGATATTCTTAAAGATGCTTCAGCTACGGCCATTTATGGTGCGAGAGGCGCGAACGGAGTAGTGTTAATAACCACAAAAAGCGGTAATAAAGGTGTAAGAATCAATTACAGTGGGACCACAAGTTTTGATAAGATCAATTCTTTGACAGAATGGGGAAGTGCCGGTAATGTTTTGGATCGTACGAGACAAGCATTTATCAATCACCCAAGTGACGCAGTATATCAACACAATTATCCTGATCCATTTGAGGATATCAGATTGTTTGGGAAAAATGATTACCACACAATACAAGCCATCAGAAATGGTTACGAATGGGAAGATCCAGGGACATACTCAATAGTAAAAATGAGATCGACCAATGATGCTGAAAGAGTTGCAGGATATCCCGCTTCAGTACCAGTATATAATCCAGACAATGTCACGGGATATGATTGGATGGATTTGCTTTCAAGAACCGGAGTGACACAAAACCATACGCTCTCAGTATCAGCGGGTGGTGATAACTCTAACCTTTATGCGTCTTTTGGTTTTTTAGATAACAAAGCAGCACAGATCAATCAGGGGTATTCTAGATATACGGCAAGAATCAATGGAGATATCAAACCGAAAGATTGGATTAAAATTGGATCTTCAATAACAGCTACATATTCAGAACAATTGTATGGTTCGGTATATCGCTCAGGTAGCGCAACAGGCCCTAAAGATATTTACGGTATTGGACAGGGAATGTACATCATGGCTCAACCTTACGATTCATTAGGAGAGTTAATTACGTTTCCAGGAAACAACTCAGGTTTGCCTGTTTTCAATCCATTGATAGATGTAAACAATACAGAAGACAAAAGAATAAGAGATTATTTCCAGGGTAACTTTTACGGTGAGATCAATTTTACCCCTTGGTTAAAGTATAGAGTCAATTTTGGAGCCGGTATTAAAAACTACCGTAGAGGTCAGTTTCAAGGTAGCGAATCCACCACACGACGTGGCGCAGATCAGCCAACTGCCTGGGCTTCCATGCAGACAAGTAAGAACTTCAGATGGATGGTAGAGAATATTCTTTATGTGGATAAAACAATAGATCAGCATAGTATTAAGGCTACTTTGCTGCAGTCTGCTCAGGATGATAAATATGAAACATTGTCTGGAACAAGCTCAGGGATACTAACTGATAATTATTTATGGTACGGTCTAGGCAACGGTACAATTTTCAATACTAGTTCATATTACTCAAGAAGAACTCTCGAGTCTTATATGGTCAGAGTGAATTATTCATTCAGAGATAAATATCTATTGACCGGGACAGTAAGATGGGATGGAGCTTCTGTATTGTCAAAGGGAAGTTCAAATAAATGGGATTACTTCCCATCTTTCAGCTTAGGGTGGAAAATGGAGGAAGAACCTTTCATGCAAAATATTCCAATCATCAGTCAATCCAAATTGAGAATTGGATACGGAGAGACAGGAAATCAGGGATCAGTTAGACCATATGAGTCGTCAGGTCAGTTAGTGCAATATGATTATATTTTCGGAGCAACACCAGCTGCTGGTTACATGCCAAGATCACAACCTAATGAGAATTTAACATGGGAAAGAGTTGCTCAAACAAATTTTGGTTGGGATTTCGGATTTTTACAAGACAGGATTACCGGTTCTGCTGAATATTATCAATCTCATATTACTAATTTGATCAGAACCTTACCTCTGCCTGCTACTACTGGATATCCTGAAATTACGGCCAACATAGCAGAGATTAGAAATACAGGGTTTGAGTTTTCTATTAATTCTGTGAATATTGATACTCGGGATTTTACATGGAAAACCTCCATGAACTTCGCTACAAACAATGAGAAAATAGATAAACTCATCCAGCCCGGTCAGGATCTTCCTGGTTCAAACTTATTCTTAGGTTATCCGGTAAGTATATACAGAACTTATGAGGTAGATGGATTGTGGCAAAATACAGAAGAGGATCTCGCCGAAATGGAAATTTGGGCAGATTCTAGTGGAATAAAGTATGCTCCTGGTCAATGGAAACCAGTAGACCAGAATGGTGACTACCGACTTACAGACGAAGATCGGGTGATTACAGGTACCACAAACCCGAAATGGACCGGAGGAATCACGAATACATTCATTTACAAGGGATTCACTCTAAGTGCATTCATCTATGCAAGAGTCGGACAAAAGTATTGGGCTGATTTGAGCCCTGGAGGTGTTTTTGGTAGTGGTTATGTAGGTAATGCGCCGAAGGCTTCCATAGACGAATACTGGTCAGAAGATAATCCAGATGCTCAATGGCCTGCATTAACAATCCAATCTGTGAATACAACAGCTCATTCTGGCACCAGAGTTAATGATGGTTCTTTTTTCATCGTAAGGAATATTTCATTGACATACAACTTTGATCAAAAGGTACTGAATACCTTAAAAGTCGGCAGTTTAGAAGTGTTTGGTCAAATTTTGAATCCGTTCATCTGGGGCGGAAATGTAGTCAAGGCAGGAATTAATCCAGATGACCTTAATGGTTGGCAACCACAAGGAGATAGAGTGCTTGGAGGTCTTAATAACAACAGGATTATTGAGCAAAGCTATGTTTTTGGTGTAAGGCTAGGTCTATAATTAAGATAAGAAGATGAAAAAGACATTAAAAGATATGAAAAGGATATTTGTAATTCTACTAGTCTTTGGTTTTGCTGCATGTAAACCTGAGTTTTTGGAGGAAGAGCCTATTTCTGTTGTTAATAATTTGTTTTATACCACACAAGATGGTTTAGAAGCTTTAGTTACAGCCAATTATCAGTTGCTGAGATTTAAGACTGATTATAACCACGGAAATAAATTATTCGCCGGAGGAAATGATATTGAAGTTTTTAACCAAAGTCCATATACGGCTGAACAATATCGAAGAGCTTCTGGCTTATACGATATTAGTAGTTGGGGGCCTACAGCCACTGATGACCAACATCAGGTCACACTTCAGATTCGTTTGTTATTAGGTGCTGTATCTGGTGGTTTTTCAGAAGGTGTTTACCCTTCGATCACAAGGTGTAATTTGTTCTTATATAATTATGAGAACTTTTTGACTGAAAGTGAGCAAGAGGGTTTAAAAACCCGAAAAGGTGAAATCCTATTCATGAGAGCATATGGTTACTATCTTGTGACGAATGTTTTAGGACCTGTGCCACTTATATTGGAAGCACCAAGATCGTATTCAGATATTAACTACTTTCCAAAGTCCTCTTTAGAGGATATTTACAAATCGATGATTAGTGATCTTAGAAATGCAGTGGAGATTTTAAATCCAGAAATTGCTGATCCTAATAGCGAGTTGGGAAGAATTACAAAACCGGCAGCCGCGCATTTGCTTGCTAAAATCTATTTGCATCGTGCTCAAGCCGCAGGATGGCAAGGTGCTGAAACACATCTGGATATGCTCTACAAAGGCAATGTACCTACAGATTTGGATTCGAGTATTTATTATGCATCAATGGTAATAGATCAAAAGTCTGGAGAAACTGCGTACGGAGGTTTAGCACCTAATTTTGGTGATCTTTGGGCTACACCAGCATATTCTCCTGGTACCACGAGTGTTTATTCAAGAGATCTTGTTAGTGAGATTATTTTGTCTGCACAATACGAAGGATCCCAGACATATAATGGTAGATATGTGAATCAGTTCCATAATATATTCAATCAAGATTTCACAGTTTTGGATGTAGGACTGGATAGGTCAGGAACACTTTTGCCGAGACCTTTTAGAGATATGAATCCTACGGACTGGGCATATGATATGTTTAATAACAGGGCTGCTGATTCAAGATTTTATAAGTCATTTTTCATGTCATATGAATCAAATAATGCGAGTGCTGCTAGATTAGACTGGACAGATGAGTCTGCTTACTTCTATAACAACTTTCTAAAAACTAAATATCCAAGCAGATATGGAGGAGAAGACGTAGTAGCTGGTACTAGCAAGATCGAGCAGGACCAAAGATGTCTTGGGTATATTGAAAACAGTAAAGATGAGCCTGTAGATTCACTCTGGCTGGCTAGTCAGCCATACTTGTTGTTGGCAAGATGGGTAGCTGGAAGTCCAAATGGAGAAGGTTACTTTAATTATGATGGTTCGGGCAATGTTACAGGATTAAAGGCTGGTATCACAATCGATCCAGATAACCCCGTGGTTACGGATGTATCTAACAGAACAGTTAGATACCGTATCGTTCCATCGGATCAGGCTACTGTACGTCGCTACAACACTGATGCTGAAGGTGCATCAGCTATCACCTTCCTTAGCTCTGGTAAGTTTTTTGATCCTAACAGAGGTCTGGGAACTGATGATAGAGGAGGAGGGTCAATAGACATTCCATTGATCCGATTGGCAGAGACTTACCTGATTAGAGCTGAAGCTCTAGGAAGAAGAGATGGACCAGCCGCAGCTATTCCTGATCTGAATGTGATCAGAAGAAGAGCAGCATATAAAGCAGGAGAAACAATTACAGACCTTGCGATTCTAGATCCAAGTGGAGTGGATATGGCTAATGTGGATAATTCGACATTGCAAATATTGAATGATACAGAAGCCGATAACCTGGTAGACGGATCTGAATGGCAGCAAGGTACTGCAAAAGCAGCCATGGAAAATTATCCTCCAACAGCCACTACTGAAATGGAAAGATTCATTCATTTCATTTACAATGAAAAGGCTAGAGAGCACATTTTCGAGGCAATCACTAATGAAGATCTTCACAATGCAGGAATATGGTACGAAAGGGTATACTATAGAGACCCTGTTGGAGCTCCAAGTGAATCCACCGGAACAGCTGATTTCCCTTTCCCTGTTGATCCGGAAGATGAGACTAATGGTCCTGGTGGAATTGGTGCAACAGGTTATGGTAGAGGTCAACTCGGTAAATATCACAATTTCAAAGCATGGCCACTTGATTTTCTTCAGTTGCTTACTGATGAAGAGGGTATTCCATATGGTGTAGATGAATTTAATGATTACCAGAATCCTGGTTATTAATATGATAAATTGAACTGACTATAAAGCCTTCATATTCTGAAGGCTTTACTCATTATAGTTCTTTTAGTTTTCCCTAAACAATAAACTTATGAAAAAGAATTACAGTCTGATTTGGTTAATCTTGATAGTATTGGTGATAAGCCACCCCGGACTTGCAAATAATACCGAGCGATTGTCACTTGATCGAAATGAAAAGACCCTGATTGCTCCTGAGGGCACGGATTACGTATGGTTTTTAAATGACCAATCAATTGAAGGTGACACCAGGTCTATCAAGATCAGTGAAAGCGGTACTTACAGTGTTGTATTTACAAATCTTTCAGGCAAAAAGGTTTCACTAAAAATGTCCTTAAATGTGGCGGCAGATGGGACCGTTTACAGGATTATTATGATTGGAGACTCAACTATGCAGGAATGGAATGCAGGCTATTACCCTCAGCAAGGATGGGGAGCAGTGATGCAACCATTTTTTGATGAAGCAAATGTGCAAGTCATCAATGAAGCAAGAAGTGGTAGGAGCTCCAAAAGTTATTATGAAGAATCTGATTGGTGGCCAAGGGTGAGAGAATTATTAGAAGAAGGTGATTTCGTATTGATTCAATTTGGAATCAATGATAGAAGTGTAGCAGGACCAGACAGGACTACAGATCCATATGGAAGTTCTGATACACCAGGGTCAACCAAGTATTATTTGAAAAAATATGTTGATGAATCAATTGCCCGAGGTGCTTACCCGATATTATGTACTACTATTCGTCGAGGAGATTTGGGTGGTTATGGCGCTTATGCACAGGCTTCCAGGGATTTAGCGGAGGAAGTATCCGTACCGCTGATAGATATTGACAGCCTTAATAAAATTGATTACGATGCGGTCGGCACTGAATATGCCACTGATTTTTGGCACAGTGATGTAGTGCACCCACAGGAAATGGGATGCAATAAAATTGGTCAAGCAGCAATTCATGGATTACAGTTATTGAGTGATGATCCAATGATTGCCAAATTGATTCCACATATTAAGCAGTTTCACACCATTACTACTACCACTAATTATCCAGATCAAGTGAGAATGACTAAAACTGATAGCTTTCCATCTGGTACCAAGGTTAACTATAAAGTTCTTTACGATAGTGAGGAATTAATTTTTGTTGGTTGGTTTGACGGTGATGGTAACAGACTATCGATCGACCCTTTATACAGATTCACCACAGGTGAAGAGTCTATGACATTAGAGGCTCGATTTGACGATGATTTTTCCAAGATAGATTGTAGTGGTTTTTATGAGGGAGGGGCTTCGATAGATGATTGTGGAGAATGTTCTGGTGGTTACACCGAGTTATTTCCATGTGAACATGATTTTCTGGAAGAAACGACTTACAAAATTCAAGCGGTTCATTCTGGCTTGTGTCTAGTTCCGGGTGAGAATTATTTAGAACAACAAGCGTGCGGCAGTGAAGACATCATGGAGTGGGAATTTGTAGCGACTGGTGATAATCATTACCTGATTAAAAATTTAGGCAATGATCAATATCTTTCCTATGCCGGATCTACTTCTATTTTGTCAGCTGAGCCACTAGACTGGAGATTAGAGAAAGATGGTGACTATTATCGGTTGGTTCCAAAAGATAATCTTTTATCAAATATTGCTGTTTCAGGAAAAAAGGAAACGGAAGGAGCTAAGATTTCAGTCATACGCAGAACTTCTGAGAGCGCGGCACATTTGTTTTCAATAGAGGACGCAGCAGGAGTTTTGGGAACAGAAGCCTTAAACTTACGGATTTTCCCCAATCCAGTGACGGATGATATTTTAAATATTGAGGCGGGAAAAGTAATAGTTGGAGCTCGGCTAGAATTGGTGACCATGGACGGACGAAAAGTTTATGAACAGAACATTTCTGCAGGAAAGCAGGAGATACTCTTAAATCAGGTAGACCCAGGTATGTATTTGATTAGAATTGTTGATGACAACAAAGCAGCATATCAAGACAGAATCATTGTCAAATGATCAAAAGGAATTTTTCATAAGTGTAGGAGGGGAGCTATATGGCTCCCTTTTTTTATTTGACCTTGGGTCCACAAATGATGATTCGACTTACATTTAATATGAATTCCATCAAGGGGTTTTATTCCCCGACCCTCTATGTCGAGAGACATTTTGTTTGCAAAGCAAACTCTGTCAAGTACCCAGATGGCTATGCGTCACGGGAGTTTATTAATACTGCTGATCAACCATAGATGTGAAAAAGGAAGCACTTTTAACAAGTGTGAGGTTTCTAAATATTAATGTTGTCTAGTAATGGATTTTTTCAAATCGGTTATTATGCACTGGTTCTACATAAGTGTAAATTATAATCGTGCTACAACTTTTCACACTGGTAGACAAAAAAACCTGTGAAGATTAATCCCCACAGGTTTATTGCATTTGTATGTTTAACACTTTCAGTTATTATCATTAGCACCCAATGCTATTTCTTGATGATCATCATTCCTTTGGATTGTCCTCCATTAGAGGTTTGCAAAATATAGCTTCCGGGCTTCAAGAGTTCGCCTATAGCACATTCATAGACACATTGACCTGTTTCAAGCGTTTGACCGGAAAGAGAAAGAATTCTATATTGTTGAGGATCTCTTGACCTCAAGGTAGCTGTATTGCTGAATGGATTAGAAGAAATGGTAATACCTTCCAATACCTCATCTGCACTTAAAGGATCAGGGAATTCAATCTCACATGTTGTAGCATATAAAGCTGGATCATATTTGATGAGTGCCATTCCAATGTTGATATCCGTCAGCAAATCAGGGAAAATAAACTTCACCTCATGGTTTTCCTTGGTTAAATTGAAATCGAATTGTTTCACAATTGGGCTTTCACCTGCAGGTTCTAATGTTATTCCTTCCTCAAATTTTCGATTATCCAAATATACATCCACAGTCTGCCCTGCCGCAGAGTTAGTGTATTTAAACCCAACTGTAAAGTCATCTTCTTTTCCGGCTCTCATGGTGTAGGTGACAGTGTCAGTCTGTCCAGAGTTCAGTTGATAGTAACTTATGGATTTTCCAAACTCAGTTTTGGTTACCAATGAACCGTTTGTAGAGCAAGCCCTATTTACCACGTCCACACATTCTTCAAAATTCAAAACAGAATCAATACATACATTACAAGCGTCAAAATAACCAGAACCTCCTTCGTTGCCCATGCAGTCTATAGTTATTGCTTTGTAGGTCACCTCATTTGCCGGACTGGTATATTCATAATGTCTGTCCGATGTAATAATGTTGCCATCCCCATCTTCCCATCTTACAAAGCTATTGCCCAAATTGATTGTGGTTTTAATCGTTACATGTGCTCCTTCAGGCAAATTAATCGGGTAGGTGACTTCTCCGGCTTTTGGATTGTCCAGATAGATATTGTTAAGGAATCTTTCCTTGGCAGCATTTTGCAAGAAAACCAGATCTTCATCTTCACTGTCATCCAGACTTTCCAAACCATCGATTATGAGAGTGGCCATATTCAATGCACCCATTTCTTGAAAATGTGTCCAGAAGTCTGAATAGCCATCAGGATAGTTGGGGTATTCACCCGGCTCCAATCCCATAAACATATAATACTTAGCATGTTCTACACCAACCTTTTGGTTTAGTGCCCATGATAATAAATTGAGATCTATGAAATGTACATCGAGTTCTGTAGCTACATCAAGCATAGCACCTCTATAGTCACTACCGGATTCTGTAAAGACATTTCGACCGTTCATAGTCATTGGACTGATTAGTATGGGAATCGCACCTTTTGCTCGTGATTCATTGACGTATAGTTTTAAATAGTCCTTGTAGTCTTCAGGTGGGGTGTACCTTTCCTCTTTGCTGTAATCCCGATCATTGTGACCCCACTGGATAAATACGAAATCTCCTGTCTTCAAAGCATTTTTGACTGGAGTCCAGCGATCTTGCTCCCAAAAACTTCTGGAGCTTCTACCACCTATAGCATAGTTAATCACTTCCAATTGTGACTCATCGAAAAAGAGTTGGATTACCTGACCCCATCCAGTGAACGGGTAATCTGAATCTCTGTAGGTCTGAACTGTTGAATCTCCTATTACGTGAATCGTTCTGATCCCATCAGCTGTTACAGCAACTTTAATTTTCAATGATTCCTTCTCACCGGTATTTGATTCATATCTCACTTCGTATGTTCCAGACTGTTCTACTGAGATGTTTTTATCATGCTCATTCATCAGCAATTCGTCATTCAAATACCATTCATAAGAGTCGCCCTCAGGGGCAATCAGTTCTTTTCGATTCTCGGATATTTCAATTGTATTACCGGAACTAAAAGCCAGGCTTGATAGCATCAATATGAATACAATTGGCAATAAAGGTTTGATGATTGTAATTTTGAATAGGGATGTCATAATTGTAATAAAAAACTAAGATTGTGGATTGCCAAAATCAGGCAATTGTTGAATTTCGTTCTGGAATTTAACCTGAACCAAAATTAAGCAATACACCTTCTTCATTTTATCATTATTCGTATTTGAGGTGTGCCAAAATCATATTCAATCAAACTAAGCCTTCGATCATTCTTTCATTTGAAAACATCTTATCAATTTCGATAGTAAATCGGTTTTGTATAATTGACAAAATAAAAATTCCATAGATCACAATTGTCTCAGGGTTTTACAGTGTTGAATAAAAAAAAGTCTTTAGAAAAGAGAATCAATAACCTTACTTGCTCAAAGGGCTCATGCCTAATTAGGTTTTTTGTTTCAATCGTGTGCTCTTTCTATGGTTATGCGGTTGATGCCCAACCCGAATATCCCCTCGAGGGATTGGATTTATCCGGTGATGTAGCCACTTATTTTGATGAGCATTTAGGCTTGGATAATACACTGGTGACACTGGGAGTTTACAAAGAAAATGAAACAGTATTAGGAGAGGGGCATCCAAATTTTTTAAGCAAGTATTGGCAATCTGGAACGATTTTCTACAGGGGTCAGCAATATCAATCGTTGAACTTGATTTATAATGTAGCCGATGACCAATTGATCATACAGCATCCAAATGTCAAGTACTCAGATCAGGCGATTTTAATCAATCAGGATCAGGTGGAATGGTTTGAAATAGACGGTCATTACTTTCGCAACTATCGCGATTTTAACTCCCCGGGATTTTATGAAGTTATATTTTCATCTGACAGCTTCGAGTTACTGGTCAAGAGACAAAAAGTAAGCTCCTTCAAATCAAGTGAAATTTACTTTCAATCTGAAGATCAATACTATCTCTCGCGAGATACTGATTTGATACCTGCCCGGAAAGTTTCACGATTCTGGAAAAGTGACGATCGATTTAAACAAGAGCTTAAAATCTATGTAAGAGAAAATAAAATACCTTCAGCTTTAAAAAAATGCTCTATTCAGGAGTTGATGGCATTTTCAGATTATTACAACAAACTATTATTATCTAAGGAGGTGAAAGGTGAATAAAGTAATAGTAATCTTTGCCTTTACATTAACTGCATTTCATTTTCTATTCGCTCAGGAAGAAAAATTTTCTCTTTCTTTTACAAATGCACCACTCATCGAAGTGATAAATGAGATTGAGAGTAAGCAAAATATACGGTTTTACTTTATTCAGGATGATATCGATTCCATATATGTGACCGCTGAGGTGAATGATGCGACCTTGGAAGAGGCATTAAAATCAACGCTTGGTAATACACCTATATACTTTTATCAAAGAAACGATGAGGTATATCTTTCGAAAAATGTGTGGGTAATTGATGATTTGAATATTACAAAATCAACTGAGAACACGGAGGAAACTATAGAGCAAGGAATGGTTTTTTCTCGGGAGTTTCTCGATGTAGGAGATCCAACAGGCGATTTGGAAAAAGTGCTAATAGAGATCGGCCATAGGAAAGAGTCTGTCCCGGGGAGTACATCCACTATAGCAGGATACATCAAAGAAGCTAAAACAGGTGAACCAATACTTGGAGCCTTGATTTACAAGGATGATTTTAGTGCTTCAGCCACTTCAGATATTTCAGGTTTTTACTCTATGACTTTGCCACCAGGGCCACACAAAATCAATATTCAATATAGTGGAATGAAGTCTGCCAAAAGAAACATCCTATTGTTTTCTGACGGGCGGTTAGATGTGGAGATGCTTGAGGATGTAATTACTCTTGATGAAGTCTATGTGCAGTCAGATCGAGCTGAAAACGTGAAAACAGCCGTAATGGGAGTAAGTAAAATCAATGTTGCTGAAACCAGAAATGTGCCTTTAGTCCTTGGGGAGCGCGATGTATTGAAACTGGCTACTACCATGGCAGGAATTCAGACTATTGGAGAAGGATCTTCTGGATTCAACGTAAGGGGAGGTAAATCTGATCAAAACCTGATAATGCTTAATGAAGTGCCGGTATACAATGCCACTCATTTTATGGGTTTTTTCACTTCTTTTAATTCTGATGCTCTCAAAGGAATGGATGTTTATAAAAGTAACATCCCTGCAAACTATGGCGGAAGACTTTCTTCTGTTTTTGATATTTCGATAAAAAAGGCAAGTCAAACAGAATTTCATGGAGTGGGAGGTATATCACCAATCACCTCCAAGGTTACCCTGGAGGTTCCAATCATTGAAAATAAATCTGGTTTATTATTCTCAGGAAGAACTACCTATTCAAACTGGGTAATGAAGAATGTGAAGAATGCTACTTTTCAGCAGAATCGAATTTCTTCACAGGACATGATCATAAGATATGATCATGAGCTAAGTGAAAAAGATGACCTGCAGCTCACTGGATATTATAGTAGAGATAAATATCGGCTCAAGTCGGATTCACTGTTCTCTTTTAGTGATTTTTCCTTTGCCAACTTTCACAGTAAAGCAGATTGGACCCATGAATTCAACAAAGACTTAATTGGAAATTTTGGGATCTGGTTTTCAAAATATGGATATGATCTGGAATTCAGTGAGTCTGAACCCAATAGCTTTTTACAGGATTTTGGTATTCGTGAGATGAACGTGAAAACGGGATTCAATAAGTATGTAGGCAATAAGCATCAGCTCGCATTTGGTGCGGGCAATAAGTTTTATAATATCAACCCTGGAACAGTTTCTCCATTGTTTGAGGAATCAACTGTTGTACCTATTAAAATACAGGAGGAACGAGCTACAGAGGGATACCTATACTTTACTGATAGTTACGAAATCAATGAGCAGTTGCTGCTTGATATTGGTGGACGCTATTCCTTTTTCACTGCTCTGGGGCCTTGGGTTTCATATCAGTATCAAAACGGACTGCCGAAAAACCCTGACAGCCGAACGGATACTGTCAACTTTGCTAAAGGTGACTGGGTGCAGTTTTACAGTGGTCTAGAGCCCAGATTTTCAGCGAGGTTTATGTTGAGTAAATTGACTTCAATAAAAGCCAGCTATAACAGAAGCAGACAATACTTACATACACTTTCTAATTCTGCTTCTTTGTCACCAACAGACATTTGGAGGGTATCTACTAAAAATATTTTACCTCAGGTTGCTGATCAGGTGTCAGTAGGAATGTACAGTAGTTTATTAGGAAACAAACTAGACGTTTCTATTGAAGCTTACTATAAATGGCTTCAAAACCTCATGGACTTCAAAGTGGGAGCTGACTTCTTACTCAACCCGAGTGTGGAAACTGCCATTTTGCAAGGCCCGGGTAAATCTTATGGGTTGGAGTTTTCATTAAAGAAATCTGGTAGGCTCAACGGCTGGATTAACTATACCTATTCCAGGACTTTCATTAAACTAAATGGCACATTCAATGTGGAAAAAGTGAATGATGGTCAGTTTTTTCCTACCAACTTCGATAAGCCTCATGTTATCAATGCGGTGCTCAATTGGAAGATTACCAACCGTTTGAGTTTGTCCTACAATTTTAATTATAGTACCGGAAGACCGGTGACATTTCCTAATGGCACCTATTCATTCAAAGGAGTTTCAATGATTAGTTATTCTGATCGCAATGCCTATCGGATACCGGATTATATGAGGATGGACATTGGAATAAATCTGGAAGAAGGGTACTACAAACTCAAAAAAATACACACATATTGGTCGTTTTCTATATATAACCTCACGGGAAGGGATAATCCATATTCTGTATTCTATAATGTTGAAGGGCAGGATGTCAATGGTTATAAGTTGGTTGTTTTTGGGGATCCTATTCCTACCATAACATATAATTTCAATTTCTAATGGCAGTAAATAAGATAAATATTGCCACGATACTGATCCTTTACTTGATATCAGGATGTGTAGAGCCATACGAAGCAGAGAATCTGGATTATGAACAATTTTTAGTTGTCGAGGGATTGATTACAGACGAACCGGGTCCTTACACCGTACAGTTGAGCTATACTATTCCTGTAGATACTTTTTATTTCGATGGTATCAGCGATGCTGAGGTTTGGGTAACAGATAATCATGGGAATCGCGAAGATTTCACAGAGACCCAAAATGGTGTGTATGAATCCTCCGATGCATTTAGAGGGGTAGCCGGGGACTTCTATCAGCTTCATATCAAAACCATAGACGGTAATGAGTTTGAGTCTGAAGTTCAACAACTCATAAAATCCCCGGAGATATCCAATATTTACTCCTCATATCTCGAAAAGGCAAGTAGCAGCACTGATGAAGTGTTTAGAGGATTACAGTTTTTCATTGATGTAGACGAACTGACAGAGGAGGCATCACAGTTCAGGTATGAGTGGTCAGATACTTACCAGGTCATACCAGATTTCCCTACGGCCTTTGAAATCGGGCCCGATACCTTTGATGTGATGCTCAGAGAAGTTGATATTGCTACATGCTATAGGACAAGATTTTCTTCAGGTTTAATTCTAGCTAATTCTACTAATCTGGAGGCCGGACTAAAAGAGGCTGCGATCAATTTTGTAGATGTGGAAACCAATGTTTTGCGAAACCGATATTCATTGTTGGTGAGGCAGTATACATTGACACCAGAGGCTTACAGCTATTATAGAAAAGTAAAAGAAATGCAGGATGGTTCGGGTTCGCTATTCGACCAACAGCAAGGACAGATTATCGGGAATTTGTATCATATCAATGATCCTGATTTTCAGGTTCTTGGATATTTTGAAGTAGCTGGTGTCTCTCAAAAACGAGCTTTTTTCAAAAACCGGGAATTTGATTCCAGAGTCAGGGTATCTGGCACCTTAAATTGTACTGAGGATGATATCATAGATCAGGATTATGTCCTAGCAGTCGGTAATCCCACAGCTTCCAATTATGCAGAATATACTATTTGGGATTTTTTGGTCAACAATCCAGAATTGTATTTGAGTGCACCATACAATATCATCTCATATGATCCGATAATGGGGACAATGACAGCTGCACCTTATGATTGCACAGCTTGTGATCATCATGCGAGCATAGAAGAACCTGACTTTTGGCCTGAAAAATTTTATTGACCATGAAGAAAGTCTTAATCATTTTATTTTTAGGTCCACTTTATTGCTTTTCGCAATCTTCCGACTTTAAAGAAGAAGTTTACATTCATTTAAATGCTACAACGCTGATTGCTGGAGAGACATTGCTGTATTCTGCTTTCTGCAATAGCGAAACGACAGGTCAGCCATCACTTGCCAGTAAGCTATTATATGTGGAGTTGGTAGGGGAGGATGGACCGGTCTTTCAACAAAAAATCATGCTCGATAAGGGAAGGGGTTACGGGGATTTCTTTATTTCCTCCACGCTGAAAACGGGGACTTATCAGCTGATTGCCTATACCAATTGGATGAGGAACTTTAATGACTACTTTCAGTCGCCAGTGGTGATTGTCAACCCTTTTGAGTCGTACAAATCTTCAGAAAAATCCGACAAATTGACCATGAAGCTTTTTGAAAGTGATACTTCGCAGTTGGCAGTCGGGATTCCTTGTGAGTTACCATACCGTATTTTGGGAGCAGATCGACAGCTATTGAGAGGTAAAGTAGTTGACCAAGATGGTGAATTACATGCATTTGAGATCAGCGAAGATGGATTAGGCTTGTTGTCATTTACACCAAGATCCGAGGGAGCACTTAAGGCCATTTTGGAAGATACTTCTGGTAATTTTCACTTCGTCCAGCTACCAAAAGTTGAAAAGTATGGAGAATATTTCTCTATCACGGAAGCTGGCGGTTTTCTTAGAGTTGATTGCCAATCAACCTTACCAGAAAGACAAACCTATCTTGTAAATGTTTGGAATCGCTCCGAATTGATAACACAGAAAAGAATACTTGCGGGGGAATATTTTCATTTACCAAAGTCTGATTTTGATGATAAGGTTTTATCCTTTGTTTTCCTTACTGAAGAAGGTGACACTGCGAGTGTAAAAAATCACCTTCCAAAATCAAAAAAACCACCTATTTCAGAAACTGGTATCACTTTTGGGCAAAGGAAATTAGCAACTATTCCATTGGATCTCGACACTGGCAGATATAGTATTTCTATCAGAAAATACCGTAAGGAATTGGATTCTTATCGAATTCCAACAACCGATCTTGCTAAATATCAATTGCTGAGAGCAGATCCCGGACTTATATTTCATGCGGGAAATGTACTCTCTCTACCCAATGCAGGAGTTTTTACTAATACTTTCAATCCGAAATTGACACCTGATCACGTCAAGTATTTACCAGAATATCGGGGCGAATTGATCAGCGGAAAAGCACTGGATACTGCCGGAAATGGAATTGACTCTAAAAATGCCTTCATCTCATTTGTAGGTGAAAAGCCACAATTACAAATTTCTACTACGGATAACAATGGTTATTTTACTTTATTGATAGACCCGGTTTTTCAAATAAAACAAGCTTTCTTAGGATTGCTGGATTATCAAGATCCTTATGAAATTGAATTAGACTCTAAATTCCTCTTAAACTATCCAACGTTTCATTACACTGCTCCAAAATTGGACTCTGTTCAGATTATGGCTCTGGCAGAGAGAAGTATCAATGTTCAGTTAGAGAATCTTTATTATTCGCAGAAACAGGATAGTATTTTGGTCCCAAATCCATTGATTACTGAATTCAGTTTTGATAAGTCATACATTTTAGATCATTATACCCGCTTTGAAAACATCGATGTTGCGTTTACAGAATTGATACCCATGGTTAACTATAGAAAAGACAGAAAACCGGCATTTGGGTTCATGATGAGTAAATCAAATCCTTTGTTTGATCAGAAACCACTAGTTCTATTGGATGGTCTGCCCGTAGATGGATCACTATTGAGAGATTACAATTTGAATTATGTTTCGATGATAAGTTTGGTCAACAATCGACAATATATTGGTTCTGCAATATTTGATGGGGTTGTGTCATTAGAAACATTCAATCATGATTTAGCAGGGTTTGGCTTTAAAGAAGAGGTCATAAAATTTGAATACTTAGATGTTTCCCCGCTCAAGAAATACTATCACCCCAAACATCAATCTGACTTTTCCAGAATCCCTGATAACCGGGAGCAATTATTGTGGATTCCTACTTTTGAATCTTGCGGTCAGCAAGAGCTTAATTTTTATACTTCGAGCGTGACCGGGATCTTTCAGTTGTCCATCGAAGGTTTCACATTGGAAGGAAAACCTATCTCTATCAATAAGGTTTTTCAGGTCGATTGATAAGAATTCATCAATTCTAGTTTTCAAAATCACACCATCGACATCCTGAAAATTCATTTTTCTGACTGAATTAAAGCCCTTTTTTTACTAAGAAAACGTCGAAAATGAGCCGTGCAATCGATTTACGAAATTGACACACCTTTATTACGGGTTTATGAATAAGCACAGGGGTAACATTTTCATAATATTATGCTCCTAAACTTTTAGATGTTGAAAACAATAAATTTTTAATGATTATGAGAAACTTCGACTTTAAGTCCTCAGGGCGGGGACTGGTAACGAGAATGCTTATAGCGCTGCTTTTTATGGCAGGGTCATGGCAGGTCTCGATGGCACAATCATTTATGCAATCCGATGATGGATTGGTGGTGATTTCTGCTGAAAGCTATGATTCTATCAGAGGTGGTTCGAAAGGAGATGCATGGGCAGACTCTACCACATTTGATGGATATTTCGGTAGTGGTTACATGCAAGGAAACATGGATGGTGTATATGCTGATGGCGCAGATGCTGCAGCTAATGCTCCTGCCTTGTCTTACTATGTAAACTTTACACAGACGGGTACTCATTACATATGGGCACACAAATATTTTATTGATGGTAGTAATGACTCTTATTGGTATGGAGTGAATGGTACGTCAATTGCACGTATTCAGAGTGGTACTACTGGAGTGTGGGAATGGAAAAAAGGAGATGCATCTTTCGAAATCGCTGAAGCGGGAGTAGATACCATTTCTATTTACCTGAGAGAAAGAGGTGCGATCATTGATCATATCATCATTACTACTGATGATACATTTGATCCTTCTGCAGATGCTTCATGGATGCATAAAAACCTTCCAGTTGCCGGAGAGTATTACATCAATCAGTCAAATTTAGGTTTGGTTCTTTCTGCTGATGGTGATCAGCCTATTTCTGGAGAAAAGGCTGCAACTGATGATCAGATTTTTACAGCAGAAGCTGTAGCAGGAAAGCCAGAAGTATATTATTTCAAAAACAAGGCAGGAAGCTACCTAAGCAAAAGAGGTGACGGTACAAACTGGAATACTGCTTTCTTTACTGTGGCTGATACCCTTGCAGAGTGGGTAGTAAAAGGCGATATGTCTAGTTTCTCATTACAAAACTGGAACAACCTAACATACATCAGAGAAGATAGAAGCTACCTACAAGGTGGTGGAGCTGCTGGCGAGTCTTTCTACACGGACAAGACTGACCCAGGTACAAACGGTGTTTATAATTTGGAATCTGTTGTAGTAGATAATCCATTCATTCCGGCTTTACCGGGAGTAACTAACTTGGTTCCAGATCCTGAATGTACAAATGTTGATTTATTCGGTGGTTGGGGACTTAAAAGTGTAGTTACAGATGAAGCATTTAGTGGAGGAACTTCCATCAAATTAACTTGTACTGTAGATGCCTCATGTGGTTATCCTGATGCTGGTGCTGCATTGGATGTGCCGTTTACATATAAGGCTAATACAACATACAGACTTGTTGCAATGGTGAAAACTGTTGGAGGAAGTATAGGATTCCTGGCTAATGGTTCAGATCCTAACTTCGGTTTCGCTGTTGATACTGAAGGAGAGTGGATGATGGTTGATACCACATTTACTACTGGGGCAAATGCCGGAACTAACTTCTTTAGCTTTAACACATGTGATTTCGGTTCTGATGCTGAAGAAACTTACATTGATAACTATCAATTCTATGAGTTGCCAGTTCGAAATGTAATTTTCGTTACTAAGAGTGAAGAGGCAATTGATACACTTGCTATTCAAGCAATTGATGCACACGCTGGATTCAGTGTAACTCCATATTATCCTGCAGGTGGTGCTGGAGTGATTACAGATGCTGATTTGGATGCACTAAATGCTGGTGATGTAGTGATCATGGGACGAAACATCGGTAGTTCAGATGTTGGAGCTTCTATGGCTGCATGGGATAAAGTTACCGCTCCAGTTCTTTCAATGAACTTGTGGGGAATGAGAAACAACCGTGCAATGTGGATAGATAATGGCGGTGCCACTAATGTAACAGATATGGATACCGTTCTTCAGGCTACTGTTGTGAATGATGACCCAATTTTGGGTGGAATGACTGGAACATTTGATCTGTGGTCTGGAGCATTTAGTTCTTTCGTAGCGGACGGTGATGACACTGACCATGGAAATGGACAGTTGATCTTGGAAGCTGTTGATGGTACTCCATTGCTAGTAAGATGGGATGCAGGAGTAGAGTTCTACCCTGGTGCAGCACATAGTGCAATGGGAATCAGAACTTTCATAGGAAATGGTAATGATGATACCAATGTTAATTATTTCGGTTTCACTGAAGAAGGTAAGAAAGTTTTCTTCAATGAGTTGGAAAGAATGGCAGCTATTGGTAGCATGAGTGAAATGCCAGCCAAGGATGTGTTATTTGTAACTAAGAGCGATGTAGCTATTGATACTTTGGCTATTCAGGCGATTGATGCAAACCCTGGATTTAATGTAATTCCTTTCTACCCTGCAAGTGGTGATGGTACTTTAGCGCAAGCAGATGTAGATGCTATACACGCTGCAAACCCGGATGTAGTCATCATGGGACGTAACATTGGAAGTTCACAAGTGGGTAATGCAATGGCAGAATGGGATAAAATCTTTGCTCCTGTGCTTTCCATGAACCTTTGGGGAATGAGAAGCAACAGAGCCATGTGGATTGATAATGCCAGTGCCGTAAATGTTACCGAGCCAAGAGATACTGTTCTTCAGGCTACTTTGGTTGGAACTGATGATATTTTCGGCAGTCTTTCAGGTACACTTAACTTCTGGAATGGACCATTCAGTGCATTCGGTCCTGATGGAGATGACACTGATCATGGAAATGGTACATTGTTGGCTTCTGCTGCTGATGGTACTCCTTTGATGGTTAGATGGGATGCAGAAACTGAATTCTACCCAGGTGCTGGCCACAGTGCAAAAGGTATTCGTACCTTCATAGGTAATGGTAACGATCAGGATTCTATCGTTTATTTTGGATTTACTGACGAAGGAGCATCTATATTCTTTAATGAATTAGAAAGAATGTCAATGGTAGCATGGGAAGTTCCTAGTGATGATGATGATGGAGATGGAGTACCAAACGATGATGATGTTTGTCCGGGAGAAGATGACAATCTGGATGCTGATAGCGATGGAGTGCCTGATGGATGTGATATGTGTGAAGGTTCTGATGATTCTTTAGATGCAGATAGCGATGGTATTCCTGACGGATGTGATGTTTGTGCAGAAGGTGATGATACAGCTGATGCAGACGAAGATGGTGTGCCAGATGCTTGTGATCTATGTGCTGCAGGACCAGATAATATCGATGTAGATAAAGACGGAATTCCTGATGCTTGTGATGATGATCTTCCTGAACTGAAGACCATTGCTTTCATTGGAGCATACGAGGACATTGCTTCTTATGATAAGACCCTACATGATAGTCTTGCTCAGTATGTGAAAGTTCACTACATCCCTTCAGGAATATTCAATGCGGCATCTTACGATTCATTGTATACTGAAGAAACACTTCCAAGTGGAAATATTGGACTTGGACTTGAAGGAATTTTCATAGGAGAGTCAATTGGTAGTGGAGATATGATCAATTTTGGTCCTGCAAGGGACGCATTCCCAGTGCCTAGTATCAGTTTCGAGGCAGGAACATATACTAACTCTTGGGGAGACGAAGGGTTCATGCAGGACAATTCTGCAGGTATATGGGGATACGGTGGAGCCAACGAAGAAGCTGTAGACTTGCAGTGGAAAATCGTTGATCCATTCCACGAATCGGTAATTGACCTTGGATGGCAGCAAGATCAGATAGTTACCTGGTCTGATGCAACCCCAGAAAGAGGTATACCTTACTTGCATGGTTTCAATACTACTGTAAATGTAATTGCCGTAGGTGCCAGAGAATCTGGAGCAACTGCAGCTGATCCAGCCTTCAACCCTGAATGGGTTCAAGAGCAAGCTGTAGCTGTAGCAGAATTCCCAATTCAGAGATCATACTACGCTAACGTTGCAAGAGCTTATCATGATACAGATCCTGTAACTGGTGAGTCTAAGGCTACTCAGGATTTCTGGGATTTCGTTAGATGGTCTACCTACTACATGTTTGATGCGTATCCAAGTGATGGTGTAATCTTGTTTGACCCAATGAACATTGGTAGCGCATTCCAGGTATATCCTAACCCTTCTGTAGGTGCTGTAAACCTTAGTTTCGTAGCTGCCAATGACCAAAATATCGATGTTAAGATCGTTAGTTTGAGTGGTCAATTGGTTTACGAAACTTCACTACAGGCAAAAGCTGGAAGAAATAGATTACCACTTGACCTTACTTCAAAAGTAGAGAGTGGAGTTTATTTCGTTAATACTGTAATTGATGGTGAGAAAGCGGTGAAACGTTTGATTATCAAATAATCATATAAGTTCGTATTTAAGTGAAAAGCTGCCCAATTGGGCAGCTTTTTTTGTTTATTTCAAGACTATAAAAATTGAATTCCTAACGAATAGTGACCTATTCAAATTGATACAGAATCCTTCATCACTCATCATATATTAGCATTATCCGAAAAAGACCCACCATTAATCTGAATTGACAAAATACGATGATTCATTAATCTGTTAGTATTGTATGAGGTAATATGAAAATTCAGTAATCAGAATATTTACCTGAAGAAATTTCTCCATTAATTGATAAATCAAAAAAAGATCAGAATAGCATGAGAAAATTAATACTAGCTCTACTCATATTTAGTGGTTCTGTAAATGCAGTATTGGCACAGCGAATAATGGAAAAGCTGGATAGAGGACTTGTCGTCATTGATAAGGGGTCCACAGTATTTGCCGCCTGGAGGATGCTGGGAACTGATCCCGATAATGTAGAATTTGATCTATTCAGAAATAACACCAAGGTGAACACATCGCGCATTTCATCCAGTACGAATTTTGAATATACCTATGGAGGCAGTTCTAATGATGAATATAAGGTTATCGCTTACTTGAATGGGGAGGTTCTTGATGAATCGAGTGCTGTGAAAGTATGGACAGAATCTGGTAAGGATCACGTAGGGGTAACGGCATTTTACAAATCAATTCCCATTACTCCACCTACTGGAGGCACCACTCCTGATGGTGTGCAGTATACCTACAGTGCCAATGATATCAGTGTAGGGGATTTAGACAATGATGGAGAATACGAAATCATTCTAAAATGGTATCCTTCTAACTCTAAAGACAATTCACAAAGTGGATATACCGGCAATACCATATTGGAGGCTTTGGAATATGATGGTACGAGCCTTTGGAAAATTGATTTGGGAATTAACATCAGATCTGGAGCACACTACACACAATTCATGGTTTATGATCTAGATAGCGATGGATATGCAGAAGTAGCCTGCAAGACGGCTGATGGTACGAAGGATGCAGCAGGAAATATTATAGGAAGTAATTCAGCTGATTACCGTAATTCAGCTGGTTATGTACTTGATGGTCCTGAATTTTTAACTGTTTTCAGCGGTCAGACAGGTGAGGAATTAGTTACAACAGACTATTATCCGGCAAGAGGTAGCGTAGCTGCCTGGGGTGATAGTTATGGTAATAGAGTAGACAGGTTTTTGGCAACCATTGCTTACCTGGATGGTCAGCGGCCTAGTCTGGTAATGTGCAGAGGATATTATACACGTACAGTATTGGCAGCATACGATTATAGAGGTGGAGAATTATCTACCAGATGGATTTTCGATACCAATAATGCATATTCTGATTACACGGGGCAAGGTGCGCATAGTATTTCTGTAGGTGATGTGGACGAAGATGGAAAGGATGAAATTTTGTATGGAGCTGCAGCTATCGATGATGATGGTACTGGTCTTTATA
Organism: Bacteroidia bacterium; assembly: GCA_030425425.1. Lineage (GTDB taxonomy): Bacteria > Bacteroidota > Bacteroidia > Cytophagales > Cyclobacteriaceae > Marinoscillum. Next base: position 25,281 of record JAUIAO010000042.1, on the reverse strand, counting down.
ACACTAAGATGGGCCACGGCGATGCTACACACCTGGCTGATATAGATCCTGATGAACCGGGATTGGAATTCTTCATGCCTCATGAAGCATCAAAAGGAACGGCCGAAATGCCGAACATGTCTATAAGAAATGCCGGAAACGGGGAAATGCAGTGGGTCATAGAAGGAAATGCCGGGGATATTGGAAGAGGTCTAACAATGGACCTGGATCCAAATCACTACGGGTATGAAGTATGGGCATCGGATGGTAGTGGAGTATATGACAAAGATGGAAAATTGATTACTACTACTTATCCTCAAAACACCTCAGGAGGAAATTCACCAAGCTACAATTTTGGTGTTTGGTGGGATGGTGATCTGACCAGAGAAATATTAGATAGAGGCGTTATCAATAAATGGAATCCGGAAAGCTTTGGTTCTGAGAGAATGAACTCTCTGTATAGTATTTCCGGAGCAGAGGGAAGTATGAATAATGGTACAAAGAACAATCCTTGTTTGAGTGGTGATATTCTTGGAGATTGGAGAGAAGAGATCATTCTGAGAAATTCTGAAAGTACCAAATTGTTCGTATATGTAAATACTGATAATAGTCCTTACAAACTGCGAACACTGATGCATGACCCTGAATATCGTTTGGCGATTGCATGGCAAAATGTAGGATACAATCAGCCACCTCATCCTGGTTTTTATTTGGGTGAAGGAATGGAAACTCCAGCTAAGCCCGATATTAAACTTGCGGATGCTTGCCTCGCCAATTTGCAAACTGTGCCTTTTGGAGATTATACCCAAAGTGAATTGTCAGGTTTGGGCTTAGATCTATCCGACATTACCAATTGGGATCTTCCCAATGGTTCAACCCTGCTGCTTTTCGATCAGGATGATTATCAGGGAAACTCTACAAGTGTGAGAGGAAAGGGATCCTGTGATGTGAATCAACCTGAAGGAAGTTTTACGTCAGCAATGCTTTTATCTCAAACGTTCGCGCCTGATATTACCTATCAAATAAAAAGCATGGCCGATGGATCATTAATTACGGTAGAAGGGGCTGAAAAGGATGAAGGAACACCGATTATCCTGTCTCAGGATGATAGTGGTAATGATGTTTCTGGTAATAATCAGGTTTGGAGTTTCGAGAAATATTTGGGCTCTTATGTGATCAAAGGATTTCACAGTAGAGGCTATATAAGTGTCAATAGTAATTCTGATGTAGTGCTCACAAGATCCATGGATATTTCAGATTCTGAAACTTTTGATGTTGAGTTTTACAGTAATAACAACACTTACTTTCAACTGGTAAATAAGTCCAATAATAAATGTCTTACTATGGCGTCAGATGGATCAATCACATGTGAAACGTGTGATCAAAGTAATACAAACCAGTTGTTTTCTGAGCAGGTAAAATGGTCTGAGCGTGTTTGTCAAACTTTGCCATTTGGTACTTATACCCAGGCAGAAATTTCTGAAAATGAAGTTGATCTTTCAGATATTATTGATTTAGATATTCCAGAAGGTTCTTCACTGATTTTATTTGAAAATGACGATTTCGAGGGAAATTCAACAATAATTCGAGGAAGCGGTTGTGGAAACACTCAACAACCGTCAGGTACCTATCAGTCTGCAATACTCACAGAAGGATTGTTGGGTGAAGACATTCACTATATCATCAAGTCCAGATATAATAATAAAAGGCTGACTCTTAAAAACTCTTCAACGCTCCCTGGTACTCTCGTTATTCTTGAATCTGAATCAAAAGGTGATGAAACTATAGATAAAATCAATCAGGTTTGGACTGTGGAGGACAATGGCGATAATTATTATGTCCGATCATTTTACACCAAAGCAGCGATTACGGTTGATTCAGCGCTTTATCTTGTACAGGGTGAGAAATCCGCAGATTCGTCTAATGAGTTTGATCTGGTGATGAAAGAAACGGACAACAAATACTTTCAGCTCAAAAGCCTATCAAATGATCAATGTATGGCTCTGGTTGGAGGTGACGGAGAGTTAGGTTGTAAAGAATGTAATATCAATGACCTGAAGCAACTTTTTTATGAAGAGGTCAGTTGGTCAGTTGCTCATGTGTTGGGTGTTGAAGAATCTAAAGAATTAGGAATATTGTTTTATCCTAATCCTACTCAGTCTTATCTGTTTTTCCAATTGGATGATGTTGATCAAGTAGAAATTCTATCCATGTCGGGTAAACAGGTGATGCAAAAAACTATAAAGGATGAATATAGAATAGACCTGTCCGGTTTAGAAAAAGGAACATACATCTTGAGAATAAGTGCATCCGGTAAAGTACACACTTCAAAGATTGTAAAAGAATAAAGATTAGGGGTTTAATAGGGTAGGAAAGGCAAGTCAATTTGGCTTGCCTTTTTCATTATAATGAGATCGACTGAATGCTTTCCTGAGCTGAAAAATGTAAGATTTTCGTTTCCTGTTTATCAACTCTCAAGTGAACAATGTTTTCTTGCTCTTTTGGGAAAGCATCAAGTAAAAGAGTATTGGTAATGTTGATTTTTTCTATTGATTCAAGACCTGGTAATAATGCTGACATTTTTACCTGAATCACATTTTCATCTATTATTTGAATTTTTTTAAGCTCAAATGTAGGTTGACTCTTATTAATATCTATCAAGAAGTTTTGTTGAATATACGCCTGCATGGCATCCTTTGCACTCTGATCCAAAGTGCTTATGTCTACCATGTAGAGGTTGAGGAGATGAGCTTTAAAATCGTCTTGAAAAAAGTTTGTATATATGTCAATTTCACCCGATGCCTGATCAATGCTTAACCGACTGGTGGTCATCTTCAGTGGATGAAAAAAGGCATTCGTTAGTAATATAAATGATATCAGTATAAGTTTACTCATAGCCATATCGCTTCTATTATCATAGTCGCTGCTACACCACCTCCAGCTCCGCTGATATACAGGTTCCATTCACGATGGTTGACAGAAAAGATTCGCGTTGCAACATAGAGCACTATCAAATAACACGCCACTATGATGGCTTGGCCGGCTTCTACACCTAGATTGAATCCCAATAAAGGAGTGATAATGCTCCCATCAGAAATGCCCATCATCATGCTCCGAAAATAATTAGAGAACCCCATTCCATGTATCAGGCCAAAAGAAAGTGCCAGTAGATAATTAAAGGAAAATTTCCTGTTGGTTTTATTTTTCTGAGTGACGTTATAGATACTTGTCATCAGTATAGTGATTGGAATCAACGTCTCTACGAGGTTTTGATTAACCCGAATGATATCCAGAGCAGATAAAGCCAGAGTCAGTGAATGCCCAATGGTAAAAGCCGTAACAAGGATTAGGATTTGCTTCCATGATTTTAGCTGAAATACAGCGCATAGAGTGATCACAAAGAGCATATGATCCATACCTGCAAGGTCCGTGATGTGATCGATTCCTTGTTTTAAGTAAAAGCCAAACTCGTTCATAAATTCAAAGATATTCACTCAAAATTAGCTTAATTTGCTTGCTTTCAATCAAATAAAGCGTTGTAAAAAAGGTGGTTTTTAAGTTGACTTTTGCTAGAGTATCCAAAACTTGAAAGTGTATTTTTAATCCTTTTTTCTTTCAATTATCTCTTACATCACACCTTGTATTGCGTCATTGACTTTTTGGTTTTTGTTCTGTGTGCTCCACCACATGCAAACAATCAAAACCCAATTACCGTCTTATATGCGTTGCATGTCTTGATGCTTTTAATTTCCAGGTATCTGCCTTTTTCAAACTCAGGTAAGTTAGAAAAGTCAATCAGGCATTCCTGATTGTCGAACAATGGATGAAAAATGAGTACCATTTCCTTTCCTTCCAGATCCTTGAGATAACTTTTCATCCCCATGTCCCACGTTTTCTCATGGTAAAAATGATCAGTCACCAACAAACTATCAATGAAAGCCATTCCTCTATCACCTACATAATCGATTTCCAGAAACACATCATTCAGGTTACCAAGATCTCCTGTTGTAGTTACAGCGTATTTGCGATCATTGACCTTTTTGATATTGATAATTGGTTCAGGAGTTTCGAATGTAATGCTGTAAGAAGATGCTCCTGAAAAAGCTGATTTTGCCTTTTCAATTTCCCAAAGGAGGCGGCGCAGCAATATCAAAAGTATTGAGTTAGGAAAGCGATTGGTTTCATCTTTGGTTTGCACATCTATTATTAAGTCCTACAGGTCGAAATTGGACGATCAACGCTGATTTATCTTCTACAAAAAAAGCTTCAAAATTTCTTTTGAATCTAATTCTTTAAAAATCTTGGGTAGTAAATGATTGGGCTTAATAATCCATCGCGGATATTGAAATAAACATTGTAGCATGGCTTCATAACGAAAATATTTTTGCTGGTAATTGATTAGAAACGAGAATACCACCAAAAACATACGAATGCTTGAAATGCCATCAGTTGATTAAATATCTATTGTTGCATTAAGGATTTTTAGATACTCGTTGATAACATTCTGATGCCTTGAATGAACCATTTTCTTCAGAAACGATCTACAAAATTTTGAAGATTAGTGTGAAGATTAAAAATAACTCAAAGAGGCATTAGAAGAATTAAAAATTGAAAATGAAAGTATTAAACATATTTACAATATCTAGTCTTTTTTTTGTATTCAGTTTGCTTGACTGCCACATAAAGAGCAACACGGATTTAGAGAAAAAGATGGTTTTTAGTTTTGGAGAGTCTGGCGCTTATGGGATAGAAGTCAATCACAGTACAATTTGGCCATACAACTTGAATGGGGTGAAATATGGCGTTACCGGCAAAGTTGAAACTTCAAAGAACTATCTGACTTCAGATGGTTCATTTATTTTTTGGACAGAAGTTCCTGAAGGTAATTATAGCGTACAAGTGATCTCTGGAGATGAAAATGCACCTTCAAATATTACGATCAAAGCCGAGTCGAGACGATTAATGGTTTACAATAAAGAACTAAGCGCAAAGCAAATCGATACAGTAGAGTTTGTTGTAAATGTTCGTTCAGCCAAAATCAATGAATCCGATAGTATTAAATTGAAACCACGCGAATTCCCTTATGTAAATTGGGACACTAATTTGTCTCTGGAGTTTGGTGGTGTTCATCCATGTGTGCGGTCAGTAACAATTACACCAGTGAGTGATTTACCAACAATATTTTTAGCTGGGAATTCTACTGTGGTTGATCAGGAAGAAGAACCGTGGGCTTCTTGGGGACAGATGTTTCCTGCATTTCTAAACAAAAATGTGGTTGTAGCCAATTTCGCTGAATCCGGCGAGACGCTTAAGTCATTTATTTGGGAGAAACGATTTGATAAAATTGCTTCTATGATCAAGCCCGGAGACTTCATATTCATGGAATTTGCTCATAATGATCAAAAACCTGGAAGTGGACATGTAGAACCATACAGTACATACGATGAGCATCTTATGAAATTCGTGAATCTGGCAAGAGAAAATGATGCTACTCCTGTTTTCGTCACCTCTACTAATAGACGTAGTTTTGATGCAAATGGAAATATTAAAAATACCCTGGAAGAATACCCTGATGCAATGAGAGAATTAGCCAAGAAAGAAGACGTTTTTTTGATCGATCTTAATGCTATGAGCAAAAAGCTGTTTGAAGCCATGGGTGTGGAGGGTTCCAAGCAAGCATTTGTGCACTATGCTGCCAATTCATTTCCTGGTCAAAATGAGCCAATAGCAGACAATACGCATTTTAGTACCTATGGTGCATGGCAGCTGGCTAAATGCGTAGCTACCGGAATAGTAAATTCTAATTGCGAATTGAAGAATTACTTGAAGAAGGATTTTGAGGCCTTTGATCCAAATAAACCAGACCCTGTCGATACCTGGGCATGGCCAATGTCAATTAAGGCCTCTACATTGAAACCAGATGGAAATTAGATAAAGATTGACAATGAGCGGAGTTTCGATTTTTAATCTGCCGCTTGAAAGCACAAGGGTAAATCTTATAGTAAATAGGTAAATGAATCTTGTGGAATTATTTTGATTTGAAAAATTAACAGCATTTATAAAATGAAAAACATCAGTCATGCTTTTATCGCCATTGTGATTATTCTATCATCTTGCACTCAAGAAGTATCTAAGGTTGGTATAAATGAGTTGGTTGTAGAGGCTCCATTTGAAATGCCTGCCATAAAATCTCCAAATTTCGAAGAATGCCCCAAAATATCTATTGTTGATAAAGGTGCAGTGGTTGGAGATAAGGTAGCTACTTCAAAAGCAATAAAACAAGCTATAGGTGAGGCAAATGCCAGTGGATGTGGAACGGTGGTTATACCTGAGGGAGAGTGGTTTACAGGTAAAATTCATTTAAAAAGCAACGTTAACCTGCATCTTGAGAAAGGTGCTGTTTTACTGTTTTCTGATGATCCTGAAGATTATCTCCCTGCTGTACACACCACATGGGAGGGTATGGAGTGTTATAACTATTCGCCTTTAGTATATGCATATCAATGTGAGAATATTGCTATTACCGGAGAGGGAGAGCTAAAGGCGAAAATGGATACCTGGGAATCATGGTTCGGTAGACCACCTGCTCATATGAATAGTCTTAAAAGGCTCTACACATTGGCCTCTGAATACAGTCCGGTTGAAGAGCGAAACATGGTCAATGATACTTCTCATTTGAGACCCCAATTCATACAGTTCAATCGATGCGAAAATGTGCTCCTTGAAGGTGTATCTATTACTAATAGCCCATTCTGGGTGATCCATCCATATATGTCAAAACATGTGACGATTAGAGAAGTCAAGGTAATTGCTCATGGTCATAACAATGATGGTGTAGATCCTGAGATGAGTCAGAATGTATTAATTGAAGATTGTGTTTTTGATCAGGGAGATGATGCTGTTGCGGTAAAATCAGGAAGAAATCAGGATGCGTGGAGACTTAATACTCCAACTAAAAATGTCGTGATGAGAAATTGTTTAGTAAAACAAGGTCACCAACTGATGGCTATTGGTAGTGAGCTTTCTGGTGGCGTGGAGAATGTGCTATTGGAAAACTGTGAAATAGGAGAGAAAGCATGGTTTTTCCATCTATTATTTATCAAAACGAATGAGCGAAGAGGCGGATATGTAAAAAATATCTATATGAGAAATGTAGATGGTGGTGTGCTAAGAAATGGTGTATTGGGAATAGAAACAGATGTACTTTATCAATGGAGGGACTTGGTACCTACTTATGAAAGGAAGCTGACACCAATCTCAAATATTTATATGTCCAATGTATCCGGAAAAGAAGGAAAGTTCATCTCCAGAATCCAGGGTCAGGAAGAAAAGCCTGTTGAGCGTGTGATCTTAAAGAATGTCATGCTGGACAGTATGAAAGGAGATGAAGCATTGCTGAACGAGAATGTGATTGACTTCAATCTCGAAAACTAATTAAGATGAAAGCGACACGTTCGATTGTAACAGTTCTTTTATTGGCTTTTATTCCACTTTTGGGTTTGGCCAATTCCTCAGGTCAGATTCAGCTGTTAAAATCTAACAGCTCTTTAGTAGCACCAAAAGGAGAGTCTTACACGTGGTTTCTTAATGGACAGGTTATTCCGGTGAAACATCAGAAACCATCAAAGTGACTACCTCAGGGGAATATCAGGTGAAGTTTTTAAATGAAAATGGAGAAGAAAATACACTGAATGTTGCCGTTCAGAAAACCAAAGCCGGAATCCGTTGAATATTTTTAATAGGAGACTCTACTATGGCAACTTACAAGGATGTCGATTATCCTATGACTGGCTGGGGACAGGTTTTTCAATAGCGACCAGTGAAAATATGAATGTAAGTGGTTTAAATGAAGATACAATCACTCTATGATCAACCTTGCATTCTTCTTTTGAATCCCTGTGTCTATAGTAACAAGGTAAACGCCACTTTCTAATTTGGAAATATCCACCTTATAAACGTTCTTTTGAGAACGAACTGAAACTTTGTCTACTAGTTGGCCAGAAAGATTAGTTATGGTAATTTCTGCTGTTTTACTATTACTAATCAAATAGAAAAAGTTCCTGGCCGGATTGGGGTAAATGGCACCCTCTGAGGATTCCAACGAAAGGAGAGGAATGTATGAATCGTCTAAACCGGGAGATCCATGTATCTCTATAGAGTGCCCCCAGAATTCGGCACCATCTTGATTTCCTGTTGGGTTAGTCATCCGTGGAATCAATGAATATCCTTCTCCTGCAGCCTTTTGTGGCCATGAATTACTACTTTCATAATTTACAGAAATAAGTTCTTTTCTATTGAAATCTCTCAAATAGATCAAGTCTCCGTCATTGTCCAGATTGCCGCAATATTGAAAATCAGGTAAAAAACCATACCTGATTTCAAATGCAAACTGATTGGATGCAAGTATGGCAAATTCTCCGGGCGGGATTTGTGCACCTGTCGGTAAAGAAGCTCTTGTACTTCCATACAATTCAATTCCTCCAAGATCGATTGTTTCTGATCCGGTGTTTTTAAGCTCAATGAATTCAAACTGTCTTTCAGGTATTCCATCTCCAGACAGGGGCTGATAGTGGATCTCAGTTAGCTTGAGAGATTCTCTGTTTTGGTTGATGTACATCAACCGTTCGGTAATCCCACTCCATTGATTATTCAGTAAGTACTGCACTTTTAGATGCATACTTTTATCTATTTCTATGGGGGCATTATAGGAGAATAAATTTTCCGATTCAAGGTCTAAATCTTCTGGATCACTTCCATCGACAGAGTAGTAAATATCACCACCCAGACCTTCAATTGTTAATATTTGCCCCATATTGACTGGTCCACCGGTATACAAATTACCATCTAGGCGAACAATGGGTGAGTTGAGGTCAGGAAGGAAGTCAGCATTTTCAAATTGCTCTAATACATTGGCTGTTCTTACTGGAAAATAGTCATTGAGCATATAGCTCTTTTCCGAAGCAAAATCCTCTGGTGTGTATATCTCGTATGGTCCGGCACTCCAATTGTGCACATCTCGTCTATAATCTCCCCAACGAGCTGATTCTGCAATAAACGCCAATTCAGCACTTTTTATCAAGGATTCATATCTCTCAATGGTTTGCTCTGGTGTGAGTAGTCCATTTCCTGTGAGGTGAAGTTGTACCCTTTGATTGAACACCACCTTGAATTCCTCATTTCTGATCATTGCATGAAATATTTCTGTTGGACAATCCCGGTTCCATAAGGATGTTCTGTTGACTGTGCTACCACTTAGTGTAAGTTCACTGTCCCAGCAAAAAAATCGGAAACCTTGTTCTGAATCTGTTCTTTTGTAGCTCGATACCCAATTATGGTGATCCCAATCCTGATTGCCAACGAAAAAGTTGATTATCATATAATCGGCCAAATTTACCGGGTCTATCAAGGTAGGAAAATCCGGGTTATTTGTTCCATCAGGGTTCAGTCCGATGAGCTCTTTGTAATTCGCGTTATTTTCAAGCCCTCTTCGGACAATTCTCATCATCCGATTCCATGCGTCTGCATTTCCTGCATCCACCTCAGTATAGTCCTTGATGATATCATAGTCTTCTTTGTCTCCTCCGAAATAACTTTCCATGTAATCATCATTGATACGTTCTGTGGGGTTGTAAATTCCCCAATAAACACCGTTGATATAAAGGTGTGCCAGGAATCCGTGTCCACCGGGTTGGCCCATGGCGATCTGCGTATTTTTAATCCACATGTCCCGAATGAGTTGCTCATTGATTCGTTGGCCATGCTGGTGATGAACAATTGAATTACCGAATTCAGCTTTGATAATAAAATGCTCAAACTCATCTGTAGCATTTTCTCCAAACAGTGGAAATCTTAACTTCGAATTGCCCTGACTGCTTTTGAAAGATACCCGAAAGGAGTGTTTCGGACTTTTTTCTGCTCTGCGACTGTGTCCACCATGGATCTCAATGATGCAGTTTTCCTGAAATTGCTGAATACCATCTGTGTCAATAAGCTCTATAGAGGCCTCTCTTTCCCAACCCTTGCCTATTTCCCGATCTGGAGCTCCAGGGAAGATATAGATGCCGCCCGTTTCCGGATCATATGTTTTAGAAAACAAGTTATCAGTTTTAGTCACTAATGAAATCGTTGGGATAGCCTGAAGCGACTCAATTAATTTTCCGGAATATTTCGGATCTTCAGTGATTTCAGGGTCCATTTCATAGTCACCTTTGGCTGTTCCATTTATCGCTTCATAGTTTCCCCATTGTGATGGAAAACCAGGTGGATTATTTGGTTGATTAATGACATCATTGAGGAAAAGATATGTGTTCGTGACACTGTAGCTTTCGGCTCCATCTTTTATGACAATAGCTCTAATGATCGTTGTGGTAGAAATAGCAATGGGGGAGGAATATATTGAACTGGATAATGACGGATCATCACCATTTCTGGTGTAGTGTATAGTAGCATCAGGAATACTTGTTGACAGAGATAGCGAAAAATCATTTGTATAAAACCCAGATTGATGACTGAATTCAGGAGGAGAAAGTACCACCTCTTCACCCAAGACGTTCGCTTCACCTGGAGAAGGAGAAGACGTAATCAAATAACTATTTTCGAAAAAAGCGTATGAATAATCTCTGGGTATTTCAGGATATTTAGGATCAAATGATTGAACCAAATTTCTTTCTGTATCAAAAAGACCCAGAAACTCACCATCAGCACTAAGCTTGAAATTGGTGTGCAATTCATTGGTTTTGAGATCTTTCCCAGAAGCAAAAATAATTAAGTATGCTCCCGGTTGTATTTCAACGTTTGGTAAAACCCATTTATCCTGTACCTCCAGATCATCAGTGAGTGAATAATTGCTAAGGTTGACAGTCTCAGTTCCCTCATTATATAATTCGATCCAATCTGGAAATTCCGATTCAAAATCCTGTAATCCTGTTCCATTCGAAGCAACGATTTCATTAATGCGAATCTGACCGCTAGATATAAAGAAGGTGCTGAGAAGCGAAATAGCTCCAAATATTTTCCAAGTTGATTGATTAAAACTCATTTACTGGTTTTTGAATTCGCTAATAAGAATAGAACCAGGTCCAATATAAATTACAATTGTTTGTAGAATAAATTTGACTCGTAGTTGGGTAACATTATCCGAATTTGGGCACCGAAATAGACGGATTGGTCGCATGATTTTGTTTCTAAATTCAGGCCATTAAATACTAATTAATTTGGCGATATTCATTTCAATTGGGCAGAAAAGGACGACCTATCAATGATAAATTATAGTTTTTCACCTAATCGCATATCTTTTTTGGTTGTTACTTAATATCCTCTGGTTAAGAATTTCTTGTCGACAGATTTTAAGTCATCTGATGGTATTTTCATTCGCATAAATCGTCGAGGATAATCTTCCAAAACTTATAAAACAGATGTGAATGAGAAGGGTGAAACACGAATTATAAGTTGATATAGATTAAAGAAGAACGATACAAACTGCATGATATGTGAGTTAGCAAAAGTTGGATGGTTAAGTAAGGAAAATGGTCGGTCGAATGAGTAAATATGAGGCTTGCCTATACAATTTTGTCATTAATCTTTCATATGAATTGACCTTGAGTTCATTTAAGGCTCTCCATTACTTAGATTTGTTGGCTAATCTGAGCAGAAAGTCAAATATTGACCATTTATGGAGGAAATTTTTAAATACTCACAAATAAGACTTTTCACAATATTATTCATTCTGATAATTTCATTATCAACTCCGGTATTCGGGCAATATGATGTGCGCACTGTTGGCCGAGTGGAAGATTTGAAGTCAGCTTCAATAACTTGTATCGACCAGGATCGGGATGGTTTTGTTTGGATTGGGACTACCAATGGACTCTACAGGTTTGATGGATATGAGTTGAAAGAATATAAATCGGCTAATGTGCTTGGAGGTAAGGATGTAATGGCATTACTGATAGATTCCAAAGATAGGATGTGGGTAGGATTGACGGACGGAGGACTGAGCCTTTATGATCGGAATAGTGATTCTTTCCAAGTTTTCGAGTCATCCACAGAACAAGAAAATCTACTAACCTCAAACGATGTACGCTCACTTCACGAAGATGAATCTGGTCGAATATGGGTAGCCACGAATCACGCCTTGAATCTTTTTAGGGAGGAAACTGGGGATTTCAAAGTTTATGGTGACTTGTTTGAAGATATTTTGTTAAAAGACATCAAGTCTGATCAATATGGAGATATTTGGTGCGGCACATTTGATGGTGGTTTGTACCAGTTTTCACCCGGTAGTGAATCATTCAAAGCATATCTGACTGAGAACCCGTCAACATATCCTAAAATACAGAGCATCAATTTTGATGGTGATCAGCTTTATATCGGAACTCGTAACGAAGGATTGTTAATTTTCGATACAAAGAGTAAAAAACTTTCAACCTTTTTTGAAACGAATTCTCCGTATTTTAATTCGAATATCAGGGCTGTGTTTTTTGATGTTAACACAGAGAAGCTCTTCTTGGGAACAGATGGAGACGGATTGTTGGTATTTCAGAGAGTTGATGGCAAATGGATTGAACAACCACTATTTAAAAAGCCTGCTGTCTCTAAATTATTGAGTAATTCAATCTATGCGGTATTCATAGATCGTGACGAAAATTTATGGATGGGATCTGCATGGGAAGGTGTTTATATCCTCGAAAGTCTACATAATCCAATACAATTTATGGGGGATTCAGATGGTGAAGATTTGGCCTCCGTTTGGTCCATTTATGCAGAGGAAAATCAGGTACTTCTGGGTACGGACGGCAATGGAGTATTTGTGCACGAGAGGGTGTCAGAAGGGCAAAAGGGTAATGTAGCCAAAGAGAAAGTTTCTAAAATTTATAATGGATTGAAGATAGTTACAATCAAAAAAAGGAAAGATGGCAAGTATTGGCTAGGTACTTATTCCAATGGATTGATTTTACTTGATCAGAATCTTAAAGAAATTAAAAGATATAAATCCGATTTATCAGATAATGCAAGTTTATCTGCAAATGAAATTAGAGACATTTTAGAAGATAGAAATGGAGGGTATTGGATAGCTACCTGGGCCGGAGGGCTCAATTATTTTGATGAAAAGAGTGAAAAATTTACTGTTTACAAATATGATTCTCGTGATGTAACAACAATCAGTAATAATAATGTCATGAAGCTGGAGTATGCTTTGGATGGGAAAATTTGGGTAGCAACTTTTGGTGGAGGAGCCAATCTTCTGGACCCTGAAACCAGAACATTCCAACGGTTTCAATATGACTTTACCAGCAAGCACCAACTCACACTTCCATCCAAAAATATAACAAGTATTCATGATGACAACAGCGGACACTTATGGCTGGGTACATGGAATAATGGTCTGAAAATGTTTGATATGGTTAATGGCACAATCAACAGCTTTGATGATTATAAGAAACTCAATGACATTACCATTTGTGGTATCCTTCAGGATGAAGAGAAGAACATTTGGATCAATTCAGTTGAGAGTGTATTTAAATATGATGTGAAGAATGATACGGTGTACGAATTTCCAGATTTGAATGGAAGTTACCAATTTAGTTCCATACATCGTAGCAAGCAGGGTGTCATCTACTATGGAGGGCTAAATGGAGTAGTGTCTTTTGAGCCAACCAAAATGAAACATCAAACGGAGGTTCCTAAAGTAGTACTTACCGATTTTAAAGTCTTCAATAAGCCAGTCGAAAACGGTATTGATAAGCCCTACAGTCGTCAGATCAATGACGCTGATCTAATCAATCTGAATTATGATCAAAGGGTAATAACCTTCGATTTTGCAGCTATTAAATTCCCAACCTCTCAAGCATGTCAATACGCTATCAAAATGGATAATTTTGATAAAGACTGGAGAGATAATGGGAGTAATAGATCTGCTACATATACCAATTTGTCTCCAGGTAAATACACCTTTAAAGTGAGAGCATACAATGAAGAAGGGTCGGTCTCTGGCAATACTGCTTCTATCCCCATTGTTATAGCAAAACCACTATGGGCAACATGGTGGGCTTATCTCATATATCTGGCACTTTTCATGATAATGCTTTATTTCTACAGACTTTACAGCATTTACTGGGAAAAGATGAAGAGTCAACTCAAGTTGGAACAACTCAACAGGGAAAAAGAAACGGAACTTCACGAAGTGAAATTGCGGTTTTTCACAAACATTTCTCATGAAATCAGAACTCCCGTAACATTGATTTTAGGATCTGTGAATCGATTAATGGAAAGGGGAGTAACGGATAGGGTAAGCCTGAATGCGGTTCAGAATTTGAAAAAAAACGGCACTCACTTGCATAATCTTGTTTCCGAACTATTGGACTTCAGGAAGCTGGAATTAGGGGAAGCTCGTCTAAAAGTAGCACAAGGAAATATCGTTAAATTCACAAAAGAAATATTTCTTTCATTTGATGAAACAGCTCATCTTCATCAAATAGACTACAAATTCGATTCGCCATCAGATCATATTGACTTATGGTTTGATAGAGATGAGATGGAAAAAGTTTTGTACAACCTCATTTCTAATGCTTTCAAATTTTCAAAAAATGGAGGGGAGATAGGTGTAGAAATAGATGTTGATGACCAACACGCTTTTATAGTAATAAGAGACACTGGTTTAGGTATTCCTCCGGATCAAATAAAAAATGTTTTCAAGAGGTTTTACCAAAGTGAAAACAAAAAAGATGCTAAGCAAGAGGATGGTTATGGATTGGGATTGTCCATTACTTATGAGATAGTGAAGCTTCATGGTGGGGAAATAATAGTTGAAAGTGAGCTGAATCAATGGACCAGATTTACTATAAAAATGCCTTTGGGCAATGACCATATCAGGAGTGAATTTCTAATCAATGATTTTAAGGATAGTGAAGAACTTAGTCAATATGAGAGTATTGAATTACCTGAGACAAGTGAAGATAAATTGTTCAATTTCCCAAATCAATCGGAGCTTTCGATATTAATAGCAGAAGATAATGATGGGATCAGAAAATATCTTCATGATTTACTAAGTCCTCATTTTAAAATAATTGAAGCGAAGAATGGGGCAGAAGCATTGACATTGACTTTTGAGCATTTTCCTGATCTTATTCTAAGTGATGTGATGATGCCCGAAATGGACGGTATTACATTCACTGGAAAGGTGAAAAATGATCCAAGAACTAGTCATCTTCCGATTATTATTCTTACTGCCAGAACTTCTCTGATTTACAAAAAAGAGGGTTTAGATACAGGAGCAGATGATTATATAACCAAACCTTTCAATGAATTAGTACTTAAGACGCGAATAAGAAATATTCTGCATAATAGGATGTTGCTCAGGGAAAAATACAAAACTGACCTGTTAATGCAACCTGCTGAGCTCGCTATAAAATCACCTGAACAGGAATTTTTAAGCAAAATGACTGAAGTCCTGGAAGAGAATTTAAATTCTGAGAATTTATCCACTGAATTTATTGCCCGAGAATTGGGTATGAGCCAGTCTACCATTTATAAAAAATTGAAGTCCCTTACTGGAATGTCGATCATTGAGTTCATTCGGGATTTCAGATTGAAACGTGCCGTTCAATTGATTATTAACCAAAAACTTCCAGTAGCAGAAGTATGCTACCAGGTCGGGTTCAGTGACCGGCGTTATTTCAGCAATGTGTTTAAAGCTAAATATGGCGTTACACCTTCTCAATACGCCAAGGAAAATTTAGATAAATCCTCCAACTAGATTCTATCATTTCCTTTGCAAAACATGAGTTTGGTATGGTTAGTAAATACACTGACGAAATATACGCACCTTTAATACGAATATGAATTAAGACGTTTCTGATAAAAAATAATATCCTTGTCTTGTGAGTTGTCTCATCAATCAGAAATCAAATTACAATAGAATTTTCCGATTTTGAAATGTGCTCAGCAATATGCTCAGTTATTGATTCAAAATCATCATACTAACCAAAATCTAAATGCAATCAGAGATTAGTGTCGAGGCCCCGGAAGTGGCTCAGGGTGAATTTGAGAGAGAACCTATACCCGCATCAAAACAAAAAGACTGGAAGAGCTTTCTTGGCATGTATGCGGGAGAACATGCCGCCGGAACAGAGTTTATGATCGGTCCGCTGTTTTTAGCAGCAGGTGCGAGCTTGTATGATTTGCTTATCGGACTTTTTATCGGAAACGTTCTGGCATTATTAACATGGCGATACATTGTAGCACCAATTGCTGTTTCCAAAAAATTGACATTGTACTTTCATCTGGAAAAAATCGCTGGAGATAAGTTGGTAAAGGTTTACAATATTGTCAATGGTATATTGTTCTGTTTTCTTGCTGGTGCAATGGTGACAGTATCCGCAAGTGCAGTGGGAGTGCCCTTTAATATTGTTTTTGATGTGCCAGAATCCATTTTTGGATTTAGCACCTTTGGTTTTTCAATGATAGTTATTGTGGTTGGACTAGTAATGACAGTGGTTGCTGCGGCCGGATATAATACGGTGGCCTGGGTTTCGAATATGGCTGCTCCCTGGATGATTGTCGTTTTTGCTGCCTGTGGAATGGCTGCATTATATCAGATGGGTGTTACAAGTTTTGATGCTTTGGTTGAAGGGGCGTTTTGGGATCACGCTGTATCTGTAGTTCAGGCAAAGAGTGGGAAAACAGATTTCGGAATAGGGAAAATCATCATCTTTGCCTGGTTATGTAATGGAGCCATGCACTTCGGTATGGCGGATCTTTCTATCATGAGATTTGCTAAGGATACCAAAGCCGGTTGGGGGCCTGCGATTGGAATGTTTCTTGGGCACTACATGGCTTGGATCGCTGCTGCATTTCTTTTGGCAGCTCAGATTCACCTTATAAACGACACATCAGCAAATCCTGGAGCGCTTGCTTGGGGAGCTATTGGTTGGACTGGAATCTTGGTAGTAATTATAGCGGGTTGGACTACCGCCAACCCTACAATTTATCGGGCCGGGTTGGCATTTCAGAGTTTGATGCCAAAGGCGAAGAGCTTCGTTGGAGTCTTAGTGGCAGGAGTTATTGCAACAATCGCAGGGATTTTTCCAAACTTATCAGCGAAATTGTTGGATTTCGTCGGGCTTTATGGAACCATCCTGGGCCCCATGGGAGCCATCATTTTTGTGGACCATTACTTCTCAAAACGATTCAACTTTCCAAACTTTTTTGCTGAGCAAAAAGGAATTTCTTTTAATACTACTGTGCTAATAGCTTGGGTTATTCCTGTACTTTTTGGATTGTATATGATTCTCAATCAAGGAGTCTTTGCAGCTTACATGGTAATTCCTTGTTGGGTAGCATCTGGAATTCTATATATAACATTAATGAAAATCAAAAAAGCATAATCATGGCAATCAGATACATCGGGATAATCACCGTTTTATTTATTCTCATTTTGCCAGTTCTCACTTTGGCTGGAGCACTTTCTATTGATCAGATGAAATGGTATATGCTTATTGGAAGTATACTATGGTTCATTCTTGCACCATTTTGGATCAAAAATAAGTAGAATCACGAATCAAGGAATAGACCTGAAAAGGTCGGAAATTCTACTGTTAACGAATATATTCATCATTTAAAGAAATTAGACATGCGATATATTATTTTATTCCTTTTAGTAGGGATTTGTTTTGCATCATGCACTGAAAACTCAGGATCAGACCAATCATCTAAAGACATATTTCCCGATGGTTCTGAAATATCAGACTGGTTTAGAGATACCACAAAGGTTCAGTTAGAGGAATTGGGGTCAATTTACAATATAGAAGACTTTGGAGCTATAGCTGATGATAGTACAGTTCTAAATACCACGGCCATTCAAATTGCTATAGATTCGGCATCATCCTCAGGAGGAGGTGTAGTATTGATTCCGGAAGGTACTTTCATGTCAGGCGCATTATTTTTCAAGCCAGGCACTCATTTGCATGTAGTAAAGGGTGGAATGCTCAAAGGATCTAATGAGATTAAGGATTATCCAAAGCAGCCATCACGTATGGAGGGTCTAAATCTGGATTATTTTCCTGCACTTGTCAATGCTTATGGTGTAGATGGGTTTACTATTTCGGGCGAAGGTACAATTGATGGGAATGGGTTAAAATATTGGAATGCCTTTTGGCAAAGAAGGAAAGAAAATCCGAAATGTACGAATTTAGAAGTATCCAGACCAAGGTTGGTGTTTATTTGGGACTGTGATAACGTTCAGATTCAAGATGTTAAATTAGAGAATTCAGGTTTTTGGACCACTCATCTTTATAAGTGTAATAATGCCAAAATACTTGATGTTTCGATTTTTGCTCCACACAAGCCAGTACGTGCACCTAGTTCGGATGCCATAGATCTGGATGTTTGTACTAATGTGCTGATAAAAGGATGCTACATGTCCGTGAGTGATGATGCAGTTGCTTTAAAAGGTGGAAAGGGACCATGGGCAGATGAAGATCCAAACAATGGCCCTAATATGAATATTTTGATTGAGGACAATGTATATGGATTCTGTCATTCCACTTTTACCTGTGGCAGTGAGAATATTCATACTAGAAACGTGCTCGTTAGAAATTGTAAGATTGAAAATGCACAGCGATTGATGAACTTTAAAATGCGTCCGGATACCCCACAAAAGTATGAATATATTACATTGGAGAATATTACAGGGAATGTCTGGAGTGGAATTTATATTCGTCCATGGAGACAGTTTTTTGATTTGAAAGGTAGGGAAACCCCACCTTTATCATATGCTGAAAACATCACTTTTAAAAATCTTGATCTACAATGTGATCGTTTTGCTGAGGTAGGTACTACTGAACATGATCGACTCGTGGATTTTAAATTGGAGAATATCAATTTCACCACGGGTAAGGCTCAGCTTGATACGTCGCTTTTTGAAAGTATAGAAATCGAGAACGTAACTATAAATGGTGAGTCCTGGAACGGTGGTTTGGTTACTATAGATCAGGTAAAAGGAGAGGAGCTGAAAGTACACGAATAAGATTTAAGTCTGTTTCGAAAACTTAAATTGAAAATCAGCCAGCTGATTTTGTCCATTAGAAATACCTGCTCCTAAGATAATTAGGGCATGGCTTTACTCTGAAAGTGATAAATATGCAGTTAAATTGTATATATATGACATGAAATCTAATCAGGACTTGGTACAAGTAAAAAGCGATACTCCAACATTTTATCCTCAATATCAACCAATTTTCATTTTGAACTCTGAATATTGCGCATAATGAAGAATTTCATTTTGTTAGTAGTTATTGTCTGTGGTTCCTATCTGGCCAAAGCACATATAGAACCAACCTATTTTCTTCATGGTAATATAGGAAGCCGAAAAGTTGGAGTGCAGATTGATCATTTTTCTGAGGCGGCATATATGAAGTACTTTTATCAGAATGAGAAGACTAATCTTTATTTAAAGGGAAAATCTGATTCGACAAAATTTCATTTTGAAAGTGCACTGAAAGATTCTATTGGTTTACCCGTTCAGAAAGTGGTTATTGAACATTTGCCTGATGAAACCTGGGAAGGTGTCTTGATTACTGACAAGGATTCTTTGATCATCAAATTGGAGGTGATCGACGTAGATAAAATCGATCATTTGTATGTCAATGATGAATTGAAAAAGCTTTTGTCTCCTTATAGCTACTTGAGAACAAGTGATTTAGAGTTAGTCCGGGTTAATAAACGCGAGAGATTCGGAAGATTTTCTGTCAGTTGGTTTAAAGAACCTTTTACAGGTGTCAAGCATTTTCAGATCAATTCGAATCGCAAAACTAAAGATGTAAACAAACCAAATGTCATTTTAAGAAATGATCACCTAAAGCATGTAGAGAGTTTCTTTGAATGCGGAACTTACGGATATTCAGGGAGTTACAGTGAGAAGATTAATATTTCGTTTCTCAATCAGTCGTATTTATCTTATAGTTCGGAGGTTAAATCATCCTGCTACAGCGAGCGCGAAAAGGTCACAAATGAATACACCAATCTGGAGCTCCAGACAGGGAAAAGGCTATGGCTCGAAGATTTGATATATGTAGGAGACCTCCCCATACCTACTTACAATACTTCTTTTTGGTTTAAATATCGTCGAAATGAATTTGCATCTTTTGTGATAGATCAGCTAAAAACAGCTTATCCAGAGAAATTCACGAAAGAAATGGAATGTAACTATGAAAACACAAAAGCCTGGGAGAAACCATCGTGGTATCTGACCAAGAAAGGACTTTATCTCGGTGCCAGTTTTCCCGGTATTGATCGGAGCTGCAATGACCCTGAATGGAGTATAATCCCATATAACCGCCTTAGCGAATATTTCATCGGTGTTCCGATAGACTAAAATTGGGTTGTGGCCATTATTTCAATGTGCATATTCAGATAGTCCAATCTATCTCTGGAGGTGGGGTTTAATCGACGATAATTCAATAATTTTCATCATCATTCCTGTCAAACTATTTAGGTTGATTAATAAGCTATAATTTAGCGGTCATTAACCTAATAAAATCATCAAGTCATGAAGCAGTACCTCGAACTAATGCAACATATTTTAGATCACGGAGTGGATAAAAGTGATCGGACAGGTACGGGGACACGCAGCGTTTTTGGGCACCAGATTCGTTTCAACCTTCAGGAGGGTTTTCCACTTGTTACTACAAAGCAGGTACATCTCAGATCGATCATTCATGAGTTGCTCTGGTTTCTGAATGGAGATACGAATATTCAATATTTGGTTAAAAACAAAGTGAATATCTGGAACGACTGGCCGTTTCAGAGCTACCTGAATCAGAATAATCTGGCGGATCAATACCCTACCTATTCAGAGGAATGGAAAGCCAAGATGAAAGAGTTCATAGAGCAGGTCAAAACTGATGATGAGTTTGCTGCGAAGTGGGGTGAATTAGGTCCTGTTTATGGTCATCAGTGGAGAAATTTCGAAGGTGTGGATCAAATCACACAGTTGATTGAGGATATCAAAAACAAACCTGATTCCAGACGTTTACTGGTGTCTGCCTGGAATCCAAAAGACATTCCCGTGATGGCCAAGTCAGGGTTACCACCATGTCATACCCTTTTCCAGTTTTATGTAGCTGAAGGCAAGCTGTCTTGTCAGCTGTATCAACGAAGTGCAGATGTGTTTTTAGGAGTTCCTTTCAATATCGCGTCCTATGCTTTGTTGACCATGATGGTTGCTCAGGTTTGTGGGTTAGAATACGGAGATTTCGTGCATACATTCGGAGATGCTCATTTGTATTCCAATCATTTTGAGCAGGCAGAGTTACAGCTTTCACGAGAGCCGAAATCACTTCCGGTTATGAAGATCAACCCAGAGGTGAAGGATATTTTCGGATTCAAGTTTGAGGATTTTACATTAGAAAATTACGATCCACATCCGCGAATAAAAGCAACGGTGGCAGTTTAGTTTTTGCTCGCCAATAAATCTGGCAAATCCGAAAATCATTGTTTTGGATATAAAGTGCAAATTATTCTATTCCCAATACCAATTGACCAATTAACCAGAATAGCAGCCACTCACCATAACTTTTTCAATAACATGGAAATATGAGTATCTGAAAGGTGTGATTAACGTATAAACTTCAGAATATGTCAGAGAGAAGCAGTGTTTTTGATATGATTGGGCCAGTGATGATTGGTCCATCCAGCTCTCATACAGCCGGAGTAGTGCGTATTGGCCGTGTGGCCAGACGCATTTTGCAGCATCAGCCACAAATAGCAAATATTACATTTTATAATTCTTTTGCGAGAACATATGAAGGCCACGGTAGTAACAGGGCCATATTGGCTGGTTTGATGGATTTTCATACAGATGATGAGCGCATCAAGCAAGCTCTAGATCTGGCTGAAGAAAACAAATTAGAATATCATTTTCGCTCAGTTGGAAATGCATCTACCATGCATCCGAACACTGTGAAGTTAGAATTAAAAGCTGCTGATGGACAGGCAACAATCATTGGCGAAAGCCGGGGAGGAGGCGTGATCAGGATCAGAGAAGTGAATGGTTTCGATTGTAATTTTACTGCCAATTCTCATACAATGATCATTAATGCCGATGATCAGAAAGGGAGTATAGCTTTTATTTCTGATGTGCTTTCACATGACGATTGCAACATAGCCACTATGACTGTTTCCAGAAAAGGCAAGAATGACCTTGCCTGTCTCGTTTATGAAATGGATTCAGGCATAAAACCAATTACTTTAGAATATATCCGTAACTTAAACTGGGTTCGGAGCGTCATTTATTTACCAGATATTGATCAATAACAATCTATGAAAAAAATACACCTAACTATTTTTTCACTTCTGATTGGCTGGTATGCCCTGGCTCAAAATGAACCAAGGATGTTGACCATTCAGGAATGTGTAGAAATTGCCATCGAAAACAACCTTACGGTAAGGAGGAGCCAGCTGCAGCTGGAACAGTCCAAGGTAAATTGGAATCAATCACGAGCCAATCAATTGCCAAACATCAATCTAAACGGTAACTATGGGTACCAGTGGGGTAGAGGTGTTGACCCTACTTCGAATGATTTCATTACCCAGCAGATCAATTTTGCTGGTGCCGGAGGAAGTGCCAATGTGACCTTATTTAATTGGTTCAGAATTGCCAATACCATCAAGCAGAATAAGCTTTTGTATCAATCCACAGAGTTTGACCTGAAAAAAGCCGAAAATGACATCTCATTGATGGTTACTACAGTATATCTCAATGTGATTCTGAATCAGGAATTGGTAGAGAATGCAGAATATCAACTCAAGTCTAGTGAAGAGCAACTGGACCGAACGAAAAAACTGGTGGCTGGAGGAGCCCTTCCGAGAACAAATGAATTAGAATTAGTCTCTCAGGTAGCGACAAATGAAGTCAATCTGGTTAATGCAGAGAACGCTCGGGATCTGGCCATGCTTAATTTGAAGCAGGTGATGTTATTACCATCCGTCGAGAATATTCAGATTGTGGTTCCTGAAATCGAAGTAGATATGCTTGATCCAATGGAATTTACTGCGGAAGATGTTTTTTTGGAAGCCGTAAGGTTAATGCCAGAGATCCGAAGTGCAGAATTACAAGTGGAAAGTGCGGTAAGAGGTGTGAAAGCTGCAGAAGCCGGGTATTCTCCTTCAATTTCTGCAAGTGGTAGTTTTAGAACCAATTATTCAGATGCGTTTCAGCAATATGTGATTGATGAGTCTGTTGCCCCTACAGAAATGCAAGTGCCGACAGATTACGTCACTACCAATGGTGTAGAAATCCTACAGAATGTACAAATTCCTGCAGGTAGTATTGAAACTGTTGAATTCGGTGATCAAATAGATCAAAACTTAAGTAGATCTTTATCACTAAATCTGAACATTCCAATTTTTAACAATTTGCAAGCAAGATCAAACGTACAGCGTGCTAAGATCGGGTTGCAACAAGCAGAGATTGCTGTGATGGAGCAGAAAAACACTTTGCGCCAGACGATCGAGTCTTCGTATAATGACGCATTGGCAGCTAGTAAGACTTTCCAGGCATCTCAGAAACAGGTTCAGGCATTGGAAGAAACTTTCCGTTCTATTCAAAATCAATACAATCTGGGTGCGGCCAATTTTACAGACTATCAGGTGGCATCCAACAACTTATATCGTGCGAAATCAGATTTGGTGCGCGCTAAATATGACTACATTTTTAAAAGAAAAATCATTGACTTCTATCTAGGTAAATTTGAATCACTCTAATCATGGCTAAAAAGAAAAAATCAAATAATAAAATACTCTACATCCTCCTCGCTGTAGTAGCTGCACTCATCATTTTTGCAGTAGTAGGGAAGTCTCAGGGATGGGTTGGTCAGAAAAAATCGCTTGAAGTAGAAACAGGAAAAGCAGAATTGGCCACAATCATTGAGAAAGTAAGTGCATCTGGTGCTGTACAACCTGTATTAGAGATTAAAATAAGCCCGGAAGTATCTGGTGAAATCATCGAACTGAAAATAGAAGAAGGTGATTCAGTATCTAGTGGTGACTTCCTGGTGAAGATCCGACCGGATAATTTCATGTCAGCGCGTGACAGAGTACGAGCAAACTATAATCAGCAGAAAGCTAATCTGGAGGATGCGAAAGCTCGTATGGCCAGAGCTGAGGCTACGTTTAAGCGTTCTGAATTGGATTTCAACAGACAAACGAAACTTTATGATGAGCAAGTGATTTCTGAAGCCGACTATCAGTTGGCAGAAGCCAATTATAAAATTGCTAAACAAGACCTTGCTTCAGCAAAGCAAAATGTAGAGGCAGCAAGATACATTGTGGAGAGTGCTAAGGCCTCCGTAGAAGAAGCAGAGGAAAACCTTCGCCTCACTGAGATCGAAGCGCCTATGAGTGGGATCGTGAGTAAGCTGGATGTGGAAGTTGGTGAGACTGTGTTGGGTACTTCGCAGATGCAAGGAACCGAGATGCTGAGAATCGCTGACTTGTCTAACATGGAAGTGCGTGTGGACGTGAATGAAAACGACATCATTAGAATCAGTGAAGGAGATACGGCGATTATAGATGTGGACTCATACTCTTACATGGATAAGAAATTCAAAGGAGTAGTTACGCAGATTGCCAACACTGCCAACAGTAAAGTATCTTCTGATGCAGTGACAGAGTTTGAGGTAAGAATCAAAATATTGAATTCTTCTTATCAGGACTTGATCGAGGAAAAAGGAATGAAATACCCTTTCAGACCGGGTATGACGGCAAGTGTAGATATCATCACCGAGACCAAACGAAACATTCTGTCTGTACCTTTATCAGCAGTGACTACTCGTAAAGCGGGTGATTCAGAGAATATGGATGGAGAAGAAGGTGGCGAAGGTGAGGCGAAAGAATCTGAGGAAAACTTACTCAACGAAGAACTGGATGAGGTGGTATTCCTGATGCAGGAAGGAGTAGCAGTGAAAGCCATCGTGAAAACTGGTATCAGTGATTTTGATAGAATCGAAATACTGGAAGGAGTAGAAGAAGGTCAAGAGGTAATTAAAGGCCCTTTCCTGGCAGTATCTAAGCGATTGAAAGATGGAGATGCTGTAGAGCTAAAAGCTGAATCAAAAGACGGTGAAGAGAATAAAGATGAATAAGATTTCGTCAATCAAATAGAATGAGGGAGCTTCGGCTCCCTTTTTTTTGACTGGTCTATTTCTGGTTAAACCCGGATTATGCATTAGAATAATCAAAAGGAGGGCTTAAGGATGAAATCTGAGAAAAAATTCCATCCATCCAAGGTCTTCTTTTTGCAGGTAA
>JAUIAO010000098.1 GCA_030425425.1 Bacteroidia bacterium | reverse complement strand
AGAGCCAGGGCAATGTGCCGCAGTTTGTTACAATTCATTATTGGTTGAGTTTTAAAATGAATAAAAGACCACACTTTGTGGACTTTGCGGCTGATGGTCAGGCAATGATAATAAGAGGGGGGGGGGTAAATGCAAAAAATGTGAATATGACTTTTATCAGTATAATATTACACATACTATCATTTGATAGTACTTATCGGTTATATAAAATGATATTATATGCTTAATTGCGGTTTTATCGATGTTATTTCTTGCCAGAAGCTAAAAAAAAAGCCTAGCCAGAGGCTAAGCTTTTTCAAGTGTTTTGGGGCAATCAGTCCTCTAGTCTATCGAACCAGTTACCCTTTTCATAAATTCATTCAGTGCTTCTTTTTGCGGTTTGCCATTTTTGATTTCCTGATGCACTTCCAGGGCACCGTACATGTTGGAGATCAGCTCACCGATTACGTCTAGTTCTTCGTCTTTGATCCCTTTGGCATCCGCCATGTGCTCGAGCAGTTCCAGGGTTTCATTCACCCAGTCTTCGTCGTTCTGCTCTACAAACTCTACGATGTGTTTAATTATTGGTAATCTCATTGAGTACTTTTCTAATGGTTTCTTCTTTATTACCTGCTTGCTGTGCTACTAACTTGCCGTCTTTGAAAGCAGCGAATGTAGGTAGGTTTTTCACATCGGCAAATTGTCTGGAATTTGGCAGCTTCTCTGCATCTACATATACAAATTCGATACCTTCATTCTCTCCGCCTATTCTTTTGAACTTCGGCTTGGTCATTCGGCAGTTGCCACACCACACTGCTCCATATTGCACCATTACTTTCTCGTTACTTTCGAGGATGCCTTTCAAGTTGTCTTCTGTTAGTTCTATCATTTTGTATTCGTTTTAATCGTTTCGTATTGCAAAGATTAAACAACTATAATTTATAATATTTATTAATTCATAAAATAAAATTATTAATCTCTTTGACTGCTCTCCCTTACCAGAAGTTCCGTGTTGAGAACCACAGTGTCATCGAATTCTACGTCTGGATTATCAATTTGTTTGATGATTAATTCAGCTGCTTTTTGTCCCATTTCATAGCCTGGCTGTGAGATGGTAGTCAGCGAAGGTTCATAGACCTGCCCAATGGTCCAATTGCTAAAGCCAACTACTGCTATATCCTCAGGAACACGAAAACCTTCTGCCTTGATATTTTTGATGGCTGCAATAGCAAGCATGTCTGTAGCTGCAAACAATCCATCTATCTGTTTTGACTTAATCAAATCCTTAGTGTCACTCAGTCCACCTTCATAGTCCATGGTTTTGCAGTGGATGATCCAATCATCATGAGTGTTGAGTCCGGCTTCTGAAAGAGCTTTTTGGTATCCGCCAAATCTGTTCTTATTGATCAGTAGGTTGATTGGCCCACCTACGTAAGCAATATTTTTGCAGCCCTGATCGATCAGGTGTTTAGCCGCCATATAGCCAGCATTAAAATCATCGATTACTACCTTGGGAGCCTTTATTTCATTGCAGATACAATCATAGAAGACCAAAGGAATGCCGCGATCTACAAACTCTTTGAAATGATCGTAATCCGAAGTTTCCTTCGAAATACATGCTAAAAGCCCATCAATCCGACCATTGAGCATGGTCTTGGTATCGATAACCTCGCGCTCATAAGATTCATGAGTTGAAGAAATCAAAACATTGTATCCATTGGCATAAGCGAAATCTTCTACACCTCTAATCACAAGGGAGAAAAATTCATGAACCAACTCAGGAATGATGATTCCCAGCGTGTTGGTTTTGTTGCTTCTAAGGCTTAGTGCTGTAAAGTTTGGTTTGTAGTGATATTTTTTAGCCAATTCTTTTACAGCTTCACGGGTGGCTGGTTTTACCAGTGGGTTATCAGCAAGCGCACGAGATACAGTGGAGACAGATATGTTGAGTTCTCGAGCAATGTCTTTGATAGTGATGTTTCCTTTTTTCATTGGTAATCAGGCTAGGGGCTTAGACTTTTTGAAACTTCAGTTGGTCTTGTATAAACCGAAAGCAATTTAATCATAAAACCAGCTAAAGCAGAATGTGTACAATATCAATGGAGGTCTTCAACTGTTGGTATTGGTATAGTGATTAAAATTGCATTGCATTCCAAACCTAAATACTCGATACATGCAAATCAACGACAAGTCCGGAATTCAATCATATACTCCAAATCCTCAGCGCTATGGTGATATGAGTTATCGCCGCTGCGGAAATAGCGGGATTCAATTACCATTGATTTCATTGGGGCTTTGGCACAACTTTGGTCATGCAGACGACTTGCTCAAAGGTCAACAGATCTTACGGAAGGCATTCGACCTTGGAATTGTGCATTTTGATCTGGCCAATAACTACGGACCTCCATATGGATCTGCTGAGACTAATTTTGGTAGATTGTTTCGAGACGATTTTGTGCCTTATCGGGATGAATTGTTTATTTCTTCCAAAGCCGGATATGACATGTGGCCTGGCCCTTATGGTAATCTGGGGTCGAGAAAATATCTGGTAAGTAGCCTGGATCAAAGTCTCCAGAGAATGAATCTCGATTATGTAGATCTTTTCTATCATCATCGTCCCGACCCTGATACACCATTGGAGGAGACCATGCAGGCACTCGACTTTATTGTTCGGTCCGGTAGGGCACTTTATGTTGGTATTTCCAACTATCCTGCCGAATTGGCCAAGAAAGCTATTGGTATTTTGAATGAATTAGGGACTCCATGTCTGATCCATCAGGCGCGCTACAATATGTTTGATCGCTGGGTAGAAGATGGTCTATTGGATGTGCTCGGTGACAGTGGCGTTGGTTGTATAGCGTTTAGTCCGTTGGCGCAGGGAATGCTTTCGGACAAATACCTCAATGGAATTCCTGAAGGTAGCCGCGCAGCAAAATCAATGACTTACCTTGAGAAAGAAACAGTAGCAAGTCAATTGGGGAAAATCAAGAAACTACACAGCATTGCCAAAGAAAGAGAACAGACACTGAGTGAAATGGCTATTTCATGGTTACTAAAAGACCAAAGAGTTACTTCGGTGTTGGTAGGTGTAAGTTCTGTACAGCAGTTGGAGAAAAATGCTCACTCTTTAACAAATTTGAAATTCTCAAACAAGGAAGTAGCGGAAATTGAAAATGCATTGCGTTGAACGCTTGATTTTTGTCAATTTTTGAACTGATGGTTTACATTTGATTAATGAATAATATTTGTTTTTTTGGTATCAACCAAAGCCGAAAGAAATGTTATTGAAGAAGTATCATATTGTAGAGTGGATAGCAGTACTTTTTATGATTGCTTTTGTTGGGCTTTCTACATTTTTAGGTATTGATATCCTTGTTAAAATCGCTTCCGAACTTTTGCCTTATTAATAATATGGAAATATGGTCATGGTATCTCCGCCATGTCTACAGCTAATACCATTGAGTGGTAATATGTTCAAATTTTGCGTTAAATGATTTGATCAACGGTATTTTGTTTGTTAGCTTTAGAAAGCTATCCAACCAGATATATTATGCCGCTTAGTAATCTCGAAAATTTCAAGACTATTTTCAATGCTATTAGTGATGGTATTTCTATTATAGACCCAGACGGCAATCATATTGCTGTTAATGAGGCTATGACGAAGATTACAGGATTTTCTCATGAGGAAATCTATGCCAGCCGCCCTCCTCATTGTTATTGGCCGGAAGAAGAATTAGACAATATATCAGCTGCATTTGACAAAACATTAGATGGTGCTTCTGTCGATTTTGAGCTCCTTTTCAAAAAGAAAGATGGCACGCGATTTCCTGTCTCTGTTTATCCGTCAGAGATCAAGAGTGATGATGGAGATACAAAATATTTTGTAGCCACCATAAAAGATCTCACTGAGCATAAAAAGCAGCAACAGCTTCTCAATGAAACCCAGTTCAATTATCAAGTACTCCTGGAAAATACAACAGAGCTGGTCTGTAGGCATACACTGGATGGTACGTTTTTATTCGTAAGTGCGAATGTTCAGGATCTTTTAGGATATAGCCCTGATGAACTGATTGGAAAAAATCCATATCTGTACCATCATCCGGATGATGTGGAAAGGATCAAAAGGGAAAGCCATGAGATTGCAATGCAAAATGACAAGCCTCCTCGGATCATTTACCGGTTCAGGAAAAAAGATGGGACGTATTTATGGTTAGATACGATTACACACCCCTTGGCTTCATCAGATGGAGAAGTGGAGCAGCTGGTCACCGTAAGCAGGGATGTGACTGATACAAAAGAACTGGAGTTTGAACTCAAAAGAAATCTTTCTGACCTCAAACGCTCCAACGAAGAGCTTGAAAATTTCGCTTATGTGGCTTCTCATGATTTGAAAGAACCACTTCGGATGATTTCGGGATTTAGTCGGTTATTGGGGAAAAAGTATGCTGATAGCCTGGATGATGTAGCGAATCAATATATTCAAATCATAGATGATGGTGCTAAACGATTGGAAATTTTGATTAGCAACCTGCTGAGTTATAGTAGAACTAATAGTAAGGAATTTGTTTTTGAGCCGACAGAACTTTCTGGGGTCATTCAGGAGGCTTTAGAGGCCAACCGACAACTTTTAGATGAAAATGACGCGGTGGTGAATGTCGGTCAGTTGCCGGTGTTGAACCTGGAGCCGGTGCAGATTAAAAGAGTGTTTGCAAACCTTATTCAGAATGCTGTCAAATACCGATCAGAAGCTAAGCCTCGAATCGATATTTCTTCTAAGAAATTTAAGGATCACCATGTCATATCAGTTCGTGACAATGGGGTAGGCATTCAGCCAAAAGATTTCGAAAGAGTTTTTCAGATTTTTAAGCGATCAGTCCCTTTAGAAGATCAGAATGGAGTTGGAATTGGTCTGGCAATATGTAAAAAAATAGTTGAAAAGCATCAGGGACAAATTTGGATTGAACAAAACGAAGATCAAGGTGTTACGTTTAATATCTTAATACCCGACAAAATTTAACCCGCCAGTTATGTCAAAGCGATTACTATATGTTGAGGATAATTTTGCTGATGTCACATTGTTCAAAGAATTTCTTCCGGAACATATAGAACTAATGGTTATTTCCAATGGAGAGCAGGCTCAAGAATACCTTGGCAAATTGGAGAAGAATGGCTCTCTGCTTCCAGAACTGATCGTTTTAGATATCAATTTACCAGATATTTCGGGTTTTGAGCTGTTGAAAACCATCAAAGGGTCTGAAGCTTTGAATCATATCCCAACCATCATGTTTAGTAGTAGCTCTAATGAACGTGATGTGAAAAATGCATACAGTCATGCGGCCAATGGATACGTGACCAAAGAAATGGATATTGATGATTACAGTCATAAACTAAAATCTTTTATAAGATATTGGTTTAAAACCACAGAATTGCCGGAAGTTATCCAATAGCTTATTAAGCACTTTTTACGGTCTTTCTTTGATGCCGGTATAATCTTAGTCTATTGACCGATAATTTTTTTTAATGTATCTACATTGATTTGTGAATTACATTTGCTTTACCAGCTAAGCAACATTAACCCACATTTTATATTTTGTTCATTCGAAAAATTTTAGCCGGTATTCTTCTGGCCTCAGTTGCTGTCGTTATCGGTATTTTATACTGGCAGACAGAAATTCAATATTTATTACCAACGCCCGTTCCGAAAGGATATCAAGAGGTTTTCATTGATGAAAAAATATACGTAACAGAAGAGGCGCAAGACTCACTTGAAAAGCCAGTCTTCTATCACTTCTTTTCTACATCATGTTCTTGCTCCAGATTTAATCTTGATCATTTCAACTACTTAAAAAGACAGTTTGGTGATGACTTGGAATTTGTAATTGTACTGCCGCAGGAAGATGATTTGAATAAAGCAAGACCATACTTTGACGGTGAAACTAAAATCATTCAGGACCTGAATAGTGAATTTGCAGTAGCTACCGGAGTTTATTCCACTCCGCAGGCAGTCATTATCAATAAAGACAGAAGCTTGTACTTCAGAGGAAACTATAACAAGGCAAGATATTGCACCGATCCGACCAGCAATTTTGCACAAATGGCGCTGGATTCTCTTATGGAAGGTGTTAGGCCACCTGATTTTGGGCCTTTATCTACCATAGCCTATGGCTGTGGTATTGAATACTCACTCAGTTTGTAAAACTCAATCAAAATAATTCATATGAATACAATGACATTAACCCCAGAACAACAAAAGGAAGTAATGGCCGGTCTCAATGCCAGGTCTGATCAATTTGCCTTCAGGTTTCTACTTATATATTCAGTTTTCGGAATATTGATCTCCTATTATTATGATACCTGGCTCATAGGGCTTAGCACGGCAGCCCTGGCAATGGTCAGCTGGTTTGGCACGAAATTACTATTGCCAAATCATAGCTTGCATCGATATGTTGCCAGCACCTTTTTCGGAGTGTTTGTGGGAACTTTTATCTATCAAATGCACGGGACGTTTGAGATGCATTTCTTTGCTTTCATTGGTAGTGCTATTCTAATCGTATATCAAGACTGGAAACTGCAGATCCCCCTTATCACATTTGTTGTCATTCATCATGGTGTTTTTGCATTCTTGCAATATACGGGTGTTCCTGATGTGTATTTCACACAATTAGAATACATGGATTTGCAGACATTTATATACCACGCATCATTGGCTTTGGCAGTTGTGGTTGTTTGTGGTTATTGGGCGCATCATTTTAGGAAACTCACTATGGATAATGAATTAAAGTCCATTTCTCTGAGCAATCGAATGGAGCTCACAGAGCAGCTGAATAAAAAACTCAAGATTGCTACTCAAAAATTAAAATCTCAAAATATTGTTTTGGAAGATAATCGTGACAAGCTCCTGTCTATTACAGAAAAGCAGGCTGAGCTCTATGAGAAACTCCGTAGAGAGGAGTTGAAGAAGGATTGATCACCAGAGAGATAATTCAGTAATTACGGCCATTGATGTTTCATCAATGGCTTTTTTGTTTTTCAGTTTAATATCTGGATTAAACAGCTCTCCAGGCTGGGGCGGACGGCTAGTTGCGGACGGCTAGTTGCGGACGGCCAGTCGTGGATGCCAAATCCGGATCAAGCAATATTTCTGTGGAGTGATTGTACTATGCATAGATTTTGGATAGTCTGTATAAGAAGAATGATACCCTTTTAACTCCACGAAACT
>JAUIAO010000041.1 GCA_030425425.1 Bacteroidia bacterium | reverse complement strand
TCAACCATTATCAGCCGATGGGAAACTCTGGATAGTACTATCGATCTCTGCATTCAGCAACTCGCAAGATACCATTGCCAAATTCAACAGAATCATAAACGAAATTCTGTAACTTGACAAAGTAGGAATAGTAACTATCCGCGAAAAACACCCCAGTCCAATGAATGTCGAAATGACCATTTTCTCGCAATCTCATAGTCGCCTGATTTTGAGTGCCTTCACGGCAAGCCCGAAAAACTATATCTCCGTACAGAAACTCAAGATCAACATTCAAAGGATTGAATATACCATCAAAAAGGGCAACTGAAATAATGAGAATAGAAAGCAATGAACTTTTCAGTGATTTCTGCCATCCTTTGATCAGTCTCACAAATTGATGAAAAAACTGAATCACCAAAGTCATAAAAAGCACAAAGACCAATAGGTAATAGACTAGAGTATATGATCCACCTTCTATCCTGTACCAAAAAGGATATGATCGAATAATCAGTATGAATAAAATAGATACTACGGTTACCGTTTTTGAATTTCTATTCCACATTACATGATTTACTTTTTCTTTGTTCAAACTCCAATTACCTTAAATTGTCATTTGGTTTTTGACGAATGGAATTTACAAAATGATCTCTATCTGGGAAAAACAATCTCTGCTTCAATACGATGTGATTGTAGTTGGCGCTGGTATTACCGGACTATCTACAGCTGCTTCGCTCAAAGAATCCAAACCTGATTTACACATTCTGGTAATTGAGCGAGGAACTTTACCCACGGGGGCAAGCACCAAAAATGCAGGTTTTGCTTGCTTTGGGAGCATATCAGAACTTGCCAGTGACCGGAAAGCACTAGGTGATGAGGGTATGGTCAATCTGGTAAACAGAAGATATAGTGGTCTGCAAAAAACCATCAATCGATTGGACGCTGATCGCATCGGGCTGCTGGTGAAAGGTGGTTATGAATTGCTCAATGAGAAAACAAGCCATTACATCAATGATATCGATGAGGTCAATGATCTTCTGAAACCAATTTTCAAAAGCGCGGTATTCAAGCCCGCCAATGAAAAAATCTCAACTTTCGGATTTTCCGGCACGCCTCATCTGATAGAAAATCCCTTCGAGGGACAGGTGGACACTGGAATGCTAATGAAAAGCCTCTGGCAATACTGCAATCAGCTAGGCATTCAAATCATCACGGGCACAGAAGTCATAGGTGTCTCCGAAACTGAGGTTCGGTCGAAAGATTTTACTTTTTCTGCAAAGGCTGTGGCTGTCTGCACCAATGCATTTACAAAAAAATTGATCGATCTGGATCTCACTCCCGGCAGAGGAATAGTGATGGCAATCAATACTAAAAAACCACTGAAAGCTTCCGGCACTTTCCATTATGATGAAGGCTATTACTACTTTAGAGATTATCATGGTAAGTTGATCTTTGGAGGTGGCCGAAACCTCGCTTTGGAAGAAGAAGCCACAACTGATTTTGGCATCAATTCAAAAATTGAAGAAAAACTCCATCATAATCTAAAGGAAATGATCCTTCCATATACAGATTATGAAGTGGAAATGATCTGGTCTGGCATCATGGCTTTTGGCCCAACCAAAGCTCCGGTTGTTCAAAAAACGAAGGATGGTATTTACCTTGGTGTTCGGCTTGGAGGTATGGGTGTGGCACTTGGAAGTCTTGTTGGTGATGAAGTCTCTGGAATGATCCTTTCGGAACATTTTTGAATTTTATACTATCTTTTCGACTTGAAACGAACTGTGCATGACGATAAAGAGAGAACCTACCCTTCTTGAGGCATTTATTCCTGTAATTTTTCTAATCATTTTATTATCTATCAATGTTGGCATCTTCGGTGATGCTGCGCTTGATGGTTCCAACCAGATCGTATTGATATTGTCTGCCGCTGTAGCGGCTTTGGTAGCTATGAGAGCGGGTTTTCGATGGAATGAATTGCAAGACGGAATAGTGAAAAGTATTAGTTCTGCAATGACTTCATTGTTGATATTGTTGCTGATCGGATCACTTGCAGGCACATGGTTATTGAGCGGGATTGTTCCTGCTATGATCTATTATGGACTTCAGATCCTCAATCCAAAAGTCTTCTTAGTTGCTGCGGCAATCGTATGCTCTATTGTATCACTTGCTACAGGCAGCTCCTGGACTACAGCCGCCACTGTTGGTATTGCATTGATTGGTATCGGAAAGGCTCTGGGTATCTCAGAAGGAATGATTGCAGGAGCGATTCTTAGTGGAGCCTATTTTGGCGATAAAATGTCGCCACTCTCTGATACCACAAACCTGGCTCCTGCCATGGCTGGAACGGATTTATTCACACATATTCGTCATATGATGGTTACTACTATTCCTTCAATCTCCATCACCTTGATCATCTTTTTGATCATTGGATTGACTGGAAGTAATGCAGAAGGAACTGTAGATACAGAATTGATACTTACGGCGATCTCTGATAAGTTCCACATATCATTTTGGTTGTTCATTGTGCCAATAGTGGTTGTAGTTCTAATTGTGAAAAAAATGCCTGCCATTCCAGCGCTATTGATTGGGACACTTTTAGGTTCCGTTTGTGCGCTGATTTTTCAACCTGAGCTTGTTGCTGAAATTGGAGGAAGT
Organism: Bacteroidia bacterium; assembly: GCA_030425425.1. Classification (GTDB taxonomy): domain Bacteria; phylum Bacteroidota; class Bacteroidia; order Cytophagales; family Cyclobacteriaceae; genus Marinoscillum. The sequence continues at coordinate 51,194 of JAUIAO010000041.1, read as the reverse complement.
GCCTCTGGAGAAGGACTCTTTATCGGTACAATGAAGTCATTGTATGGGAGTATTTCAATCAGTACGAATCATGAAATGGTAAACGAACTACTTAGTTCCGGCGGTATGTCAGGGATGTTAGGAACAATCTGGTTGATCCTCTCAGCCATGATTTTCGGAGGAGTAATGGAAAGCTCTGGCATGCTCAAACGTATTGCCAAAGCAATTATCAGTATGGTGAACAGTACCGGTGCATTGATCGCTTCTACGGTAGGGACCTGTGTATTTTTCAATGTCACAGCCTCAGATCAGTACCTCGCGATTGTAGTGCCTGGAAGAATGTATTCAGACATTTACAAGCGCAAAAATCTTGCACCACAGAACTTAAGCCGAACACTGGAAGACTCTGGGACGGTTACTTCGGTACTTGTCCCATGGAATACCTGCGGAGCCTATCATAGCACGGTTTTGGGTGTTTCCACTCTTGCATTCGCCCCTTATTGCTTTTTCAATATTATAAGCCCATTAATGACTATATTCGTGGGGTATTTGGGTTACAAGATCACTAAGATCAACCCAAAAGAGGATTAAAGTATGTTTGCAAGTTCAATTCCAAAAGAAAAGATCAGAACGCTCCCGTTGTTGAAATTTGACGGGAAGATTCATCTCATCGAAAATCAGGATGACTTGCACAAAGCACTTCACTTACTCAATAAAGAATCCATTCTTGGTTTTGATACAGAAACAAAACCCACCTTCCGAAAAGGTGAGTATAATCATACCGCATTGATCCAATTATCAACTATGGACGATGCATACCTTATCAGGATCAATGATCTGGGCATTCCCAAAGCCCTAATCACATTTCTAGAGAATTCCGAAATCACAAAAGTTGGCATTAGTATACGCGATGACCTGAAGGAACTCAACGAAATAGAAGAATTGCGTTTAAAAGGTTTTGTGGATTTGAATGATGTGGCGAAAGACTTTGGGATTACGCAAATCGGCATGAGAAGTCTTGCAGGAATATTTTTGGAATCACGTGTTTCTAAAAGCCAGCAAACATCTAATTGGGAGGCAAAAGAACTCTCTCCTGGCCAGCTCACTTATGCTGCCACCGATGCCTGGGTGTGCATCAAGATTTACAATATGCTCTTGGACAAAGGCTACCTCTAGCCTAGTACTTCAAATTCAATTGGAAGCAATTCCAATTTATCTTCCAGCCTCTCAACATCTTCATCTTTTAGGTATCCGATGTACTCACAATCAGCAGTGTAAATTTTATCTTCATAATCTACGTCAAACTCCCCCAATGCACGTTCTATTTCACTAGTTTGATCATAGCCAAACTTGAGTCGAAATTTAGTTTTAGAGTAGATGGTTAAAATTTCGGCTTTGCTTAAAGCTTCTTCTGCAGCCGTTTTGTATGCGGTGATCAACCCACCCACGCCCAACTTGGTACCACCAAAATACCGAACAACTACAATCAGACAATTGGTCAGGCTCTTGGATCGAATTTGACCTAAAATCGGATCACCAGCACTGTGATTGGGCTCTCCATCATCGTTGGCACGGAAAGCCTGATTTTTCAATCCAATAATGTATGCATAGCAGTGATGCCGGGCATCGTAGTATTGCTTTCTGAGCGCCTCAAGATGTACTTTGATTTCCTCCTCATTCCGTACTGGAAAAGCAAATGCTAAAAACTTACTCCCCTTTTCCTTGTAGAAACCTTCAGTTGGCTCTGCGATCGTATGAAATTCGTTGATCATGGATGGCAAAAATAGGATTTTGTATCAATCCAGTTGATCCAAAAGATCGTTTGCTTCTTGGAGCAAATCCTCAGAATCGGAGTTTTCCAAAACAAACTGAAGATTGAACCTGGCCGCCTGTTCATTTTTCTGATGAAAATAAACTCTCCCTAATCCCAAATAGGCCAAATCGCGATAATATTCACCATGCCCTTCTATTTGCGTCCCTGCCTTAATTGCCTGATAATAATGCTCAATCGCCTTTTGATCATCCAAAAGTACTTTTTCGGTCTTCAGTCCGGCAAAAGCGCTTCCTGCCATCCGATAATATGGACGATCAGAGTTCATCAAATCTTCAAGAATTTCTTTAGAAACCATTGATATGGAATTTCCGGGCACCAGAGATTCCAATAGTTTGGCTTTGACGTAGAGATTTCGAGGGTATATTTCTGTGAGATCATGCAAATATGCCTGTGCTTTTTCAGGCTGAAATTCGTACCTCAGATAAATATATGCTAGGTACACGGAGGCTTCCACGTGCGTCAAAGTAGCCAATCGGGTCGCCTGATCTAGCTGTTCGATTCCTGCTTCCAAGTCACCACTTTTGAAAAACCAAACGAGTGGTTTATAAACAGGATGACGTTCTGGATATTTCTCTCTAAAATAATTGTAAATCCCAGTGGTAGTTAAAAAATCAGGAATTTCCTCAGTCAATTTGAAACCTGATTTCACTAACTCATAAGCTTGGCTAGCCTCATTTAATGCCTTCATGTAATGCCCCTGGTCTGCATAATACTCGGCCAATAATCCACGTGCAGACATCTCAAAAAAAATAGCTTCCGGATGTTCCTGCCGTCCTCCATCCATTTTCTGAGCCAGTTTGATAGTCTCTCGTAAATGCACATTTAATTCATCAAAAACAGAATCCACAGTCACCACTGGGATATTGATCCACAGCAAGCTCAAAGCCTTCATCATAGGCACTATAGGGTGATTGGGCAGTACTTTCTGTACACTGTCAATGTACATAGCCGTAGTATCAGGGCGGATATTGTAAATGTATTCTACTGCCCCACCTACCAGCTCGAGATTGGAGGGATTATCAAATAACTGGGCTCTGGAAAAGAGACCATTGAGAAGAATGACGGTCAATAAAAAAACTCTCAATTTGTCCTTATCGTGGATTTTTTTGTACTTAACAAAGAGCAATTTACTCGAAGCAGAATAGAACCAAAAGCATTCCAACGACTAACTTTGAAACACTCTTTGTAATGATTCTATAAACGAGAAGTTCATGATCTATTGTTCGGAGCAATATGCTCAGCTACATCATTTTGAAAATTACATTTGCCTCAATGGAGATCATGGACAGTTTTGTTTTACGATTTTGGAGGGTGAAGCAATCAGCTTGCCAAGGAGCCCTGTAGGTGGGATTCAGTTCACAGGTTACAAGGAAAATGATTTCATTGCTGACTGGGCATCTGTGGAGCGAAGGTTGGCCGATCATGGAGCTCAAGAAGTTCTCGTTACAATCGCCCCAAATTTTTATGATTTCTCTATTCCTAAAGATTGGCTCGTCAATTTTGGATATCGAATTCAGACGGAAGAAATCAGTCATTTCATTCCACTTTTTGGCACTTTGGAGAGTAAAATTCACCCAATGGAAAACCGAATCCTTCAGAAAAACCGAAGCTTAAGTTTAGCGAATGAAGGATCCGATACCTTAGAAGAAGTCCATGAGTTTATTTCAAAATGTCGAAAAAGTAAGGAACTCACCATTAATATTGATCAAAACACCTTGAGACAATCGTTTAAGACTTTTCCAGATCAATATCAGTTTTTCACGGCACGATTGGATGGTGAATTGATCTCAGCTGTGATCATGGTGGAGGTGAATGACAAAGTAGCTTATTATTTTCTCCCGGCTACTGACCATGAATTCAAACAAATGAGCCCAATGGTACATTTGATTCGGTACATCTACACCTATTATCAAAACAAAGGCTTTAAGTTGATCGATTTGGGAATTTCTTCTGAAAACGGGCAGCCTCAAAGTAGCCTGATAACTTTCAAAGAAAGAATGGGCGGAATCAAATCCAGCCGCTATACTTTCTGGAAAGAACTAATCACATCCTGATAAATATTCTCAAGCTGATTTGATACTACATCTGGAGCAAATCGCTTCACCACAAATTCTCTGATCACTTCCGGCTCATAATCTTTATACCCTCGTAGCATTTGTTCCAATCTCTGAGACAATGCTCCGACTTTTATTTCTGAAGAAATGCCAACTGAATCATCGAGCACATCAGTCACTCCTCCACATTTTGTAAAGACAGCAGGCTTGCCACAAGCCATTGCTTCAGCCACTACCATTCCGAAAGATTCATACCTGCTAGACAGCACAAAAAAATCACACTGCTGCATCTCAGATACTACATCCTCACGGGACAAATTTCCCATTAATTCAATCCTATTTTCAAGTCCGTTTTTCTGAATCAAAGAAATCAACTTTGTCCGCTCCTGGCCTTCACCGACGATAGATAACTGCCATTCTAATTCTTTCAGCTTGGCCAATGCCCCAATCAACAGATCAAATCCTTTTTGCTTTTCTAAACGTCCCACAGCCAAAATCTGCGGAATTGCATGATCCACCTTCTGCGGAAAGAACCTCTCAATATCAATCAAATTGGGAATGACAAGCGATTCAATTGCACTTTTGGTGAGTTCACTTTGCAAGCTTTCACTTACTGAAATTACCGCAATGGCTTCTTGCAATGAAGGAATAAGTGTTTTGTGAAAATCGTTTTTAAAACTCGGAAGTGGAAATGGACTCATGTGCTCCGTAATCACGAAAGGTATCTGAAACTCCGCACTCAATTGCCTGGCAATCATACCTGCCGGATAGGCTACATGAGCATGTATAATGTCAACTTTTCCAAAGTGCTTTTCAAATCGCTTGAGATTCTTGCGATTAGCCTCAATGATTCCTTCGATATTCCCTCTCTCTATTTTTCTGCTCCACGTAAATGCCGGGTGAAATATTTCCGCACAGTTTTGCGACAGCTGTTTGTCGAAAGGCTTGATTGGAAATTTTGAAGTTAATCGAATTAGTGATTGTAGTGGCGAATTAGCCTTTAGCCAAAGTGACGGCTCATGCGATCCCCACAGGCTCACTCCTATATTCCACTCTGGTTTCTCTTTGGCCAAAAGCTCGACCTGCTCTTTTAGAAAAATTCCAACAGTCGGAAAATCACTCGTTGGATACCACGAAGGGATGAAGAAAACATTCATAACTCTGGTGGTGTTTGTTTCCCATTGTAAATAAACCCATAATCTGGTTCGATCTCTTCACTATATCCTCCCACTCCAAATCGCTCTAAAATCACATTGATTTGCCCAATTTCTTTCCTCGATAAAATATTTTTCCAATTGCTCAGATGTTCTACTTTCTGATGATACATTTCTGTTGATTTGGAGGTGGATATACTAGGTTTATCATAAACCAAATGGATATTTTCTGGTATTGGCTGTCCAATAAATTGAAAGATGCGATTCAGCTCCCAGTCACGGTGAAGTAATACACTTTCATAACTTACAGTGAGCCATTTTTCATTGTTTTCCTTTCTCGAAATCAAAGGCAAATAATTGAGGCACCAACGAGCCGCCAATATTTCTACAGCTGATGAAACATCGTCCAAAATAGGCAGGTATGGATTAAAGAATTCTGAAAATTTAAACTTCGGAATTAGATATTTTCCTGTTCGAATAGTTTCTGCAAAAGCGTAATACTTCAATTGTGAGGCAACTACAGCGTATGGATTTCTGACCAGAAAGATCGGTTTAATATCGAAATGCTCAATCAGCCATGGCATCATCAGACTTGCATGATAAAACTTGAAAACAAACCTTTCGGCACGCATCAATTCCGAAAGGGGTGTCTCAGTAAAGATGTAAGGTGTATAAAAATGTTGTGAAAACAGCTCATGAAAAAACGCCCGAGCTTCCTCCCAATTTTCTCCTTCGGGAATATACTGATGGTAATGAAAACCTAGTTTTCTCAATGATTTCAATTTCCCCGTCTCTCCTGATGGCATTTGCCCGTTAGGAATAAAAGGCCCCTGATAAAGAGGACCATCCACTTTTACGGTTTTCGGCATAGACGCCATCAAATTGGTAAACCAGGTGGAGCCTCCTCTTGGCTGGGCAAATACGGCAATGGTATTTTGATGGTTGAATTCGAATCCACGTTTTTTCAGATGGAATGGAAGAGTGTGAGCATACTTCGAAAAGTGCTGTAGAAGAATAAATTGCCGATGTATCCAATTTTCTGCCACCAAATTCTGAGATTCGCATAAAGCTAAAGCTTTTTAAGAATGCAATCATTACCTCTCGTATCAGTCATTTGCCTTTGTCACAATCAAAAACGATTCGTTGTGGAGGCAATCAATTCTGTATGGACTCAGAGCTATCAAAAAATCGAATTGATAGTAGTAGATGATGGAAGCACTGATGGAAGCAAAGAAGAGATTCTCCAAATCATCAAAGGAAAAGAAATTCAATTCATTGACATTCCGGTAAACATTGGGAATTGTGCGGCTTTCAATCAGGGTTTTCGAGCGAGTTCGGGAGATTTCTTGATAGACCTGGCCGCTGATGATATTTTGTTGCCAGCGAGAGTTGAGGTTGGTATAAATGACTTTGCCAATAGTTCGGCAAAGGTGGGAGTTCATTTTAGTGACGCTTTTATGATAGGGGAACAAGGGGAAATGATCGGCACACATTACAAAAGAGATCAGAATGGACAGATCATTGAGAAAGTTCCAAGTGGTAACATATATCAAGAACTTATCAAGAAGTATTTTATTTCTGCTCCTACAATGATGATCAAAAGGGTAGTATTGGAAGATTTAATGGGTTATGATGAGTCACTGACTTATGAAGATTTTGATTTTTGGATTCGATCTTCCCGCAATTGGGAATACCTTTTCAATAAGGCCCCGCTGGTTAAAAAAAGGGATGTACGACACTCACATGGTAAAAGTCAATCCAAGATCAAGAACCAACATTTATTGAGCACCTTTCGAGTTTGTGAAAAGATTTATGAGCTTAATGAAACAGACCAAGAAGATCGTGCTTTGATGCGTAGATGCAACCTTGAAATTCGACAGTGCATTAAAACTCTCAATTTCGGTTTAATCCATCAATACCGCAAACTCAAACGCAAAACTCAGCGGCGGTTGTCATCACCTTCGAGCATAGACAAGTAGCTACTAAAACGCTCCTCTGTGATTTTGCCCTCCTCCAAAGCTTCTTGTACTTTACAGCCTGGCTCATTGACATGCAGACAATTATGAAACTTACATTGGCCCAGGTAATCACGCATTTCTGGAAAATAATGAGCCAGCTCTTCTCTTTCGATTTCTGCAAGCCCTAGTTCTTTTATACCAGGAGTGTCTATAATTCCAGACTGCTCATCCATGAAAAACATCTCTGCAAAAGTGGTAGTGTGCACACCTTTATTGGCAAAATTTGATACTTCCGCGGTTTTCTGATCAGCTTCGGGAATGAGCAAATTGATCAGGGTTGATTTACCGGCTCCTGAGTGCCCCGAAATGAGTGTGCGTTTTCCGGAAAAAACACTTTTCACTTCTTCACTTACCTGATCGTCTCTCAATGAAATCTGAAAACAAGGATAACCCACTTTTTGCTCATAAATAAAACAGAGGTAACCGAGCTCATCCAATTCTTCATCATTCAGCAAATCGGTTTTATTAAAAATGATGACTCCAGGAATCCTGAATGCCTCCAAAGTCACCAAAAAACGATCTATGAAACCAAGTGAAGTACGAGGCTGCTTCAATGTGGCCAATACTACCGCCTGATCCAGATTCGTAGCAATCAGATGATCATGGTGCTTTTTTCGTGGCGACTGCCTTACGATATAATTTCTTCGCTCCACTATGTCTACAATCACCCATTCATCACGCTGCGTCTCCAATATTACCTCATCCCCTACTGCAATTGGATTGGTGATTTTCTTATTATCCAGTTTAAACTTCCCTCTAAGCCTCGCGTCAAACTGCTCACCGGAACCAGTTTGCACCCGATACCATGATCCGGTTGATTTAACCACAAGCCCTTTCATAAAACCTCCTTCATTCTGGATGCGACTTTACTGGCCGCTCCGGCTCGTGACTTCACAAATTCCGATGAGGCTACACATGCTATTTCATACATCTGCTGATTTTCTATCATTTGATCCAATTGGTCCTTCAGGTCATTATAATTCTCAAAAGTAAAGCCTCCACCTACAGTTTGTAGCTCTCTGGCTTCCACAAATTTCTCATTATTTGGGTGAGACCCAAAAAAGACTGGCACACCATAAACGGCTGGTTCTAGTGTATTGTGTAAAGTGCCTCGAAAAGCTCCACCAACAATGGCGATATCCGCAAATCGATAAATTTTTGAGAGCATACCAAACTGGTCTATGATCATAATACTGACATCAGGATTGGTCATTTCTAACTGAGAATATTTCACTGATCGTGGCAATTCCAAAAAGGGTTTGAGTGATTTTGAGTCCAATTGGTGCGGCGCAACAATAAATTTGAAATCATTTGAATAGTGATCAAAGATTTCCCACAAATGTTCCATGTCAGAAAGCCAGACACTACCAAGGACCATGATTTTCTTTCCTCCTTCACAGAAAGCATCCAACTTGGGAAATTCATAATGAGTTTGTGCAATTTCAATGACACGGTCAAACCTGGTATCTCCAGTAATTGTCCAGTTTCGATATCCCAGTTTTCTTAATAAAACACTTGAATAGTCATCCTGCAAATAAAAGTGAGCGAAGCTGTCAAAAGCCTTTTTATAAAAAGTGCCCAAGGGATGAAAATAAAGTTGATTTTTTCTGAATATTCCTGAAATCAACAAAGTTGGAACTCCCGTTCTTTTAAGTTCGGTCAGAAAAAAATACCATAATTCGTACTTGACAAAAACGGCCACTTTTGGGCGAACTAGCCTAATGAATCTTCGGGCATTTTGAGGAGAATCTTCAGGTAAATAATGAACGAAATCCAGTGAATCATTATTTTTCACGACCTGATATCCCGCAGGAGAAAAGAAAGTAACAAGGACTTTGATTTGAGGCATTTCATTTTTCAATCGCTCTATGACAGGCCTTGCCTGTTCGAACTCTCCGAGAGATGCCGCATGAAACCAAGCCAAATGATCCACAGGTCTATCAAATTCTTCTTCAAGCTCTTTAAATACTCTATTTCTCTCTCTGCTAAAAGTCCTGGCCCGCTGATGAAATGGAGAAATAACCCAAATCAAAAAATGATATAATCCCACGCTTAGTCGGTATAAAAAAAGCATCTGATAAAGCTAACTAATCCCTCGAATTAATTCATAAGTCCTACAAAACGAAAAAGCCACCCCTAGATGGAGCGGCTTTATCACCAAACCTAAACTAATTCTTAATTAGTGTGAAGACAAGTAAGATGCCACACCATCTCTGGTTGCTTGCATTGCATCTTTTCCTTCTTCCCAGTTTGCAGGGCAAACTTCACCATGCTCTTCTACGTGATGCCATGCATCTACTATTCTGAGCATTTCGTCAATGTTTCTTCCTAATGGCAAGTCATTGATCGTTTCATGTCTTACGATACCCTCTTTGTCGATGAAGAATGTTCCTCTGTAAGCTACCGGAGCTCCTTCGAAGATCAATTCTCCTTCTTCGTTGTAGTTCCATTCACCTGCCAATACACCGAAGTTATTAGCAATCGTCTTAGAGCTATCAGCTACCAATGGATACTTCACTCCTTCAATTCCTCCATTATCTTTTGAAGTCATCAACCATGCAAGGTGCGTCTCTTCTGTGTCGCATGAAGCACCTACTACCTGCACTCCTCTTTTCTCAAACTCAGCAAGTTTCTCCTGGAAAGCAAGAATCTCAGTTGGGCATACAAAAGTGAAATCTTTAGGGTAGAAAAAGAACATTACTTCCTTCTTTCCAATGTACTGCTCCAATGAAAAGCTTTCTTCGATTTCCTCACCATTTAGCACTACAGGTGCATCAAAAATTGGGGCTTTTTTTCCTACTAATGACATAGTCTTATTTAATTTTTAGCGTTTAATTATTCTGTCTAACCACAAGCCTTATCGACTTGTTTAATTTTCATAATGCAAAACTAAACGGAGTAGTCACTAAGGCCAAATTATTCCAATTAATAAGATTTATATATTGATAAGTTCGCATTATTCTATGACGATTCAATAAATACCGAGAACAAGGTATAGCAATACAATTATCAGATGATTAAATTTGAATATCTTAGATTCAAAAATTTAACAGGCATCGACAATTAATAATTTTATGTTTTCAATGGATAAGTTCAAAATAAAGGGTTGGATAATAGCCGCCTCTTTGATTTTCTCAAGTTATGAGCAAGCTCAAGCACAGGAATTTGGTCAGATATTAGCCGCTGGCGCTGATGATGCAAATCAATACTTTGAGCAATTTTTAACACCCGGAATAAATTCACTGGGGGTAGGTTTAGCTGGTGGTTGGTACAATACTGCAAAACCTCACAAAATAGCAGGGCTTGACATAACAGGAAGCATCAATATGGCTACCATACCCGATACAGAAAAAATGTTCAGCTTTAGTGAACAAAATTTCTCACAATTTCTGCTTCGAGGTAATGGAGGAGATGACATGGTACCTACACTAGTTGGGGGAAGTCCGGTATCAGGATCAGAAATCTACATTGAGGCAGATCAAACCATTGTATATCCAGAAGGATCAATTACTATTGAAAACGAAATAACTTTCGATACTCCTACGGGCTTTGATTTGGATGATATTCCTGTGGCTACAGGCATGCCAACACCAACTTTGAATTTGGGTGTTGGGCTGATTAAAAATACAGAGTTAAAGTTTAGATATCTTCCCCAACAAACTTATAAAGATTCCAAATTTGATCTCATAGGATTTGGAGTCATGCACGATGTAAAGCAGTGGATTCCTGTTATCAAGAATCTACCATTTGATTTGTCGGCTTTTTTTGGTACCACAAGATTATCCGCAGAATCAAATGTAGAATTAGATTATGAATCAACAGATACATCTACTGGCACAAGGACCAGCGTAAAGGGTACAGGTAAAGCAGTATTTGAATCTACTGCTACCACCATACAGGCAATTATTTCCAAAAAGTTATTATTCTTCACTCCTTATGCTTCAGTAGGGTACAACATCATTAATACTAATTTTGATCTCACTGGAGATTATACTTTTGAAGCAGAAAACCCAAGTGCAGGTAAAAATGAATCTATTACGGTATCGGACCCCATCGCTATGGAATTTAATGATGCAGGCGGAGCTAGAATGACTGTAGGAGCTAGAGTAAAATTACTGATCCTTACGATTCATGCTGATTACTCCTTGCAGAAGTACAACACTTTCACTGCTGGTATCGGGGTGAGCATTAGATAAAAAATAAAATACAAATAACTACAAAAGAAAAAAGCAGATCGATGATCTGCTTTTTTTCATATATAAACTAACCTTAGGTAATTCTTTGTTGATTGTTTGAGTGAAAGAAAAGTCCCGATATAACCGGGACCCTTCAAAGATGTCAAACAGGTGTATGAATATAATTTGTGTTATGCATAAGTATATACACTACCTTTAAGGAAGGTAACCACCAGAAAGAAAAAAAATGATAAAAGTTTTATTTGTATGCCTCGGCAACATCTGTCGGTCGCCATTAGCTGAAGCAGTATTCAATCAAAAAGTAAAGGAAAAAGGGCTGAAGAACGAAATTTCTTCTGATTCCGCAGGTACTGCAAATTATCATGTTGGACACGCTCCAGATCATCGAAGTGTGGAAGTAGCAGCTAAACACTCTATTCCAATTCAGCATGAAGGGAGGCAATATCAACTTCAGGATGCCAGTGAGTTTGATTACATTTTAGCCATGGACGATCAAAATTTCAGAGATATCATTCACATCTCTGGAGACAAGCCTGAAGGATTATTTAAAATGCGTGATTTTGATACTGTAAACAAAGGTGATAATGTACCAGATCCCTATTACGGAGGTCGAGACGGTTTCGATCATGTATTCGAAATGCTGGATCGCTCCTCTGATAAATTACTAGATTTTATTATCGAAAAGCACAATCTTTAGTCTTGTTATTCGAATCAGAGAAAACTTTTTTCACTTCAGTACTTAACGACGGACTTTCTGGCAATTTTTCTGTTCACAAGGTAGAACATGTCGGTGGTGGTGACATTAACCATGCGGTGAAGGTGACCACATCCGCAGATTCTTTCTTTGTCAAATGGAATCAGTTTGCAGAAACTGACATGTTCGAAAAAGAAATGGATGGGCTGGTTCTATTAAGCCAGACTGATTGCATGGATGTAGTAAAACCTCTGAACTATGGAACCCATGAAGGAAAACACTTTCTCATTCTGGAGCACATAGAACGAGGCAGACAAAACAGATATTTTTGGGAAGAGTTCGGTAGGAACCTCGCAAAACTCCATCAAAACTCTCATTCACAGTTTGGCCTTCAATACGATAATTACATCGGAAGATTGCCTCAATCAAATAAACCAGATGTAAAATGGAATCAGTTTTTCATCGAGCAACGACTCACTCCTTTAGTAGCTCAAGGCAGAGAAAAAGGAATCATTAGTCGGGGATTATTGGAGCAGTTTGAATCTTTTTACAAAATAATGGATGAATTAATCCCAACCGAGCAACCTGCATTACTTCACGGAGATCTTTGGAGTGGAAACTTCATATGTGGGCCAAATGGTCAGGCATGGCTAATTGATCCCGCGGTATATTATGGTAATAGGGAGATGGAACTTGCTTTCACCCAATTATTCGGTGGTTTTGATCAACGATTCTACCAGAGCTATCAGGAAGCATTCCCATTGATTCCAGGATTTGACGACCGTGTAGAAATCCACAATCTATATCCATTATTGGTTCACCTCAACTTATTTGGCTCATCTTATCTATCGGGTATAATCAGCACCCTGAATAAATATACCTGAGCTCATTATACATCCAACCGATAAATGACCTGATAATTATTTCTGGTTTTTTGTTCGAGTATGATCTCTTTATTTTTCGGCAAAAAGGTAAAAGATGCATCTTCATAGTTCTTGATCGTTGCAAGTTCCAGACCTTCATTATACAGCAAGTGGAAATCATTTTTCAAATATTCTTGGAGGTCATCCAATTTTCTTTTTTGGAAATCCATGCAGAAAGTAAATGTCAAAGCGGAATTATGCATCATGTTGATTTTGATATTTGACCTATCCAAAGCCTGAAACACCGACAACATTTTCTTTTCGTCCATGAAGCTATTGTCCATCACTCTAAGAGTAACCAGCAGCTGATTTTCTTTGAAAACGAAACATGGTTTAGTAGCTAGTTTTTCCTGCTCTGATATTTTTGTTCCTGCAGCTTCCGGGTTGACAAAAGACCTTACATACAGTGGTATCCCTTTCTGCGCCAAAGGACGTATAGTTTTAGGGTGAATCACTTTTGCTCCGTAATATGTGAGTTCGGTCACCTCCTGAAATGACAGTTCGTCAAATAGCTCTGCATTTGTAAACTTTTTCGGATCGGCATTAAGCAATCCTGGCACATCTTTCCACACTGTGAGACTCTCGGCGGACAAACAATATGCGAATATCGCAGCTGAAAAGTCAGAACCTTCGCGACCGAGCGTGGTGGTCTGACCGGTAAAGTCTGCTCCTATAAATCCCTGGGTGACTATTGGGCCTTTTTCCAAAAGCGATGGAAAATCTTTTGATATGTAATGCTCGGTGAGCTGCCAGTCCACCAAGGCCTCCGTGTAGAAGTTATTGGTTCTTATATATTGCCTTGCATCAACCCAGGATGCATTTACATGATCATTGAGAAATAGCTGTACGATTGTAGTGGATAGCAATTCACCGAACGAAACGGTAGCATCATAGAATTTTTGCCAGTTTTCCTCGGGCTGCTTCAAAGTGCTTTCCAATTGCACCCATAAATTATTAACCTCAGAAGGTATCGTACCGAATAATTCCAAACAAATGTGCTGGTGATACTCTTGGAGCTTGGTTAATCCGTCGTTATAATTTTTCTGTTCGAACGCATCGTGCGCAATTTCTTCCAAAGCATTGGTCGTTTTTCCCATTGCCGAGACTACAATCACTAATTTTTCTTCTCGATATTGTGAAATTATCGATAAAATATTAGTTACACCATCTGCATTTTTAACAGAAGCACCACCAAATTTAAAAATTCGCATACTGCAAACGTTTTCAGTTAAACCAAAAGGTTTTACATTTGCACTTTTTAAAATGCAAACCTTTTACTGACATAATGGACAAAATTAGCTTAGGTCTGCCGATTGGCACCACACTTGATCGCTTTATTAAGAAAAAGCAAGACGAGTTTGAATTCGCAACCGGAGAGTTATCACAGTTATTACGAGACATTGCCCTCGCTGGCAAGATTGTCAATCGTGAAGTCAATAAATCTGGTCTCCTGGACATAGCCGGTGCATATGGATCGAAAAACGTACAAGGAGAAGATCAGCAGAAACTTGATGTAATAGCCAATATTCGATTTATACGAGCGCTGAGAAACGGTGGTCAGGTATGTGCAGTGGTGAGCGAAGAGGACGAGGAGATTGTGCACCTCAACCCACATTGCAGATATATTGTAGCCATTGACCCACTGGATGGCTCGTCTAATATCGATGTGAATGTATCTATCGGTACTATTTTTTCGATCTACAGAAGAAAGTCGCCCGTCGGTGGTCCGGTAAACGAAGAAGACATATTACAGCCTGGCACAGAACAAGTAGCTGCTGGTTATATTCTTTACGGTTCCTCTACTATGTTGGTATACACAACTGGTCATGGGGTCAATGGATTTACACTGGAGCCTTCACTTGGAGAGTTTGTTTTATCACATACCAACATGAGCTGCCCGGAAGACGGTCAAATCTACTCCATCAACGAAGGTAGTTATCACCAGTTTGATCAGGCTATTAAAGACTATACAGACTGGTGCAAAGAAGAAGGACTTACTGCGAGATATATTGGTTCGCTAGTAGCGGATTATCACAGAAACATGCTCAAAGGGGGAGTTTATCTTTATCCAAATACCCAAAAAGCTAAAGATGGTAAGCTTAGATTGCTCTATGAGTGTAATGCTTTGGCCTTTATCGCCGAACAAGCGGGGGGTATGGCTACTGACGGTAAAAATCGAATTTTGGAGATTCAACCTACTACTTTCCACCAACGCACGCCGTTCTATATCGGCTCTAAGAGCATGGTAGAGAGGGTTTTACAGTTTGTTCAGGAAAAAATTGAGGCATAAAAAAACCCCGCACTCTAAGAAGAAATGCGGGGCATTCACCGCCATAATGATTAACTAATCACTCAAAGATAATTTCAAGTTTTATAAATACCCAAAATATGGTAGTTTTTTTACCCACTTCTGGGTAGTTTTTTTTTAATCTACTCTTAACGGGAGTATTTGATTCGTGTAATTACTTTTTGTTTTTCTCTCTCAATAATGGATTTAGCCAGTTCGGACGCAATCTGATCTGGCTTTCCAAAATTTAAAATATCTTTCACTTGATGCTCCGATATATCAATACGATACATAGCATTCAGCAATCTGCCAAAATCTTTGTCCAATAAATACTGTACTATGGAGGTCAGTTTTTGATGCAATCTCTCAAAAGCATCCTGCTCTTCCAGCATCAAAGATTCTTCGGCCAGGCCAAGATCCTTTTTGATCAGGTCAAAACTTTGTTGTGCCAATTGCAACTGACTAACTTCTTTACTCATTTCACAAACTTACCCCGCTTATCATAATTCGCTAGTTCACCAGCTAAAATCATCGTTCTATTTGAGCAACTGCATATAGATTTACACTCATGAGTCCTGAAGATCGGTTTGAAGCATATTTCAAAGATCACTATGCATTCCTATGCAGAGGAGTCAATAGAATATTACGAGATCCCGACCTGTCTGAAGATTTGGTACAGAATGTATTCTTGAAGATTTGGCAAAAAAGAAACCAACTGGAATTCGATGATCGATTTATATTTTACTTGAAAAAGGCATGTTTTCATGAAGCGCTACAGCAATTAAAAGCTCCTACGCTTACAATAGCGGAAAATCATCAACCAGACATCTCAGATCAAAAACTCTCAGATGAAAACCTAATGACCCAAGAACTACAGCAAAAAGTACTTGCCGGAATCAAATTGTTACCAGAACGCTCCCGGTTGGTTTTCACCTTGGCGAGGTACGAAGAAATGACCTACAAAGAAATCGCGGCAGAATTAAACATTTCTATAAAAGGGGTAGAAAAGCACATGACCAAGTCATTAAAACTCCTTCGCATTCATCTGCAGGAATATTTGTCGCTGCTTCTTTTTTATATTTTTTTCTAAGTTTTTTCTATTTCGAGGTAGGGTTCCCCTCCTAATTCTCATTTATTCATATAGACATGGATAATCAATCAAATAAAAAAGATCCTGAATTAGGATCCGCCGAACTAAAAAAAGTCTGGAGTAAAACTCATTTATCAGAACAGGAATTCAACCCGGATACTGATAGAGCCTGGGAAAATCTGATGAGAAAAGCTCAGGAAAATCGCTCTAAATCTATTGGATATTGGAAAATCGCGGCGACTGTCTCTTTGCTAGTGATGTGTTCTTGGATGATTTGGAATTACTCCCAAATTCATCGGCCCAAGATAAAATTAGTATCAGCTGAAGATACTGTAAAATCAGTCACCCTTGCCGATGGCAGCCAGGTGTGGATAAATGCCCTATCATCAATAAGCTATGCAGATGATTTTCTGCAAAATCGAGAAATCGTGCTCAAGGGCGAAGCGTTTTTCGAAGTTTCAAAAATGAATGGACAACCTTTTACTGTACTGACAGAGACCTCCAAAATCACTGTTTTAGGTACTTCATTTAATGTGCGCGAGGAAAAAACAGGAAATGTAAAAGTGCAGGTAGCCACCGGCAAGGTAGCTGTAGAACAAAGAAAAAAACCAGATCACCAAATTCTTTTGATTCCCGGTGAGGAAGCTGAAATAGAAACCAAAATTGTAAATCAGCCCATTTCCAAAAAAACTATTGAAGACCAAAACTTCCGATCATGGCAAAACCAGGTTTTAACATTCTCCAATGATCCTTTGACAGAAATAGCTCAGAAGCTCTCTGAACACTACCGTAAGGAAATCAAAATAGATCAGTCTCTGAGTAAGTGTAGATATACAACATCATTTGATCATCAGTCTTTGGACGAAGTATTGGAAATACTGCGCCTCACAGGAGATCTTGAAATCACATATACATCAAACCAAATCAAAATATCAGGAACACCTTGTAAATAACCGATCATGAATAAGTTTTACATCATTTTTTTGCTATGTATCATAGCACTACTCCAATCTGTCATCGCGCAGGATATGGGTCAAAAAATATCATATAAATCAACAAACCAGTCTATTGAATACATTTTAAATGACTTGTCTGAAGCTTATGACATCAATTTTTCTTACCTCAATAACGAATTACCCAATACCAAAGTAGATCTAGATTTTGACGGGATTACATTGAGTCAGGCGTTAGACAATGTACTTGGTTCGCTAGAGCTAACGTATCTAGAGCACAATGGAAAAATTATTATAAAGAAAAAGCCTTCTCCTAAGACCCAAGAAGTGGAAAAAGTCCAGGAAAAAAAGAACGAAGAATTAGTTCCTGAAGACACCACAAGGCAAATCAACAATGAAACAGTCTTAATTGAAGAAAAGACAGATACCATCGCCAAGGCAGTGGTACTGGAGGTACTAGACCCATCTCCCTCAATGAGTGAACCTGCAGAGCCAATCATTACTGCAAGTACTGATTTCAAACCTACTATCACTCTACTCGGCCAGGACAGTCTGACGCTGGAGGTTTCCGAAACTGATAAACAAGAGAAGGCCACTGTGATCACTGACACCATTTACCCTGCTGGAAATGACCTCAAACACACTTTATTTCATTTAGGGCTATTTTATCCATTTAGCACCAATAGCTATTTGGCAGGACAATATGTAAATAAGTTTTCAGCACACTTTATAGCTGGATATTCAGGTGGCTTAACTGGTTTTGAAATGTCGGGAATCACCAATATCACGGATGGAAAAGTAGAAGGAATGCAGCTTGCTGGAGTCACTAATATCGTCACCGGTACTACTTCCGGCTCTCAGATAGCCGGGGCAGTAAATATTTCCAAAGACGATGTGCTGGGAAGTCAGATTGCCGGTATTGTCAACTTTACTGATCAAAGTATGATTGGTGCCCAGCTTTCTGGTGTAGTAAATGTTGTCAATGGTTTTGAAACAGGATTTCAGGTAGCCGGCGGGCTAAACGCGGCAAGAGGCCAGGTGCATTTTGGACAGATTGCCGGCTTTATGAATGTGGCTCGAGATCTTCACGGTCCGCAGATTGCAGGGTTTATGAATGTGCAGCAAGGTGATGCCATTGGACTACAGGTAGCCGGATTTCTGAATAGCGCAGGGAATATCAAAGGAGGACAGGTATCTGGTTTTATTAACTCTGCTCGAGATGTGGATGGATCACAAATCGCTCCTTTTGTGAATATTGCCAGAAGAGTGAAAGGATCACAAATCGGATTCATCAATATCGCAGATGAGATGGATGGAGCACCAATTGGTTTTTTGAGTGTGGTGAAAAGGAATGGATATTATGATCTGGAATTATTTTATGCCGAAGATTTTCAGGCCAACGCCATCATCAAACTAGGGGCAAAAAGGTTCCACAATTTATTCGCTTTTGCTTACGAGACAGATTACAAAAACCGCTGGGCTTACGGCTATGGTTTTGGAAGTCAGTGGGGAGACCGATTCATACGAGTAAACACTGACCTGCTCGCTTATTATGTTGTAGAGCAGGAGTTTCCAAAAGGATTTTCTTCGGATTATGAATTAAATATCCTCTCTAAATTTAGATTACTGGGAAGCATGCACTTTGGAAGTTTTGGGATTTTTGCTGGACCTACTTTCAACCTGATGACATCAAAACATGAGGACACAGAAACAGGATTGATTGGCTCAGACATAGCTCCGCAGACAATCTGGGATGCCACAGATGAATCTGGAGTAAATATTAAAATTTGGATTGGCTATAATCTAGGAATAAGATTTTAGAACAATAGTAGAGAGTGGTTGCTAATCCAACCACTCAAAATCCTCTGTTAGTGGCACATTCTTGATTACTTCTATCATTTCAGGAGGTGGAGGTGCCACTTTCCTTTCTTTAAGATTCATAAATGCACCGGTCACCAGAATAGTGCATGCAACATCACCATTTGCCTTTCTGATATTGTGACGAAACTTCCAGATTTTATAATCTTTTCTAAAACCAACCGCTGCACAATCCACTGTAATCTTCTCATTCATAAGCACTTCCTTTTTGAAAGTGGTGTCTTCATGAAAAAGAATTACACCGACACCAGAAGCGACAAATTTTGCAAGCGGTAATCCGAGGTGATCAAAAAGTGCAGCCCTTACCTGAGCTGCATAATTGTTATATGCCGTATGTCTGAGATGAGCATTGGGATCCAAATCTGCCCAAATTACCTGAAATTCTTGTTCGAAAGGTTTCAATTAAGAATCTGGTTTGTCAGATGTTTCTGCTTTTTCTTCTTTGCTTCCTGCTTCATCTTCCTTTAGCACCTCTGGAGCCACCTCTACCAATGACTTATACCAGCTTACCAGTTTCTTGATATCAGAAACATACACTCTTGACTCATCATAATCGGGAAGAATGAATTTCAAAAATGACTTCAACTCATCAGGATCCGAAGTAGAGCTTAAGCCTGTGTCTCCATCAAACTCCGCATGGATTTTCTTCATCACATCAGAGAGCGGCACAGCACCTTCTTCTGTGGTGGTATAAATCGAAATGTCCGAAAGAATAGAAACCTTTGATTGCATATTGGCAATCATTTTCTTTTTACTTCCATCCATGGCCTCCAGGATCACCCCTGTTCGGGTTGGTGATAAAATTTTGAATAAACCCCCTTTGCCAGATACGGCTGCTATATCGCTAAACTCCATAAGTATATTGTCTAATTGGATGCAAAAATAGAGATTGGAAGAGATTACAAAAACCTCGTAGTTATTTTTTAATTCACCGCTCCATTTTGCCGGATCTGAAGATTGATTTGATCAATGTATTGCAACACTTCATCCCTACCATGGCCAGTCACAGTGCTTGAAAGAAAATGTGGAGGAACTTCCTCCCACGTACGCTTCATGGCTTTTCTGAAAAGCGCCACATTGGATTGAGCCTTGTTTGCTCCTTTTTTATCCACTTTCGTGAAAATCAGAGAAATAGGTAATCCCATCTGACCCAAAGAATCTACAAACTCCAGATCGTTTTTCTGAGGCTCATGTCGCGAATCAATTAATACAAATACGTTTACAAGATTTTCTCGCTGGAAAAAATACTCATTGATCATCTGCTTCCATGATGCTTTCTGCGTTTTGCTCACCTTGGCCCATCCATACCCTGGCAGATCTACTAAATACCACTCTTCGTTGATCAAAAAATGGTTGATCAGTTGCGTTTTACCAGGTTTAGACGAAACCTTCGCCAGCTTATTTTGGTTGGTTAGCAGGTTGATCAAACTTGATTTTCCAACGTTGGACCTTCCGATAAAGGCATATTCCGGAATGGTAGGCTGAGGGCATTCAGCCACCTTAGAACTGCTTTTAATAAATGCGGCAGATTTTATGACACCCATGTATATGTATTCATTAGATGGCTATTCATTTTTTGTTTATTCATGACAGGTTCGGTTCTTTATTTCGGTTCTGTCTACGCGGGTTGTCCAGCCAAATTCATGGAATAAAATTTAACAATCGAGATAAACGCACGGTTTATATTTAATATTGCAGGCGAATATGAGCGTAGTACCTTACAAAGATAAGCAGGGCAGCAAGAAAGAGCAGGTTGCCACGATGTTTGATAACATCAGCGGAAAGTATGATTTTCTTAATCACTTCCTAAGTCTGGGCATAGACATTGCCTGGCGCAAAAAAGCGATCCGACAACTCAAAAAAGATCAACCGAAACAAATTCTGGATATCGCCACAGGGACTGGCGATTTTGCGATTGAAGCGCTAGCACTCAACCCTGATAAAGTCACGGGTGTTGACATTTCGGAAGGCATGTTATCGGTCGGTCGCGAAAAGATGAAAAAACGCGGCTTGGATGATCGTATAGAGCTACTCAGTGGTGACTCTGAAGCCTTGCAATTCGATGACAATAATTTCGATGCAGTAATCGTTTCTTTTGGCGTAAGGAATTTTGAAAACCTTGAAAAGGGACTCGCCGATATGCATCGCGTGCTCAAACCCGGTGGGAAGGCAGTGATTTTGGAATTTTCAAAACCAAAACGATTCCCTTTCAAGCAGTTATACAATTTTTATTTTAAGTGGATTTTACCTAAAATCGGTAATACAATTTCAAAAGACCAGGCGGCATATACTTATTTACCAGAATCTGTCAGGGCGTTCCCTGATGGAGATGACTTTTTAAGTGTGCTCAATAAAGTTGGTTTTAAAGACACTCAATGCAAAGCATTAACATTAGGCATCAGCTCCATATACATTGGCACAAAATAATCGCAGTTCTGCTACTGCTCTTCTTGTGCTTTCCCTCTCAGGCGCAAAATGATCCAAAAGAAAATCTATTGGATTATGATCTTGAATGGATTCATTATGGCTTCCTAATCGGCGTACATGAATCGAAATACCGTATTCAATATGCAGACGAATACGAATCCGCTTTCCTTGACACTTTGCACTCTATCGTTCCTGGTCAATTGCCAGGATGGAAAGTGGGATTTATCGTAGATATGACGCTGAATGAGTATTTGACTTTCCGGGTATTACCTACGGTTGGTTTTTATGAAAATGATCTCACCTACAGATTTACTGACGGTAGAAAACTCAGAGAACTAAAGCCCGCCACCATGGTAGAATTGCCTCTATTGTTAAAACTTAAATCCGCAAGAAGGGGTAACATAGCAATGTACACGTTGGGTGGAATCAATCCGGCTTTTGAAGCGGCTGGCAAAGGTGATCAATTCGATACAGAAGAAAGACTGGCGTTAAGAGATTGGAATGTTTCTATTGATGCTGGAATTGGTTTCGATTTGTACTTTCCAATGTTCAAATTCTCTCCTGAGGTGCGATATTCCTGGGGACTTAGAAATATGCTCACGGGAACACCAAATGATTATGATATAGCTTTGAAAAAACTGACCTATCAGAATATCACTGTCTACATCACCTTCGAAGGTGGACCGAGCTACATCAGACAGAACAGACGAAACAAAAGAAGAAAATGAAGCCAATAGCATTAGTTACTGGTGCAACGAGCGGTATTGGTGAAGCTACTGCTCATGAATTGGCACCAAAGTATAACCTGATCATTTGTGGAAGACGAAAAGAAAGGTTAGAAAAACTTGCTAACACTTTGGCAAAAAGCACGGATTGCCATCTTCTTAATTTTGATATCAGCATTCAACAGCAAGTCGACCAAGCCATTGACAGCTTACCGGAATCCTGGAAAAATATAGATGTTCTGATCAATAATGCCGGAAATGCACATGGGCTTTCTGCAATTCATGAAGGAGATATCAGGGACTGGGAAGCCATGATCGATATCAATGTAAAAGGGTTGCTTTATATCAGTCGGGCTATTTTACCGGGTATGGTAGATCGGAAGAAGGGCCACATTGTTAATATTGGATCAGTAGCGGGAGTAGAAGCATACAAAAACGGCAATGTTTACAACGCATCAAAGTTTGCTGTGGATGCCATCAGCAAGGGCATGCGCCTGGACCTCACCGAGCATGGGATTAAAGTATCGGAAATCAAACCTGGATTAGTTCAAACTGAGTTTTCTGAAGTACGATTCAAGGGAGATACAGAGCGCGCAGAAAAAGTTTATCAGGGATTTGATCCATTACAGGCAAAGGACATTGCGGAAATCATAGCCTTCATAGTCAGTCGGCCTGCCAATGTCAATATCGCGGACTTATTGGTTTTAGCTGGTGACCAGTCCAATGCTACCACAGTTTACCGTAAGTGATCACATAATTCAATCAAGGTAGTTTCCCGGATGAATAACCTCGAATGAGGCTCCCCATCACATTCGGTTTTTTGTTTTTTGATAATTGTTTTTTCCGACCAATCCGGCTTAGGTTTGTATCGAACAACATTACCCCAAAACCCCGCAAAAAATGAAAAAAGTATTGATCCTCGGAGCAGGAAGATCATCTACATCCCTCATCCAATATTTATTAGAACATGCGATTGAAAATGACTGGAATATTACCATTGGCGAGAAAGTCACAGCCATCGCCAAAATGAAATTCCCAGAAGCTGACATTATTCCATTCGACATTTTTGAGACTGAGCATGCAAGAGAGCACGTAAAAAATGCGGATTTAGTCATTAGCATGGTCCCGGCAAGCCTACATATACATGTGGCTAAACTATGCGCTGAAGTAGGTAGAGACATGCTCACTGCATCTTATTTGACTGAAGAAATCCAAGCACTGAGCGATCAATTTGCTGAAAAAGGCAACCAATGCATCATGGAGCTAGGACTGGATCCTGGCATTGATCATATGTCAGCAATGAAAGTTCTGGACCGAATCAAAAATGAAGGCCATAAATTAACTGCTTTTGAAACTTTCACTGGCGGATTATTAGCAGACAACAAGCTGGCCAACAACCCCTGGGAGTACAAATTCACCTGGAACCCTCGCAATGTGGTGCTGGCTGGAACAGGCAATGTCAAATTCATTCAGGAAGGAAGATACAAATACATCCCTTATCACCGACTTTTTAAAAGAACAGAAGTCATTCACATACCCGGACATGGATACTTCGAAGGATATGCAAATCGTGATTCACTAAAATATCTGGACTTATATAATCTGAGGGATATCAAAACACTTTATCGAGGAACGCTGAGGAGAACTGGGTTTTGTAAAGCCTGGGACATCTTTGTACAAATTGGCGCTACGGCAGACGACTATCAAATGGAAGGAGTTGGGCAAATGACTCATCGTCAGTTTATCAATTCATTCTTGTTGTATAATCCACACGACTCAGTGGAACTAAAACTGGCTCATTATCTCAATATTGGTTTGGAATCAGAGGAAATGTACAAACTACAGTGGCTCGATCTCTTTTCCGATGAGTTAGTGGGTATTGAAGAAGGAACTCCAGCCCAAATCCTGGAGCATATTTTGAAGAAAAAGTGGACCCTTGATCAGGAAGACCGAGATATGATAGTCATGTGGCACAAGTTCAATTACTTGGACAATGGAAGACCCAAGGAAATACAATCTCATATGGTGGCAGTGGGAGATGATGCCATCAAAACGGCCATGTCCAAAACTGTGGGATTACCACTTGGAATCGCTGCTAAGCTCATTTTAACAAATGAATTGAAAACTACAGGAGTCAATATTCCGACAAAAAAAGAAATCTACGAACCAATACTCAAAGAGCTGGAGCAAATGGGTTTTGAATTTTCCGAAAGAGAAACAATCTCATAAATGCAAATAGTATTCTTTTAAGAGATTAGTAAAATCTCGGGTGTATTCGTTTTTAGAATTTCTAATTAACAGTTTTTCTTCAATGATTTCAGTTTTTACAATAGTAGAAAACAAACCAATCACCCGAAAAACAGAAGATTGGTTATGGTTATAAATGTTCAGTCTTCTGTTTAAGAATAATCCGCGCTCATGTCCCAGTGAGATAAACTGATTCATTTCTCTTTCTGGATATAGAACAGCACAAGTTCCAGAATCGGACAGGCACTCTAAAACCACGTTGACTAAATCGATCTGTGATAGTGTATCATCATGGCGGGCATGGTTGATAGAGTATGAGGGGGATTTTAATGATGATTTGTAAAACGGAGGATTAGAGATGATCAAATCATACTCTCGTTGGGGTACGAATTCTTGGATAGGTTTTTGGATCAAATTTAAGCGATCTAGCCATGGACTTAATTCGAAATTTTGACGAGCATCCACAGCTGCATTCTGATCTAGCTCCACAGCATCTATTTTCGCATCTGTACATTGTTGAGCCAGCATCAATGAAAGTAATCCTGTTCCACTGCCAATATCCAAGATTCTTTTAGGTGAAAGTCCAAGTGCGGCTGTCCATGCACCCAGAATACACCCCTCTGTGGTTACTTTCATCGCAGCGTGAGATTGGTTGACCCGAAACTGCTTAAAATCAAAATAATTATTAGCCACCTTCGCTTTGCTCAAAAACAGCATCAATTTTTAGGTCAAACCCCTCTGCAGCTTCTACTGCCAGTTGATCGCATCGCTCATTTTCCGGATGACCGGCATGCCCTTTCACCCACTGAAACTTCACCTGATGCTGACGATAAACCTCCAGGAACCGCTTCCACAAGTCAGGGTTTTTCTTTCCTTTGAATCCTTTTTTCTCCCATCCGAAGACCCATTTCTTTTCCACTGCATCCACCACATATTTGGAGTCAGAAAAAATCAATACTTCCCAGCCAGGCTTTTTAATGGACTCCAGTGCTTTGATCACTGCCAAAAGCTCCATACGATTATTGGTCGTTTTTCTGAATCCTTCAGAAAGTTCCTTTCGCTTTCCTTTGAAATCTAAGATAGCACCGTATCCACCGCGCCCAGGGTTACCCTTTGCCGCTCCATCTGTAAATATTCTGATCATCAGCTTAATAGGTGAGTTTTGAAGATTTTGATTGAAATACTTAACAGAATAATACCAAAGACTCTTCTCAATACATTGAAACCAGCGGCTCCAATTTTACGCTCCAGCCAGCTGGAAGATTTCAAAACCGCATAAACAAAAAGCAAATTGAGTAAAACTCCAACCAGAATATTAAATGTACCATATACTGACTTCAAGGAGATCAGGGTAGTCAATGTACCTGCACCGGCAATCAGCGGAAACGCTAATGGCACGATTGATGATGATGATAAATCCTCATTATCCGATTTGAAAAAATGAATACCAAGAATCATCTCCAAACCTATAAAAAACATGATCAATGCACCGGCAATTGCAAAAGATCCAATATCAATACCAAACAACTTAAGGATACTTTCCCCTAAGAATAAAAATAAGACCATTAATACCCCGGATGCTACCGTTGCCTTCTCAGACTGAACATGTCCGACTTTCTTACGTAAGTCAATGATGATAGGTACACTTCCGAGAATATCTATCACAGAAAATAAGATTAACGAAACAGACAATATTTCTTTAAAATCGAACATATTTCATTTTTTTAATGCAAAACTAACCCGCCTTTCTAGTAACCCTAAGAATTTATAGTTCATTTTGCAGAAAATAAACCAATACGAAAAATGCGAAAATTATCAGTATTATTTTTCTTCTTGCTTTTTTCTTTTGGGCTCTCGGCTCAATATGGTGATCAGCCAGGCTGGAATTGGCCTGAAGATGAAAACCTCAAAAGCCAGGCTTTGGAGAAGCAAGCATATTACAAAGTACTCATGCAATCAGACAACAAAGAGGAAGAAGCATTGATTGCTCTGAGATGGTTGTATCAAAACACCCCGGACCTGAATGAATCTATTTATCAGGATGGCGCCAAGATTTTAGATAAATTATTAGACAAAGAACTGACTACAGAACGTCGCTCCAGACTGGAAGATTCGTTGCTTTGGGCATACGACATGCGGATCAAATACTTTGATGACCCGGTAGCTGCTCTAGATAGAAAAGCTTATACGGCATTCAAACTCTATTACAAAAAGCCTGCAAAGTATTCACTTCTTACTGAACTCTATGGACAGCTTTATGAAGAGCCGTTTGAGAAAATCTCAGATTTTAATCACACTCCGTACATGACGGTAGCTGCTTATTATTACAAAACAAAACCGAAAGAATTCACTGCAACGGACGTATTGGATGTACATGGTATAGTCACAGCTTCGATAGATGAAAAAATTAGTAAAGGAGGCAATAAAACTAAACTACTGAAAGAACAGGATAAAGTAGATGCGTTGCTAAAGTCACTAGGTGATGATCTGATTAGTTGTGAATTTATAGAGGAAAACCTCGTTCCAAAATTCAATGCTGAACCAAACAACATCAACATCGCCAAGAAGGTGTTTTCTTACTCATTAACGGCTAAGTGTACGGATACTGATTATTTCCTCAAAGCGGGTGAAATTTACATGACCGAAGACCCGAGCCCTTCTCTGGCGAAAGCTCTGGGAGATAAATTTTATTTCTCTGGACAATATAGTAAAGCCAAAACTTATTATTCTAAAATGGAAGAGTTGTCACAAACTGATGATGATAAGTTCGAAGCATTTATGGGACAAGCGTCTACAGAAGCCAAATTAGGCAATAAAGTCAGCGCAAGATCACTTGCAAGAAAGGCGCTTAGTGTGAAACCTGGTGCTGCTGAAGCTTACAACCTGATCGGTAACTTGTATTTTCTGAGCTACAAAGATTGTCAGGCAGGAAAGAGCCGTGTAGATGACAGAGCGGTGTATATCGCGGCATATGACATGTACAAGAAAGCTGGTAATACCAGTCAGATGCAAGCCGCTAAAGAGCAATTTCCGTCTATTGAAGAAATATTCAATGAGAACCGTGAAGAAGGTGAGCGCGTGACCGTTGGGTGCTGGATCAATGAAACAGTAACCCTTCAGCGCAGGTAAATAAATACCCTCGAGGTATTTGATGGAGTTTGTTTTGCAAACAAAAGTATCTCACCCCAGAGGGGCGGGAAATTAAACCCACTGGTGGGATTAAATTGCCTTTTTAAAGAATTCAATTAGTTTCTCCACTTCCCTGCTTTTGATAGCGGGGAAGTTGGCGATTCTAAAAGTAGAATTCTTCCAGGGTCCGTATCCATTGCCAAGTATTAGTCCTCTATTTCTCGCCTGGCTTTTTAGTAATTCCACTTCTTTTGATTCCAGAGCAAGCACCGTATGGGATCTTACAGCCGGGTTACTAATCAAAAACTGAAAATCTCCGTTTTCTTCAAAAAAAGCTTCATAAGCCTTAAACCTATTCTCCACCTTTTCCGCAATAGTTTTAATTCCCTTACTAGCCTCCTGGGTTCGGTTTAACAGATATACGCCTAGTACATTTGGTGTATAGGTTGTTTGATTTTTTCGAGTATTTTCAATGATATGAAGAAGGCTGTTGTACCTGTTTCTTACTGCCATTTTCTCAGCTTTCTGCACTGCAAAAGGTGAGAGAATCATTAAACCCAAACCTGCAGGCAGGCCCAAACACTTCTGCACTGATGCGTACCAGACATCCGCTAGTTTAAAGTCGATCATTACCCCACCAACAGAGCTTGTTACGTCTACGGCAATGATTTTATCCTCATTTTCCACACGTAACATTTCCAGGCTTTTCATAGCAACCTGAGTAGCATTGGAAGTCTCATTTTGGGTGACGCATAGCACATCTATATCTTTAGAAATATCTCCTGTGGGTAGTTTTTCATTGATCCCAAACTGCGAGATTTTCGTCTGAACGATCTCACCTGCATAGCTTGCCCACTTCTCTCCAAAGGAACCGTTGAAAAAATGTTGGCTGCCTTTTTGTGTCAGTGATTGGGCTATGATCTCCCAACATTCAGTGGCGGAGGAAGTAAATGCAATCTCATAATCATCAGGAATCAGAAGCCTCTCGCGAAGTATTTTTTTTGTTGACTCCATCAGTGTCATGAACTCATCACTTCGGTGATTGATGGACATGATCCCCTCCATATATGCCTCATAGATATACTCGGGCACACTCGAATAGACTCGAGACGGACCGGGGTAAAAATTCATTTCTCTCATCGGATTGTACTCGGTAAATACTAACTATTGGTTGAGAAAATACTGAAGGGCCAACTCATATCCTTTCAGCCCCAAACCAGAAATAATCCCCACGGCTTTGGCGCCTGTGTAGGTATGTGTCCTAAATGATTCTCTTGCGTGAATATTACTAATATGGACTTCAACCACAGGTGTGCTAATAGCGGATATGGCGTCAGCCAAAGCCACAGAAGTATGAGTATAACCTGCTAAATTGACAATTATACCATCATAGGTAAAACCAACCTCATGAAGCTTGTCAATCAAAGCTCCTTCATGATTAGACTGAAAATAGCTCAGATCTACTTCTCCATATTTTACCTGAAGAGAATCAAAATATTGCTCAAAAGTCTGATGTCCATAAATCTCAGGCTCTCTGATTCCTAAAAGGTTGAGATTGGGTCCATTGATAATGAGGATCTTCATGATTTTCTTGTTTTCTCGTTAGGAACTTTTTGATTTAGGGTAATGGAGATTTGGTTACTTTCGCTCAGTGAGCTGGGACATTTATATCAAACAATTTCGCAATTATCTTAAACTGGAGCGTTCTCTTGCTGACAACACCATAGATGCATATGAAAGAGACATCACGAAGTTAAGTGAGTTTTTCCAAATCAAAAACATAAAGTTAACCCCGCTCAATGTAGAGCACGAAAATCTCCTGGATTTCATAGAATTCATCAATGAGCTGGGGATGTCTCCGTATTCGCAAGCCAGGATTCTCAGTGGTATTAAATCCTTTTATAAGTTTTTACTTTATGAGCAATACCTGGAAAAAGACCCATCGGAGTTACTGGAATCGCCAAAAATTGGCAGAAAACTGCCAGACACTCTTGAGTTTCATGAAATAGAACAAATACTAAACTCGATTGATTTATCCACAGAGTCTGGCACTCGAAATCGTGCAATGCTGGAAACACTCTATAGTTCCGGTTTGCGTGTATCAGAGTTGATCGAACTCAGAATATCACACATTTATTTTGAAGAACGCTTCATTAGAGTAATTGGTAAAGGTAGTAAGGAGCGTTTGGTTCCTATTGGACGCGAAGCTATCAAGCACATCCAACTGTACAAGGATCATGTCAGAGTTCATCAGGATATCAAAAAAGGATATGAAGATCACCTCTTTCTGAATCGTAGAGGTACCCGGATATCAAGAATCAGCGTATTTAATATCATCAAGGAACAAAGCCGGCAAGCAGGCATTCAAAAAAACATCAGTCCGCATACTTTCAGGCATAGTTTTGCCACTCACTTGATAGAAGGTGGAGCTGACCTAAGGGCGGTACAGGAAATGCTAGGGCATGAATCCATCACTACTACAGAGATTTATACACATTTAGACAGGGATTATCTCCGTCAGGTGATCAAGGAATTTCACCCCCGCAGCTAGAATGCTAAAATATTTAGTCTGTAAATTAAAATCTAAACCCTACTGTAAAAGCCATTTTGATCTGCTGAAAAGCTTCTTCTTTTTTCTCGTTAAGCATTTGGCTTTCAGTAAGGTGCTGAGCATTTGAAGCAATTGAACCACGTCTTCTGTTCGCCGATTGACGGTGACTTCTTCTTTTGGTGTTGTCTGAATTTGTCATAGCCTAAGTTGTTTTGGTTGTACGATGTTACGTTAACAATCCCGATATTATACTGTAAATCAGTCGAATAGTACAATTTCATCGTTGAACAGGTATTATTCTAAAGCTAATGATGTTAGCAAATGGTCTAAATCAGAATTTTTTAACTGATATGAAAAGGTCTGTAATCAACAATATTTCCGAAGTTTGCATCGATTTTTAACTATCGGCCATCATATCATGTACCAAATCGCCAAAGCCCTTCTTTTCAAACTTCCCGCTGAAAAAGCTCACGACTTGACTACCAAAAGCTTGAAATTTGCTTTCAAGATTCCTTTCATTAAGGCGATTTTCAGATCGATATATTGTCTGGAAGACCCAAAACTGGAAAGAGAAGTTCTTGGCATCAAATTCAAAAACCCTGTAGGACTTGCGGCTGGCTTTGATAAAAATGCAGAGTTTGTACATGAGTTTGCAGCACTAGGGTTCGGTTTTATCGAGATTGGCACTGTCACTCCATTGGCTCAGCCAGGTAACCCACAACCACGACTATTCCGTCTTAAATCGGATAAGGCACTGATCAACAGAATGGGCTTCAATAACAAAGGAATGATGGTGGCGAAAGAAAACCTTTTGAACAGACCAAAAGGAATAATCGTAGGTGGAAACATTGGTAAAAACAAGGTTACTCCTAATGAAGAAGCTACCTCAGATTATTTAAAAGCATTTGAAACGCTATATCCCGTAGTAGACTATTTTGTGGTAAATGTGAGCTCTCCAAATACCCCGAACCTACGACAATTACAGGAAAAAGAACCATTGGAGGCTTTATTGAAATCACTTCAGGATGCAAATGAAAAGAAAGATCAGCCTAAGCCGATTCTTCTAAAAATTGCTCCTGACTTGACAGATTCGCAGCTGGATGATATCATGGAAATAGCTGAAAATATTAATCTGGATGGTTTGATTGCTACAAATACAACTATTGAAAGATCAGGTCTCAAGGCAACAGAAGAAGATTTGGAACAAATCGGTGCAGGTGGATTAAGCGGAGCCCCAGTGTTCAACCGATCTACAGAAGTGCTTAAATACATTCGAAGAAAGAATAAATCTATTCCTGTCATTGCCGTGGGAGGCATATCAAGTGGAGAAGATGCATTGGATAAACTAAAAGCTGGCGCAACATTGGTTCAGGTTTACAGCGGACTGATTTATCGAGGGCCGGCATTAATCAAGGAGATTAATCAGGCTATCCTCGCAAATGCTTGAATGAGGGGTTAAACTCTATTACTTTTGCCGGATTACGCATGGCACAAAACACCTACAAAAAACATAAGTCGAAAAGTCCGAATTCCCGTTCGATTAATTTGAAATTTACATTCTTCAAAGACCGTAAACTTCATCTGGCGATCGGGTTATTCCTGCTATTGGCCTCATTATTTCTGCTGGTTTCCTTCATATCCTACCTGAGCACCGGGAAGGCTGATCAGAGCGTGGTTGAAGCTTTCTTAAGCACAAACATCAAGGAATCCGGTCTGGAAGTGGAAAATTGGTTTGGGAGTTTTGGCGCGATCACCAGCTACTATTTCATATTCAAATGGTTCGGGCTGGCAGCTTTACTTATCCCTCCATTTCTGTTCTTAGTAGGTCATCGTATATTGTTTCGAAAAAGAATTATTTCCTTGAGCCGGGCATTCGGTTTTACCGTATTTTACCTGTTATGGCTGAGTGTTTTTACCGGATATTTCCTGATCAATTCCGATGAAGTAACCAACTGGGGATTTCTCAGCGGCGCTTCCGGCTATGAATTAGCAATTATTTTTGACGGGTTAATGGGTTGGGGATCGGTATTGATGTTGGTGTTCATCCTGGTGGTATTCAATATGTATTTTTTCAATATCACTCAAATCCCTGTTTTAGATGAGGTGATTTCTGGTTTCAACCAAAAATTAGATCAGATTTTCTCTAAAAAGGAGAACAAGGAATCTCCAACAAAAGAAGAAACTGAGCCTGATCCAGATATTGCCGAGCCGGATAATGAAGAAAGCTCACACGACCCGTCACTTGATTTCATATTGAAACAAATCAAGCAAGAGGTAGAAGAAGAAGAAAATGAAGAACCTGAGGAAGAAGAACCTAAGGAAGAAAAACCCACGTCATTTGACATTGACCTTCCAAAAGATTTAGAAGAAGAGGAAGACCCTGAGGAAGAAAACCTGCCAGAATCGTGGACTATTAACCAAAAACCTACATCTAAAAAAACTCAGTCTAAGGAAGAACCAGAATTCTCCATTGAGCTACCGGAAGACAAAGAGGAAACAGAAGAAGAAACAAACAGCTTTAATGTGGCTGTGGCTGAAGACCATGAAGTGCACACGGATCAAATGGAAAATTATGATCCTACGCTGGATTTGCCAAAATATCAATACCCGACTCCAGAACTACTGATTGACTACCCACAAAAGGATGTTCAGGTATCTAAAGACGAGTTGGAACAGAACAAAGACAAGATTGTGGAAACGCTGATCAATTTCAAAATTGGCATTTCCAGTATCAAGGCTACCATCGGGCCTACGGTAACTCTTTATGAAATTGTGCCTGAAGCAGGGGTAAAAATCTCCAAGATCAAGAATCTGGAAGATGATATCGCACTGAGCCTGGCAGCATTAGGAATCAGGATTATTGCTCCTATCCCTGGACGTGGAACTATAGGTATAGAAGTTCCGAATAAGAATAGAGAGATGGTGGATGTAAAGTCTGTGATTACCACCGAAAAATTCATGAAGAGCGATAAGGAACTTCCTATCGTTTTGGGTAAAACCATCTCCAATGAAGTCTATGTGACTGATCTTGCTAAAATGCCTCACCTATTGATGGCAGGAGCAACTGGTCAGGGTAAGTCAGTAGGTCTGAATTTGATCATCACATCGCTGATTTATAAAAAGCACCCTTCACAGCTCAAGTTTGTAATGGTTGATCCGAAGAAGGTGGAATTGACCCTCTTCAATAAATTGGAACGACATTTCCTTGCCAAGCTTCCAGACAGTGAAGAATCGATTATTACTGATACCAGCCAGGTAGTAAACACCTTGAATTCACTCACGATTGAAATGGATCAGCGTTATGACCTTTTGAAAGATGCCGGCTGCAGAAATATCAAAGAGTACAACAGAAAATTTGTTGATCGGAGATTAAACCCAGAAAAAGGACATAGATACCTCCCATATATTGTACTGGTCATAGATGAGTTGGCTGATTTGATGATGACTGCCGGAAAAGAAATTGAGGCACCGATTGCCAGACTCGCACAGCTTGCCCGAGCAATTGGGATTCACTTATTGGTAGCTACCCAAAGACCATCTGTTAACGTTATTACAGGTATCATCAAAGCCAACTTCCCTGCACGTTTGTCTTTTAGAGTAACTTCTAAAATCGACTCCAGGACCATTCTGGACACGGGTGGAGCAGATCAGCTGGTAGGTATGGGAGATATGCTGCTTTCTATGGGTTCTGATCTGATAAGACTACAGTGTGCTTTTGTAGATACGCCAGAAGTAGATCGTATCTGTGAATATGTGGGTGATCAGCGAGGATATGATGATGCTTATCTTCTTCCTGAATTTGTGGGCGATAGTGACAGTGGAGAGGTTGGTGCTGTAGATCTATCTGACAGAGATGCGCTGTTTGATGATGCTGCCAGATTGATAGTGATGCATCAGCAAGGAAGCACCTCACTTATTCAAAGAAAACTAAAGCTAGGCTACAACCGTGCCGGACGATTAATTGATCAATTAGAGGCTGCCGGGATCGTAGGTCCATTCGAAGGTAGTAAGGCCAGACAAGTTTTAGTAAGTGATGAATACGCTTTGGAACAGTTATTGAATGACCTCAATTAAAAATTATTGATTCGACAATAATCAACAGTCAAACCTCGATAATTCCTGACAATAAATTGAATTCTTGACTTTGAATGAAAATGACGAGCTTTGCGGCACTATCAGCAAAATGGTGATCTGCCTATCTCCGAATTGATTATTTCGAATAGGACAAAAGAAAATTACAATAATGAAAAAACTGATTTATTTGACAATTGCATTGAGCATCGCTTTCACATCTTACGGTCAATACGACCCTGAAGCGCTAGCCATTTTGGATGCCATGAGTGCCAAATACAAGAAAATAGGTGCATATCAGGCAGATTTCACTT
This sequence comes from Bacteroidia bacterium, assembly GCA_030425425.1. Taxonomy (GTDB): domain Bacteria; phylum Bacteroidota; class Bacteroidia; order Cytophagales; family Cyclobacteriaceae; genus Marinoscillum. Next base: position 16,670 of record JAUIAO010000041.1, on the reverse strand, counting down.
ACAAAATGGTTAACGAAAATGTAGGAATCAACGAAGAAAGCCAGGGAACCATTACTATCAAAAACAATAAGTATTTGCTCAAAATCGCCGGGCAGGAAATCTATAATAATGGCACTGAGACCTATTCTTATAGCGAAGAAATGGGTGAAGTAACAATCAGTACTTATGACCCTGAAGAGCAGGAAATAACGCTCGGAAACATATATGATTTGTACAAAAGTGGATTTAAGTACATCCTAATGGCTAAAAATGCCAGCGGTGATAATATCGTGGAGCTTGACCCAATTGACAAAGGAAAGAGCTATCATAAAATAAGATTGGTGATCAGTAGCAATAACGAGTTAAAGCAGTTTACCATTTTTGAAAAGTCAGGTAATCAATATGTGTATTCAGTAGATACGTTTACACCAAAAAGTAATATCAGTGATGACTACTTCACCTTCAACACCAACAAGCATCCGGATGTAGAGGTCATTGATTTTAGGTAAGATCTAGGCCTGGAATATCAGACATAAGAAGGCACCCCAAAAGGGTGTCTTTTTTGTTTCTAACTATCAAACCATAATTACAAAAAAAGGATCACCTGACGATGATCCTTTTGATTCCTGCTTACGCGGGAAAAATTCTATAAATGTTGATACTTACTTAATACCGTCAATAATTCCATTCAAAGTAGCACTTGGTCTCATCGCTGCAAATGCCAACTCCTCTACCGGCTTGTAATATCCTCCAATATCTACTGGAGAACCTTGAGCTGCTAATAATTCCTCATTGATTTTAGCTTCATTTTCTGTCATAGTCGCATGAACTCCAGCAAACAATGATTTCAACTCAGCGTCTTTGTCCTGATTGGCCAAAGCTTCAGCCCAGTACATCGCCAGGTAGAAGTGACTACCGCGGTTGTCGATTTCATTCACTTTTCTAGATGGTGATTTGTTTTCCATAAGGAATTTAGAGTTGGCCACATCCAAAGTATCTGCCAAAAGCTGTGCTTTATCATTATCAAAAGCATTACTCAAGTGCTCAAATGAAGCGGCTAGTGCCATGAATTCACCTAAAGAATCCCAACGCAGGTGACCTTCTTCATTGAATTGCTGAACGTGCTTAGGTGCAGAGCCACCTGCTCCTGTCTCGAACAATCCACCCCCATTCATCAATGGAACAATGGAGAGCATCTTCGCACTGGTTCCTACTTCCAGGATCGGGAACAAATCAGTCAAATAATCTCTCAACACATTTCCAGTCACGGAGATGGTATCTAATCCTTTTCTGATTCTTTCTACAGAAAACTTAGTTGCTTCTACAGGAGAAAGAATTCTAATATCCAATCCATCAGTATCGTGATCTTTTAAATATGTTTTTACCTTCTGGATCAGCTGAGCATCATGAGCTCTGTTTTCATCGAGCCAGAATACCGCTGGTGTATTAGAAGTTCTTGATCTGTTGACAGCTAGTTTTACCCAATCCTGAATTGGTTCATCCTTCACCTGGCAAGCTCTCCAGATGTCACCAGCTTCGACATCATGCTCAATAAGAACATTGCCAGATGCATCAACTATTCTCACTTTTCCGTCTGCCGGAATCTCGAATGTCTTATCATGTGAACCGTACTCCTCCGCTTTCTGAGCCATCAAACCTACGTTTGGTACAGAACCCATTGTAGTAGGATCATACGCACCATTAGCTTTACAGTCCTGAATTACGGCATCATATACACCCGCATAAGATCTATCAGGAATAGTAAATTTGGTATCTTTTTGATTGCCATCAGGCCCCCACATCTGACCAGAAGTCCTGATCGCTGCAGGCATAGACGCATCGATGATCACATCACTTGGGACATGAAGATTGGTAATTCCCTTGTCTGAATTTACCATTGCCATTTCTGGCTGATCGCTGTAGCATGCCTGGATATCCGCTTCGATTTCAGCTTTCTTATCCGCTGAAAGATTCTCCATTTTACTCACAAAATCACCGAAACCATTTTTTGTATCTACCCCCAACTCGGCAATAGTTTCTGCATGTTTCTCAAAAACAGGCTTAAAGAAAGCTGTAACTGCATGACCAAATATGATCGGATCAGAAACTTTCATCATGGTGGCCTTCATATGCAGAGAAAACAATACATCTTCTTCTTTGGCTTTAGCGATTTCCGCTTCAAGAAAGGCATCCAGATTTTTGGCACTCATGAAAGTACCATCGATGATCTCCCCAGCCAATAATGACGTTTTCTCTTTCAATACAGTCACAGACCCATCGACCGCCACATGCTCTATTTTCACATCTGTAGCTTCAGAAACAGTCACTGACTTCTCATTTTCGAAAAAGTCACCACCATCCATACTCGCTACATTAGATTTACTATCAGCACTCCACGCTCCCATTCTATGTGGGTTTGCTTTAGCATAGTCCTTTACTGCTTTCGGTGCGCGCCTGTCAGAGTTTCCTTCTCTCAAAACAGGGTTAACAGCACTACCTTTTACCTTGTCGTATCTGGCTTTTATTTCCTTTTCCTCATCTGTTTTTGGCTCAGTTGGATAGTCCGGAAGGTCATAACCCTTGGCTTGAAGCTCTTTGATTGTGGCTATCAGCTGAGGGATAGAAGCACTGATATTCGGGAGCTTGATAATATTGGCTTCTGGAGTTTTCGCCAGAGCACCTAGCTCTGCCAGGTCATCATTGATTCTTTGTTCTTCGGTAAGTCTCTCCGGGAAGCTAGAAATCACCCTTCCAGATAAAGAAATATCTCTTGTTTCTACTTTTACCCCTGCCGGAGAGGCAAAAGCCTGTATAATTGGTAAAAAAGAATAAGTAGCCAAAGCCGGAGCTTCGTCTGTAATCGTGTAAATGATTTTACCTTGATTTGCCATTTTTCCTGAGTTTCAAAATTATGACCCGTAGGCCGTGATATATTACTTAATAACTTTCTTCTGTATTAGGGAAATCGCCAGAGCGAATATCCTTGATATAATTCATGGTGGCATCACCTATGATTTGGTTCAAATCAGCATATTGTCTTAAAAACCTTGGTTTAAAATCCTGTGTGATACCCAACATATCGTGCATCACCAAAACCTGGCCATCTACATCTTGTCCTGCTCCTATTCCGATGACCGGAATCGTGAGTGAATCAGACACTTGTTTGGCTAATGTCGCAGGAATCTTCTCTAGCACCACACCAAAGCAACCTAGCTCTTCTAATAGCAATGCATCACTTTTGAGTTTTTCAGCTTCTGCTTCGTCCTTTGCTCGCACAGTGTATGTGCCAAACTTATATATGGACTGAGGGGTCAAGCCCAAATGCCCCATGACTGGTATACCTGCTGAAAGCACTCGAGAAACACTTTCTCTTATCTCTAGTCCGCCTTCCATTTTCACAGCATGCGCACCAGACTCTTTCATGATCCTGATACTTGATCTTAGCGCCTCAGAACTATTGCCCTGATAGCTACCAAATGGCACATCTACTACTACCAATGCTCGCTTAACGGCCTTTACTACTGATGTGGCGTGGTAAATCATATGATCAAGAGTGATCGGCAAAGTAGTTTCATTTCCAGCCATCACATTGGAGGCAGAGTCTCCCACCAAAATAATGTCCACACCAGCAGCGTCAATAATCCTGGCCATAGAAAAGTCATAGGCCGTCAGCATAGCGATTTTCTCGCCAGTGGCTTTCATTTCCAGCAGTCTGTGAGTAGTGATTTTCTTAAATGTTCCTTGGGCTGAACTCATAGTGTTTCTGATCAAATTTGGGTCAATGAGGGTGAATTGAGAGGCGCAAATTAATAAAAACTACGCGCATAATTACTTCCATTTGATATTGCAGCCCACACTGGGCATCTGATTTTCATCAATCGGCTCGCCATCAATCAAATTCTTCATTGCTTGCCTCAAATCCTGGCCTGTGACTGGTTTACCATTGCCGGGGGTCGCTTCATCCAAACGGCCTCTGTAAACACACTTTAATTCTTCATCGAAAAGGAAAAAGTCAGGAGTGCATTCGGCCTGATATGCTGTTGATACCTCCTGTGTTTCATCATATAGATAAGGAAAGGTAAAGCCTACAGTCTCAGCCTGCTCTTTGAGCTTTTCCGGACGATCCTCTGGATAATTCTTTACATCATTCGCAGAAATAGCTATAAATCCTACGCCTTCTTTTTGAAATTCTTGTGCCAGCCTGACAATTTCATCTTGTACCAAAATCACATACGGACAATGCGCACATATAAACATCACCAACGTACCTTTTTTACCTTTTACTTCGCTCAAGCTTTTTTGCTCGCCTGAAATAACATCAAGGAGTTTAAAATGAGGAGCTTGGGTGCCAAGCGGTATCATACCTGAAGGAGTTCGAGCCATAGAATTTCCATTTTGATGGTAATAAATACATTAAATTGAGATTCAAAATTAAGACACACAATCCCATGAGACACCCTATTGCCTTTCTTTTTCTGATCATTTCGCTACCCTTATTCGCACAAATCTCTGCTCCAGACCGTGCGGAGGGAGACGGACCGTATGAACAATTGATCATCCGCGGAGCTACGCTGATCAACGGAAACGGTGCTCCTCCAATAGGTCCGGTGGATATCGTAGTAGAAGACAACAAAATCAAAAAAGTACAGGTGGTTGGTCATCCGGGTGTTGCCATAAAGGATGAAAACCGGCCTAAGGCAAAACCTGGGGCAAAAGTCATTGATGCAGAGGGAATGTACTTGCTTCCAGGATTTGTAGATATGCATGGACATATCGGATCTATTTCCAAAATACCAGCAGAGTATGTTTTCAAACTTTGGATGGCTCATGGAGTGACTACTGTCAGAGAACCAGGAAGCTTTCAGGGAAGGGACTGGACGTTGGAACACAAAAAGAAAAGTGCAAAAAATGAAATTACTGCTCCTCGGATCATGGCTTACACGGGATTTGGAATGGGTGCTGAAGAAATCACCTCTCCAGCAGATGCCGTGAAATGGGTGCAGCAGAATGCTAATTCAGGTGCTGATGGAATCAAGTTTTTCGGTGCTCGACCAGACATCATGGAAGCTGCTCTAAGAGAAAACAAAAAACTTGGCTTAAGATCAGCTTGTCATCATGCACAGCTCAATGTCACCTGGGTAAACGTACTAAATACTTCTGATTGGGGGCTCACCTCTATGGAGCATTGGTATGGTTTGCCTGAAGCTATGTTTGAAAATAAGGTAGTGCAGAACTATCCTTTAGATTATAACTATCAAAACGAGCAGCATCGATTTGAAGAAGCTGGAAAACTCTGGACACAATCTGCCAAACCCGGCTCTGAAAAATGGAATGAAGTGATGACCGTTTTACTCGAACGAGATTTCACACTTGACCCAACTTTCAATATTTATGAAGCCAACCGTGACCTGATGCGCGCACGCAATGCAGATTGGCACAAAGACTACACCTTACCTGTTCAGTGGGAATTTTATGCTCCGAGCAATGAATCACACGGTTCTTACTGGCACTCATGGGGCACTGAGCAAGAAGTGCAATGGAAGAAAAACTACCAGCTTTGGATGCAGTTTGTGAATGAATATAAAAACCGTGGCGGACGAGTAACGACAGGATCGGATAGCGGATATATCTATCAGCTTTATGGATTTGCTTATATCCGTGAATTAGAACTTTTGAGAGAGTCTGGCTTTCATCCTTTGGAAGTGATCAGGTCTGCTACATTGATGGGTGCTCAAGCTTTGGGTCTAGACAAAGAAATCGGCACGATCGAAGTAGGAAAGCTAGCCGACATGGTATTGGTTGCCGAAAATCCAATTGCAGACCTAAAAGTGCTATATGGCACCGGATCGATTAGACTAACGGAAGAGAACGAGGTGGAGCGTACTAAAGGCATACAATACACGATCAAAGATGGAATCGTATACGATGCAAAGGAGCTTCTGAAGGATGTGAGAGATATGGTGAAAGAAGCAAAATCGAACACAGGAGAACTGAAGCAGCCCGGATACCCAAATTGGGATTGAGGAATTATATTTTCTAGCTTTAAGCCATGCGAGCCCACGTTTACACCATTCTTATTCTTGTATTGGTAGTTACCGGATGTATTGAAACACATTCAAGTAAAAACCAAAAGGTAAAAACTGTACCTGAAGCCCCGGAGGAAGTAACCCTCCAAAACGATGAAAATATGATTATCTCGTTGTTTGGCTCTGTTCTTCCTGATAAGGAAATCCCTCAGCACATTTATGCCAGCCGAAATAGCAAAATGGAAGAAGCTCGCTCGGCCTACGAAAAAGACCCAAAAAATATTGAAAAAATTATCTGGTATGGTAGAAGACTGGCATATCTAGGTCGATACAAAGAAGCCATCCACATTTACTCTGTCGGCCTGGATCTGGATCCACACAATTATAAATTACTGCGACATAGGGGGCACCGATACATTACCGTTCGTGATTTTGACAATGCCATCCAGGATTTACAAAGAGCAGTTTTCTACGCCCGACCTGCCTACAATGAAATGGAGGAAGATGGGATTCCCAATAAGATCAACCAACCTAGATCAAATATCAAGTTTAATATTTGGTATCACCTGGGCATAGCTTACTATTTGAAAGGTAACTACGATAAAGCCATTTCAGCCTTCAAGAAAAGTTCTGAATTTGCAGATAATGACGATTTAGTGGTAGCCGTTTCTGATTGGTTTTACATGACCTATCAAAAAATCGGGAACAAATCTGCTGCTCAGGATTTATTGGCAAAGATTGATAGTAAAATGGATATTGCTGAAAACTACAGTTATCATCAGCACTTGCTCATGTACAAAGGTCTGATTAGCCCGGAAACCCTACTGAAAAAAGCTACTGAAGAGGAAGCAATCTACCCTACTCTGGGATACGGAATAGCCAATTGGTATTTTTATAACGGACAGATGGCTCCCGGAAAAAGTGTTCTAGAAGGCATCCTCAAACATAACCAGTGGGATGCTTTTGGGTATATCGCCGCAGAAGTAGATCAATTCACGCTAAGTGGACTCAACTAAAGTGCCTGAATATCTTTTCTGATCTGGACCAGTATTTCTGGATAATCGGTGATAATTCCATCTACTCCCATATGGAGTAATTTCACCATTTCTTCCCGAGTATTTGGTGCATAAGTATAAACTTCAAATCCTCTGGCGTGCATTCTGAAAATCCGACGTGTAGAAAGTGTATGAAACTCTGGATTCAAAGCTTTCATTCTATCATCTTCTTTGGCCCGACCTAGATGCATTTTTGTTTCTATATAAAAAGCAATCAAGGGTGCAGAATCTTCACTTATCATCAGCTTTTTAGTCTGTACATGATTGTCATACTCATGCGCTGCTTCTAAATACTCAAATTCCTCCGACTGAAGAATAATCCAATCATATCCATTTTCCTCCTCACGAATGACATCAATCAACTTCTCCGCAAAATCATGATAATGTGGATGATCCATGTGCTTGATCTCTATCAAAACCTTACATCTGCCATCCACAAAATCCAGAACTTCCTTTAGAGTAGGGATTTTTTCACCCGCATATTTTGCATCACCAAACCATGAACCTGCGTCGAGTTTTTGGAGTTCTTCCAGTGTATAATCATGTACCAATCCTGTACCATCAGTGGTACGATCTACCGTGGAATCATGTATAACTACAATCTGCTCATCCAAAGTATTCCTCACATCGATCTCTATCATATCTACTCCAATATCCAATGCCAACCCAATAGCCGACAGAGTATTTTCAGGTGCTGATCCAGCAGCTCCTTTATGAGCGATGATGTCAAATGTCTCTTGCTGGAGAGATTTATCAACCTTTCCACTCACAATGACATTCAAATAAAGCCACGGCTCGAACAACGATATCACCAAAAAGAGCAACATAATTGGTGATGAATACAAAAGAAAGTTTTTTGTCATGACAATAGGCGTCTATATGATGACATGAAGTTAAGCAAATCGTACCTAATGCAAATAGTCCTAACTGTTTTTTGCAGGTTTAACCAGTCCCAGGTGCAATTCTTTTAGTTGATCAGCATCAATCAAAGACGGAGAATCAATCATCACATCACGTCCAGAAGTATTTTTTGGGAAAGCGATGAAATCCCTAATACTATCTTGTCCACCAAACAAAGCACATAGCCTATCGAAACCGAAAGCAATTCCACCGTGCGGAGGTGCTCCGTATTCGAAAGCACTCATCAGGAAGCCAAACTGATTTTGTGCTTCTTCTTTGGTAAACCCAAGTGCATCAAACATCTGTGACTGAATCTCTCGATCGTGAATTCTAATAGATCCACCACCGAGTTCTACACCATTTACCACCATATCATAGGCATTGGCTCGTACACTTCCCGGATCTGAGCCTAGTTTATCCAAATCTTCAGGATTTGGTGAGGTAAATGGATGGTGCATTGCATGGAAGCGTTCGGTTTCCTCATCCCACTCCAACAGCGGGAAGTCTACAACCCAAGCTGCAGCGTATTTATTCTTATCTCTGAGGCCTAGTCTGGTTCCCATTTCCAATCTCAATTCATTTAGTGCCTTACGAGTCTTATTAGCATCTCCAGCCAAAATCAGTATTAAGTCTCCAGGTTTAGCATCGAACTTATCCGCCCAGGCTTTCAATGCATCCTGATCGAAGAATTTATCAACTGAGCTCTTGAAAGTACCGTCCTCATTACATTTTACATAAACCAGACCTTTCGCACCTATCTGTGGTTTTTTTACAAAATCGGTCAATTCATCCAGCTGCTTGCGTGTATAATCTGCACATCCTTCAGCATTGACTCCAACTACCAACTCTGCACTATCAAACACCACAAAACCTTTACCCTGAGCCAAGTCATTCAATTCATGAAATTGCATACCAAATCGTAAATCTGGCTTATCAGAACCGTATTTGCTCATCGCTTCAGAATATGGAATATGTGGCAATTCACCCAATTCAACTCCTTTTACTTCCTTGAACAGGTATCTGATCAACCCTTCGAAAGTTTCCAAAATATCCTCACGAGTCACAAATGACATTTCACAGTCTATCTGAGTAAACTCCGGCTGACGATCTGCTCGCAAATCTTCGTCACGGAAACATTTCACAATCTGAAAATACCGATCAAACCCGGAAACCATCAACAACTGCTTGAAAGTCTGAGGAGACTGTGGAAGTGCATAAAATTGGTTAGGATTCATCCTGGATGGCACCACAAAGTCACGCGCACCCTCCGGCGTGCTTTTGATCAAATATGGAGTCTCCACCTCCATAAAGCTGTTTTTTGATAGGTACGCTCTGGTTTGCTGGAGTAGATTATGTCTCATTTCCAGATTGCTACGAACGCTATTTCTTCTAAGATCGAGGTATCTATATTTCGCCCTTAGATCTTCTCCACCATCAGTATCATTGTCGATTATGAACGGAGGTGTTTTAGATTTATTCAATATTTTGAGATCTGAAACTTTTACTTCCACATCTCCGGTAAGTATTTTATCATTTTTCGCCACTCGCTCCACTACTTCACCCGTAGCAGAAATCACAAACTCACGACCCACTTCTCTTGCCACATCTAGCACACTCTGATCTGTCTGGCCTTCTTCAAAAATCAGCTGAGTGATCCCATATCGGTCTCTTACATCCACCCAGATCATTCCTCCTTTGTCACGGACTTTCTGCACCCATCCCGAAATGGTCGCCTGCTGTCCTACATGATCTATTCTTAATTCCCCGCAAGTATGTGTTCTTAGCATTTTATTCTTTTTTCGCAATTCTGATAAACAGCGGCAAATTTAATCCCGATTCACTAATGACTGACCTTCTGTGGAATTGATTTTTGAGATTTGCATTCAATATCTTACTCAATAATTTTCATGTCCCTGCTTTCGAATTCCCAGATCGCCTTTTTGATGAATCTTTGTTGGCACAGTTTTATTGGAGAAAAGACAATAGTCTTAGCTTTGAGCCTTTAACGATTCACATATGCAAATTTTGAAATCAGCAATCCTTTATACTTTAATCATCATTTTTAGCTACAATATAGACGCTCAAGAGACTTTGACACGCCTCAAGGTGACCAAAGAGATCTCTGTAGCCATTCCTGAAAGTTTTACGCAAATGACAGATGCGGAACTGTATAACAAATACATTTCTGACCGAAAACCAATTGCCATGTATACCAGCCGGGACAAGCGTGCAGATTTTGGCATCAATGTCAATAGCAGTCCATGGGCAGGAAACGATCTGGAAATTTTGAAATCCTTTTATAAAGCCAACATGGGGAATCTATTCACTGAGGTAGAATTTCTGACAGATGAAGTTCAAACAATCGGAAATAGACAGTTTGCAGTGTTGGAGTTTGTCTCAGTTTTAGTAGACGAAAACAGTATCGGCACAGTGAATACCGTCTCTAAATACACTTATATACAATATACCATCCGTAATGGAAAAGTGCTTTTATTCAACTTCACCTGCCCGGCATTACAAAAGAAAAAGTGGGAAAGCACTGCCAAAGAAATCATGCAAAGTGTAAGAATTAAATCATGAGTATTTTGAGCATACACAGTGACGAGCACTTTATGAAGCAGGCATTGGAAGAGGCCAAAGTGGCGTTTGAAGAAGGAGAAATTCCTGTGGGTGCAGTTGTAGTGGCGAATAACAAAATTATCGCCCGAGCACATAATCAGGTACAGCGACTAAATGATGTCACAGCCCATGCCGAAATGCTAGCCATCACAGCTGCCCAAAATTTTCTCGGCTCCAAATATCTGGATAACTGCACGCTATATGTAACACTAGAGCCATGTACAATGTGTGGGGGCGCACTCTATTGGAGTCAGATCTCCAAGATTGTCTATGGAGCAAATGACGAAAAAAGAGGATATCGACTAATGAACCCCGAAATCATCCATCCTAAAACTGAGATTAAGAGTGGTTTATTGGCAAAGGAGTGCGGTGAATTAGTAAAATCATTTTTTCACCAAATGAGAGGGAACAATTCCTAACCTCTGATGTTTTATATTTGAAAAACATTTTCAACAACTTAAAATAAACTAACATGGCATTCGAATTACCGGAATTACCTTACGCACATGAGGCACTAGAGCCGTACATAGATAAACAAACCATGGAAATTCACCATGGCAAACACCATGGCGGATATGTAACGAAACTAAACGCTGCAGTAGAAGGTACTGACATGACTGGAAAATCGCTGGAAGAGCTTTTGAAAGATCATAGTGATGTACCTGCTGTAAGAAACAATGGTGGTGGTCACTGGAATCACTCTCTTTTCTGGACAATCATGGGTCCTGATGGTGGTGGAAACCCTACCGGAGACATCATGGACGCAATTCATGAAGCATTCGGTGATTTCGAAAAATTCAAAACTGAATTTAGCAACGCCGCTGCTACAAGATTCGGTTCTGGATGGGCTTGGGTTTGTGTGAAAGATGGCAAATTAGAAATTTGTTCTTCAGCTAATCAGGATAATCCTTTGATGCCTGGTGTAGGATGTGGCGGTACACCTATACTTGGTCTGGATGTATGGGAGCATGCATATTATTTGAAATATCAGAACAAAAGACCAGACTACATTGATGCTTTTTTCAGTGTAATCAACTGGGAAGAAGTAAATAAAAAGTTTTTAGCAGCTAAGTAATTAGTGTTAAATCTTATTCTTGCAAAACCGGCTCTGTGCCGGTTTTTTTATTGTTCAATACTAGTAGCTGCTTTTACTAATAACCAAACCGCTCCAGCTCCAACCACTACTCCTACAAAACCTCCAAATTCTGTTATGGACTTAGTGTAAAAAGGTTCCAATGATGAATTAACCTTATAGCCTTCTGGATAATTGAGCGTTACACTCTTACTGTAAATCCAGAATCGATCTTCAATTATTTTTTTAAACGACTCTTTATCTATTGATAGGGTGATATAGGAGTTGAAACTTAAGGGACTGTAATCAGGGTTGTAAAAATATATTTTTGAGGAATTGAACTTATCTACGATGACAGAGTCGTGCTCTACCGTGTCTCTTAAACGAGCCGACAGCCGTGGACTAAAAGTGAGATGAGTCTCTGTATTTGGTGGAAGAAAGCTCGTAGGTCGTGACTCTCGGATCTGACCTGAAATATAATAGTCCCCTTCTAGCTGAACTGAGCTTGTCGACTCCCAAAGAGGAAATGGACGTCCATCGAATATCAAAGCTGATTCATCCCAATGCACAATCACCAGGGAGTTCAACTTATTCCGAATAGATATCTTGCAACTACCATCTCTCCCAAATATTTCATATAAAACTGAAACGGTATCATCTGCATATCTAAATGAATTTGGTGTGGAATCTGAAATCGTACTTTTGAATTGATAATATTGGAAAGAAGAGCAGCTTGTAAGAACTATAAAAGCTATTAGTAAAAAAGTGTTTTTCATAACACATCTGTAGACAATTATCTTGCCAAAACCCAGCCGATCACAGCAAGCAGCGGATAGATTTGAAAGGAAGCATTGCACTCCTGAAGAGGAAAATTTTTAATTTAAAAAACCAAAGTTCGTCTTATGCCTAGGACACAGGCTCTTTATAATATTGCAAAGTATTTTTCTCTCTCAAACCACCCGATGGTACCATAATGGTTGACTTCCTTAAACTCATCGAAGAATTTGCAGAACCAGCAGTCATCAAAAAAGCCAGATCAATCAAGGCTCAAGGCAGGGTGTTGAAGCTTGATTTTGGAATTGATGATGAACTGCCGGAAGACAATGTCCAATTTGATGCTACCGTATTGGGTGAAGGAGGGATATATGAATGCTATGTGGATTGGGTGTACAGATCACATATGGATTATGATTGTAGCTGCCCTTATGACTGGGGTGACCCTTGCAAGCATATTGTTGCGGCTTTATTGGAAGTGGCTGACCATATACATTCGAAAGCAAAATCTCAAAAGACAAAAACTAAAAAACAGAAACTTGATAAAAGAAAAGGCCCTTTTCAGATACCCTTGAGCGGTGGGATTACGGTAGCGCAGTTTCAGGACCATCCGTCATTCCAGCTTGCTATCCAAAGTTGGAGTTGGTATTGTCATTTTTACGATTGGAAAGATGATATCCAGATAAGCTCAGTGGGGTCAGGTGCCCATAACAGGCCAGTAATTGTAAAATTCAGTATCAACACTAACCTTCAGACCCTGGATATTTCTTCCTCAAGCAAACCTAATGGTGAACATTTGTCACTGGAAGAAATGCGAGCCCTTATTTTCTTTATTAATAGCGGATATCTGCATGGACTGATGCTACAGGTACCGGAGTACAGAGCAGAAATGGTCAAAAACACGGCCAAAAAATATGGCATATCTGACGAAAATCTCGCTAATAAAATATTTAGGGTGGATGAAAGGAATCTTAAAAATCAGATCCAGCTTTCTGAGGATTATGAAGGATTGCTACCAATGGCCATGCTAGAAAAGAGCTCAAACCTCTCAATAACACCCCTCTTACCTGAAGAATCTCTACTTTCATTGGAAAACTCCAAAAGTAGTGATGATCGTAAGCTCTTCTTTTGCCTTGAAAACCATCCAGGCGACAATCATTTCGGGGTTCTTTCTATTTCCCCGTTTGTAGCAAGAGTCAAAAAGAACGGATCATTTTATAAGACTGGCATAAAATATTACGATGAGTTATCACCTTTTGAAAATATTGATATTGCTCCAGAGGATTCCAAATTAGTTGAGGATTGTATCAACACAATTCCCAGCAGGTTCTCTGCACAATATGGGCAACGAATCAGAAAGATTACGAATGGAGGTACCAAAGAACTTTTCATATACAACGAAAATATCAAACAGCTTCAATCTATATTTCAAAGTAAACAGATTTTTGAAAATCGGCTTTTTATCCACCTCCATTCTGGATATTACAACAAGCTGGAAGCGGATAATTTTAGACCAATTAGCAGTATCTCAGTGGACTGTGAGGTAATGATGGAATTATCCAGTCAAGACGGATTGGTGACGGTTGCGCCACAAATCATTTCATCCGAAAACTCCAAAAATATTCCACTTTCCGTTAGCCAAACTATTCACCCCCTTGCATTCCTTAGTGACGAAGAAGTATATATTTTAAAGAATGCATCAGATGCTATTTTGCTCAAAAACACTTTTGGGGAGAAAAGTCAACTCATGACACATGAGTCCCAATTCAAGCCATTTTTCGAGCAAATAATCAAACCACTTTCTACATCTTATCCGATATCTATCAAGGAATTACCAGGAAGAATCAATCTAAAAGAATCCAAATTGACATTCATGAAGAAGAAAATCTACCTCAAAGAACTCGACAAATTTATTCTGTTTTATCCCAAAGCAGCATATGGCGATTTGGAAGTAGATGTTTTAGACGCAGGCAGTACCATGAACCTTTTCGATAATCAACTGGAAGTATTGGAAAGAGATCATGATTCAGAACAGCAGTTTCTGGATGAGATCAAAGAACTCCACGAAAAGTTATCCAAACCTACCTTTCAGGGGTTTTACAGCATGCATTTCGATGAATTCATTGAGGATTATTGGTTTCTGAAGTTGATGGACAAAGCCGCTGAGCTGAAGATTGAAGTTTATGGATTCAATGAATTTAAAAACTTCCAGTACTCTCCGTTCATGCCGTCTTTCAATGTGAAAGGCTCCAGCAGTCAGGACTGGTTTGACCTGGAGGTGGAAGTGACGGTGGGTGATTTGAAGATTCCGCTCAAGGAAGTCCGAAAAGCAATCATCTCAAAGGACAAGTTCATCAAACTAGGCAATGGAAAACTAGCGATCCTACCCGAAGAATGGATAAAAAGACTGGAACGGTATTTCAGGATTGGCACTTTCGAAAAAGATAGCATACAAGTAGACAAACTACGATTCAATGTTCTGGAAGAGCTTTTTGAAGATATTGACCAAAGAGAGATTGTCTTAGAAATCGCCAAAAAAAAGAAGAAGTTAAAAGAATATGAGGCGATCAAACAGGTGGAGTTACCGACAGTAGATGCAACTCTTCGCCCTTATCAGATAGACGGGTATCAATGGATGCACTTCCTTCATGAGTTTAACTGGGGAGGTATTTTGGCAGATGACATGGGACTGGGTAAGACACTGCAGATGATCACATTCCTAAAATCACTTGTAGATCAGGGTTTATCCAATCATCTGGTCATAGTGCCTACCACCCTACTTTTCAATTGGGAAAATGAAATCAACAAATTTTGCCCAACATTGAAATATCACATCTATCATGGCACGAATCGCGAGAAAGAAAACCCTGACTGGAGTGATTATGATCTGGTTATTACTACGTACGGATTGTTGGTATCTGATGCCAAAATGCTTAGCGAGATGGAATTCAATTATGTGGTGCTGGACGAATCACAAGCTATCAAAAACCCTGGCTCGAAAAGATACAAGGCGGCAAGGTTACTCCAAGCAAAAAATAGGATTGTGATGACAGGCACTCCGATTGAAAACAACACTTTCGATCTGTTCGCACAAATGTCTTTCGTAAATCCTGGCCTATTCATCAATGCAGAGAATTTCAAAAAACAATATGCCATACCGATAGACCGGCATGGAGATAGTGAAGTAGCTAAAGAGCTGAGCAACATGATTAGTCCCTTTTTACTCAGACGCACCAAGGAGCATGTAGCCAAAGAGCTACCAGAAAAAACCGAAGATGTGATCTACTGTGAGATGGACAAGGCACAGCGCAAGGTATATGATGCTTACAGAAATGAATATCGCAATGAAATCATGGGACTGGTAGAGTCTGGCAACATAGAATCCTCCTCTCTCCATGTACTTCAGGCACTCACCAAACTACGTCAGATATGCAACTCTCCTGCACTGCTGAGTGATGATGAGAATTACGGATCGGATTCCGTGAAGATCAAAGAGCTGCTCCAGCACATAGAGAAAAAAACGGGCTATCATAAAATCCTCGTTTTCTCGCAGTTTGTGGGTATGCTGGGACTGATTAGAAAAGAACTGGACAAACTTGATATCTCTTACAGCTATCTGGACGGGCAGACACCTCAAAAAGATCGCCAAAAAGCTGTGGATAGCTTCCAGAATGAAGCAGATAAGCGTGTCTTCCTCATTAGCCTGAAAGCTGGTGGCACAGGTCTCAATCTGACAGCAGCTGATTATGTATATATCGTAGATCCATGGTGGAATCCGGCTGTAGAAAATCAGGCGATAGACCGCTGCTATAGAATTGGTCAGGACAAACACGTGATTGCTTACCGAATGATCTGCGTAGATACGTTGGAAGAGAAAATCATGCAGCTCAAGTCGCAAAAACAAAATCTGGCAGACTCTATCATTCACACCGACGAGAATATCAGTAAGCAAATTACGAAGGAGGATTTGATGTATATACTTTCATAATCGCAATACGCTTTCCGCTAATCGCCAAACATCAGGTTGTGAACTTTTTTACCTTGAAAATTGGAAATATGATTTCCAATTTTCAAGGATGGAGACAACCAACAATTGCGGAATTCAAAATAAAAATCAATGAACCCGGATTATGCATTAGAATAATCAAAAGGAGGGCTTAAGGATGAAATCTGAGAAAAAATTCCATCCATCCAAGGTCTTCTTTTTGCAGGTAAAGAGATTTTCAGCACTCTTTTGTTGGCATG
>JAUIAO010000097.1 GCA_030425425.1 Bacteroidia bacterium | reverse complement strand
TCTTTTTTCTGAACTTTCAAGCGAATCAAATTTCTTTGTTATCGGTGCACTTCTAGGTGTTTGGTTTTTACTGAAGTGTTTCTGCAAATCAAGCTGATAGCCATTCTTCATATTCCCGAAATTCAAACAAGTTCGAATGATTTCTTCTTCATTCGGGAATTCTTTGGCATAATCAGGAATGGTATCGACAATAGATGTATAATTAGGAATCTGACCCTTTTCAAAGCATTCTAGTAACTCCTGACTGTTGTAATTGATGAAAAACTCCTCTGATGCTTTGAGTTTTAATAATTCACCCTGGTTTTGAGGGTTTAAGAAGTAATGAAATAAGTCAGAGGTTTTTGGAGTAATGCCAATTCCCGCTGCTATTCTGATGAAGTCACCCGAATTGGGTAAAGCAGCGTGGATCAATTTGTTGTTAAATATTAATGCATCTCCAGCCTTTACGGGTACAAAAGTCAGGTGCTCAAAAATTGCCTTTTCTTTACCCATTATAGGTGTTTGCACATGAGGTTTGGGTGTGCCGATTGGGAAATTTAGAAACCGATGGCTGCCTTTTATAAATCCTAAAGTACCCTGGTTCTCGTCCAAATCGTGAAGCGATATCCATACATTGGCAGATGCATCATCAGTTTTGTCATCCACAAAAGTCCAATCTTGATGGGGCATTGTATAAGTAGTGCCATCTGGAACTTTGATCAGGAAACTCCCGTCGTTTATTCGATGGTTTACCAAATGTTTATCCAGTTTGGGTACAGCAATTTCTTGAATGTAATCTCTGATTTTATGTCGCTTATCCAATGATTCTGCAACACTAATGTAAATTCCAAAGTCAGGGTTTTTTAATTCTGCCAAGTCAAGATTTTGATAGGCAAACTCTTTGAGCAAAGCCACTTCTTCTTCATCTAGTAGGCTTATTTTACAATAGCCATCTTTATAAAACTGATCGTTTGCCTCCTTATCGGTGAATATCATGAGTTCTGGGAGAGGAATTTATCAAGAGTATGCTGCAGCGTTGTGTTTTTTTCCACTCCATGTTCATGGAGAAGTGTTTCCCATTCTTCCCAGTTCAATTTCGGAAGCTGAAAAGGTTGTTTGTCTATGACTTCATATTCTTCAAACTCACCATCATTTTTTTCCAAAATATCTACCAGCATAGCATTGTTATACTTCACAAAAAAATCTTCCTTCACATGGTATTGACCAATATGTGTTAAATTATTTCTATCAAAAAACTGATAATGATGGATCGGTTTATTAGAAACCCGAAAACTCATACAAAATGCGAGTCTTCTTGATTGAGTAAAATTTGGAAAGGAACCATGAATGGTTTTGTTGTTGAAAAATACAATCTGGCCCGCCTTCATAGGTTCTATTTTCAGGTAAGGCATTAGTGGTAATTTGTGAAGTTCTACGGGGGTTTTAGCATATGGAAATGGAAATACCCGCTTATAATCAAAAAAATGATGGCTTCCTGGTATAAATCCCATTGCTCCATTGTCAACATCTGTATTTTCCAATGCGACCCAACACATGATCGAAGGATCGGTTTTCTCATCTGTATAACTCCAATCCTGATGAGCAGGGACCAAACCACTTCCAGGTTCTTTAATCATATAGGAGGTAGAAAAAGGCTTTCTGTTAACTAGTGTTTTGTGCATTTTCTCAGACATCAGCTGTGTTAGAAAATTATAGACATTCTTCCTGAGACTGATATCTTCATTGTCCATAGCGATATTGAACCCATATCCTTTATGATCCGGCAATTCTACAGAATTGATATGCTCGACTACCGAATTGACTTCATTTTCATTCAATAAATTAAAGATGACATAGCCCTTCTCATCGAATTCATTCTGGAGCATTTGATCTTGGAATACACTATTCATCGAAATATCCTTTTTAGCCATGATACCTTTTTTTCCTTTTCTATTCCATGCTTTTCCTTTTCCTGACTTGGGTATTCAATGGTTAGCCCATTATTTTTAAGATTGTTTTCACGAATGTATAGATCAATTACTGAAGGTGAGGTCATTTCAAACTTTTCAGAAATTTCCTCTATCGCTGAATAACCTTCAGGAAGCTTGTTCTCCGCATACAGTTCATCTGCCTTTTCGATAGAGTAGTCGTGAAAGAAGTCTTTGTCTACTTTGAGTTTGACCAGTTTTCTTTCCTCTGATTCCGCCGAAACCTGAATGAATTGAATAAGATTTGCCTGTGGAGCTGTTAGTGTTATGGCATATGCAATTCTATCTTCATTGGAGTGGTTTGGTGTAGCCGCATGAACGATCCTATTGTCAAATACAAATGCCTCACCTGGCTCTATTCTTTGAAAATCCAGATATTGATATAATTCATTTTCATGGCCTGTAGTTGCCGACTTTAATTTCGCCACTGGTGTACCCACAGGTTTGTCAAAATATTTCATGCTATTTGGAGCAAAACCCAATGTGCTTCCCTGGATATCTATTGGCATCAGTGCAATCCAAACAGTCACAGATCGGAATTTTTCTGGTTCTACAAATGTCCAGTCCTGATGTGGATAGGTGTAAGTATACTTTCCGGGTTTCTTTACGAGAAAACCTCCTAAAAATGTCTGATAGGGCATGAATAATTCATCCAATTCCTTTTTAATTAACTCCTCTGCCTCAGATTCAATCCTTTTGCTTTCCTCTATTTCAAACTCTTCAATGGTCACATAAAGACCATATTTGGAATTGGTTACCATTTTGCTTTTTACCTGATCCCGATACAGGTTTTTCAGTTGATCAACTTTTGCCCGGTCAATAAGCCTTAGCTTGAGATATCCTACATCGTTGAGCTTTTGTTCGTAATCGTTGTTTTTAAAAATCCTGTTCACTTTTTCGTTTATCACTTCTTTTACAGAATCGATCTCTTTTGGATTAACATACTTTCTCTCATGAAGCGTTGGGAGATTGGCTATCTCTGAAGACCAAAATCCATGATCAATTACGAAATCAGCAGTAATACTTTTTGCTGAGACTGTTCCTGATGTTTCGTCATAATGATAAATGAGTGAATCACTTTCAATTGGTTTTAGTACAGATTGAATTGCAAAACGAATAGTTTGGGTAGTGTTACTGCTTGAATAATGAATGGTTCTGTGATCGAAAATCAGGCATTCTCCCTTTTTAACCTGAATAAACTGCCCTTTTTCCGCGATTGCCTTATGATAGGATGTAAATGAAAATGGAATATTAGGTCCGCGATAAAGGTTTTCAATGTGATTGCTTCCAGGTATAAAAAACAATCCACCGTTATTTTCATGAGCATCTACTAATGGACACCAAAGGTTCAGACCAGTGAATTGGGATTCATCCACCAGATTGAAATCCTGATGGGCTTCCAGTACATCATCTCCCGGATATTTGATCATATAATTGCTATAAAAGCACTCATAATCGTCTAGTATATCTGTTAATTTCTCCGATACCAATTCACCAATTAGCTGATTGGCTTCCTTTTTATGCTGATTGTCCTGATCAAAAATGGAGATGTAATAATTCATCGATTCCGCAAAATCAATCACCTTCCTTTTCGAGTTTAGGTGGTCATTGGCAAATGATGTTAACCGGGATAATTCCGCATCCTCAAAAAGCTTTATTTTGACATAACCCTTTTCATCAAAATCTTTCTGCTTCAAATGATCTCTAAAAATTACTCTCGACATACTTTCCATTCAAAATTGTTTCTGACAAATCCTTTCGCAAACATCCTGAGTGCATCATTTTCGGATTGGTGAATACTAAATGAAAGCACATTTTTGAATCGGTGAAGGTCATCGTTGACATACAAATAAATCGATATCGTGTAAAATCCTGGATTTAAAAATGCTCCTTCAATAGTCGTCCATAAAGTTAGTTGTTTTTCATGTCTGCTGTCTTCATTTTCAGAATTTGTGAAAGTAGGAATTGAGAAGATGGGTAACCCACTAAAATCCTGTATGACAGTAGATAAACTGAAAATCGTTGACGAATTTGTTTTGATTAAAGAGATTTCAATGTTGATTGGGTCAAGGTTTTGGATTTTTATGGAGGCACCTCTGCCGTTAAAAATTTTTAGTCCTGTGATGCTGACATCATCAGCTATTAAATTCAATGATTTATCTAGTTGATAATTTTTCTGAAATTGAAAATCTAAATAATCGTTAAGGATAGCGTCATCAGAACTAGATTGATGAATTTTACCCTTTTCCAGCCATATAAACCGATTACAATATTTCTCTAATTCGTTAAGGTTGTGACTCACCATCAAAATGATAGCACCTGATTTAGCCAGATTTTGTATGATACTAAAGCACTTTTGCTGGAAACCAGCATCACCCACTGAAATCACTTCATCAAACAGATAAATATCTGCTTTGGCGGTCAATCCAATCCCCAGCGCAAGTCGCATGTACATCCCATTGCTATAGTGTTTTACGGGTTCATCAATAAAATCATGAAGCTCTGTAAAATCAATTAGTGCTTCATATTTTTCCTGGAGATTGTTCTTTGACATTCCCATCATTTGGCCTTTGAGAAAATAGTTTTCCCTTCCTGAGAGCTCAGGATGAATGCCTCCACCAATTTCGAGCAAGCTGGATATTTTGCCGTTGAATTTCACCTCACCTTCTGAGGGCGACACCAGTCCGGATATTATTTTCAGAAGTGTTGATTTACCTGATCCGTTTTTTCCGATTATTCCAATGATTTCTCCCGGTTTGGCTGTGAATGATACATTAGATAAAGCATGAACTATCTGGTAATTTCCAGCTAGTCGGTATGTCTTTGATATGTCTTTAATGTTCAACATCAGATTAAATCAATGATGTGTTTTTCCTGATTTTTGAAATACATCAGCCCAAAGGGTAAGAAAATTCCAATAAAAAATAGCATGCTCCATAGACCATTCCAGATTATGTTGTCTCCAAATAAAGCCCATCGATATAGGTATAAGACGAATGTAAGCGGGTTGTAATTGGTGAGTTGTTGTATGATCATTGGGCTGTTTTCGGGCACCCAGAAGATTGGAGTGAGCCAACTGCCAAAGTTGCCCAGATAAGGAATGGCGTGCAGTGTGTCTCTATACCTAAGTGAAAATGCACTAATCCATAATGGTGGAATGATTGCCACCATTAGATTGAGTAAAATGATAAACGGTATGAAGATCCATCCAAGGTAATTAGCATTTCCAGAAATAAATGTGACTATCAATAAAATAATGAGTGCAGGCATTATTTCCACCATACTTACCAGTGCTTTGGCACCAATTAGCAGAAGTTTAGGAAAATTAAGTTTTTGGATAAGTTCCTGATTTTGAATCAGGGAATAGGAACCTTGATTCAGAAGATAGCTGAATAGAGTCCAGGGAAGAATGCCCGCAAAGACGTAGAGGTAATACGGATATTCATTGAACTCCAGTTTAAATACATATTTGAAAAATAAGGAATAAATGAGGATAGCAGTCATGGGTTGAATGATAGACCACAACAGCCCCAATTTTGATTGGACATATTTAACCTTGATGTCTCTTTTGGCCAGGGTAATCCATAATTGTCGATGATTATCAATCAGGTTTACATATTCTGATAAACTAAAGTTGTTGGCATTATGTATCGATTCTTTTTTCAATATTCGCAAAGATGAATTTATCAGTATTCCATTTCATTAATCCATTCAGAACACAAGATACTAAGCTGAATCGCATTCAGAAAATTACTTTTGAATGCATAGAATGTGCTGCTGATTCAGAAATTGAAGGAATAACGCTGCGTTTAGGTTTTGTAAGGCATGTAAATGAAACTATAGCAACTAATCAAAGATGGGTGGAATTGCCTGTCCTCAATCGAACTGTATTGGATATTGATTATTTCAATGATGCAAAACCATATCCATTAATCGCTGACATCATAAAATCAGCTTTGAGCCATGAAGCAGATTTTTATATCTTCAGTAACATGGATATTGGTGTGCAGCCTCACTTTTATCAATTTGTGGCAGATCAGATCAAAGCGGGGCATGATGGGCTAATCATCAATCGTCGAAGAATCAGGGATGAGTATATAACCAAAACTCTAGATGAAATTTATAAGGAAATAGGGAAGGCACACCCAGGTTTTGATTGCTTTGTGTTTTCGAGGGAAATAGCAGATCGTATGATTCTGGGGGATATTTGTGTAGGTATTCCTTTTGTGGGTGTTACACTGGCACATAACATCTTTGCATTTGCTGAAAAACCAAAGCTTTTTGATCAGGAATTACTAACATTTCATATCGGAGAGGAATTATTTCCACCACGACATAGGGAGTTGTACTGGCATAACAGGAAGATATTTTTTAGACAAATTTTACCTAAACTTTACCCTTATCTGAGCCTAAATCGCATGCCTTTTTTCGAAAAGCCAAGGTTGATCCAATTATTGAAATGGATCATGAATCCTTCATTGTTTACTTTGTTGTTTTTTAGATTACTGTTGAAGAGCGCGAGATCAAGGAAGGAAAAACCAACTATTATGGGTTGAAAGCTCGATGTTTCGATTCGTATTAGCTAGTGAGTAAGATTTAAAAAATTTGTGAAAACTTTCATGCTTTTCAATGGCAGTTTTGAACTGTTCTTTCGAATGAGACATTAGCACGAATCGTTCATTCAATTCTTTATCTATTATAAATCCCAATGACTGGTTATACTGCAAAGCTTTTTTGTTTTGTTTCGACACTTTGGCTGTAATGCTTTCAAGCCCCAGAATGTTGAATCCCAGATCCAAAATCGGTAGTGACGCCATAAATGCCAGTGGAGAACCCTGATATCTTTGATCTCCGATGTATAAGCCACTGCTTGCTATTTTAGATTCCCAGTTGACGTCTTGAAGCTGGATCAAGCCAATAGGTATTTTGTTAAAGTGAATTATAAAGAAGAAGTTACCTGAGGGATCGAGTTTTTCAAACCACTTTTCTTGCATTTCAGGAGTAATCTCTTCCTGAAAATCCATGTGCTGCCTTATTCCGATAGTATTGCGCCATTTTCTTATAAGTTCAAGATCATTAAAAGTGAGTTCCGTAAGGGATATGTATGAGCTGGTGATTTTCATCGATTCAGTAGCATTTGTATGAAAAGCCTAACCAAACGAAAAGGGCTATAACGGCTTTTAGAAATGAATAGGTCATTTGGTGTTACTTCAGCAAATTCAATTCTATCTGCCAATTTGATCAGGTCATGATCCAGAAATTTGGCAGGATGATCCAGTTCTTTGAGTTTGTCGATTAACGACTTTTTTATCATCCTGGTGCTTGAGCCTGAGCTAGATAATTTTGCGTTTCGAAGCACCAGTGTATTGGTGAGTTTCGAGCCTATTTTTCTAATGAAGGAATATGGTTTGCTGTATGAAGCATAAATCAACTCAGCATTGATAGTCATTGCTTTGTTAACAAATGTCGAAAGCTCACTTACCTCAATTGGCAAATCATCATCCAGTGTCAGGACC
>JAUIAO010000040.1 GCA_030425425.1 Bacteroidia bacterium | reverse complement strand
TGTAAGTTTTATAAAAATCCTTTCTGGAGATATTGACCAGATAGATACCCGGATCTAAGTGCTTGAGGTTCATGGATAGGCCGTTTTTATTGAGCGCTCCTTTTCTCTTGCTGTGTGTCGAAATAAAAAAGTTTGAACCCAAATAAAAAAGTCTGAACAAAAATAAAAAAGTTTGAACAGTCGTAAGATTAGGTTATATTTAATCATAATCTTATCTCACTCTATTGGGCAGACACGTCAGTTACGAAACCAAAGTCAAACAGAAACGCGGTACTGGAATAGGAAATCACTATATTCCTTGGCATCAAGTTGGAGAGTCAATTAAGCTTAGCTTCCCTGGTCAGAAAATGCGAGGGAATGGACACAGAATACTGGGCATAAAGACTCAACGAATACATCATCTTCTTTCATCTTATGAAAGATTCGTCTTTATGATGCTGGATCTCAATAAAAATGTAATTGACATTCGAGAACAGTTCCCATTGGAATTAACAACCACAAAAAAAATAGCCCTTGATTTAGGAATAAGATACCCTCATGTTTCAGAAAACCATGTATTAACTAGTGATTTTCTAATCACTAATAGAGATGGAAGTGAAGAAGTGATCACATTCAAGCCACTGAATCACCTTTCGGAAAGGCAGTTAGAATTATTTCAAATTGAAAAGACATACTGGGAATCAAAAGGTATTCAATGGAAATTAATGACTGATCAGGAAACCCCAAAAAACCCTGCCTTAATAAAAAACTATATTGGTGTCTATAACTCTGTTGTTGATTTTCATCAAGACAAGATTACTACTTCAAAAATCCAGCAATTTTATCAATACATGATCAATAATATTGACCAATATGGTAACTGTGGACTGGTTGATTATTGTCACAATAGTGATCTAGATTTAGCATTTGAAGAAGGCCTAAGTCTCAGAGTTGTTAAGATTTTAATTGGAAAAAAGATTCTTAAAGTAGATATGAATGAAAGTGTATTTTCGAATAGCTATAATATGAAATCAATCGAAATATTGAATAATGTCAAGCATATTAATAAATCAAATTTGGCAGCATAACAATTCCAAGTATCGAATTCTATTCTTTGATCAAGAGTTAGATTTAATTATTTGGGTGAAGTTAGACAAGGAAAATAAATCATTTCCTACTGAAATTTCATTCCTTGAATTCAATGAACTAAGAGACGGCAAGTCAATTGAATTATTATCCGAACCGGATCAATTTCGATCTTTAGATACTCTAAAAGAAAAGTCCCTCCAAATAGTAGAAGAGTCATGGCTAATTATAAAAGAGTTAGTGTTAGATGAGCCATTAATCTTCAATAAAAAATACTTTAATAAAAGGGTGAATGAATGTGCTAAGCTTCACAATGTTTCAAGACAAAAAACGCAACGTCTCGTTTTCAAATATTGGCATTATGGTAAATCTAAACATGGCATAATACCCAAGTATTATAATTCGGGTGGAAAAGGGAAAAGAAAAACCTTCTCTGGATCAACTCACGGAAGACCAAGAATTGATAAAAAATCTCCATTGATTCTTACTGAAGAGATGATAATGGAAATACAGAAAGGATATAAAAAGCATTTGATTAGAAATCCTCATGCCACAGAAAAGGGTGCCTTTCTGAATTTTATCAGGACAAATCTTCGTAAATCATTTGAAACTAAAGGATTTGATGGAGTACCTTCCGAGACTCAATTCCTCTATTGGGGAAAAAAAGGGGTATCTCCTGAAGAGCATTCCCGTTCTAGAAATGGCAATATTATTTATGATAAGGATAAGCGTCCTATTGAGGGTTCCTCATATAACTCAGTAGACACCCCAGGCACTTTTCAAATTGACTCCACACCAGGAGATGTAGAATTAATATCTGAAATTGATGGTGAGCCTATTGGTTGCCCAACTATCTATATAGTCAGTGATATTTTCAGCTCTATGTACATGGGGTTATTAATTACTCTTGAAAACCCATCTTATTCACAGGCTTCCGAAGCACTTTACAATACATTCACAAATAAGGAAGACTTCTTTAAACGAAATAGACTTTCCACAATAAAAAACTTCAATGTTACTAATGATGATTGGCCTTCTCAATATATCCCCTATAGTATAGTTGCTGATCGTGGAGTTGAACTAATTGGGAAAAATTCGAATAACCTAATAAGTGATTTAGGGATTCATATCGAAAATAAAGAAAGTTACAGACCTGATTTAAAAGGAATGATAGAGAACCATTTCAATCTACTTCACCTTGAATTGAAAAACCTTGCGCCAAATATTGGTCTGAAAATGAAGAATGATGGTCGACGTGGGGCTTCAAAGGCAAGGAGGACTGCAAAATTTACTCTACGAGAATATACTGCCATTGTAGTTAAATCAATTGTTCACAGAAATAATTTTGAAAATCTTTCAAATTATCCACTAGACCCTGAAATGATAAATATTGGCATGTATTCACCAACAGCACTAGAAGTATTTAATTGGGGAATAAAAAATAGAGGTGGGAAGCTCCGATCAAACAACATCGCCGATTTAAAACAGAAAATGTTTCCCAGAAGTGAAGGAAGGCTCACTAGACAAGGCATACATTTTAATAAAATTTGGTATTCTGTTCCCCTCCATAAACAATTGAAGGACTTACAAATCAAAACTCAAAATAAAGGAGTAAAATTAGAGCTCGCATACGACCCCTATACTTTGAATAGCATTTATTTGTTTTATAACGACGAGATAATTGAGTGTTTCTTAAATAAACAAAAAAGCCCGGGATACATCGACAAATCCATTTGGGAAATACAAAACCTCAACAAAGCGAGATCATTTTCAAGCTCTCAAGATAAAGAAGCAAGAATAAGATCTAAGTTGGAAATACAAGACTTTGCCGAAGGTATTTTAGCTGAAAAAAAGAAGAATTCAACAAAGAAATCAAACAGCAAGAAAAAACTTACTGAAGCAAGAGAGAAGAATAAGGCGCTAGAAAGAGAAGTAAAGAGAACACAATCTCACTTAGAAAATTCACTACCAAAGGAAGGCAAAGTTATCAATATCAATAAAAATAATGATTTTGACTTCCCAGATGACACCGATTTTATAGAGCAACTACTCGATGGAGAATAACATTATATTCACTGCAGAAAGGCAAAAACCCTCTAATCCAGCTTATCAAGGTAATCCTCTAATAGAAACTTTGCCGGAACCTGTTAATTCTGCTCAATTCTATGAAGTAATTAAGGGAAGAAAACCATATAGTAGAGAATTTGTCTTGGGTTTTGATTGGCTAACTAGAGTTAAGCTACTTGATACTTCATTAAGGGAAAATTTCCTGGTTCCAAATAGAAAACTGTATGAAATTTATGATTTAATCTATTCCTCAATTGTTTCAAGCTACTGCAAAAGAAATATATTGATGAATCCAATTAAATCAGAACTGCGAACTAACTATAGGAACCTTACTCAACTATTTCAATACAATTACGAATCTACATTTTCGTACAGTTCAATAATTATTGGAATAACAGGAATTGGGAAAACGACGGGAATAAATACAGGATCATCATTATTCCCTCGGGCCATGCGGCATATTGAGACTGAGTATGAAACTTTCGTTCAGGTTCCGATTGTAAGAATTGAATGTCCGAAAGATGGATCAATTAAAGCTCTCTGTAAATCCTTTTTTATTGAGCTCGACAATATTGTTCATGAAAAATATCAATATGAATATTGCAAAAGAGGAGATACTGTAGATGATCGTGTTAGTGCTATGGCCAAATTGGTAAAGTCTCATTGTATTGGTTTATTAATCATTGATGAAATTCAGCATTTAAGTAAGGCTAAAAGTGGTGGTTCAGAAATGATGCTTAATTTTTTCCTCAATCTTGATAATACATTGCACATTTCAATTCTAATAGTTGGAACACCAGAAGCCTTAGATCTATTCTCAGATAAACAAAGATTAAAAAGGAGATTCAGTTCTGGAGCTAGTATCCTTTGGGATAGATTTCCAGAAAAGAAAGAATGGTCGCTTTTAATTAAACAGTTGTTTAAATATCAATATACAGAAGAGCTTGCTGATGAAGAAACCAACTGGAGTAGCCTCTTTTACGACCATTGTCAAGGAGTAACAGATCGAGCCGTAAAACTCTTTGTTTTGACACAAAAATTGGTCTTTTTGTTAAACAAAAAGTCAATAACTCTTGAATTAGTTAATAAAGCTGCTTCTGAAATGTGGTTGGATAAGGAGTCCTTTGAGAACCTTAGATTAAATAATTCAAATGTAGATTCAGACTTAAGAATTCCAAAGTACTTCAAGAATTCTAATGATCGTGTTAAAGAAATTAGCCGTGAACTTAAAAACCATGATATCTCAAGTGACTTTTCTTTGTCAAGAATTCAAGAACTTCTTAAAAAAAGATATTCATTAACAAATACTGAAATATGCCTTGAAGTAATTAAAGAATTTAATGAATATACTTTTACAGAAGCTTCAGAATCGGATGGGAATAGCAAGACCCCGGAGGTTTCCCTCAAAGACAATGACCTAAGAAATTGTAACACTGAAAACCTTGAAACACTCCATAATCAATTAAAGAGTTTAGGTTTAATTGCTACGTTTGATCACATCTTAAATTAGATAAATTGTCATATTGGTCTAAACCTTATCCAGACGAAATTCTCTATAGCACCATTGCAAGAAATATCAGCTATCTGGGCACCAAAGGACCAAAACAGCTCCTCAAAAGACTTTTTGATAGAACAACTATTTGTTCAACGCTTGACCTTCCAAGTGGAATACATCATCTGGCAAAACACATCAATATTAAAGATCAAACTGCAGAAGATTTAATAGATAGGCATACGCTGTTCCAATATTACACCCGATTCATCCCAGAAAATAGACGAAGAAAAGTATGGAACTCAATGCTTATTAAATCAGGAGATATTCATACCAGGTGTGGAATTGTCACAGGGCCTTTTCCTCCATTGTCGACACCTAGGTTTTGTCCAATTTGCCTAAATGAACAAATCGAATTATATGGGGAACCCTACTTAAAATTGACTCATCAGATTCCGTCAGTTAATATTTGCACCGAACACAAAATACTCCTTAATCAGGTTATGTTAAACTATGAATCAATTAATAAGCATCTATTCATTGATTTGTATGACTACCAATCTAATTTATGTGTCAAAAAAATTATCCCATTCTTCAATGAAGAAATAATTGGCCTAACATCTAGATTGGAAAGTCTTGCTCTAAAACCCCTTAACTCCTGGCCTTATGATGAACCTTACATTTACAATGAGGAAATGAAGCAATTGGGCTTTAATAAAGGGCAAGATTCTCTTGACTGGTCCAGAATATATAATGAATTCGAAAATTTTTTTGCTAAATCAACACTGATACATTTCAGATCAGAAGTCAGTTCTATTAATTCAAACTGCTGGTTGAAGAGTATTTTAAGAAAACACAGAACTTCATTTGACCCGGTTCGTCATGTGTTAGTAAATTCTTTCTTTGAACACTTGAAATCGAGTAAGGTAAGAATTCCAATACAGTCAAACGCATATCCATGCAGGAATCCGGTCTGTAAGCATTATAGAAAGGATACAAAAACATCATTTAAAACAATTAAAGATCGAAAATCCAAAAGAAATATTACATATGTAACTTGCTCATGTGGCTTTCAATACACCTCTTCATATATCCTTGAGAAAAATACACACTTTATTAGAGTCAAGGAACATGGGAAAAAATGGGAAACGGAACTCACTAGACTAATAAACCTAAAATATAGCTTAAGATCAATTGCGAGAGTTTTAGATACTGCCCCTGAAACTATAAAACGATACTTATACAAAAATGAAAAATACTCCACGCATTTAGACAATAGTATTGCACATAAGAACAAATGGTTGAATCATATCAAAGAGAATGAAAGTCTTTGTATTACAGAATTGCGCAAGCTGAATCAGTCTTTATATATGTATCTCTACAGGCATGAGAAAGAGTGGCTTTTATCTCTATCCTACCCTAAAAAAGGTATCAAAAGCTCTCCAAGAATTAACTGGATAGAACGTGATCAAAAATACTTACTCGATCTGCAAGCAACTTTTAGTAATTTAAGGAGGAATGCTCCTAAAGTGCGGAGATCTAGAAGTCTTCTTCTTAGGCTAGCTAAAATTGATTCGACTTTTCAAAAAAACAATGAAAAGTTACCCAGAACAATGGCATTTCTTTCTAAACACTCAGAAACCAGAGAAGCACACAGAATGCGCAGGCTGATTATTGCATATCGTGAGTTGATTTCTGGAAAAAAACACCTCACATATTGGACACTACTACGTAAAGCAGGTATTAGGGAAGAATATGTTAGTAATGACATTCACAAAGCAACTATCCACCTCCTAACCTATGGGTTAGATTCACTCAATACAAAGTTCAACCAAATTGCTTAATTGAATTATACGTGAGAAAAGAAATAATATCCATTAATAATACATTCAAAATAAGAAAAAACTGGTACTTGAAAGTTTTTGAAATTGACCTGAATAAAAAGCCTTACTTCGTACAATCTAACTATTACCCCATTAAACAAAACACCTTACTACCCATAGCTATTGAAATTACGGATGATATCATACTGGGAAGAACAAATACAAAGATCAGAAAGTACCAAGTCAATAATTTTAAAACTGGGGTCATAAAATCTTTATCTCAGTTGCCGGAAAAAGTCTATTACCTTGATGATAGACATGCACTTCACAGTGAGACTCTCGTTTATTCTTTCAATGTTAATGGAAGAGAAACAGCTGTTTTTATATATGAACTGTTTAGGCAATTCCTTGGATATAGCGAAGGCATTTGTCAGTACATGTTTGAATATGATATGCTTGATATTTTCATTGATGGACAAACAAGTGACTCTGAGAATAACAAGAGAACCATAACAATTGAACTAAATAATCTACTAAACTCTAGACTTGTTCGCGACGATGAATTTATCTCAAGTATGATTTCCATGCTATATGATGAAAATTTAAGAAGATATTGGAAAGAAATACAAGCACATACACAGGGTAATCAAAACAACTTCAAATTCGTAACTCCCCCTTATGACTCAGTTGACATAAATGCCAATGTACTGAGCTATTCTGACTTTGATTTGATCACCAGCATTAATGACATCAGATTTCAAAATGAATTGCCTTTTGATAAAATCATCATTAAACACCCCTCATTAATTGAAATGCCAAAAAGTGACGGCAAAAAGTCAAAAACTGGAAAAAGAGAAGCCGACATTCCAAAGGACATCAAATTTGACAATGAGAACAATCCTCCATCAAATAAGATGAGAACTTCAATAACCACTAAAAAACCTGGATTTAGATTCAGAAATCAAATAGAGGTTATAAGAGAAAAATCAGCTTATGGTTCTGGTCGTGCAGAAAATAAAGTTTATACAGATTTTAAGCTGAAAGACATAAGTCTTTCCATGGATAGAGCAGATAGGTCAGGCGAAGCGCACGAACTTAAAATCAATGATATTACAGAGGAACCTTCGTTTGATTTCACAGAAATCCCTAAAGGGCTTCAACACTTCTGTAATGCAATTGTACTTGTGAACAAGTATTTGAATCTGAATTTTTCTTATCAAATTTTGTCTTTTGACAAAAACCTTAAATCATCATTCAAGTATATCAACGGCCAAGAAAGGTATGGGATATTAGTGCGTTTGGAGGCTAATCCAATAATTAATCTGATTGAAATTGACTCTTCTGATAACAAATTCGTATCGACACTGATATATAAAGACTTAACCATTAGCCTGGACGAATTCATAAAAAACCTATTAAACGATCTTGCTAAAAGCGGAGGAAAATGGAATAAAAACTTCCTAAATCAGGTCTGTAAATCAGAAACATTACGTCACCCCAGAAAACTAGCAATAGAAGATAATTTAGAGACAGAAGAAAAATCTAAAATTCTTAAAACCCGAATTGCCAAAAATCTCATCAAGGTTTTGATATAAATAGGCTATTCAGAGTATAAACAAACTTTCATCAACCATCTATGATCAGATATCTGTCAATATTTCCTGAAATTTTGTAAGTGTTATTTCTGTTTTTCGATGAAAATTCACGATGAGGATTATGTAATTTGCTAATCCTACTAAAATTGAAGTAATGCCAGCAGTTGGCAAATGAGCCAAGAAATAAAACACAAGGGAACAAAAAAGGCACAAAGAAAATGAAGACCATAAATAAAGGTTAGATGATGGGAACAGCCTGAATGTTAAAAAGATAATTGATCCATGCGGTGTATCTTCCACATGACCAATAACCAAAGGAAGAGCATTATGCGGAGGCAAATTGACTAGAGAAATCCTAAAATCGTCATTCCTAACAACACCCTTAAAAACTGGCTCATTATCTATCGGTTCATATTCTACGGTCTGGGTAAAACATAGAATTTTGTTGAGAACCTCTTTACTTTCCAGCCCCGACACCAATGTCTTTTTTAGAACTGGCAGAATTTTCATTAAATATATGCTACACAGCTAATCTCCACATTGACATTTTTCGGCAATCCGCTAACTTCCACCGTTTCTCTTGCTGGAGGATTGTTTGGAAAATAACCTCCATACACCTCATTAATCTTACCAAAATCATCCATGTTCTTAACAAAAATGGAGCATTTGATAACTTGAGAATAATCGGAACCAGCTTCTTTCAGAATCAAACCGAGGTTTTTCATAACCTGTTTGGTTTCATCCATTATATTACCAGAAACAAGATTACCAGATGCCTGATCGATGGCTATTTGTCCTGAAACATATAGAGTATCCCTAATGAGTACAGCCTGGCTGTATGGGCCAATTGGAGCAGGTGCAGCTTCAGTAAATATGATCTTTCTCATTTACCAAATTTAATGAATATGTAATTCTGATACAGAATATAAACTAACAACCTTACAGGGTATTAATAATTCAATTATCAGGTAATTAATTTTGAAACAACCAGAGAGGTCCCCTTATTAAACAAATAAAGAATTTAATTCAGAATATCTAGCTTTAAACAAATTATGGCAGGTCGAAATACACATAACACAGCGGCAATTCTCGATTTTCGATATAAATATGCCTGGCATCAGCAATTTCAAAATAATCAGATTTAGTATTTACCAAGTTGCCCGGTAAGGAGTTGACGAAATCAAGATAGTTTTTGAAGTTATTTTCACCTTTGCGCAAGTCGAATTCATCCGTTCGAAAAGCAATTATCAACAACAAGTGGTGATCTATCTCAGACTTATCCATCCATTTGGCATCAAGTGTACCAACGGTTGCATAAAAAAGTTGATATCGCAATTCAGGATTAAAGCCTTCTGAATCACCATAATGCCTTTGTAATAAGCCGTCAATTCGATTAAGTCGCTTAGAAGTGGGCTTTTTCTGTAATTCTTTAATGGCCAGATCTTTTGCAGCAGAAATGGTAACCCCGAATGGTTCATCCACTTTAGCCTCTACTCCAATAAAAACTTTCTTTCCGGAGACTGTTTGTCCGAAAATTCCCAAGTCATGTTCCCTTGGATTTCTATGTTTATCAAAAGCTACCTTGAATTCCGGAATTGCCAAGTCGAACTTAGTGTCTTCATTAAGAAGTGAAGAGCTTAAGGCTTCAAGGTGTTTCCTTCCACCATGATTAAGCATGAAATCAGCCAGGGAATATGCACTTCTATTTTTTCTCCATTGATCAATTTTACTCTTGTTGGATTTGAAATGCCCTTCCCATTCGGACAGATCCGTGATAAGGTGCTGGTCTTTGAGATTAGTTATGATTTTCATAGAATGCGGAATAAAAAATCATTAATCAATTGACTCCTTTTTTCCGCCCAAACTCACAATTCCATCTTGAGCAACATCAATAAACTTCAGGATTTCTTTCCAGTTATCTTGCAAATATTTTTCCCGATGTTTCTTATTAGCCAACATCAAGGTGTTTTCATCAGAAAAGGCATTGAAATTGATATAAGGAGATAAGTAATACCATGCTAACCATTGGCTCTCACGCTCTTCAGCATCAATCAGATGCTCTCTGAGAAACTTATCGTATTCATCAAATATTTTGTCATTTGTAATCAAACGATCACCCTTTAATAACATCGTTATTCCAAAGTATAATTCATTGGTGCCCCGTTCAATGAAAAGACAAACGTTAGTATCCAATAATTCACCAATTTTGAACATTAAGCCATACCAAGGATTCTTACCTCTTGACCAATGATAAACTGAACTCAAATTCTCCTCTGAATATTTTTGATGTTCCAATACCTTGAATTTTGTAGTCACAAGTTTCTCCAGGTCAGTCCAAAAATCCCACTCGGTATGCCATTTGACATGAACCCAATTATCCGCAATGAGCTTAGCTTGAAGCATATTATCATTCTGAGACAAAAGCTCTACTACTTCCATTTTCTGTTCATCGCTCATGGTGTTTCCGGTTAATTGGTGAATTACTTTTTGATATTGAATTAAGGTTTCCCGCAATGCTGGATTTCTTGATGAAAGTTGTATACATTCTTCCAACCAGGGATTAATCTCTCCATGGTATGAAATCAATTTGACATCATCAAGTGGTAATGACCCCAAGCTAAGCTCACTCGGCTGGTGTCCATCAAGTGTTAAGTAGATCAAATGAATATGCTCATATCCTTCACCCTTTATCAGGACATAATACCTTTCTAATTGTCGATCCTGATCTTCTGCCCAAATTTTATTTTCAATTACTATAGCAGACTTTTTGTCTTTTATCAGCAGATCAATGTTTTTGTATTCCTTGTGAATTTGTGTGCTCTCAGTAACCGTGAAATCAACCTCTAAAACATTTACAAATTCCTTTAAAAATTTTGTGCCTTGCCCATGTGAACCATTTGGCTTCAATAGAGCATAAAGCATCTGCGAATGAAGATTTACTTCATCCGAAACATTTCGCAACAATGGAAAGATATTGAATTGCTCTTCCTCGTTGAGCTTGGCAAATTTGAAACTGATTACAGATAATTTATCGAGTAAAGACTGAAGTTCATTCATGGCAAAAAAGAATCAGTTTCGCACAGATTTTATAGTCCATTTAGTCCTGGGTCTTGCTTGATATACACCATCAATTGTATCAATCAGCCCATCTCTGCCATCACGAAGCATTTGACGGAAATTG
Organism: Bacteroidia bacterium; assembly: GCA_030425425.1. GTDB lineage: Bacteria > Bacteroidota > Bacteroidia > Cytophagales > Cyclobacteriaceae > Marinoscillum. The sequence continues at coordinate 46,731 of JAUIAO010000040.1, read as the reverse complement.
AAACCAGGTCTAGGTCCCATTTGATTTGACAGGATATTGTGGTCAGCCAACAATTGCGCAGCTTCATCTGGTGTGATAGAATTCAAATTGTTATTCTTCAGGTAATTCTGTATGAAATCAGAAACATCCTTTACTTGATTATTTGTGAATTCTGAAATTTTAGACTTGTTCATATTTGATCATTAGATAGGGTGAATGCCTTTTTCCAACATCCAATCAATGGCATTTTTAACTCGCTCAGGTTCAAACTTTTCCTTCTCTATTGACCAATTGTAAAACCGAGCAATCAATAAATCTTCTTTAAAACCCAAATCTTGTTCGAGCATTTCTTTCCAGACAGCATAAAGAGTTGCAATAATCTCAACCTGGTCTGATGATGCTCTCTTAAAAATTGAAATCAGTTGATCAATGTCAGATTGCTGATTGGAAAAGTATCGACTATACCATGTCTGATGTTCACCTGCATTTGCCAAAGGAAGGTATTTTTGTGCAGCGTCTCTATTGAATTTGAACCATTTGTTCCTTTCAAATTGAGCATCAATTGACCTCATCAACTTCGGATCATAAGGCCCCATGGCTTGTTTTAGGAAATTGGTATGTAGAGCCATACCAGTTGTGTTCTGACATAAGTAAATGAGTTTCTGAAGTTTTAAATGTCCTAATGTCCACTCATTGTGTAACTGGTATACAATTTCAGCTGCTAACACTGTGCGCTTATGATAATCAGCTCTTGATGGTTTATAATTCTCATTTCTTACCTCTTCCAAAATCCGTTTGGCATTTATCCTGGATGGATCAGTTTTGAGGGTATAATCTTCATTGGATTTTAAAAACAATTCCACCTGATCTTCGGTAACAGGAAAGTCAAGACTAAAATGAACATTTAGTTGATCTATGTGATTGCTGTTAGTCATAAGTCCAGTTCTTTATCAGTGAGGTTCAATCCCATCAGGGCAATATTGATTTTATCCAAGGCTTCTTTTTTATAAACCCTTATAGTTGATTGAGATGTAATTCCTAAATACTCACGAAGCTCTTGTTGCAGTTTACGAGGGAGATTACAGCCAGCTTTTTCATATACTGTATAAGTGCAATAAATTACCTGATGGCTATAAGGTAAGTCGGTTATCACTTGATGAATAATTTTTGCATGAGTTGTTGCATCCTTGGGGCATGGAGGCAATTTTTTGATAATTGATTCACTACCGTCATACCATGTTCCATTTTTCTTCTTCTGCTGGATCCTGTATATGTTGGTAAGCTCTTTTTTTGCAATTCCACATAAATATCCAAGAAACGCGTTGTATTCATTTTTGACTTTTGCTTTGTCAAAATTGAACTCAGGTTTTCGGGCGTAGGCTTTAAAGACATTATTTACAAGCTCATAAACTACATCAGAAGATTGATGAAAATTATCGCATCGCTTTTCACAAATAACAGTTAAATCATTTCTGAATCTATCACATAAGGCATAAAAAGCGTTTTCCTTATCTATGTGTAAGTCACTTTGATAAATCTCAACGAGCTCTTTTACCTCAAGCTTTGCAACTTCTTCATATTCTCTCATAGTACATACGCAAAAGCGTTAGTAACTCTTTTCGTAATGAGGTTGATAGATTTTGCACTGAAATGATATCAGTAGGTGTGAGTAATTTATAAGAAAGATTTTGAATGTCACGTATAAGTTTAAAATGAAATTAATAAAATGAATAAGATCAAATTTGATACCGCTACAATAGCAATAATAATTATTGTGCTGGCGCTCATCTTTATAGTTGCCAGAAAGCATTTTGATTCTGCCAATCAACGAATAACTGAGCTGGAGGAAGAATTGCAGCGGGAGCTGGAAAAACTGAACATATCTAAAGAAAGACAGCAAGAACTAACCCAGAAGGCAGTGAGAACTTATCAAATGGTTCTTGGATTAGCTTTCGTGACTTTTTGCTCAGTCATTGGAGTTTCGATTGGGCTAGGGATGTCCTATGCAGATGCGCTGGAAGTCAATGTGGGCACTTTTGGAGTAGCTCTTGCAATGATTTCAGTAGTAGTATATGATACCTGGAATCCAGATGCATTATTGAAAGCACTCAAAGAAAAAATTAAAATCAGGACTTACATCAAGTACGGTTTTGACCCGAATGAAATTGAACTTGCTCAGCTTAGGATTGATGATCTAAATGGTCAATTGGATAAGGAAAGAGAAAACTTGTTGGCAGAAAGCATGACAATGTAATTGGATGTCAGATAAATACTGACAAGAAGTCTGACATTGAACGTATTTACTATGTTAAAAGAACCTCTTATGGCAGAAAATGGTGATTGGCACAGTAGTGGATGAATACAAAAAATGTGCTGGTTGCACCCAGCACATTTTATAAATAAAACCTTTCAGCTCCGAATGAGCTTGCTGGGGTTTAAACGGACTGCAAAGGTAAAATGTTTGAACACTTTACCAAAAATCCTTCAGCAAGCCATTTAGGACTGGAAAATCCCATGCAACACGGTGTTGTGTGGATAATTTTCAATTTTTAAACAGTCAAAATATATGGCTAAACACGTACTAAAATTTTACCCAGTCGCAAATGGCGACACCACGCTGCTTAAACTAGTAGACAAAACAACTATTCTGATAGATTGCAAAATCAGAGATGGTGAAAAAGACACGAACGGAAATGAGATTTTCGATGTAAAAAAGGATTTGCTTACTGAAATTCAGAAGTCTAAATCCACTCCATTTCTCGATGTATTTGTCCTGACACATGGAGATCAAGATCATTGTCAAGGATTTGAGAAACATTTTTATTCGGGTAAGCCTGAAAACTATGCCAAGTCAAATCGTGATAATGACGAAATCTTGATCAATGAATTGTGGGTGACGTCAAGCATTTTCGGAGAACACAGCAATGATGACGCGAAAGCCGTTAAAAAGGAAGCAGAGAGAAGAAGGAGACTTTATCTCAATGATGATGCTTCCAAAGATGATGATGGTAATCGCCTAAGAATGATTGGCTATGATGGGGACAAGAAATTTGAGAAAGTTCCTAACAATGTTCCAGGAGACACCATTACCTTGAAAGACATCAATGGCAATTCGGATGAGAATTTTGAATTCTTCGTGCATGGGCCATTCAAGCAGTCTTTGATTAATGCCAATGCCGAGAAGGATAGGAATAGCTCTTCCATCATCTTGCAAGCCAGATTCAAAGACCACAAAAGTGATGATTGGTCAAGTTTCTTCCTAACCGGAGGTGATGCGGATCACTACCGATGGAAAGAGGTGTTGAACAAGTCTAAAAAGAATGGAAATGAGGATAAGCTGGATTGGGATATTTTCCAGACACCTCACCACTGCTCATGGACATACTTCAATGATGTACCTTATAGCAATGAGGGGAATGACAAACCAAAACAGAGTTCGCTTGATATATTAGAATATGGACGATCTGGAGCCTTCATCGTGGCATCAAGTAAAAAGATAGTGGATAATGACGATAACCCGCCTCACTATCCCGCAAGGAAGGAATATGTGAAAAAGGTGGATAGTGACAAATTCCTGAATACTAATATTAATGTGAGCGAGAAAAAGCCTCAGCCGATAGTTTTCGAAACTTCTTCTAGTGGTTTTAAGAGGACTGATAAAGGGGAGGCAGTAGCTGATGCAGCATTGCGAGGAGCTACTGCAGGTTTGATAAAAAAACCTTGGTGTAATACTGATGATTGATATCAAGGCTGAAGTAAGCAATACACTATCTAAATTCCCAAGTCTTAGAGTTGTAGAACAAAACACCAATGAGACAACTTTAGAAGGAGAAATTCATCTTAAAGATCGGGAATTTGGTGGTGTATATGATGCCTATAATGTTAGAATAGTGATAGGTAAGTGCTTTCCTAAGTGCTTTCCAAAAGTATTTGAATTGGAAGAAAAAATACCTCGAAAACCTTCTAGGCATGTTAATCCTGACAGATCACTTTGTCTTGGTGTTCTTCAACAAGAGTTGATGATCACTCGATCCGGCATTAAATTGATAGACTTTATTAATTTCATCTTAATGCCTCACCTGTCTAGGGAAACTTATCGGGAGATTAAGGGATTCTATCCTCACGGAGAATACTCCCATGGGTGGAAAGGTATTTTAGAATATTTCTATGATCAATATCAAACTGAAAGTCCAGATGAGGTAATGCGAATCCTTACTGCAATCATTAGAAATCAGCTGCCAGGTCGTATGTCAGAAGTATGTGTATGTGGTAAGAAACGAAAGTACAGGAAATGCCATAGGATTGCCATAGAGGAAACTCTGAAACTGGATAGTAAATATTTAATAGAATTGTATTCTGGCTTAAAACTGTATCTGGATGATCGGAATAATAATATATGAACTCTTATTTCTGATAGTAGCGATAGCTACCTTTTTGCTACCTGATATATTTCCTATGCCAGAGTGGTATACAGCAAAATCAGTAGCCATCAATAGTATCTTGATTGGATTGGTTGGAGGAATCTTGTATTGCCTCCGAGGGATTTACAAGAATAGGAGTGTTAACAAAAGCTGGGATGAAAACTGGCATGTGTGGTACTACTTAAGACCGTTCACAAGTGCAATCAGTGGATTTATCAGCTACGTAATGTTGAATGCCGGATTATTGACACTTGATGCTGTGCCCGGAGAGACTGAATTTGGCTTTTATACTTTTGCCTTCATAGCAGGCTACAATGTTGACAAGTTTTTGCAGAAGCTGGAGGATGTAGCCAAGACCATCTGGGGAATAGATAAGTCAAGGAGTGCAAAAGACAAATAGTTTGAAAAGCAGAATAATATCTTCTACTTTAATTTGAACCGAACACTCGAGAAATCCTTAAACCAGAAATGATTTGTAAATTTTGGTAAGTGTATCTTTATCCAGTTGATATTCACAATTTTCATTGTGGATGAAAAGTAGATCCCTAGTTAGTGATTTGGTGAGTCTCGTTTTGGTTAGAACATGACCCTTTTCCACAGCAACTTTCTCTTCTGGCATGTGTCCGATGAAGGACAATAATACAACACCAAAAAGGTTAGCAATTCCAGATAGCTTAGACTCAATTTCTTTTATTGCTGTCATTGGATTAGTCACCCAAAAATATAACGGCGATACTTTAATTGCAATAATTGTATGTCCTTGTCAATTCAATTAAATGGCTGGAGTAGTTCTATGAGCTTAATGTTTAATGATTTGGCAAGTGCGATTAAAGAGGTTAATGATGGTTGATTTATCCCTCTTTCTAATAATGAAATATAAGTGGGATGAAGGTCTGATATCAAACCCAATTTCTCCTGAGACATCCCTTTAGACTCTCTAAGGGATTTAAGATGTGATCCAAATTTTTTAGCTATTGACTCGTCACCCATTGAATGGGCAAGCTATTTCGACTCAAAATCGTAATCCACAGAGTATACTCTGAGATGTAATTTAAATTTTCTATATTTTCAACAAAAACATTGAATGAGTGGTTTTAAGAAATTTCTTAAAGAAACAGATGCTCCTAGAGGTAAAACAAGAACGATCAATATCAAAACTACAACTCACGATTTCTACAGAAAAACTGCCAGCTACTATGGCATTGGAATTACTACTTTGGTTAACAATATTTTGGAGGAATGGATGAAAGAAAACAAGCCAGATATTGTTGAAGACATGAAAACCAACCTTTGATAGATGAATCAAAAGGACGGATTACGCCCAGTTCAAATCACATTAAATGGGATCAACCAAAAAGGTTTTTTTCATCGGTTTGTCTATATGATGCAAGGAGGAAATAGCGAAACTAAGGTGTTAGTGGAACTTGAAGATGGTAAGCTTAGATACTTCGATCCATATTTTGTTCAGTTTATGGATCGCATTGATGCTTTAGATTCTATCAAGAAAAAGGATAATTGTCAAAAATAAGGAATCGATATTAACTCGACTTATTCTTCTTTAATTCCTAATTTAATTGGTTCAAATACAAAAAGAAATTTCCAAATCATTTCTAGTACTATTCTACACATAATACTAACTTTTATATCTGATTTTTTTTTAAAAATCAGATACCCTTCGCCCTACAAGCACTTTCACAAGACTCTCATACTCTTGGATATTGGTACTTTTCGAAACAAACATCAGTATTGTTTAGTGACACACTTTCGGATTAAGGTATAATAAAGGAAGTTTATTGATATTTTAACGGTGTATTCCAAAATACATTTATTACACTTAAAGATTAATATGCAAAACCTAACCTATGAAAACAATTAGATGTCAGAACTGTGGCAAGCTTGTTAGCCTTAATCCAGAACTCCAATGTGAATTTTGTAATAGCAAATATTACGGAAGACAAATAGAGTCTTTCAAAAAAGAATACCAGCACATAATTGATAATTGGAATAAGCCATCAAACGAAATTGAATCAATGCGTGATTCTCCGAAATCAGCCAAATCCGCCGAAGTTAATGTAACTCAAGACGATAAGAAAACATCCAATATGGATGAATTAGGGTGGTTAATTGTACACACTGAAGGTAAAGATCCGATTCATTTCCCCCTGATTAAAGGAGTTAATTTTATTGGCCGGCCGGTACCAGACATAAAACCAAACATAGAAGTACCTGACGATATTTATGTCAGTCGTGGACATGCTATTTTATGTGTAATTGAGAAAAGTGGAGACGGATGGAAATATCTCCTCACTGATAATAACAGTAATCAAAGAAAATCAAAAAGCCTGAATGGTACCCACTTAAATGGCTCACAAAATCGCATTTCTGAAAATGAAGAGGTTCAACTTAAGGACGGTGATACGATTCAAATTGGTGAAACCAAATTAGTACTTAAAACACCAGAAATTGCCAAAGACATTGATGAGGCTAAAACTCAGGTACTAAATATGGATTATGAAAAAACAATTTTCAAAGGAAATAACAAATAATTATTGCTTGCAATTATGAAAAAAGGAAACAATAATATTCTGATATCATTCATTATATCGACAGTCATTATTTTAATATGCTGGCTCTTCTACAACCAAATCCTGGTGGATAATAGAATTTTCAAACTTCTGGGAGGTGATATTATTGGTGGCGGATACATCCAGTTATTAACCTACTTTACATTTTTTTGGGCATATATGGAAACCAGAGCAAACCAGAAAATGGCATATAATGAATATGAAAGTTTTAATCTTTCACTTTTACCAACAGACGAGCACTATGTGCTCTATCCGGAGGACATCAATAAACTAAGAATGGAAGTAGTAAACCAAGAAAAGACAAAAGCCTTTTTATTGACAGGACTGATCAAAAAGTCATGCACCAAATTTCTTCGCACCAATTCAGTTGCTGAAATTCAGGAATTAATTGCCAGCCAGGTAAACATCAACAAAGCAAAAGCAGAAAGCAGACAGTCTATCATTCGCTATTTATTATGGGCGATTCCCTCATTGGGATTTATCGGAACCGTGTTAGGTATTTCTCAAGCTCTTGGTTTTGCTGGCAACATTACTAATGGTGACACCAAAATTGTGACTGATACACTTGGCGTAGCCTTTGACACCACGCTTGTCGCATTGATTTTAAGTATGATAGCAATGTGGCTATTTCATCAACTCCAGGCTGAGGAAGATCAATTACATGCTGACATGGAGGAATACATGATCAATAACCTGGTCAACAGAATAGACACTAAAAATGCTTAGCAAAAGATTTCAACAATGGCTAAAAAAGAAATTAACATATTCAGTGTTTCCATACTTGACTTGCTTTCAGGGGCTCTAGGCGCAGTGATCATCCTTTATATCATCATTCCGAAATTGAACCAGGAAGAGATGGATTTACTTGACGAAGTGAAGGCATTACAGCAGCAGTCTCAAAGTATTGAACAGATATTGCAGAACTTAGAAAATTCCATTCCCAAAGAAGTTTTTGAAGAAATAGAGGAACAGCTCAATCAACTCAAAAAAGAAATTGATAACCTTCAGGCTACTATTGAAAGCCTTGCCGGTAAAGTGGAAGAATTACAAAGACAGTTAGCTGATTGCGAGAATAATGTGGAACAGTTAAATGAGCAAATTAGCCAGCTGGAACAAGAGGTATCCGAACTAAAAAATCAGTTGCAGGATTGCAATGAACAACAAGCGCAACTGCGTAAGCAGAACCAACAACTATCAGACCAAAACTCCAGATTGTCTCAGGAGAATCAAATGCTGCAAGAACAGAATAACCGATTGACTGAAGATCTGGAAAGCAGCCAGGAAAAATTGGAAGATTGTGAAAATGAACTCCGAGACTCAAACTTCATGGTAGTTAATATCAGATGGGAAACACAAAAACATGATGTGGATCTCTGGGTGATTGACCCGAATGGGAATAAGTATTATTGGAAAGAAAAAGAACATCTTCCTTATAGAGGAACATTAACATTAGATGATGTAGATGGACCAGGATTAGAAGTTTTCAAGGTATTGAAAGCATATACGGGTCAGTACAAAATTTACTACCATTTCTTTGATGCCCATGAAAATCTAACCACTTTACCTGAAGTAGAAGGAGAAATATTTTACAATAAAGGAGCCAAAAAACTTCCAACTAAAACACTTACCAATCCAGGTAAAGAATCACAAGCTGTTTATGTGATGACCGTGACAGTTGCTACAGATGGTAGTTTTACCTTTAATTAAAAAGTGACACATTGAAAAAACAGGTATATATTCAAAAACCAAATAATCTGTAGCCAATCATGATAACTTCTGATCATACCCTACAGCCCGGAATAGTGCTCACGCACAAAGGAGTGCGATATATCATCAATGAAGGACTTGGAAATGGAGGCTTTGGCATCACCTACAAAGCCACCTATGAAAAGGAAATGGAGTCCGAGGAATCCTTGAATGTGATCAAAGGGGTGATGACCGCAACTGTAGCTATCAAAGAACTCTTTCTGGAAGGAAAGTGTATCAGAAACGAAAACAGTACCATTAGCCTGCAGTCACTTGATCCAAAAGATTTTCTATATTTCAAAGAGCGATTTCTGGATGAAGCCAAAACATTGGCCAAATTCAATAGAATCCCCAACCTCCTGCATGTCATTGATTACTTCGAGGCAAATAACACCGCCTACATTGTGATGGAGTTTGTGGAAGGGAAAACGCTGGATGAAATAGTTAAAGAAAAAGGCCCTATTGAAGAAAAGCAAGCTACTGGCTACATCCGGCAAATCGCCAGTGGTTTGGTCCATGTTCATAAGGAAGGTATTCTCCACCGTGACATTAAACCCAACAACATTATCATCACTCCCGATGACCAGGCAGTCTTATTGGATTTTGGTGCTGCACGCGGATTTGTAGCCGATCAAAGCGTGATACACTCTGTGATCCTCACTCCCGGATATGCACCGATTGAGCAATACAGCACGGTAAAACGTAAAAGAGGACCTTATACAGATGTTTATGCGCTTGGAGCCACCTTATGTTTTTGTTTGACCGGTGAAAAACCGCTTTCGGTATATGATCGGGAAAAAAATGAGCAACTGGATTTCCCCGGCGTATCTTCTTCTCTCACGAAAGTAACCAACAAGGCTATGGCCTTTGAGCCTGAAGATCGTTATCAGACCTGTGAGACATTGATGAGTGCTCTATATGATTCACTTAGTGAAAATTTCGAAGAAGAACAAGTTAAAAGTCCAGGTAACGAACAAGAATCAGCTGAAGGTAAAACTGAAATTCTTCCTGAAGAAACAATAAATGTAAATAGTAATTCAAAATCAATAAGACAGGCCTTTGCAATTCTATCAATTTTAGTTTGTATCCTTACAGCAGCTTTTATTTACAATTATGTTAGTTATGATACTATAGAAACCTATCAGGGTGAATATGCTATTGTGTCGAATCATGGAAAGTTTGGAATTGTAAATAGAAATGGTAAGGAAATAATCCGAGCAAAATATGATGCCGTATGGAATTTCAATGATGGTTTATCTAAAGTGCTTTATAATGGTAAATATGGTTTTATTGATACAACTGGTAATATCGTAGTTAATTTCAAATATGAATATGTTTCAAATTTTCACGATGGAAGGTCAGTTGTTAAGATGAATAACAAATTCGGATTAATCAACAACTTAGGTGACGCATTATTGCCAATTGAATATGATACCCTGAGCATTTTTTGGCTCGGTATTGCTTACGCTGAAATCTCTGGAAGATATGGATTTATAAATCAAGATGGCGATTTTGTAAATCCAATGAATTATATACCTCAAGAATGGCACTCGCATGTCTTCTACGAAAGTAATCAACAGAATAATGATATTATTCAGATGAAATTTTTGAATTATTGGGGTTTTGTAAACAGGGAAGGGAAAGTTATTGTGCCTTTGAAATACAATTCGGTTAGACCATTTTATGAAGGCTTGGCATTGGTAAATAGAAATGGTTATTATGGTTTTGTTGATGGTAACGGAAAAATAAAAATCCCAATTAAATTCGACAAAGCAAGGTCTTTTTCAGAGGGGTTAGCATACGCCGAAAAAGATGGAAAAAAAGGATATATAAATAATACAGGGAATTTTGTGTTATCTCTTGAAGTATACTGTGGGCTTGATTTTGACAATGGATTTGCAGCTGTTCAGAAAAAACCTAATGGGCCTTGGGGTTATATAAATAAAGAAGGTTTTGTAAAGTATCCATTTATCTATCAAAACTTATTCTACAAACCTTATAAAAAATAAAACCGTCTTTTACATGTTTGAACCATGACACTTTTCATTTATCGGTATTCATCTGTAAATACTGAAAAATGAAAAAGATCCTAACCTTACTTTTCCTACAATTATCAGGTATTGCTTTTGCCCAGGTTCCTACTTCTGAAATTGAAGAGTTGATGCCTCTGGTACCCGGAATTGAGCACATAGAATCAATCATCGCAACAATCGACCTGGTAGAGAGGCATCACCTCAAATCTCTCTGGATGGATGACTCCCTTTCATCCATGATGTACACTTTTCTGCTTGATGATATTGACAATGAAAAGTTGTTTTTCCTTCAGGATGATATTGACACTATCAATAAGTATCAGTATGCGTTTGACAACTTCCTTATCGATGGAGACCTTGATATTCCATTCCGAATCTTTAACCTACATAAATCCAGAGCAATTGAGAGATTACAAAAGGTGGACAGCATATTGTCTGCCGGGTTCGACTTTGAGCTAGTTGAAACCTTCGAAACAGATCGCAACAAGAGATCTTGGGCATCATCTAATCACGAGTTGGACGATTTGTGGAGGAAATTCCTAAAGAAGCAAATGATTGATAAAATGACATCAGGAATCGTCCTAGATTCAGCCCTTGTCTCCATCAAAAACAACTATGCTACAAAGCTGATCTCCTACCGAAATTACAAATCTGATGATTATTTCATGTGGTACATGAATGCCTTTTTAAAGACTCTAGATCCGCACACTTATTTCATGACAAAAAAGTATAAAGACAATTGGCTTACTGCTCTAAATGCTACTTATGTCGGGATTGGAATCACTTTTATCCACGAAGGTGAAAAAATCATCATCACAAAGATATCTCCCGGTAGTCCTGCCTCAGAAGACGGCAGGATACAGATAGGCAGTACAATCCTGTCTCTCAAATCCAACCAAACAGGAGAATTTGTAGATGTAACCAATTGGAGTGATGACAGGCTTGTCCAGAAAGTCAGAGGTGAGGATAGCACAGCTATTGAACTTGTAATTGGCAATGGCGATAATGAACGAGATACCGTTAAATTGATACGATCCAAAATAATCAATGAAGAATCCTCTGCGACTTCAGAAATAATTGAAATAGCGGAAAATGGCAAAAACTATAAATTAGGGGTAATTAACATTCCAAGTTTTTATTGGGACTATTCTGCGGAAAATGCAGGTGATCCTGACTATAAAAGTCTGACTAAAGATGTAAAGAATATATTGACATCTTTAAAACAAAATGCTGTTGATGGTGTGATCATAGACCTCAGAAACAACAGCGGTGGTTATTTATATGAGACAAACAGGCTTATCGGCCTATTTATCCATAAAGGACCCTTGGTTCAAACCAGGAATTCACAAATGAAAATCAAGAAATACTATGACCAGGATTTTGGTAGCATATTCTACGATGGACCTTTGGCCGTATTGATCAACAGGAATAGTGCGTCTGCATCAGAAATTTTCGCAGCAGCAATACAGGACTATAAACGGGGAATTATCCTTGGCGAACGCTCATTTGGCAAAGGTTCAGTTCAACAAACGTATGAGTTGGATAAAAATGTCGTTATGCAATTGAATGAAAAAATCGCAAAAAGAGAAAATCAAAAATTGAATACTGGTGAATTGGTATCTATAAAAAACCGTTTAGAGGCGGGTGAAAACAAACTTGGATCCGTAAACATCACTATCTCTAAATTTTATCGAATTTCCGGCCAAAGTACACAGTTAAAAGGTGTGCAACCTGATATTTCATTTGCTAGCAATACAGATTTAGACCGGTTTGGTGAAAGGAAATATACCAGCGCTTTGCCTTGTGATGAGATTGAAAGTGCTTCTTATGAAACAAGTAATTATTTAACTTCGAAAACAAAGGTTGTAATAAATAAATCTTACAAGAATCATTTAAAAAATGATTCGGAGTTGATAAGATTTGTCAGTCAACCCGAAGACAAAGCCAGTTCAGAGGTTTCGCTAAAAATGAAGGAGGTCTATAGTTCCACTTCGAGAACAGAAATGGACGGAAATATAATTGTAAAATTATCTTCAGACGAAAATTTGAATAAAAGGCTTAGCACTGATCTCTACTTAAAAGAGACCTTGAGATTAATGGCTGTATTGTGTGATCAATAGGAATTAATCTGGTTTAAGAACAGAGTAAGCCAATTGGATGATTTGAGCATATCCATTTTAGGACGGAGAGGATTAGAATTTGTGATGATGTAATGGATTAATTTCTCCTTCTATTACTATGAATTTAACATAACTTAAAAAGTAAACACATATGAACAATAAAGAACGCGCTCTTTTGGTTGCAAAAAAGGCTCACGCAAATCAAACCTATGATATTTATCCCTACATATTTCATATTAAGCAGGTCGTTAGGATTGCAGAAGAGCTGGGGTACGATGAGAGTATAATAGTTGCCTCAGTATTGCATGATGCATTAGAAGATACTGAGCTTTCCTTTAATGATCTCAAAAAAGCGTTTGGAGAAGAGGTGGCAGAGATTGTTTATTGTGTAACCGACGAATTGGGTAGAAATAGAAAAGAAAGGAAAGAAAAGACCTATCCCAAAATACAGGGAAACTGGAAGGCCACTGTGGTGAAGATATGTGACAGGATTGCCAATATGGAGCATTCTAACCTTTACAATCAAAAACTTTTTAGTACGTATCAAAAAGAATATGATGATTTAGTAAAAAACCTCAAAAGTGATGACCACCCACAGAATGAGGTCAATAAGGCATGGAGAAGGCTTGAGGATATAATTTCTGAAACTAGTATGGAATGTTAACTTGAATTTACATATGATTTTATCAGCACAACAAGAGCAACTACTTGATTTTGTCAAAGTGCAACACAAGGATCAGAAGAGGAAGTACACTTTTGAGCCCTATTGGAATCATTTGTATTCCGTAGCAAAGATCGCCTCCGAATATGTTCAGGAGAGTATTGAAATTGCACTATGTCACGACCTTTTTGAAGATACAGCTTGTAGTGAAAAGCAGCTAAGTGAATTCTTACTGGCTATAGGCTATTCTCCTGCAAAGGCTGATAGTATTTGTTCTACCACATTGGAATTGACAGATAAGTATGTAAAAGAAGATTTTCCCCTGTTCAATAGGGCCGAACGCAAAAGCCTGGAAGCAATCCGATTAGGAAAAAATAGTCAGCTAGCTCAAAGCATAAAATATGCCGACCTCATTGATAATGCCCGATCCATAGTAAAGCATGATCAAAATTTCGCAAGAGTATTTCTAAGAGAAATGATGGGTATTCTTGATCAAATGAGAAATGGAAACATAAATCTATTCGTCAGCTGTTGTTCTGAATTACAAATGGGGCTTATTCAAACTGATTTAATAAATAACGAGCTAATTGTTCTAGGAACGGTGCCAGATTTCAAGACCTTCGTGACCATTCCATTCGATCAAATAAAGTACAAAAAAATGGAAGCCATTCTAGAAACCTACATATTAAACTATGATGACGTTGACGATTGGGCTATGCACAGCATGGCATTGAAAGACGTAAAGGGAGTAATTGAACAGATTCCTCCCAAGACGGAGAAGCATTTTGATCGAATAAGTCTATCAAAATATCTTGTAAGTGATTTGACATTGGCTTTTAGTGATATTTCCACAAGATTTGATCCAAAGATGTTAAGCAAAGACCAATGGGATTTTGTCGAATATTTAGAAGAATTATTATCAGAATATGACAGTCTTTTGGATCCATAATTTCTATTCTTAATGAATATGTAGATTCATCAGCACGATTTGACAATGCAGTGTATCCATTAGGTAAAAATAAGATAATATTAGAGCGGCATTTGTTGTTTAAAAAATGCTATTTACTAATCAATTTGGATGAACATGAGTGTTAAATCAGATTATCTATTTGAAATAGATTTTAATAAGTGGAATTTGTTAAAGCATCCTGAGACAGGTGAATTAAAAGATCCAGTGTCGTTAGATAATTTTGAAGGATTTGAATACTGGGATGATAAGAGTCACCGACCTGTTCGACAAATAATGGTAAAAAATGGCATGTCCAATTATGCAGACTACTTAGACACAGAGACTGGAGAATTGGATAGAAGGCCTTCATCTTTGCTCGGTGTGAGTCCATACGATGATGAAATCAGCAAAGAGGAATATGAAGAGTTATGTCAGACTGTAATGCTAGAATATCATTATAAACGATTAATCAATGATGAAACATTAATGCCCTTTCAAAGACTTGGGTTAGAATATTTGAAATCTCAGGGTTTGATATTAATCCTAAAACACAAGACATTATTTGCTGTAGATCATAGAGATAGGAAGGTAATTCATATAGGATGGGATAAAGATCTTATCAAATCATCTGTCAAAATCAGTGAGTATGAATATTATTACTCAGTTATTAATAATATTATAAGAATCAATGGCAATATCTCCATATACGATATTGGAAAAGAAGAAGAAAAGTCATCAATTGAAAGACCTGGTAAATTGCTATTTCTTAAGCTAATAAAGTTGTTCAATAAAAAAGGCATCCAATGAATTATGCCGCTTTTATTCTGTTGATTATGTCCCGTCCTGAAATAGCGTTACACAAAAAGTGACGTTATGAAAGAGAACAATGACCCTCAGTATGTTAAGCGAACACAACGTGATTACAGCTATGCTTTTAAAATGCAGGTTGTACAAGAAGTTGAGAGCGGATCGATCGGAATAAAGGCAGCCACACGTAAATATGGTATTCAGGGAGATGCTACAGTACGTACTTGGTTAAGAAAGCACGGTAGCTTAGATTGGGAGAATAAATCTCATTTAACCTTGGAGAAATCACCAGAACAGAAGTTGCTAGAACTTGAAGCCAAAGTTCGACTACTGGAGAAGCAAAAAGCATCTCTGGAAAAGAAGCTGGAGTTCACAGATAAGAAGGCTATCATCTTTGATATGATGATCGATATCGCCGAAGAAGAGCTAAAAATACCCATCAGAAAAAAGTCCTTACCTCAACAGTTAATCGATTCAAGACTGAACAAAAAGAAGGGATAATCTACGCCTGCAGGCTGTTGGGGATAAATCGTCAGGTGTATTATCGCACCATCAAAACGACAAAATACAAGCAACAAATAGCCACTCAGGTAGTGGAAATGATTAAAAAACTAAGAATGAAAATGCCTCGAATTGGAACTCGTAAAATATATCATCTGCTCCATGAAGAACTTAAAGAGCTCGGAGTAGGAAGGGATCGGCTATTTGCCATAATGAAGGCCAACCACCTTCAGATCATCTCGAAAAGGCAATACCACATTACAACAGACTCTCACCATCGCTTCAGGAAGCACAAAAACCTGATAGATGGATTGGCCATTGAACGACCAGAGCAAGTCTGGGTCTCGGATATTACTTATATAGGCAACCGGCAAAACCCAATGTACTTATCTCTGGTCACAGATGCTTATTCAAAGAAAATCATGGGGTTCAATGTATCAAATAGCCTTAGTGCCTCGGGAGCCATTGCAGCTTTGAGAAAAGCCATCAAAAACCGGAAGTACTTGAATAATGCGCTTATTCATCATTCTGACAGGGGATTGCAGTACTGTTGTGATGAGTATCAGCAATTGCTTGACCATCACAGCATCCATTGCAGTATGACAGAAAGCTACGATCCTTACCAAAATGCCGTTGCAGAGAGGGTTAATGGCATATTAAAACATGAGTTCATCTTGGGAATATCTATCACAGATCTGACGCTTATGAAAAGATTAATCCAGCAATCAATTGACATTTACAATGATGAAAGGCCGCATTGGAGCTGTTGGATGAACACTCCTGCTTTTATGCACAATCAACAAAAAGTTAAAATCAAAACATATAAAACCAAAAATAGCACCGAGGTAATCCCCGATGCTATCTAATTATTTATCCTTGTAAAACTGTAACGCCTATTCAGGACTAGTCATTATTCTATTTTCCTGTTCACAGGTAAAGAAAGACGGTGCTGGGGAATCAACTGATAAAAATGCAGTTGAAGTATCTTTAGATAGCATTCCTGCTCAGGAACCAGTAATTTTAAGTTCACATCAAGAGTACAAATTTGATACCAGTCAGTTTGTCAATTTGGCTGGTAAGACCATAGAGGAGAGGTTTTTAGTGCCGACAGGATACGACAGGATAAATGTAGATAGTAATTCCTTCGGGGCTTACCTAAGGAAACTACCATTAAAGCCTCACGGCACGTTTGCCAGGCAATACAATGGTGTTCCCAAGCCCTATGAGCCCGTATATGATGCCGTGGTAGATCTACCGATAGGTGATAAGGATTTACATCAGTGCGCTGATGCAGTCATTCGCCTTAGAGCAGAATATCTCTGGTATCGAGGCGACTATGAAAACATCCACTTCAACTTCACCAATGGTCAGCAGGTTGATTATTTGGAATGGATGAAAGGTCGACGAATTAAGGTTGATAATAATAGGACATGGTGGGTAGATAGCGCTGAGCCAGATAATACTTATGAAAATTTTTGGGACTATCTCGAGCAGGTATTTCAGTTTGCTGGCACATACTCTTTATCAAAAGAATTGAAGCCCAAAAATTTCGAAGATATTCAGATTGGAAATGTATTCGTTTTTCCTGCAGATATACGAAAGCGCAAGCCAGGGCACGCGGTGATAGTTGTTGATTTGGCTATCTCGCAGACAGGTGAGCGTTTGTTTCTTCTAGCTCAGAGTTACATGCCGGCACAGGAAATTCATATTTTGAAGAATCCCAATGATTCCACACTGAGCCCTTGGTATTCTAATCAATGGGAGAATCCATGGAAGACAGACCTCAATGAAGAAGATGAACTCTTCACACCAGAGTGGTCTTTTAAAGTCACAGATCTGAAGAGTTTTTGATAACTTGAATAAACGCGATAAGAATATGATTATTGATCCTTTTAACAATGGAGATGTTGGACGATTTGAATATTACAGAAAATTCGACAAACCAATTCGTCTTGTATTTGACGAAAATGGTGATGTATTGGGGACAAATACACTAAACCCTGAAACTGGAGAACTAATAATAGCCGCTCTCATAGCGGAGGTGGATACTAACCCACATGTAGAGGAAATTACGAAAGTGGAGTTTTATAAACTTTGTGAAGACTTACTAATGAAAAAATAATTCCGCTTGAGGGATGGAGGTGAGGTTGATGTTATCTATTTTAAAATGACAATGAAAGATCCATTTGATAAAAAGAACTATCTAGAGTATAGATATTTTCGATATTTCAATACCCCAATTCGAATTGTTTATGGGTTTGAAACAGATGTCCTAATAGTTCACATGTACTGAATCTATCAACGCAAACTCTGGTACCAAGAGCAGGTCTTATAACTCAGGCTCTTGATGACCCTCGAGCTGATGAAATCACGGAAAAAGAGTTTAACGATTAATGTTTTTAATTGATAAATGGTGAAATCTGATCTTGACACTAATTTTATACAGAGACTTGAGAAGGGTCATGCATCAATTGCGGTTAATTTTAATTGTATCTGAAACGATAGTTTCATTCTGCTTCCATAATAAATCCTCGAGTGAAACCTGTATCTCATAATCACCAACCTTAATACTCATAACAGATGAGTCATTTTGCATTGTTGGATGATCAATGGAATCAACTCGCTTTTCTCCTTGATAAAAAATGATCATTCGGTCTAATCCCTCTTTTACAACTTGTTTTAGGTTACTTGTTACCCTTATTGATCCATTAGTTTTAATTTTTGAGTGATCTTTACTCACCAAAACCTTCAGTTCACCACCAACCACCAAATAAACCGAATCTGCCTTATCAATAAAATCTAAGGTCTCCGCTGAATCCAAATCAGCAGGAATCACAGATTGAGGTTCTTTAGATATCATCTCAGGTTCCATAGCTACCTCAGAAGTAATGGGGGTTTCTGTTTCTTGATCTTCTATAGTTTCTTCTGGATTTACCTGTTCTACTAATCCGTCTGGCTTTTTGCCAACCTGGTTGGCTTCTGGATCCTTTGAATTGGATAGCCGGACAGCCAGAATCAAAAGGATTAATACCAGTAATGTCGCGAGAATTAAAAGCCAATTCTTATTCAGTTTGATATTAGAAGTAATGTTTGATCTTGCTTGCTCATTTACGGGTGGTTCGGATAGACTTTCTGAAGCAGCGAAACGTGTTCCAGGAATAGAATCTACTTGGCTTACTTTAATCAGATACATTGAAAAATTATCCTTTGTCTTTCCTTGGGCATTTGCCAAAATCTTTTCTCTTATAACACCCACTTTCTGGTTGGATTTAAACCAACCTTTGATTTGAGGTTTATCCAGATTTTCCAGGATTCCGTCCGTACACATTAGGAAATAATCATTTTCTCGAATGTCTGAAATCAAATGTTGATCGATTCGTGTTGGTTCTTCACCACCAACTGCCCGTTCGATTATATTTTTTTGCGGATGATTTTTAGCCTCCTCTTCCGTGATTTCTCCCATATTGATCAGGCTTTGAACAAGAGAGTGGTCTTTAGTTTGATATAGGACTTTTCCATTTCTGATGTGATAGATTCTGCTATCACCTACCCAGCCTAATAATGCCTGATCATTTTGAAGAAAATAAAGAATTGTAAGTGTAGAGGCCATGCCTGCACTTTCAGGGTGAACCTTCAGGTACTCACTGATCCTATGTTCGGAAAATTTAAGTCCTTCCTTCAGGAAGTCTTCACCTTTCTCCTCAAAACTATTATTAGTCACATATTCAGGGAAAGAATGGCAGATAATAGCAGATGCTACTTCACCCTTGTCCTGGCCACCCACACCATCACAGACAAGATAAAGCCTACTTTCCTCATTCGCTGTTCCTAATGTAGGAAAGACGGAATCTTCATTATTTTTCCTACCTCCGATATCATTAACTGCCTGTGGCTTGTATATTTTCATATTCTTTTAATTAGTAATCAGAAGAATTTAAAAGGGACTTATTAACAATAAGCTATTGCTTTCATAGGCGTAACCGACTATGAGGTTTGTTCTATTATACCAAGTAGAGAATATTGTCATGATATTTTGAAAAGTCTATTGATCATTTTAGATACAATCCGTGCCAATTCTCATTGTTTTGGTATTCCAAATATAATTTCTGACACAATTGATAATATTCTGCCTCACTTTTTTCATCATTATAAGGATCTACTCCCATCCATTTGATAACTCCTCGGTATAATTGGCCTGTCATGACATCTAGTTTGTCACTGTAGATATCTCCTCCATCCTTAGTAATGATTTGTCTGATAGGCTCACCATTCGCAGCTTTCCAATATTCATACCTTTCAAACTCTTCTGGAAGTACTGGGTCGGTAGGAATGCCTGTCTCATAGTGTTTTGGTAAATTCCAGCTATCAAAATCAATATCAGAAAACCGTCCTTTTTTCATGTGGATACTTGTTTTTGAATGATCCGTAAAGAACGAGCACAAAAAAACAAATAGAAGTTGTGCACCACATCCAATATCCTACTTTTAAAGATTTCCAATTTTCAAAGAATAAATATTGAGAAGTTAGTAATATGATGACTGAGGTTATAATAATCAAAATCTTAGAATTTATCATTTCGTATTTCATCAGATATATATATGATCCGAATATTAAAGTGTTTATTAATGCAGAAAGGAAAATACTGAATGAAAGCAAACTACCATCACCATTCTTCAAGCTTTCTAAAGCTAATAGATATACTTTAAATCCATTGTATTCTGTGCTGTAACCATCAGTTACAGGCATAAAAAAACTGATTAAAAACAATGAAAAGGTTAAAGCAAGAACACTTCGGATATCATTCCACTTGGTATCATGAAGCCAAAAAATAAATAATAGAATCCAACCCAACGATTGAAATAATAATAAACTAAAAATGACGTGATTATCTTCAGACTTAGCCTCGATAGCATACCCAATTGTAGTAGGTAATAAAAATCCTAGCAGAAGATAATTGAAAAGAGAAACCTCCTTATTTCCGTAATATGGAAATACAACTAAAACACTTGCTATTAAGGAAAGCCATAAAGCAATAGAGTTCTGATCAAGATCACGCAATAAAAATATTTGGATACCTGTTCCTACGGACGCCATTACACTGAAGATAATTATTACAATTCGAAGAGTATTGTTGATCGGTTTTGGTTCATTAACGATCACCGTTTCATCTGTATTCTCATTTGCGCTATCACCATTTCCGGGATCATCCTCATCACCACCTGGTGGCTCATCAGGAGCTGAATCATTGGTAAAACTTTGTACAAATTCAGAACATGAACGATATCTGTTTTCAGGTTCAAACTCAAGTGATTTTCTTAAAACTTCCTTTGTGGTTTGTGAAAGTGAAATCTTATCCAAATCAAGAGGATGCTCCTTGATATCAAATGCGGATATGGGCCTATCCCCTGTAAGACAATAATACAAGGTAGCACCAAGAGCATAAATGTCCGTAAACGGTCCACGCTTTCGCTTCTCGCTATATTGCTCTATGGGAGCATATCCATGTGTCAGGATCACAGAATGCGTAATGCTTTTATCTGCTACGAAGCCTCTCGCTGCACCAAAGTCAATTAATACGGCCTGGCCTTTGGGGGTCACAATAATATTGGCTGGTTTCACATCCCTATGAATCATATTGCTCCTATGAATATTTTCCAGGGAAGTAGCTACTTGCTTTATGTAATTGATCCCTTCTTCTTCAGATAAGCTCCCGGCATTTTTCACTTTCAGATCGAGCGTTTGGCCTTCAATATACTCCATCACCATATAAGCGGTATTATTGGTCTCAAACCAGGAAATCACATGAACTATTCCGGGTTCCTTATTGAACCTGGAGAGGGTCTTGGCCTCATCTAAAAACTTGTTCCGTAAATCATCAAATACCTGTCTTTCAAGAGACTGCAAGCTGATAGACGAATCTTCGTTTCTCACACACTTACCTTCAATAAAAAGTTCTTTGATCGCCACCGGCACATTAATCTTCGTTCGTATAACCTGAAACTGCTCCTGTATTTCTACTTCTTTTTCGTATAGGGCTTTATAAGTGATTCCAAAACCTCCAGAGCCTAATGTTTCCTCTATGGTATATTGAACATCTTGATATTCAATTTGATACCCTGGAAATAAAGTATGATTAGTTGTTTTCATTAAGTAATGATTTGTAAAAAATCAATCCTTGACACATCTAATAGACGCTCCAATATTTTTGTCATAGTGAGGATAATCATAGCCTTCGCGATCCCATCTTAATTGACGTGCCCAGGCATTTGCAGGAATACTTCCTACTTCTGTTGAAGTCCACCATACACCTAGATATCCCATAGATCCAAAACCACCATCGAATAATCCACCCGGTAAACCTGAAAACCCTGAGTTATTAGTTGCTCCTTCATTTGGTGCCAACCAATGCATTGTACCTTCTTCTTTTAAGGCTCCTCCCGCAACACTGTGACCAAAATATTCAAACAATGTCAACCATTCTTCATCAGTAGAGGCATGCCATCCTGTAGGACAAACATTTCGTGAATCGACTGCCGTGTACCAATTATATAGCCTTCCATATGGATTTTCATATTGGCTATCATCGTTATAGTAACGCCAGGCTCCAGAATCTAAACTATTCCAAACAGATGTAGCAACTATATTCGGTATGGCATCTCCATTGGCATAGCGGGTGGTACGCAAATTTTCAGCCATCCATACTTGCGTGCCGATGGTCACCGTTTTGTAGGCGTTTCCATCAATATCGTAAACTATAGTATCGATATCATTCGTTGAAGAACCCGAAATAATTATTTCCTCCTCATTTATTACAAAATCGTCCAATCCAATAGCTACGCCCAAATTGGCAGAATCTACCCGAAGTGTGAAGGAATAAATATTTTTAGCCAAAATACTTATTTCCTGAGATACCACAGTAGAATAAATACTTTCCTTTAAGTTAAGTATTCCTTGAATATCACCAATTGCATAGAGAAAATACTTATCACCAGAATCTGATAAGGTTAAATCAGTTGTGTCATCATTAATCACAAAGTAAGGATTAATTGAAGGATCTACATATTGAGTATCCAACAGTATAATTCCATAATCAGTATCTCCATTCAGGGCCACAGACTCATTATTATCTATTGTTACATTAGATGCCGTGGCTGTAAACGGCAAATATGTCTCACCACTGTTCGAGCTAGAAAGGTCAAGAAGGATATCATAGTTTCCATTTGGAATATCGAATGTGGCAGTATTCAATTGACCACCATCCACTTCAAATAGATATTCCTCGTCATTACCCAAGTTTGTAAATACAATTGTACCTGATCCTCCAAAAATATGCACCCAGGCATCAATGAGTATTCTACCGTTCTGATTTTGTTCGAATACAACATTATTGATCATCAGAGATACTTTGTTATCCTGAAAAGATATCCCCTCTTTTGTAGGTTCCTTACAACTACTTAAAACGATTATAATTGCGCAGAAGATTTTTACAAAATGATTTAATAATATCTTTCTCATTTTATTCAGTTTAGAGTGTGAATTAATTTCGTATTAGTACCATTCTCACAGAAAACGTCATGTCAATTTTTAATAATATTTATTGGTAACTTAATTTCTTGTCTGGGTTGAAATATGCGAGACAAGTCATTCCTTGAAAAATTGACCCTTTCCATAGGTTGTTTCGTCTGTGATCTATCTGGTATTCTATAGAGATCTCCATTTATTAAGGCAAAGCAATATCTACCTCCTACATGATTGACGGTATAAACTTTTACACCTTCCGGATCAAAATTTCCGATAATGACAAGTGACTCGTTTCCTTGATTATTTTCAAAATAATAAGTCGGGGTAGTCATCGTCTTGACGAGTTTCACTTCCAGGTTAGTGTCCTGGTCGGCAGGAGATATAATATCAGCAAATTTTAAAGTCAACTCATCCTCAGTAGTTTGGTAACTATCTAAGTTTAATGAACCTGAAAATGGTTCAAGCTGACTCAACCGTTTCTCAGGTCCTATTTCATATAAATTTCCTTTGATACTTAGATAGTAGTTATCCTTATTCTTAAATACATCCATTTGAAGTGCCGGGATCAATGGGTCACCATAAAGAGCTATGTTCTTTCCATCAAAAGCGTATTTCAAAGACTGAGGATAATTCAGGATCATAACCTGTTGTGCAGGAATTACTGTCTGCCCCCCCATTGCCAAACTGTGCTTTTTTAATACATTGTTCGCTGATTTTATAGCTGATGAATCACGGTCTGCCAGACGTCTATCTTCAATTGGGTGTGGTTGTACTCTAATTGTGTCCTGGGGAACCTCAGGATCTTCAATTTGTTCATTGCCAGATAATTCAATGGGTGCATCAGGTTTGAAGTTGACATAAATGACGCCAACTATTAAAATGGACGCAGCTATACCAGATACCCATCCAATTTGGGTTGGTCTTAAAAAAGTAGTGGGTGTGGAATCGTATTTCTCTTCATATTGAACGATTCGTTCTCTCAAATTCGCATCTTCAATTTGCTCAATTCCTTCTCTCAATTTCTTGAGAATAAAGACTTCTTTTTGCAATTCTTCATCTTCGGCAAGCCTTTTTTCAAAATCCCGTAATTCCTGCCCTTCCAATTCATTGGCAAAGAACTTATCAATTAACTCTGTTCCCATCTTTCCCATCAGTCTAGTGCTAATAATTCGTCATAAGATGTATTTCCCCTCAGCTTGGACAAACAAACTGAAAACTGCTGCCTGGCAGATTGTGAACTGGTGTAACCAAGTCTCAAATAATCCTTTTCCCATATCGCATTTTCATAAAACCTTGCGGTTACTAATTTTCTACAAGATTCGCTAAGCCCCTCCATCAATGCCTTTACATAGGATTTGAGTGACAATTCATTAGGCCCATCATCGTTTTCTTCAATTTTTTCATTATCCTGAAGGTTGTCAGAATGATGTTCTCTATTGTCTCTTAGCTTCTTGTACCATTGATTCTTGCAAATACCCATTAGATAAGTACTGATCTTACTATCATGATGATATTTTCCGGACTTCACATTTTTCACAAAAACAAAAAGTGCTTCCTGAAAGAGGTCTTGACCTTCTTCTTCTGTACCATTGTTTTTTTGCACCCATTTCACAATTATCGGTCGATATGTATATAGCTTATACACATCACTCTCATCACCATTTTGTAGTTTTTCTATCAGTTTTTTCTCATTCATTTTAGTTCGATTGGTTAATTAGAGAGGATGCTTTCACTTCTTTTTTTGCGC
Organism: Bacteroidia bacterium; assembly: GCA_030425425.1. GTDB lineage: Bacteria > Bacteroidota > Bacteroidia > Cytophagales > Cyclobacteriaceae > Marinoscillum. Next base: position 21,661 of record JAUIAO010000040.1, on the reverse strand, counting down.
TGATTGGCACTTCAAAATATTCCCCGGCTATTCTCAATCCCACATTTCCCTCTATCCAAACATCCACCTTCTGTTGAAACAACATAGACAAGCCTGATCCGATGATTTTATCCAAACTACCTAATGTAAGTTGTAGTGGTATCGGGATTACCTGGTTCGGTTTTACGAGAATTTCCGATTCAGATTTATAAGAAGTTGATGGTCTGGGATTGCCCTTGAAGCCTACCCTAAAATCTTGTTTAACAAGTTTATAATCAAAAGGCAGGAAGCTTTTCCATTCCACAACAACTTCTGCCAGGGCTCCATTTAGAGACCCCATCTTGAATCTGAATTCTTTGATATTAAAATTATCCCGGTTAGAAATGATGTTGTTGATTTCATTTCTAATCGTTTTTCGAATGTCAATTTCTGCTTTGTCCTCAAATTTTATGGTTGTAGAACCAAACCAGGCCTTCACCTGTCCAGTTCCTTCAAATGTGAATTCTGAAGTTCTACCTAGTAACAATTCAGGAAAAAATTTCGATAATCTTTTAATATCCAATTCACATGTCATTGGTATTTTAATAGTATCTCTTGACGGCAAGGGAATCATTGTATCTAATCTCCCAATTCCGATTAATTCATTTCTATAAAAAACAGAAACCTCGGAATCCACCAATTTAGTTTTAATCGAATTTTCATTGAATGCAATGTAGTTTAATGAAATATTTAAGGATGAGTCCTGGATATTTCTGATTCTAACATTCTGAAGATCAATAAACTCTGGCTGTTTCACACAACTAGTCAATGCCCCAATAATAAGGATAAGTATGATAGTTTTATACGGTTTCATACGGAGTGTTTCTTTTTTAATGAGAAGTAGATAAGTAGATAAACTACTATATTCAGCGCTGTGACAGCCAATAGATTGTTTTGCAAACAGTCAAAAATCCCACCGATCAAATCAGAATTTGGATTATAAAAATTGAGAATTGCATTGGCATTTCTTTTCACGAACTCTGGTAATTCAGCATTCTCAATGGCAGCTGGATTCTCCGCCAAAATACTCCCTGAATTATCAAATCCTGAATCCTGGATCCTACCGAACATCTCCGTTCCCCATCTCCCCAAAGTGAAAAAACTCAGAATTTCTATGACCACATTATCAATTTTTGTTATCACCCCAGAAAGCATTATTTGAGGCATCAATGCTATAGGTACCACGGTCATTACCCGTTCTGTACTAGTAAAATAAGACGACAACAATAACCCAATTAAGGTAGCTGATGTAGCCAGATAAAACATGATTAAGATGTTTGTACCATAAGAGTATAAGTATATTCCCTGCGTTTCTGTAAACTGGAATTTGACATAAAGTATCAGTACGAAAATTACTGATTGTACAGCTGCCACAACAGACAACACAATCCATTTTGATAAGATGTATGTATTCAACCTTTGATTGAACATTCGTTCTCTTCTGAATACAGTTTGCTCTCCAACTATTTCTTTTGCTGCATTACTTACACCAAACCAAATCGCCGAAATTGCCATTAAAAACAGAACGCCTATCTGTAGCTCATCAAATATAACTCCGATCAATCCTGCAATAATGACTGGTTGGGCTAGTAGCAAACCTAGGTTATTGGTATCTGTAATTTTGATTTTAAAATACCGAGAAGTCAACCAATACAACTGCCTTAACACATCATGATCCTTGTCTATACTTATTTTTTCATTTTCATAATTTGATTTTTGTTGCTGAGAAGGCCTAATATAATAGCGATTCACATTAACATCATGATTATTCTTATTGCTAAGCTTACCATAAACTTCAATTATATCATTCACTCCGAATCTCTTAAAAATGCCTTCTGGATTACCATAGTATGTCATTCGACCTTCGGTCATTAAAAAGAGTACATTATCTACATATTTGAGATCCTCAGGCTTATGTGTGACCATTACTACAGTCATTCCATTTTTAGCAAGTTCTCGGATGCTTTTCAGAAAACTGTCAATAGATTCTGGATCCAGAGGTGAAGTTGGTTCATCAAGAAACAAAATAGTTGGTTCCACAAGGAGTTCAACCGCAATCGATACCCGTTTTCTTTGACCACCAGATAAATCATCTACATGAGTTTCCCTAATTTTATTTGCTCCTCCATCTAATTCTCCTTCATCTAATTTTAAACTTCTAAGTACTTTGTTGATCTTAGAATCAATTTCCTCATTTGTAGTATCATCCGGCAACCTCAGCTTTGCTGCATAAAACAAAGTTTGATATACTGTCAGTTCTTTATGAATAATGTCATCCTGAGGTACATACCCAATTTTTTTCTTAATTGCATTAAAATGAGTTGAGAGATTTTGCCCTTTAATCAACACTGTACCTGAAGATGCAGGATTATCATTGTTCAGGCATTTCAGTAATGTAGATTTACCACATCCTGATGTTCCCATTAGCGCTACAAAAGTTCCGGATTCGATCTCAATTGATAAAGGGCTAATACCAATATTTCCATTTGGATATTTCTTTTCGATATTGAAAGCGGAGATAGCTATTTTCTGCTTTGACACATCTCTGACTCCCTTTCCTAAGTTGATGGAAGTAAGTGAGATGGTTATTTCATCATTTATCGTGATCTTGGTTTTACTCGAAATTCTATCTCCGTTTACAAAGGTTCCATTCAACGACCCGAGATCCTCAATCCAATAATTTCTATTTTCATAGATCAACCTAGCATGTTTTCTAGATACAGCAGGGTCAGCTATATGTATATCATTCCTTTCATCACGACCAATTGTCAATATACCTTTTCTTTCAAGTTCCTTTAATTGATTGATCTCATCAGTACGTTCAATTTCAGACTTGCCGATGATAGGCCCTGGATTCTTATTTTTCTCCAGGTATACAAAAAACTCATAACCCGAAATTGAAAAACTATCACCATTATGTAACCTTATATTCTTTTCTAACACAATGGTCGATCCATTCATGTAGGTACCATTTTTACTACCAAGATCTTTGACAAAAAGGGCTCCTTCCATACATGTGACCAAACAATGCTGCCGGGATACCTCCTTACTTTCTAATTCAATATTGGCACCATGTCCTACCCGACCAATTTTCAACTGTTTGTTCTCCTCCAACTCCCATTTATTGTCCCCCAGTTTGATTATGTACTTCATAGTATTTATTTAATTAGATTAATCTAAACTTGATAAACACTTTTTCCTATCTGAAGGGTATGGATGAGTAGAAAGCAGTTTTATTAGGATATTTCTGCTTTCAGCATCTTCTAGTTTAGAAAAGAAATCATCAAATTTACTAGTATCATAACCTGCTTTCTTAGCGATTTCATACCCCTTGTAATCAGCATCATATTCATCTATTTGATCAAAAGGAGCTGAAAAGACCATATTGAATTGTAAAGCAAAAGAAGCCATATCTTCAGCATCGAAGTACTTTCCTATGGTACTTGCGAGCATAAGTTTTTTTTGCTTTCGCAACGTATGTTCAAGATCGATATGTGCGATTTCATGGCCAATTATAAAAGCCAACTCATCCATTGAGTCAACAAAATCTATCAGTCCTGTACAGATATATATATGTCCTCCTAGAGTTGAAAAAGCATTAATATCCTTTGAATCAATAATATGATACTGGTAAGTAATTTCAGGTCGATCAACATGCTGAATCAGATTTTTATAAAGTATATCAACTTTGGGTTTTGACCAATGATTGGTTAATATAGTTTCAGACTCTTTAATCTTGGTAAATACTTGATTACCAATTTCGATTTCTTCATTCGAGTCTAAATGCAATAATGCATCTAACGAGACTCGTTCCATCTGCTTGGCAAATGAAGCAGGTCCATCAAAAAGGTGACCACAAGTTTGAATATTTGTGAATTGGGCAATCTGTAGATTATATAGATCTAATATTGATTTTTGAATTTCGGAGGGTTCGTCTGACTGAGCAACCACATAAAATTGGCTTAGAATTAATAGGAAATAGGCGAATAGACTTCTTTTGTGCATGACATGAATTAGTTTATAGCTTTATCACTCGAAATTGATAATTTTAGTAAAATAGGAATTAACTGGGTGTTTCTAAACCTTGAATACCATTAATTCCTGAGTGTCATGAATTTTTTATGGATTTCTTAAAAAATATTTCGATTCAATAGTACATCTTGAAAAAAATGAGATTAAAAATTAATTACAGATACATCCTTTTGAGTATTAATTTTCTATTGCTGTTCTTTAGTTTATCCGCTCAGGACTTTTCTTATATCAATCAACTGAGAGCTAGGGAGCATGTGAAACAATACTGTGAATATTTAAATAGATATAGTCTCGGAGATCAGAAATATCGAGCAATTCTGTCAGATTATTGGGAGACATCAGAAAATTTGGCTGCAAGCTTTGAAGACAACTCAAGAAAATTACTCTATCAAATATTGACAGAAATCCTCACTGAAGAAATTGTTATTAATGTAACAAGAGAAGAATTGATACTAAATGACTACTTCCTCCAATCACCAGACACTAGATTAGTTTACGTTTTTTCTGTCAAATTTATAATTAACAATTCTTCTTCATTAATACAATATTTCTTTGTCGATGACAGGTCTCTTAAAATCATAGGTTCATACCATTCTATTCCTGAGGATTTCGATCTAATTGAAATAAACACACGATTGGAAACGAAAAGTGAGTTTCAACTAAAATATCTGGAGATGGCTCAAAATCTGGAATTGTTCCTGTCAAACTTCAAAGAAGACAGCCTTACTTTTGATTTGTTAAAGAATGATCTTTATGACTTTTTTTCATCAAGAATCAACAATACCACTAAAATTAATGGTCAAAAACCATTAGATGAGGATATTCTAATAAATTCTACGGGGACATTTGTTGATAAAAATGTAACAGAAAATTTAGCGTATTTCAAATCACTCATTTTAGCACTTGATATCCTGTTAAAATTGAAAATCGAAAACGAAAGTTATCGATTGAAATCTTTTGAAACTAGTTGCATATACCGAATAACTGAAAACACAATAAATACTACCCTAAATCATCATAACATAGATCTTTCTATTTCTTCAGACTCTATGCTTTGGCAAAAAAAGATTATCCAGAATTGGATTTCTGAATCCAGAAAGTCAATTAAATCAGAAACATTGACATTCTCCGCTATGGACAATCAAGAAATCCAAGCTTACAACATTGAATTTAATCAACTATTAAAATCCAAAAATAGAACCACTCGTATAGCACACGGTAATTTTCTCGAACTAATTGCACTACTTGAAAAAAGCTCTTACATAAATTCTATGGAAACTACTCAAGACACATATGATGATCAATATTACAGCTCCTGCCAGCTTGCGGTCAGTCCATCAAGGTTCAATAAACTTTTGACAACTTATACGTCTGGGAAAAACGCAAATTTCCCTTTAAAATTTATTAAACTTTATGACGGCATAACGGGAAATCCGACTGGGCAACGAGTCAGGAAATGTGGAGATATTTACATGGATTACCTGGGAAATATATTTCAGGAGACATGTGATATAACTAGTTTGGAAAGCAGCGGATTTTAATTCCCCAACCTCAGTGAATCAAACTTCCCCTCTATCAATTGTTCTTTCCAATTTTCAAACTCAGATTTTGATATTGAATATAGTATGTAAAGTTGCAAGTATTCTTTGCTTGATTCATTATCCTTCACTTTTTCCCAATATTCATCTAGCTGTTTAACCCCGAAAAATCTTAAGGGAATTGTAAGTTTTTCATTCCGCATAAAGACTTCAACCTCCTTTTCTCCCATTCTTGTCACACTTCTTTCTAACCTCGCTTGTAAAAATGGAGCATCCGATTTTATAATCTCAATTCGTTTGTGTATTCCCTCACTCAGTTGTTTATTTTCTATCTCCAGGTTTAATTTTGAAAAAAAATCGAGCCCAGCATGCAACTGATTCAATGTCCTTACATCATCCAACGTGAAAGTGATGGGCTCAGAAGTGTGCACTACTAACAAGTAGCTTGTCTCTTTAATATTAAACTCTCTTGATTTCTCAACCTCAACAAAGTCCCTGCCCCTAGACCACTCTACCCAGTTAGGCTTCCTACCTGATTTATCTAAGACGCTATATTGGCAATATCCTGCTTGGTGTAGCATTATCAAAAAGAAAATGAGTATTATTTTCATTTAAACAACTTTTTTTTAACGATTCATAGTGACACTTGATGACTCCAAGGTATCAAATAACAAAAAAATACCTAACTATGAAAATTCACACTCAACAACCTGCATCTAACATTCCTTTCAGCACTATACTGGGTGGACTCAGTTTTTATGAAAAAATCAATATCCTCAGCTTCGAACATGACGTATTGACACTATTCGAAAACCCAATTCATTTTGAAAACCGTCTGATAGATGTCAAAAAATTAAAGCTTGACAATGGCGGTGCTTTCCTCATAAGCTTGAATTCAGATGTTCAGACTGACTTCTTTATCATGACCTTAAATGGTAAAGTCATTCCAATGCATATTATAGATGAAAACACCTTTAGAGTTGATCATGCAAGTTCTAATCAGAGTGCGGAGACATATTTACTCATAACATATGTTAAAGAGAATAAAAACAGTAAAACAATGAGTATTGAGCGGCAATCTAAATTTTCCTTTGACTCAGAAAACATTACGCAATATAAAATGGCAATTGGCTGATTTAAATTACTTTTATTGTCATCTGTCTAATAATCTATTTAAACAATCACCGACATGCAACTAGACCAATATACCTGGGATCCGGAAAAAGACAAAATAGCAGAAGGCTCCTTTGCTGAAGTCTTCAAGGCGAAAGATGAATATCATCAAAGCAGAACAGTAGCACTCAAAATCTACAAGGAAGCCATAGCGAAAGGAACTCAAGGAGCTACCGGCCACAAAAAATATTCATTAGAAGAGGAATTTCTAAAAACTGACGGTCTCTCACACACTAACCTGATTTCGTATTTTGGGCTGCGTTATATGCACAGCCGTGATGCAATGGGTCGAGACTCTAGTTACCCTGCTCTGGTGATGGAATATGCAACCGAAGGTACTTTAATGGACTTTATGAATACCAATCCTTCTGATGAAGTGATTGCTAAACTCATTCACGAAATCATCCTTGGAGTAAGTTATCTACATGAAGAGGGAATAATACATAGAGATCTCAAACCCGGCAATGTACTGATTACCAAGAGCAGGAATGGTCGTCCAGTAGCTAAAATCACCGATTTTGGCATTAGTAAGGATATACTGCAAGAACAAAAAATTGAGCAATCCTTTACAGAAGGAGTTGGCACACCACATTACATGGCTCCCGAGCAATTTTTTAAGAAAACTTTTGGCTCAAATCAGGAAATAGGTGTCGAATGCGATGTTTGGGCTATAGGTGTTATTATTTATAGACTTTTAACGGGTAAACTACCTTTTGGAAATGGTACTAAAGATCATGAATTAATAAGAGAAGATATTACCGATAAAGAACCAGACCTGTCAGGATTGAGTGTAAACCATCAAAAAGCACTCTCTGGTTGTTTCCAAAAACATGCAAAGGACAGAATTACGATTTTAGAACTACTGAAGGTTGATTGGATTACATCCGATGAAATAGCACAAGAAGACACTCAAATAATCCCCGAAAATAATAGCTCAACCATTGTCACCCATGAGCAACTTGTTCCCGAAACCAAAGCGGTTAAAGATGAACCGGAGGATGTTGAACTGATAAAATACAAAAATCGGTTCATCTCAGAAAAGAAAGACTGGTTTCCTAATGATACCTCTGAAGATCTGGAAGAACTACTCTCAGATGTAGATGGTAAAATGATGGATAAACTACGATTTCATCCATTTATCAAACCAATCAATTATTTCTTTCTTGCGCTTTTCGGAGGTGTATTTGCTTTGGATAGATTCAGGACAAAAGAGAAAGTCACCGCAATTACTAAGATTTTTGGGTTTCCTGCAATCCCGTTTCTATTGCTAGTAACAATTTTAACTTCAACTGAATACAAGAAATTTGACTTCAACAAAATAGATCCTTATGAGTTTCTCTTTCTAATTTTACCATATTTCTTAGCGACAATATTTGTTGTTAAAGTAACATGGGTTTTAATAGACTCAATAACGTCGTTAAATAGATCTAAGAAATTTAACAAACTGGCATTATTCCAAATATTAAATAAATACCCTGAATATTACTCTGGGTTAACCAGAAGTTGGTTTGATGCAGATAGGTTTCATAAAATACACGAATTATATCCAAATTTTGCTAAGATTAAGTTGGAGTATATAACAAATAAGTTGTTTGATCCAAAAAATGTGTTGATCAAAGTCATTTTTAATGGTTTTTTTGGATCAAACATGCTGTATGGGGGAGATGCCTTATTAGGCATTTTTCGCTTACTTTGGCTCATTTTTGTTGTTGTTGTCACTTTTGCAATGATTATTGACGGTAATCGTAATTTTTCAATTTTATATCCTACTTTATTAATTATTACATTCTTAGATATTATAGCATTAATTAGAATAAAAAAGTGGAACTACGAGCGCTTTGGAGAGTATTCAAAGGACACAATAAAGGAGATATCAGGAAATAAAGACTCATTTATACCTTTCCAAAAAAAGAATAAATGGGGATACATTAATCAGTTTGGATTAGTAGAGATTAAACCTGAATTTAAAACAGCAAGAGCGTTTAATGAAGATGTAGCTGTAGTGCAAAAATTCACCGATAAGTATGGTCTTATAGCAACGAATCGAGATTGTATACTTCCATTCAAGTATGAAGAAATGGAAGAATGTTCCGAAGGTATTATCGCGGCGAAGCTTGATGGAAAATGGGGATATTATACCAAAACTAGCAGTATAATTATTCCTCATATCTATGATAGAGCCAATCAATTTGAAGACGGCAAAGCTGTGGTCTGGCAGGGAGATCAAAAAATGATTATTGATAAAAAAGGAAATGTGGTTGAAGAACTATAACCAAATGATAGATCATTAGGCAAGGACCTCTAAATACATTTACAAAATTTCAGTGAATTAATACCATGCAACTAGACCAATACACCTGGGATCCGGATAAAGACAAAATAGCTGAGGGAGGCTTTGCAGAAATCTTCAAAGCCAAAAACCGCAAAGGCAAATATGTAGTTTTGAAAATCTATAAAGAATCCATCAGTAAAGGCTCCTCCGCATCTACAGGAATGGACAAATATTCTTTGGAGCGAGAATTTAAAAACGTAGATGGGCTGACCCATACCCATCTAATCAAGTTTCATGACCTCAGTTACATCCATCATCATGATGCCCTGGGGCGGGAATCCAAATACCCGGTCATCATCATGGAGTATGCTCCGGGAGGTTCTTTGAAGGACTTTATGAGTACTAAACCGGATCAGCAAACCGTTGAATTGCTGATCGCTCAGATACTGGATGGCGTGAAGTATTTGCACAGCCAGGGGATTATTCATCGAGACCTGAAACCGGGAAACATCCTGATCTCCAAAGATCGTAGACAGCAACCCGTGATCAAGATCACCGACTTTGGGATCAGCCGCGATGTGATCAATGAAGTGTCTATAGAGCAGTCTTATACTGCCGGAATTGGTACTCCTCATTACATGGCTCCAGAGCAGTTTTTCAAAAAGACTTATGGATTAAATGGAGAGTTGAGCTTCAGAACGGATCTTTGGTCTGTTGGGGTAATTGCCTATTGGATGCTGGCAGGCAAACTCCCCTTTGGAGAGGATACTAAAGATTTTGAATTGGTGAGGGATGCTATCGTGAATGATGACCTATCACTTGAAGGAATTGCTGACCGATATCATGCGCTTATTCAAAACTGCCTGGTTAAAAATGCACAGGACAGGATAAACTCGGCCGAAGATCTGATCGATCTGATGAATGGATTTGGGCCATTGGAAATACCTGATACACCAGCACCTGAAGAAAAGCAAGAGGAAACAGAACTAGAACCAATTGATGATTCTACTTCGGAAGACAATAATCCTGTAAATGTTGACCTGAAGGATGAAATCAATGAGCAGGAAACTGTTCATATCCCGACAGAGGAATCGGATAGTGAGCAAGGGAAACCAGAAACAATACCTCCTCAACAACCACAAGTTGAGCCACAAATTCCCGAAACCCCGAAAAAACCGAAGCTTTGGCCAGTGCTGGTTGCTCTTCTGGTTGTTATTCTAGGTATTACGGGATATTATGTTTGGAATGAGCAACAGAGAAAATTGCAAGTAGAGAAAAAAGCATGGGAGAATACTTTATCAGAAAACACTCTTGAGGCTTATGATAGCTTCCTGTCAGAGTATCCTGAAAGTGAATATGCTACATTAGCTATGGAAAGAGCCAAGAAAGTGAAAGACTCACTTGCATGGATAAAAGCCACCGATTTGAATTCCATTTCCGGTTACCAATCTTATCTTGAGGAATTCGAGGAAGGCGAGTACACAGCATTAGCTTTTGATACTATCGAGTATATGGAAGCTGATAGTATGGCCTGGGCTACTTCTGCTGAAGTCAATTCAATTAGTGCGTATAATAGATATCTAGATGATTATCCTGAAGGGCGCTTCATAGACCTTGCTGCCATTAGTATTAAACGGATTCAGAATAAATTAAACTCAGTTTCAGATGAAGAGCTAAAAAGAAAATATGACGAAATTCTTGTAGAATCAGAAGGTGTGAGGACTGTGAAAAAAAATGGTTTATTTGGAGCAGTCGACAATCAAGGAAAAGAAATTATCGCTCCAGTTTACGAAAATTTAGGTCCATTTAGTGAAGGTTTAGCTCGTTTTGAAATTGAACAAAAGTGGGGTTATCTAGATAAGACAGGTGAAATAAAAATCAAGCCGCAATATGAATATGCCCTTAACTTTAGCGAAAATAGAGCTCAAGTGCTTCTAAATGATAAATACGGTTTTATTAACAAAAATGGTATTGCAATCACAGAATTTAAATATGATGGTGACGGTGTGTGGACCTGGAGTTTTAAGAATGGGTTTGCACAGGTATGTCTTGACGAAAAGATAGGTTACATAAATACTGCGGGGCTCGAAGTTATTCCTTGCGAATACGAACATGGAAGGGGATTTCAAAAAAACGGTTTAGTTATAGTTGATAAAAATGATTTATATGGAGTTTTGGATTCTTTAAATCGAATAATCATACCATTTAATTATAAGAAAATTTATTATTTCCGAGATGGTACTTGTATAGCTGTAAATAAGAATGATAAGATTGGAGTGTTAGATATTCAAGGGAATGTAGTTGTTCCATTTCATTATGATGGAATAGTACATCGTGGTAATTATAAATTTTATGGTAGAAATTTTAATGATGGACTTTTGGCAGTGGGAATAGAAACAGGGTCTTATAGAAATACAGTTACCAAATATGGGTATGTTAATGACAAAGGAGTTCTAGCTATTCCTGTTCAATTTGATTACGTTGACGAGTTTAATGAAGGCCTCGCACCTGTTAAGAAGGATAATAAATGGGGGTATATAAATACTAAAGGGGAACTTGTAATTCCATACAAATTTGAATATGCTGAGAGATTTGAAAAAGGCATAGCTAATGTACAGACGAAAAATGCCTATAAGAAAATTGACAGACAAGGAAATTTTATTAATTAGTGAAGAAGGAAGGTATAATGTGTATAGGAATTGGATTTTTTTCATGACACTTTTCTAAATCTGGAATACATGATAAACAAACCAAAATTTAACTATCATGTACACACCAGATCACCACTCGCACCAGCACGAAAATCCTTATCAGTATGGAACGCAAAACGCCGCTGACTGGGAAAGTAAAAGACAAACGGCTATAGCTCAGGAGCAACTGTATCAGCAGCAGATATCTTATCATGAGGCTGAAAGAAAAAGACAGCAGGAGCAAAGTCGAAGGAATAATGAAAGCTATCGACCAACGAATAATACTTATTCGAAACCAACAGCAACTTCCTCCAGTACTGCTTCTTCCAGCTCTTCTGGCTTTAAAAACTTATTAACATTTGCAGCCTTTGTCATTGGAGGATTCTATACCTTGGGTACCACTGAGGATTGGGTTGCCGCCTTTTTTGCCGGAGGAATCCTGGCTCTCATCGTCAACAAAGCATACAAGCTGATCAAGGTGATAGCTATTGTCCTGATCATTTTGTTAATCCTTTCCGCCTTATTATAACTAAAGCACAGAATCAATGAAAATTTCAATTCTAGTTTTATTGTTTAGTGTCTCATTGAGGTTCACATATGCACAGGAAGAAGTGCAAAATGTGGACTCAGCTGAGATAGATACATTGTTTGTTCTTGAGCAGTCGAATATCCTGGTGACCAGAGCTGATAAAGAGTTTGTCTTTTGGGAGATCCCTACTGGAAAAGTGCTGCATCATTTTACAGGTCAGCTTACCGAAGCGGAGAATATTTTGAATGAATTGGGATTGGATGTTACTGCTTTAGACCGTCAAAAGGAGGAATCTCAGGTAGGTATTCCATTGTATGAAGTCAGAAAAGTCAGTTTTCCTTGTATCAAAACTAGTGGATTTAGCCCAAAACAGTATGAAGGTGAATGTGTAAAAACTCAGATTGTTAGGCTGTCTGATAATGAAGTGACTTTTGAACTTACTGACGAGTTCATTGTCTCACAACTAATGGACACCAAAGTTACCATTGCAAAATCTAGTAAGGGGTATCATTTGTACAACTCAGCAAATGGAGATTCGGTAGCTTTCCTCCAACCAAAGGAAAAATATTTTACCCATTATACTGAATCAAAAGATGGCAAGTTTTTGATTACCTATTCTTCAAGCCAGGACAGCTATTATGCTGGAGGTTTCGAGGAATGTTGCTTAAACTGGAAAAACAATTCTGGAGGTTTCGGGAATGAAACTGGTCAATTGTGGGACATGAAACGCCTCGAATTATTGAAGGAATTTAAGGTTTATGACGAGTACCCTGAAGTCGTGGAGGATATGTTGGTATCTGGTGTTACTTTTCAATCTATTGGCGATAGTTCCATTAGCTATAGCCTTGCTCCGCCACCTTTTTTCTTTCTACCAAGGGTGCTTTCTGCGAGTATACTTGAAGGTCAACCATATGTTTATACCATCATGGAAGGAGGAATTATAAAACTTTATGATAAAGCTTCTGGAAGATTTCTGCGGGAATTCAATACTAGTACAAAGGAAAGCGCTGGAGCAGATGAAGAGTGAGGTGAAATCCAGCATTCCTAAGTAGATAAATTATTTTAGGTAATAATATTATTTGTACCTCAGTAAAGGCAAACCTGTGGTTCTGAAAATCTTCAAAAACCGTTCAGCATAGGCTCTTCTGTACTGATAGGAAGGAAAAGTATTATCTTGAGCAGCAACTCCAAAACGATGTTTGATTCCCAATCAATAATAAAGTCAATGTTCAATTATGATCAACTATCCAGAAAGCAAACCATGATTAACAAAGTATTATTATTCTTCCTTTTATATTCAATATCCATCTCGTCATTTTCACAAATACAAGTTATTGATAGAAAATCAAATCCTGCAGGGAATACGAAAAATGAAATTGACAATCAAATGACATTTCACAATTCAGGCTTGAGGTTGAAAGAATATGAAAAGTTTGATACAGTTATTAAAAAATACTATTCAGGTTTATCAGATCTAAGTTTAGGTGACCCAAGTCAAATGCAGCTGATACCAAATCTATGGGAAACAGAGCGAAATTTGCTAATTGATGATATTTCAGCAATTGGTGGGCAAATTGAATTGTATAAATATTTGCAGTTCATTCTTTTGAACCAATCAAAATATGATATCCAGGTGGAATTGAATAATCATATCACATGTTATATTGATATCAATCGAAAACTTATAGCCACAAATGTGACTAAACTAATAAATGGTTCTTCATATGATGAATATATATTGTATAGTTATAGCACTGAAAAAATCAAAAACATCTTAAAAGACCTTCCTCAAGGCTTTATTCTTCTACAACCTCCAAATCACGAATTTTTAAAATACCTTCAACCTCAATTCACGGCAATAAACGATGTTCAATATAGTAATGTACTGTTTGGGCACAATAGTCAACGTATATTTCTTACGCAGAATCAAGATGTAATTATCAAAGATTTCAATAAAGATTTTATAATTCAAAAGATATCTGGGAAATCACAAATTTCTAGTATTCTCTTAGATCTTCCCAAATGGGCAGTAATTGAAATGAATGAAATTTTATTTCCAGATGAATATTCTTCACTTCCAAAAAATCAAACATTAGTATTCACCACCATGGACGGTCACCTTAATTGGCTAAATCTTAGGACTTATGAGACTAGATCAAAATCTATAGGTAAAAAAAATGAGTTGATAGAACTCTGTGAATTGGGTGATGCAGATCATTTTGTCACAAGTAGTCAAAACAATAGCCCCGAGATATGGCCTTTACATGATCATGTCCAGGAGTATAATATTATCAAGAGCTTCAAAAAGAATAAAATCTTAGGTTTCATGAAAGGAGTAATTATGAGTAAGTACATACATAATTTATTGATTATCGGCAAAAATGGCTCTGTGAAACAGCTAAGACTTGAAAAGGAAAAATATCTTGAAGAAATTAATTCCTTGAACACCAAGAATAATTCGATAACCCTTGATTATAAGTTGATGGAGTCTGATGGAGTTTATGATGCTGTGGATTTTACTATGATAGTAGCAAATGATGAATATATCACTGTCAAAGATATTCACTCAGAGGATAATGATTGGTTAAACACTCTCCATGTGACGAATGAAATGAAATTGACGGGTCATGAAGGTAATGTTCAAATTGGAGAACTTACCAGAGACGGAAAGTTTTTCATTTCCTATGCTTCTGACAAAACAATACGAATCTGGCAATTAGAGACAGGAGCTGAAATTGCTAAATTCACCGTAACTCATCCTGTCACATCATTAAGTATTTCACCAAATGATCGGTATCTCATTGCTAACACTTCAAGTGGTTTAGGTGGATATTCAATTTGGAATATAGGATATTTCCTGGATCTGGTAAGAAACAGTGAATAATTACATGACACTTTTCTTAATCTGGAATACAAGATAAACAAACCAAAACTTGACTATCATGTACACACCAGATCAATATTCAATCCAGCATAAAAATCCTTACCATTATGAAACTCAAAATACCACAAATTGGGAAAGTAAAAGGCAAACTACTATTCCTGAGGAAGGATTGAATCATCAGCAGATATCTTATCATGAGGCTGAAAGAAAAAGACAGCAAGAACAAAATGGAACGAATAAGGCCTGTTCAAAACCAACATCAACTACCTCAGGTACTGCTACCTCCAACTCTACTGGAATTAAGATTTTCTCTTCTTTTGCGGCCTTTGTCATCGGGGGATTCTATACTCTGGATTTCACAGAGGATTGGGTTGCCGCCTTTTTTGCAGGTAGCATTCTTGCCCTGTTTATAACCAAAGCATACGGGCGAGTCAAGATGATAGGGATCGGAATGATCATATTATTAATTCTAGCAGCTCTTTAACCTGCACAAGACAAGTTCGGATAAAACTTTAGTTGATAAACATTCACTAATGAGTGGATAACCCAAAATATTGGTTTATCAAAAGCGAATGTTGAAATCAATCCACCTTATAAGAAAAATTTTGCCCTACAAGTCAAACTTGAATAATTCCTCCGAATACTATGATATAAAACGGATAATACTTGATATTCACTAATGACATAATTATTTTGACCTTGCAAAATCACCAAAATGATCAATCAAACCATACTTAACTATAAAATAGATAAACAGATTGGCTCTGGAGGAATGGCTTCAGTATATGAGGCCACTCACATCAAGATAGGTACTAAAGTGGCTCTTAAAGTCATGAACAAGGAGATAAGTGAAAATGAAAATCTTCGAAACCGTTTCTTAAATGAAGCTAAAGTCCTGACCATTCTTTCTCACCCAAACATCGTGAGATGCTCTAATCTTGATGAATGGGAAGGACAATTGGTTTTCCAAATGGACCTAATTGATGGAATCTGCCTGGGTGATTTCATTCCTCGAGAACAATCTACTAAAGAAAGAATTATCAAAATATTCCTGAAGCTTCTTGATGCAGTGGGATACGCACATTCCAAGGGACTGATTCATAGAGACATTAAGCCTTCTAACATTCTAATAAAAGAAAATGATGAACCAATCTTGCTAGATTTTGGCATTTCGAAAACAGATTCGTTGGGCGTCACTGGTGATACACATACGAAAGCACAGATGGGATCCCTACCATATATGAGTCCAGAGCAACTGGTTAGCACTAAAGCAGTTGATAATAGAACGGACATCTATAGCCTGGGAGTTACTTTGTATTTCATGTTTACAGGCAAACCAGCTATAAACACGAGTACTATGTCAGAGTATGAGATTATGGATGCCATTATTAAAAAACCCTTACCAAATGTATCAGACTCTCAATTTCAATTCATTCTAGAAAAAGCTACGGCAAAAAATCCAAATGACAGATATCAGTCTTGCAAAGCTTTTGCCGATGACCTTGAACAATTGAGTAATACCAAAGATCACCTATCAACTAAATTATTTCCTTATTCTTCAAATAATTCAACCCCAACTGTACTCCATAAAACACCAAAACGACCTACTGGGTTAATAAGCGCAGCAATTTTGTTTGTTGTGGTGATTATAGTAGTCCTTTTATACCCTTGGAAAAACGACACTGAAAATGAGCATACCATGAGCGTAGAACACGAACCAGAATTGGTTGAGACGAGTTCAGATATAACAATTGCATCCAATGAAGAAGAAGACAATAATTCTTTGGACGAAGTAACTGAACCTAACATACTTGCTGAGGAAGAGATAGACTCTAGGTCAATAATGGGAAAGGGAGATTTTGAAGATTTGCTTTCCACAGCTTTTAACGCAAATCTATCAGCTAATCAAAGAGCCACCACACATGATCGACTTAGGAATAAGTTCAGCATAGATGCTACAATTACTGTGTATGATCTTGAAGGGGGTGTAAGAGACCGATTTAACAGAGAGGAGTTTGTCAGGTTTGTCATCATACGACAACAACATACGAGTCACAAGATCATATCAAAAGAAATGACTGGGTCATCGATAGCCAAATTAACAATTGAAATATACTAACATGTATAAAATAATCATCGTTCTAAGCTTATCCTTTTTATCCCTATCTGCTTTCTCGCAAGTTGTAAAACTCACCGAACAGGAAAAGGAAAAATTCCAAAAGCGCACATTGGAAAAGATCAACGAGTTCCAGGCGCAGCTCAGCATCATTGCCAGTAAAGATACTGACAGTTACACCAAGAAGATTTATAGTGAAGGAATCTTAGACCTATTTATCAACAAAGGAGAAAAGCCAGATCCTTGTCCAGGTTCGGGTTCCTGTGATCCAGTAATTATGGAGGTTTCGTCTACACGAACGAATTCAAAAAAAAGAATTCCAGTCAAAGCTTACTTAAGTAGTCTGGCAAAATTGGAATATTCAAAAGTTGTGGTGACTGCTGCCAAATCCTGTCATGTCTCTTCTTTATATGAAAAAGGGAAAGATGAATTTGGAAATCCAATCTATGCTGCCACAGCCACATACTACCAGGAGTTTGTTGGTTTTATTGATGGAAAGCCTGCCTACAGAGATGTTACACAAAAAATCGTTGAAGTTGAAGTAAGGCATACCACAGACCTTGAAGGTTCAAGGTGGATTATTTTGTTAGGAGATGTTTCCGTAAAAGACACTACCTCATGAGACGGGTTTTGATTTTAGTGCTTTTGATTCTGGGCTTTCGATCCCATTCGCAGCTTTCATCGCTCTCCAGTTATCATCACTTGTTGAGGCAACCCGATGAATTTGTCGAGGAGTTAAACCTTATCAATACATACCCAGATAGTCTGGGATTCTATGTGAAGTTCTTTGATCGAAGTAAATTTCAAAACGGAACAATTACAGAGGATGACTTCTATAGCTTTTGGGGAAACCTCAAATGTACGGATAGTCTTGAGCTAGCCTTCGATGACCCAAAATGGGTAGCTTTCTTATACTGTGATGTGAAATATCAGGGTAAAATAGAAACACTGATACTGGCTCTGAGTCCCCGGTTGGACGACAACATTGGCTATGTAAGCTGGAGGGTTATTAATTGTATAGCTCCATTTCTGGATGATCAGTCCAATGAAATCAAAACCCTTTCACCGATTAGCCACAACATGGATTTTATGCAGATAGGAAAGCATTTCGACCATAACCCAGCGGACATCTCATCAATTATAGATGTTTCTCATCATATGGATCATCTTTCTGCAGTCGAAGTACTCTTCCGCCATGAGTTACTCCAAATGATACAGGTAAAGAATGTTAGCTTTTATTATCAATTTAATTTTGGTTATAACATTCAGATTGAAGAAGTGGTCGAAGAGAATCAAAGTCATGGCTGGAGAATTGTTTCATTATCAAAGCCAAAATAAAATTCGATATGCGTTTAAGAATCTTTCTTTGCCTGTTTTTTGTTTCAAATTTGGCTAAAACTTTCAGCCAAGATCTTGATCAAAGCAGGTTTCTTGAGGCAAGGAATTTAGTCATATACTACGCTCAAAAACTTAGTGATTTTAGTAAAGGTGACATAAGTGCAAAAATTTATTTGGAAACCCTATTCGAAACTGAATCCAATCTCGTGTTTAACGATATCACTAATTCTGACCAAATAGAATTCAGCAAATACTTGATCTCCGTCCAACTTCTAGGTATAAAGATTGAATTCGAAGAGGATCCTATTGAGCGATACTATACAGCCATTTATAATAAACACCATTATTTTGTCTTTCACATTAGAAAGAAAGTTAAAAGCCAATTTTATAAAGAATTCCTTGTTATCAATCCAACAACAAATCAATTAATAAATGCTTATAAGTCTTTACCTGAGAATTTTGAATTAACAGAAATTCCAAAAGAAAATTTATCATTTTACAATGAACCGGAGGAATTATTCCTAGCCGAAGTGACTATAGGTGAAGAAAAATTCTATATCGATCAGAGAGGACATACTATGTTCAAAATTGATGAAAAAATCGTAACTGTAGGAGAAAAGTTCTATGAGGGACTTCTATATTCAGATATGAAGGGTCCCTATGACACCTTTCAATTTGGATTTCTAAATAAAAATGGGTTTGCAATGGTTCTATATCAAAATGGTTTTTTTAATTACCATAAAGGATTTCGTCATGGCTCAGTTGCTGTAGGAACATACCATTGGGGCGAAGTTCTAATTAACAAGTATGGTGAAAGGATATCATCATCCTATGATGACATTTCCGATCTCAATGAATACCATTACACTGTTAAGAAAGATTACTTTAATGGCTCAGAAGGTGGTGTCATTAACACCGAAGGTACGGAGGTCATTCCTCTCATTCCTCTAAAAAAAAATCACTATGGGTTTTCCGATCTATCAGAAGGATATATTGGTCATATCACCCGTCCTAATGATTCAACCATATTGACCGATATCTATGACACCTTAGGCAATTTAATTATATGAACTCCACATTTGGATGTATCGCCATTTGTTTATGACACAGCACATGCTTCTAGTAGTTATAGTTCCCGAGATATACTAATAAGCAAAGATGGAAAAACTCACCCTGTAACTAACCGGATTGATCATTTTAGATCGCACTTTAAAAAAGTTTATAATAACAATCAGCCAATAAAAAACACTGTTTTATCGCGGGATTATGATCGTTGGTTTTTTTTAAATATTAAAAGCAGAAAAAAAATTACCTCAAGAAGTTACAAGTATTTGTCTCAATATTTTTATGAAGGAATGGCCATTGCTCAATATAAATCCAAATGGGGATTTGTGGATCAATTCGGAGAGGAAAAAATCCTTTGTACACTTGACAGTGTAAGGCATTTTCAGGAGGGGTTGGCTCCATTTATGAATGATGGTCTTTGGGGATTTATCAATAATGAAGGAAAAATAGTTGTACCTGCTGTTTATTCAAGAACCGGTTTTTTCAAAAAAGGAATAGTGGAACTACAACAAAAAGATAAATGGGGATGTATCAATACCAAAAATCAAATAATTATTCCCTTTAAATATGACGAAATACAAATTACTGATGTCAATCTAATAAAAGTGAGAAAGAATGATAAGTGGGGACTAATGGATTATACAGGACGAATATTGCTCCCTATTATTTATGAAGAAATTGGTGATTTTTTTGATGGGTTAGCTAAAATAAAACAAGGAAACAAATGGGGGTATGTGGATCAAAATGGGAATTTGGCTATCCCAATTAAGTATGATGAGGTAAAAGATTTCTACCACATCAATGCTTCTTACAACGGACCATATTATTAGAATGATTTGAATAATTGGACTTATAAATAAACTTCATTAATTTTTCATGACACTTTTCTAAATCTGGTATTCATGATAAACAAACCAAAACTTAACAAACATGAATCTACCAAATCACAACTCATCCCAGTACGATAATCCTTACAAGCACGGAACTCAAAATGCTGTAGATTGGGAAAGTAAGAGACAAACGGCCATGGCTCAGGAGCGCTTGTATAAGCAGTAGCAATCCTACCAGAAGAATGAAAGAAAAAGACTGGAAGAGCAAAATCGCAGGAAAAAAGCAAACAAGAAGACTACTTCAAAACCTACACCAACTGGCAGCAGCACTTCGTCTTCATCAGGAGTGAAAAGCTTCCTGACATTTGCCGCCTTCATTATTGGCGGGCTGTATGCCTACAGCACTACTGCAGACTGGGTTGCTGCCTTTTTTACTGGTGGAATCCTGGCCTTCATCGTGAATAAAGCTTACAAATTCATTTTGGTCGTTGCTGCCATCCTAGTCGTTTTATTGATAATATCTGCCATTTAAAATGAACATCCAATGATCCGTAATAAACAGACATTAATCACAGTCATAATTCTACTTGTTACCCTTATTGTGGTAGATGTTGCCATTTCTGAACCAGGCGAGCGAATATTCCTATTAGCTCAGAGTTACATGCCTGCACAAGAAATACACATCCTGAAGAATCCAAATGATTCTACTTTAGGCCCATGGTATTCTACTCATCTCAAGGATGGAGTACTTGCTACACCAGAGTGGACATTTTCTATTTCTGATTTGAATAGATTCAATAAGAATTATACAATAATAATACATCAGTGATCTGACCACTTTTCACATAAAGACTGATTCCAGACGAACACGATGCAATAAGCTTCTTAAATCATTTAAATTAAGAGTCTTATTGAATGGATAGTAAACTTATTAAATGCGGCAAATAGATATATTCAATTTAATGGTCTAGACCTGGCTTTCTTATCCTGTTGAAACTTCCAAATCAACCCAGAAGATGTTCAAACTTTTTTATTCTTCTTAAATTAACCTTGTTCAAACTTTTTTATTTTAAGGTTCAAACTTTTTTATACAGACACAACTGAAGCAGCACCTGCACCCATTGGTCCATATAGTCAGGCTGTATTAATAAGGGATACAGTTTATGTATCTGGACA
>JAUIAO010000039.1 GCA_030425425.1 Bacteroidia bacterium | reverse complement strand
GAATTGCTTCAGACACCCTTGCCTTAAGCTAACGATTCCTCTCCATCTGGGCTCGCTCAGGACTTGGTTCAAAAAAAAACCTCACCTTATAGATGAGAAAAGCGTGCATGGCGCACATAAAAAACCCTTCACACATTGAGTATGAAGGGTTTTGCTAGGATTTGACTCCTTAAAAGCAGAGGCGGAGGGATTCGAACCCCCGGTACCTCGCGGTACAACGGTTTTCAAGACCGCCGCATTCGACCACTCTGCCACGCCTCTGTGTATGTGATCTACTACCTATTTGGTAGTTGCGTTTTCAATTCCCAAGACTACCTTGTGTAATCCTGATGCCGAAATTGGAACGCAAAAATAGTTGAATGCACGTAATAGTCAAGAGAAAGAACAAAAAATCATTAAAGATATTTCGATTCCTGTCAGGTGATCGGATTCTCTGTGGTGAGATTATTCTCTTGCGATTGTTTCTGGAATGCTTTTGGCGACATGTGGTATTCTTCTTTGAAACATTTCGAAAAGTAAGATTGAGTAGAAAAACCAACCTGCCGCATGATTTCAGATACATTACCCTCATTGTTTTGAAGTAGTAGAGAGGCCTTCTTAAGGCGATATTTTCGAATGATATCCTGGGCTGAGTGATTGGTCAGTGCCTTCAGTCTTCTGTACAAATGTGTGCTGCTCATTCCCAGCTGATCGCTCAGGTCTTCTACATTAAACTCTGTCTCACCAATATTGGCCTCAATAATGTCCATTACATTTTTCAAAAACCGATTGTCCTGATTGTCTTTCGTAGTAGGTTGCTCCTGATTGGTGATCAGTTCACTTCTGAAATAGTTAGTCAGTTCCTTCTTCCGTTTGAGCAGATTGTTCAGGTGCGCTTCCAGCAAGTCTATTTCAAAAGGCTTGGTGAGATATACATCTGCACCTCTTTTGATGCCTTCCAGTCTGTTGGTCGGTAGGCTTTTCGCTGTAAGCAGTATGACCATGATGTGGCTGGTCTCAGGATTGGATTTTATGAAGTCACATAGCTCGAACCCATCCATGATCGGCATCATTACATCAGAAATGATGACTTCTGGATTGTGCTCCTGGGCTTTTATTTGCCCCTCCTTACCATTTGGAGCCACTATGAATTGGAATTTGTGACTAAGGCTGGTTCGGATAAACTCAATGATGTCATCATTGTCTTCTACAATTAGAACTTTTGGAAGATCTATATTCTGAATGTTGAATTCTTGGTGCTCAATTGATGATTGAGTGGTTATTTGTGGTTCATGTAAATTTCCTAACATATGGGTTGAATCGGCAGTTATTTCTCTGGAAAAGTGCTGAGTGCCAATCGGTATGCAGAGGTTAAATGTAGATCCTTTTCCCTGTGTGCTTTCCACAGTCAACTGACCATGATGAAGCTTGGTGTATTCTGCAGCAAGCGTCAAGCCTATTCCACTGCTACTATTCAGCTTTTTGCCTGATTTTGCCTGATAAAATCGCTCGAAGATATGTTCCTGATCTTCACGACTCATGCCGATACCTGTATCAGATAAGCTGATATTAATGCAGCCGTCATCGAATTCAGTGGAAGACTCGCTCAATGAAACACTTAAGGTGATTGTACCACCTTCGGGAGTGAATTTAAAAGCATTGGAGAGCAGATTGAATAATACTGTTTCGATCTTTTCGTAATCTACCCACACACGGCAGTGGTCAAAATCTGACTGAAAAGTGAAATCTATCTGGTGGATGGTGGCCTGATTGGAAAACAACGAGCATATCTCTTTCAGAAAGCTGATGATTTCAACTTCCGAAATTTTCATCTGAAGACTTTCGTTTTCCAGTTTATTAAAATCCAGAATTTGATTGACAAGTCGTAGTAGACGGATCGAGTTTTTTTCTGCCAGGCTGATCAGGTTTTTACTTTCCGGATCTAGTACTGAGCGTTTTTGCACCTCGTGAATTGGTGGCAATATCAAACTAATCGGAGTTCTTAATTCGTGCGAGATATTGGTGAAGAATTGTTCTTTAGTACGCTCCAGCTCTTCGGCATGATGTTTTTCCATTCGTGTGATTTTGAGCTCATTCTTCAGGTGAACTCTCACAGAATAGAATCGAAGAGCGTAAAACACTAAAATGCCGGCTATTAGAAAATAGGAAATGATAAAACCGGTACTAAAATAAATTGGAGGTTTAACATGAAGGGACAGTGCGGCGTTATTGGTACTTTCCTGTCCAAAATTATTCGTAGCTCTAACCTGAAATTCGTAATCCCCAGGCGGTAAGCTTGAATAAACAGCGAAATTCTTCTGGCCAGATACCATGTTCCAGGTTTCATCCAGGCCCTTGAGCCGATATTCATATACATTCATTTTTGATTGCCAAAAGTGTAAGCTGCTGAATTCGAAAGTAACAGAGCGCTGGTCATAATCAAGAATGAGCGATTTGGTAAATGCAATGTCCTGATTGAGGTGGATGCCGGGATTGTTGGATTTGCCAATCGAGACATCTTCGTTATTGATCTCAATGCCACTGATATAGACTTTAGGGTTAAAGTCGGCTGGCTGTGCATGTTCAGGACTCAACACAATGTGGCCGTTATCACCACCAAAAATGATTTTTCCATCTGAAGATGATGTGGCGCAGTTGTAGTAAAAACTCTTCAGAGGTAATCCTTCTGCAAGCGGAAAAACCTCTTGTTGGAGACTGATTGGGTTGATCTTGTAAAGCGTGCCGATGGTGGTGCACCAGATGTTTTCAGATTGACCTTCTGAAATACTGCTGACAATGAGATCTCCACCGGATTGCAATCGATAAAAAGTGGATTTTCTTGTTTGCGAATTGTAACCGATGAGTCCATTATTGGTACCAGCCCATAACGTGCCTTTTGAGCTGAAAAACAATGAGTATATCATTTGCTTGTCAACACCTGTATTGAAGTCAATGATTTGTTTCTTTTCTAATGATTCCGAGTCAACTTCATATAAGTTATCAAGTGCGATGACCCAAATCTTCCCGTTTCCATAAACCATTTTTTCAGAGCCAGTCAGATCATTCACTTGTGTGAACCTTAGGTTTGGTACCCTTCCAGATATACGATAAACACCGCCTTCCCAGGCGCTCACCCACATGGTGCCGTCAGTTTCAGTGGCGAATCTTGCGATGTAATTTGATTGTAAACCGTTTTCAGAATTCGCAGTGATTTGATACATTTTTTGTTGACTCTGATCCCAAACATTGATTCCTCCGGCTGTTCCAATCCAAATACGACCTTTTTGGTCTTCCTCCAAGGCAAATACATTGTTGAGGAGGAGTTTTTGATCATTCGAAGTGTCGGTATCAAATACTTTTTGAGACTGTGTCTTTGGGTCTATTTTCACCACTCCTCTTTGTGTGCCAAACCAAAGATCTCCGGATTTTGAAGAAAGTACTGTTTTCACCTGATTTCCAATAGGCTGTCCATTTACTTCAAATGTCAAATCCTGATAATTGTAAAAATCACCTTCTTTATTGACCTTGCTAAGCCCATTAGATGTGACGAGCCAAATCAGTCCACTTCGATCTTCGAAAATTTGCCAGATCACATTATTCGCGATAGAATAGGGCAATTGTGGGTTATTAAAGTATGTATTGTTTTCTCCTGTTTGTGGATTGAAGATGTTTAACCCAAAGTCCGTTCCCAGCCAGAGATTGCCAGTTTCAGAGGGATATATACACTTGATGACGTCATTACTGAATACAGCGTCGTTTCGTCCATAGAACTTTGCCTCCTTGGTAAGGGTATTGAGCAAGTAAAGCCCTGTTTCTGTTCCTATCCATAGTCTGTTTTTAAATGCTGGCTTGATGTCCAGAATCAGGTGATTGCCGGGGCTTTTTTGCTGAATATTCAAATTGATGATTTCACTTTTACCGGTTTCCAGATCTACAAGGTTCAATCCATCATAGGTTCCAACCCAAAGTTTTCGACTTCCTTCTTGATAGATCGTCCTGATCATGTTGTGAGAAAGCCCGGAGTTTTCGGAAGTATATTCCTGAAAGGTGTCTTCAGTAAAATCGTAATTGATCAAACCATCTCCAGTACCGACCCAAATTGTTGAATCTGTACCCCGGCATAATGAACGTATGACTTTATGATTGCTCAGATTGATTCTGGTGATTTCAAAAGTTCTGGTATTTACTTTACATAAGCCATTCCAACTGCCAACCCATAAAAAGTCACCGATATTTAATAAAGTATTGAGTTCATTAGACGGAAGAGAGTTCTCAGAATCTGACTTTTTAAATATTCTAAATTGATAGCCGTCATATCTGGCTAATCCGCTCCCTGTTCCAATCCAGATAAAATCATATTGATCCTGCTCTATTGCCGCAATGATATTGGAAGGAAGCCCATCCTTGGCAGAGAGATTTGAAAAGAATGTGGTCTGCTCCTGAGCCAAAATCTGAAAACTCAGCATAGCTAGAAAAATCATTCCGATCAATCGAACAGTACTATGATAAATTGAATTCAACATAATGAGAATCTCAAATTATAGAAGCTCTGATTCACTAAATTCTAAAATAATCCTACATAAAATGACTGTTTTTGGGATTTTTTAAGTTCATGTATGATTTGTGGCAATATCTGCAAGATCAGTGTTATCCTTCTGTTTTGACACTTCGTAATTTTATGGCACCTAAATTTTTTCACATAATACCTAATAAACATACTATGAAGAAGTATTTACTATTTGTGATGATGTGGAGTCTTATACTGGTGGTATGGGCTCAGCGAACAATCACCGGAACGGTGATAGGGAGTGATGATCAAGAGTGGTTGCCGGGTGTGACCATAATTGAAAAAGGAACATCTAATGGAACTATAACGAATTTTGATGGATCATATACCATTCAAATTCCTGAAGACGGAGCTACATTAGTTTTTTCATCTGTAGGATATACTACGAAGGAAGTTGCTATTGGTGCATCATCAATAGTGGATGTGACTTTGGAGCTTGATCTGCAGGAGCTGTCTGAAGTAATCGTAATCGGATATGGTCAGGTCAAAAAAGAAGACCTCACAGGTGCCATATCGAAGGTAGATTCTAAAGATTTTAACAGAGGAGTGCTTACTTCTCCTCAGGATTTGCTAGTTGGTAGGATTGCCGGAGTACAGGTAACAACCAATAGCGGTGCGCCAGGAGCAGGAGCAACGATCCGTGTAAGAGGAGGAGCTTCGTTGACGGCAAGTAACGATCCCTTGATTGTGATTGATGGATTTCCAGTGGATAATTCAAATGTCAGTGGAACATCTAACCCGCTAGCGACTATCAATCCGAATGACATTGAATCTTTTACGGTGTTGAAAGATGCCTCTGCTACGGCTATCTATGGTTCTCGGGCTTCTAATGGTGTGATTATCATTACGACCAAAAAGGGGACAGCCGGTAAGCCGAAATTTAGTTTAAATACCCGAGCGTCCATTAGTCAACCTATAGAATATGTAGATGTATTAACGGGTGATGAATACAGGACACTCCTCAATAATCTGAATGATCAGGGCTTCAGTGGAATCAACGATGCTGCTGTAGCTAGACTGGGGACGGCAAATACCGATTGGCAAAAAGAGGTATTTCAAACGGCCATCTCGCAAGATGTCAATTTCAATGTGGCTGGTACTACGGCTGATATTCCTTACAGGGTTTCTTATGGTTTTACTAATCAGAATGGTATTCTAAAAACAACCAACACTAAGAGGCATACCATAGCTGTTAATGTAAATCCTAAGTTCTTTGATGACAATCTGAAGGTAAATCTCAGTGCCAAACAATCGCTGGCCAAAACCAACTTTGGAGATGAAGGTGCAGTCGGTGCAGCAGTCAATTATGACCCTACACAGCCGGTGTATAGCGGACAGGATGAGTATGGTGGGTTCTTTGCAGTGACTGATGCAGATGGTCTGCCAATTACATTTACCAGCAATCCTGTTTCCTTGTTAGAACTCAGAAATAATGTTGCCGATGTTAATCGATTTATTGGAAATCTTCAACTTGACTATACTTTGCCATTCTTACCGCAGCTGAGTGCCAATGTAAATGCAGGGATAGACAGATCAACTACAGATGGAATAGATGACGCACTGCCGGGTTCTACCTGGACATACAGAGATTACTCAGGGGGAAATGGCCGTTTGCTGGATTATACGGCAGACAACACCTCTAAACTTCTGGATTTTTATTTGAGATATAAAAACGAAATTGGTGCTCATAGTATAGAAGTAACTGGTGGATACTCATGGCAACACTGGATGCGTGAGGGTACTACCTTTGATCGTAATGGGGATGAATCACAGGTGAGGCAGGACATTGAATTCAAAAACGAAAACTATCTGATCTCATTTTTTGGTCGTCTGAATTACATCCTGAACGAAAAATATTTACTTACAGCCACCTTCAGAAATGACGGATCATCTCGCTTTTCGGGTGACAACCAGTGGGGTCTGTTTCCGTCATTGGCAGTAGCCTGGAGAATTTCTGAAGAATCTTTCATGTCAGGAATTTCTTCCATTTCTTCTTTGAAATTAAGAGGAGGAATAGGGGTGACAGGACAGCAGGATCTGACAAGCGTCAGCAATCCATATTATCCATCACTACCTATATACAGAAGAAGTATCGGTGGCGCATCTTATCAGTTTGGGGATCAGTTTTACAATACCTACCGACCAGATCCATATGATGCGAATATCAAATGGGAAGAGACAACTACCTATAATGCTGGTCTGGATTTCGGAATCATGAAAGATCGGTTTACAGGATCTATTGAAGTGTATCATCGTAAAACTAAGGATCTAATCAACAACACCAGAATACCAGGTGGAAGTAATTTTTCTAATAGGCTAACGACCAATGTTGGCAATACCGAAAGCAATGGAGTAGAGGTGACTTTGAATGGAGTGGTGGTCAATACGCAGGATTTTACCTGGAATGCGGGCATCAACTTCACGCGATATACCAATACAATCACAAGCCTTACGTTGATAGATGATCCGGCTGATATTGGACAGGCCGTTGGTGGTATCAGTGGTGGCGTAGGTAATAATATTCAGATCAATACGGTAGGTTATCCTTCTTACTCATTCTTCGTATTTCAGCAGGTGTATGATGATAATGGTAATCCTGTAGAAGGGCTCTACGTGAATAGAAGTGGTGAGAGCGGTAATATTACGAGTAATGAATTGAATAAGTACCGCTTCCATAACCCAAATCCCGATTTCACTTTTGGTTTGAATTCCAGGATGCAATACAAGCAGTTTGATGCTGCATTCTCTGGCCGAGTGAGCATCAATAACTATGTGTATAACAACGTGCAATCGGGCTCTACGCTTGGTGGTTTGTATGTTTCTACTGGTTATTTCAACAATATTTCTCAAGAGGCTGCAGACCGTGGATTCGTAAGTTCTCAGCCACAATATTGGTCAGACATGTTTGTGGAAAATGCTTCATTCTTTAAGCTCGATAATATCAGCATAGGATATACTCAGCCACTAGGTTCGGTTTCTATGCGCCTTAGCCTTACAGTGCAGAATGCGCTGATCATTACCAAATACTCTGGTTTGGACCCTGAGGTGAATGGTGGTATTGACAATAACATTTACCCACGACCAAGGACTTTCCTTCTGGGTTTGAATTTTAACCTTTAATCAAAGCAAGAACTGATATGAAATTGTATATAAAAACTACACTGATCGCTTCCATTCTGTTCGTGCTGAGTGGATGTGTGAAAGATTTGGATGTATCACCTATTGATCCCAATCTGACGACTTCAAAGAATGTTTACAATACTGTAGATGACTATAAAGAGGGTCTGGCTAAGCTGTATGCATCATTTGCATTGAGTGGTCAGCAGGGACCTTTTGGACTTCCGGATATTGAAGATATAGACGAAGGTTTTGGAAACTATCTGCGTCAATACTGGAATTGTCAGGAGTTGACTACAGAAGAAGCGGTGCTTTCATGGAATGATGCAACGATCAAAGATTTGCACTGGCATACATGGACAGCAACGGATGTCTTTATCGGTGCGATGTACTCACGAATCATGTACACTGTTTCTATTGCCAATGAATTCATTCGCGCAACTGCCGGAAGCAGTGATCCTGATCTGATGAAATTCAACGCAGAAGCGAGGTTTCTTAGAGCACTGGCTTACAGTCATGGGATTGATATGTTTGGTCAGATGTCATTTGTGACAGAGGAGGATTTGCCTGGAGCTTTCTTTCCTGAGCAGGTCTCTCGTTCAGAATTGTTTGATTATGTAGTGGCAGACCTGATAGATATGGAGTCAGACCTTGGAGATCCGGGATTTGAATATGGAAGAGCCGATAAAGGAGCCGCCTGGATGCTGTTGGCCAAACTATATCTCAATGCGGAAGTCTATACAGGTACACCAAAATACACCGAGTGTATTGCCACTCTGGATAAGGTGATGGCAGCGGGGTATTCCCTTTCTAGTGACTATATGCACAATTTTGTAGCCGATAATCATACATCTCCAGAGATGATTTTCCCAATCACATTCGATGGAATCAATACACAATCATACGGTGGAATGGTCTATGTGCTCCACGCGCAGATAGGAGGATCCATGCCTACATATGATTTGATGGGCACTGGTGAGGCATGGGCTGGTTTGAGAACTACTTCAGCCTTAGTCGAGAAATTTGATATGGCCAATGATGGTAGAGCATTGTTCTGGACAGATGGTCAAAATCTGGAGATCAATGATATTGGGATATTCACAGATGGATATGCGATTACTAAATTCAGAAACAGAAAACTGGACGGCACTCCATCTGATTCTGATCAGCCGGTATTCGTGGATACTGACTGGCCACTTTTCCGATTAGCGGATGCTTATCTCATGTATGCTGAGGCAGTACTTCGCGGCGGTACTGGAGGTACCAGAAGTCAGGCTTTGACATACGTCAATAATCTGCGAGAGCGTGCTTTTGGTGATGCTACAGGCAACATTGGCGATGCTGATCTGGATTTGGATTTTATACTTGACGAACGAGCAAGAGAACTTTTCTGGGAAGGACACAGAAGAACCGATTTGGTAAGGTTTGGAGTGTTTACAGGTGGTGATTATGTGTGGCCATGGAAGGGTAATGTAAAAGACGGGGCTGCATCAGCTTCCTACAGAGACTTGTTCCCAATTCCATCCGCAGAGATGGCTGTCAATCCGAATCTTGAGCAAAACCCTGAATATTAATCCGAAAAACTTAAGATCATGAATTTCAAAAATTATATAAACTTATTACTGATAGTCGTGGCCTTCTTAGGTTTGTCGGCTTGTGAGGAGGATTTTGAGAAGACAATCATAAAATCTGATGTAACTCCAAATGTGCTGAATGCACCGGATGCACCGGATTATACATTCACTTTTGAGACGAATGACAATGTTTTCAATGAATTTTCCTGGACGGAAACTGACTTTGGCTATCAAGCGTCTATCACATACACGCTTCAAATGGATGTTGCCGGCAATGATTTTGCTAATGCGGTTGCGATTGGTAGCACCCAGGATCTGACCATTTCTCCATTGATTGGTGACGTCAACGCATCGCTGCTAGGTATGGGTCTTGAGGCTGATGTGGAAGAGAGTATAGAATTTAGAGTGATGTCAGTAGTGTCTGACGAAGTTGCGTCAGTTTACTCCAATGTGGTCTCGGCCAACATTACACCATACCTGGCTACTTTCCCGCCGATATATATCATTGGGGATGCACAGAGTTGGAGTCTGACAGATGCCCTGGAAGCATCAAGTACAGGTCCGGGTACTTATGAAGCTATTGGATTGTTTACCGAAAACGGTAAATTCAGATTTTTTGCTACCCCATCCTGGGATGCTCAGCAATGGGGCTTTAGTGATTTCTCAACTATTCCTTCTGAGCTTGTAAGTGGTGAGGACAGTGACAATAATTTCATCTTCACCGGAGCAGATGGTGTGTATAAAATGATTGTAAACCTCAATACGAATACCATCACTCTGGAGCAAGGTGAATTACCCACATTATACGTAATAGGCGATGGGCAAAGTTGGGACTTGCAGCAAGCGGCTTCATTGACTTTCCTCGGTGGAGGTAAATTTGAAGGTACGGCGGTTTTGCAGCAGGATGGACATTTCAGATTTTTTGAATCTCCAGACTGGGGAGCTACACAATATGGATATGCGTATTTTGAAGGCGGTGTACCTGCGGAGTTTACTGCAGCGAATGACAATGATGACAACTTCAGATTTACAGGGGCCACAGCTACTTACAACATCAATGTCTCACTAAATGACAAGACGATAACTTATGAAGTAGCTTCCGAATACCCAACAACCTTGTACCTGGTAGGTGATGATCAGGGGTGGTCATTTGCCAGTTCACCAACATTCAAAACACTTAGTGAAGGAGTGTTTGAAGCTGAAGGTGTAGCATTTAATCAAAATTCCACTTTCCGTTTCTTTGAGGAAGCTGACAACTGGTCTGATGACTATGATTTCGACTATTTCGCCATAGTAGATGCTGAATTGGGCGCTAAGGGAGATGGTGATGCCAATTTCGAATTTCTAGCAGAATCAGGTAATTATACCATCACAGTTTCTTTTGTTGATAAATCAGTGAGTGTAGAACCTACTGCTGCTTTCCCATCTACTTTGTATCTGGTGGGAGATGATCAAAGTTGGTCATTTGCCAATTCCCCTGCATTTGAGAGTCAGGGTTCCGGTGTTTTCCAGGCGAAAGGAGTGACTTTCAATCAGAACTCCACTTTCCGATTCTTTGAAGAAGCTGACAATTGGACAGACGATTTCGACTATAACTATTTTACTACAGTTGATTCTGAGCTGGGAGCAAAAGGAGATAATGACGCTAATTTCGAATTTTTGGCAGCATCGGGAGTTTATACCATTACTGTTGATTTGAGTAGTAAATCCGTTACGGTGGAGGCTGGGGCAGGTTATCCTGCCAACCTTTACCTTGTTGGAGATGATCAGAGCTGGACTTTCGCCAATTCACCAACCTTTACCACATCTGGTGACGGAGTATATGAAGCCACTAATGTGACATTTGCCAATGCTTCTACTTTCCGGTTTTTCGAAGAAGCAGACAATTGGTCAGATGACTATAGTGCCGGATATTTCACTGGTTCTGTTTCTAGTCTTTTGGAGGCTGTCGGGGATAATGACGATAATTTCAGATTCATTGGCACGGGAGGAACTTTTAAAGTCACTGTGGATTTAGCAAATAAAACTGTTGATTTGACACAGTAAACTAAAAGGCGAAGGACCAATCCTTCGCCTAACATTTATTATTATGAGCAAAAATATTTTGAGTATGGCTACCTTGTTCTTATTGATTTGGAGTCTGGTTGGTTGTCAGGAAGAATCCAGGGATTATATTGTCAAGACCGATCCGGAGCCCGAGGATTCTGTAACAATAGATAAATTTTATTTTGGTGCAGACCTTTCTTACGTCAATCAGATCCTCGACCATGCAGGAGTGTATAAAGATGAAGGCATCCAGAAAGATCCATACGAAATATTTGCATCAAAAGGAACGAACCTGGTTAGGTTGAGACTGTGGCACAATCCTGCCTGGACTAAGGAAGTTTATGGTGCTAGTGGTACCCAGCTTTATAATGATCTATATGATGTGGAAAAAGCCATTGCCAAATCCAAAGCACAGGGGATGGAAGTGCTGCTTGACTTTCATTATTCTGATGATTGGGCTGATCCAGGCAAACAAAAAGTGCCCGCTGCATGGGTCGATATTTCTGATATTACTACGCTCGGTGATTCAGTTTACAATTACACATACGAGGTATTGAGTTACCTCAATGGCAAAGGTTTGATGCCGGAGCTTGTACAGGTGGGTAATGAAACCAATTGTGGGATGATGCTCTCCGGAAGAAATGCTGGTTTTCCAAACCTGAATGTTTGCGAATCTGGCTGGGCCAATTTTGGGAGTGTGGCGAAAAGAGCCATTTCGGCAATCAGAGATGTAAATCCCGATACGAAAATCCTCTTTCATGTAGCAGACCCTGAGAATGTGGACTGGTGGTTTAATAGTCTAATCAATACCGCAGGGGTGAAGGACTTTGATATGATAGGGTTCTCTTACTATCCCGTCTGGCATACTACCATACGACCACATCAGCTGGAAGATAATGTCGCAGGTTTTGTGAGTAAGTTCAATAAAGAGGTGGTTATTCTTGAAACTGCCTATCCATGGACTACAGCTGCAAATGATAGTTATCCTAATCTTTTTGGAGGTGACACCCCTTTGACAGGCTATCCATATACTTTGGAGGGTCAGCTTAATATGATGATTGATCTTACACAAAGCATGATTTCTGCCGGAGGTTCCGGGATCGTTTATTGGGAGCCGGCTTGGATTACCTCGGAGGCTAAGGATCAGTGGAATACAGGTTCTAGCTGGGAGAGTAATACCTTTTTTGATTTTGATGGAAATGCCCATTCGGGATTTGATTTCATCAAATATGAATATGATACAAACGAATGACCAATTCTCTTGAAAACATGGTAATGGCCTAAGGAATCTACCTGAGGCCCCATGTTTTCTTAGTGAAGTTTCTAAATAAATAACAACTAAAAATGATACTCAAAAAGGTATTCATAGCGACCATGTTTTCACTTGGTCTGGGAATTTCTGCCCTTTTCGCTCAGCAGCCATGTGTTTTGGTGGATGAAAATGGAGTGATGAGGTGGACAGAATCCGGTAAAGAAGTTTATGGTTTTGGAGTGAATTATACTGTGCCATTTGCGCATGCTTACCGCTCAGCCAAAAAGCTGGGGATAGACCCAAAGCATGCCATCAGGAATGACGTTTATCACTTTGCCAGACTGGGTTTTGATGCCTATCGGGTACATGTCTGGGATACAGAGATTAGTGATACCTTGGGAAATCTGATTGAAAACGAACATCTCGATTTGTTTGATTTCATGCTGAAAGAAATGCAGGATAGAGGCATGAAAATGTTACTAACACCAATAGCTTTCTGGGGAAATGGGTGGCCTGAAAGAGATACCTGGACGCCCGGGTTTGCACATAAATATGGAAAAGATGGCTGTCTCACCAATGAAGAAGCTATCAAAGCTCAGGAGAATTATCTTGCTCAGTTTCTAAATCATATCAATCCATATACTGGCCTAGCTTACAAGGATGATCCCAATATTGTGGCGTTTGAGGTGAGTAATGAGCCACATCATAGGCAATCAGCTGATTCTGTAGCCAGATATGTGGGAAAAATGATTCAGGCAATGAGGAGCACCGACTGTCAGAAGCCAATCTTTTACAATTTCAGTCATGCAGTACATCGTGTGGATGCTTATCTGGATGGTGGAGCTCAAGGTGGTACTTTCCAGTGGTATCCTACGGGCTTAGGTGCCGGCGAAGAGTTACAAGGAAATCTGTTGCCCAATGTAGATCGGTATGATATTCCATTTGCTGACAATTCACGATTCCAATCTGCAGCAAAGGTCGTTTATGAATTTGATGCGGCGGATGTTGGTCGTTCTTACATGTATCCGGCCATGGCGCGAAGTTTTAGAACTGCGGGCATTCAGTGGGCGACTCATTTTGCATATGATCCTACTTTTTTGTCATATGCCAATACCGAGTACAATACTCACTACATGAACCTGGCTTACACGCCTCAAAAGGCGCTTTCATTGAAAATTACTTCTGAGGTTTTTCACAAGGTGCCTAGGTATCAGGACTATGGAAAATATCCAGATAATGCCGCATTCGATGATTTTTTGGTGAGCTATGAGGATGACTTGGCGGTTTACAATGCCGTGGATAAATTCTTCTATACCAATCACAATTCGCTCACGCCCAAAAAAGAGAAAAAGCTTCGTGAAATAGCCGGTTGGGGAAACTCCAAGGTTGTTCAGTATGATGGAACAGGAGCGTATTTTCTGGATAGAATTGAAAAAGGAATTTGGAGATTGGAGGTGTTGCCGGATGCCGTCTGGGTGGAAGATCCATTTGGAAGAAATAGTCTAAAGAGAAAGTTGGCTGAGATTGTATGGAATGAAAGGACCATGAAAATTAATCTGGAAGAACTAGGGACTGATTTTACTATACAACCTCTTAATGCCAATAACGAATTTGCCTCAGAGATTAGGGAAGGTTCATTTTCTATAAAACCAGGAACCTATCTTTTGAAAAAGTCCGGGGTGAAATCAAAAGTTAAGAGAGGTGTGAAATGGAAGAATATTCGTCTTGAAGAATTTACTGCTCCTGCCAGCACTTTGTCGAAAGAATATGTGTTGCACAAACCATTGGAGTCTATCTCAGCAGGAAAAGCTTTTAAAATCACCGCGCAAATCATTTCCCCGAATTCAATCATGTCCGCAAGAGTGTTAGCTTATGATGGTTGGACACCTGTAGAACTTCCCCTTAAGAAAAAACATGGTTTTGAATATGTAGCAGAAGTGCCGGCTGAGTTGGTGAATTCAGGCGTTTTGAAATACTATATCATTCTGGATGACCGCATCTATCCTGAAGGGATTTCATCATTGCCGGGAGATTGGGATTTTGACTCTGAACCATACGAACTGAACGTGCTGGATATTGTTGAGCCGATATATCTATACAATGCTCTGACGGATGATCAGGAGGTTTCCCGCAATTGGGCACCGGGATCGAAGCTACTTCCATTGGCAAAGCCGGGACAGGGTGAATTGTTGCTGAATATTGAGCAGCTTTTCAAGCCAGACCCTGAGAATCCGGATGCAGATCCTTTGTACGACTATACAATGCGTTACTGCTTTAAAGATCATTTGGGAGGAAGAAATGAGGACCTGATTAATAAAAAGTATTTGGTCATATCGGGAAGGTCAATTGACGGTGCTCCAGGAAAAATTCAGGTGGCTTTGGTCTCAAATGATGGAAACGCATATGGTAAAATCATACAGTTGAGGGAAAGTGCTGATGAATACCGAATTCCTTTGGAAGAGTTGGAGAAGGTGAAAATCATCACCATGCCTCGACCATACCCAACATTTTTACCTTATTATTTTGAGCGATCTGAGCATGAAACATTTGATATAGGCAAAATTGAAACATTGCAGATTTCGATAGGTCCTGGGCTAACAGATCAGGAAAAACTAGAGTCACAAAAAATTGGAATAAGAGCAGTTTGGCTAGAGTGATATAGATTGTTTTAATAGACTAATAAAACTCAATGGGGAGCACAATCAAACATTTGACGGGCTTCCCTTTGTGTCTGCCAACTATCCATTTTTTCAGGGATTCGACTACTTTAATTGCCTCCAGATCAAATTCGTAGAACACTTTTTCAACTACCCGAATTTCTGTTGGAATTCCATCTTTATCTATGATGCATTCCACATAAACTGTACCTGTATGACCTCTTTGCCATGCATTTAGTGAATAGTTAGTTCGATTTTTTATTTTTTGGTACATTTTTTCCAGACCACCTTTGTAGGATACATATGTGTCGCAAATGGTATAGACTGTGTCTTTTTTGTTCGTTCGAATGTGATATGATTCCACACAAATGGAATCTTTGTAGGTAGTATGATTGATCAAGTTGTCTCCATCACCAGAGATTATCAATCCATTTCCATTTTTTAGTAAGGGTTCATAATTGTTTTCATCCCAGATCTGAACCGTATAGGTTTTATTGTCCTCATGAAAATATTCATAAGCTGGATGTCCATCCTCAAAAAAAATGTTTCTCCATCCCGACACTTACGCCATTCTGATATCGAGCTTGTTTCTTGATTTGACCATTTTCATAATACCAGTGCACTAAGCCTTGATGCATAAACGGTCTCAACTGATATACTTCACCATGATTGTAAAGCTTGCGGGAGGGCATATAAAAGTTAGTCATGAAGATTTTCTCGTCTTCATATTTGATTATTTGCAGGTATGAAGCATCTTTCTCGTTTTCTACCTTATGCCAATCACTATTGTACAGAATAGTATCCGGTTGATTTGCTGACTGAGAAGAAACGATCAAACCAATCAGGAGTAGCAAATGAAAGAGAAAAGCTCTTTTCATTAGATTAAGATAAGGATTTTTACCATCACGAATTAAGGCTGTGATGATTCCCTTAAGCGAAATATGGTGCTAGTAGATCAGCCATAACTTTTGGCATCCGTACTGGTCGGCCTGTTTCCATATTGATAAACACTAGTTCTGTTTCTCCGGTATTGATATGTTTCCCATCATGATTGGTGACTTCATAGATGAATTTTACACGTGCTCGTGGTTGCTCAGGGATGGTCACTTTTACCGTAAGATGATCATCATATCTGGCAGGTTGGTGATATTTGATGTTTAGGGAAAGCACTGGCATGCCGATTCCCATATCTTCCAGATTTTTATAAGGAAAGCCCAATGACCTGAATGCCTCCACGCGTGCTACTTCAAAATAGGTGGCATAGTTGCCATAATAAACATAGCCCATCTGGTCTGTTTCGGCATATCTCACCCTAATATTTACTTCATGCTGATACATTATCGATAAATTCTTTCTTTGTTCAGTGCACGCTGAAACTTCGCTGCGTTTCGGTTATGTTCTGTCAGAGTTTTAGCAAAGACGTGGTATCCAGAAAAATCATCCTTGGCACAGAAATATAGGTATCGATGCTCCTCCGCATTGAGTACCGCTTCTATTGCTGCAATTGACGGCATGTTGATCGGGCCTGGAGGTAATCCACGATATTTGTAAGTGTTATATGGCGACTCGTATTCTTTGTCTTTGTTGATGATTCTTCGCAGTTCAAATTTCTTCATGGCAAATTTCAGTGTAGGATCCGCCTGTAGTTTATAACCCTTTTCCAGTCGATTTAGATAAACTCCGGCGATCCTGGCAGCCTCATCCATTTTATTAGTTTCCGCATCTACTATGGATGCCACTGTGATCACTTCTACTGGAGCGAGTCCAAGTTTCTCGGCTTTGGCTCTTCTGGTTTCATCCCAAAACCGATCATATTCCATTTTCATCCTGTCCAGAATATCCTTTGGGCTGGCTGTCCAATAGACTTCATAGGTGTTTGGCAAAAACATTGAGATGAAAGTTTCGCGAGTAAACCCATAACTCCGGGCCACACTGTCCGACAACAAATAAGGAGCTATGTCTGCCGAGTCAATTTGTAACGTCATGGTCAGCTTTGGTGCAAGTTCTTCAATCAATCTGGCATTGTTGAAGGTAAGTTTAACAGGAGTCTGACTACCAGATCTCAAAAGATTGATAGCCGCCATATTGCTCATATCTCCTTTCAGCAAGTACATACCAGGTTTAATGTTCTTGTCAAAACCTTTGACTTTGGCCAGTAAACTGAATGACACCAGATCATTGACTACATGCTGATCATATAGCTGATTCTGCAGCTCCTTGAATGTGGTGCCGTTTTCTATCGCAAAAAACTGCTCGTCCTGATCCACCAGTATATTTGGAGTGAAAAGAATCTGATAGCCATAAAAGACAAAGGATGAAAGCATTACCGAAAAGACAATCAGGAATGCTGCAATGAATTGTTTTTTCTTCATATGGAACTAAAAACCCGTCTATTAACAAAATTAGATGCAAATATTGGTCAAAAATATGTGAACTACTGAAAGCAATCCTCTAAACCATCAAGTATGGCGTATCAATGGTTGTCGCTCGATGCATATTCTGTCTGAAGTCTGTCTTCTTTGGGCTTCAGTGAAAAACCTGACCAAATCCCAGCTATGGTTAACCCGGAAAGTATGTGCCAAAGCCCCCACC
Source organism: Bacteroidia bacterium (assembly GCA_030425425.1). Taxonomy (GTDB): domain Bacteria; phylum Bacteroidota; class Bacteroidia; order Cytophagales; family Cyclobacteriaceae; genus Marinoscillum. The sequence continues at coordinate 41,247 of JAUIAO010000039.1, read as the reverse complement.
AGCCAGCAATAAATGCCATACCACCTACGGCCAGGTCTTCTGGAAATATTCGCGGGTTAAAAAGTAGTGCAAGTGCTAGTCCTGAGTTTTGAATACCTGTTTCGATGGAGATTGTTTTGCATTCTCTTTTGGCGAGTTTGAATAGTTTGCCTAGGTAAAATCCAGATGATAATGCAATCAGATTGTGCACCAATACGATCAGAAAGATGTATTTGATGTATTGCACGAAATAATCATAGTTTTTGAAAAACAGCACGAAAAGTAGAGTGATAAAAATGCCAATGGACAAACGCTTTATCGTAACCACAATTTTGGAGGTAGTTTTTGGGAACTTATTCTTGAAAAAGATGCCTAATACCAATGGAATTCCCAATATGATCACAATAGTTTCCAATACACTTAGTGGATTGATTTCAAGATTTGGAACCAAATCAGGATTAGAACTACTACTGTAAACTTTCATGAAGAGGTTTCCCCAAAAAGCAAAATTTAATGGTGTCATAATCAAACCACTTACTGAAGAAAAAGCTGTCAAACTCACAGAAAGTGCAATATTTCCTCTTGCCAATGAACTGATAAAATTAGATACATTACCTCCGGGACAAGATGCGACCAAGATCATACCCAGACCCACTGTAGGTGTAATGTAATCTTTCAGTGAAATGGCCAATAAGAAAGTCAATAATGGTAATGCGATAAACTGAGAAAAGATACCTACCAGTGCTGGTTTTGGGCTTTTGATAAGACGTTTAAAATCATCCAGGCTCAATTCTAAGGCCACACCAAACATGATGAAAGCGATCGTGATATTGAGCAAATGACGTCCTTCTTCTGAAAAATTCAGGCGGACATGATCTATTTCTTGAAGCAGTTCTAACATCGTTTTTGGGGTTAATTTTTCTTATTGATAAATAATTGGTGGTTTTTCGTCAAATCATCCATCTTCATCTAGCATCCATCATCATTTACCTATGGTGAATCGGTAAATGAATGAAGATTTTATGAAAAACCCATCTTTAAAGTCAGTATTTAACTGAACTCTATTGTCTCCTGGTCTAATCAGGGAAATAGCATAGTCGAGTTTATCATTTGTATCGTATGTTCTATAACTTCTCAGTATTCCCATACCCGCTTGAACTTGAAAACGTAATCTATCTTTTCCGAGCATGATATAAGGCCCGATCTCATTGTTGATTTTCACCATATACTGATCAGGATTTTCATCCAGAAAGAAACTTTTGTTCAGCCCTGTGAATTTCAACCCCAATTTGGTGCTGGGCGAAATAGAAAAGTTGAAATCTGCATTGATTGGTAAGGTGAGATTGGTCTCAAATTTCTCGTTTTTTCTATACAGGCCGAAAATAGGTACGACAAAAGGCCCAAAAAATTCTGAATTCACATATGCTCCAAATTTATAATTCAGATTTTCCGTTTTGTGGATTTTGAACAATGCAATCCCTCCTAATTGGAAATTATCATTTCGGAATGCAATCTGATTGGAAGCTAGTTTTGGAAGTAAAATATAGGTAGCCGCCAGCCTGTCTGTATGCTTCACATTTGCTCCAAGTTTGAGCATATAAGCAGCAAAATTCGTTTTTGAGTCATCTGGATTCAAAGTCACATTCACCCATTCTGCATTGATCCCCGTGATGAGATTAAGTTTGGGATTGATTACAACAGGTAAGGTTAAATCAGCAGAATATTCGATTAGCTCTCCATTCACGTTTGATCCTTCAAAGGGACGAGGGAAAGAATAGTCACAATCCAATCTAAAGAGATCAACATAGCTCTGACTAAATGCGGTATGGAAGAGAACGAATGTGAGTAAGTAGAGTGCCTTTTTCATTTTAATGCCTTTTGATACCCGCTAAATTGAGGTTTTTTACCATCGTGAGCGAATTGAAAATTGAAACCCGCGCATTACAATAGTGGAATTCCGCCTCCAAGTCCTCATTCAAAAAATCAAATTGCAGAATTTCAAATCCTGTCAAACCAAGGTTTTGAAATTTGCATATTATGCAACATCCCTAGTTGGCCCTATTAATCATCTACCTGGCAAAGTCTCTGAGCATGCTAATTAAGGCTTTATACTCTTCTTTTATATGAGATAAATCTTTTGCCTTTTTGATTTTGAAGGCGAGTTGATATCTCCGGTAAAACTGGAGTACTTTTCCTGCATACTTCAAACTAAAAATCCCGGCATAATATCCAGTGAGATAAAACACTATTCCTACCCACCAGAGTGTAGTTAAAGAGAGTATAAGCCCCAGAATCAAATACCAAATCAGATATGTCACCACTCCTACCGAGTAGGCCAGCGTTCCTACAAATGCTGGTGTAAGTCCGTTTTTCACTCCGTAATCGGTAATTTTTGGTAGAAACTTATTCTTGAAAAGATACCTGCTTACTAAATAAGGAATAATGTTGGATAAAAACCCGTAGAGGTAAACTGGCAATCCAAGTACCATCCCAACTAACCATAAAAATGAAATATTGTCAGTTTCGGTGAAAGCCTGTGGCTTGACACGGTGTTTTTGTAGTTTTTGAAGGAAGGAGTCTGTCTTTAACCGCAGTTGGTCTATCTCTGCCGCCTCCAGATTTTCTATTTTGCTAACGATTTTCTGCTCTTTCCTGAAAGCCAATAGGGCTTTCTCTTTACCTTTTTTAAGTGCATTGTAGATTTTGATTCCCCATATTTTATCCACCGAACCGACCAATTCACTAAGCTCCGATTTATCGTGATGAATGACTTCATCTTTGAGCATTTCATACATCTTTTCGGTTGCTTTCAATACTTCTTCCTGATCCGGCTCTTCTGATTTTGACACATCCATATGAATATGCTGAGGTTGACCAATATTCATGATTACATTGCTTTGAAAGCGATGTGCATCAGAATAATTCAAGCCAATCGGTAAAATGTTGATTTTCTTGTCAGGATGGAGTTTTTGAAAACCATACATGATCCTGGCCACACCTGTTTTCAGGGATCTAATATGCTTTTCTGTGACCGAATTTCCTTCTGGAAAAACGACAATACAGCCATTTCGCGCCAATGTCTCAAAGCACGCCACGAACATATCATCATTGCTAAACTCCTCTCCTTCATACATATGCGGACGATAGACAGGTACCATGTTGTACTCTTCACTGAGGATTTTCTTCTGTAATCCCTTACCGAAATACTCTGCTGCTGCTATAAAGTGTAACCTGCGGGATGTCGCTGTAGCCACTACCAGTGGATCAATCAGTGCACTGGGATGGTTGACAATGGCAATAGTAGGTACAGGCTGCTCCAGATGCTCTTTTCCAAGGATGACAATTTTGTTGAAAAAGCCACGTATGCCCATTCGGACAATCGATTTGGTCAGATGGTAGAGCATGATTGATAACCCTTTTTTGGATTCAAAAATCTAATATTAACAAAAAATGAGGTTTACTGCTAAAAGAGATGCTTCATCGTAGCCTATTCAGCTCGATTAATTTTATATTGGAGAGAGATAGATGAATAGTAGTTGACCACATCATTATTCATTATCCAGTATCTATTCATGTTTTTACTTCTTGTAAGTTCGAATTGCAGTCGAAGCCTTTTCATTTCTTGAGAGTAGTATATGCCCTGGCTATATTCTACGTCATGCTGATTGAGTGTATGGACATTTGTTACAAAATAGTCTTTATTGTTTTCAATTCTCTGGGCAAGCAATCCAAATTTTTTGTCATTAATTTCAAGCAAAACGTTTATCTGATCACTATTACTACCCGGCCCAATTCCCGCGCCAATTATTTGGCCTTCATGAGTGTAGCCTTGCGTATTAATTCCATGAGGATAATAGCTAGGTGCTGCTCGCCATAAGTAGGTGTGATTTCGCGAAAGATTTGTATGTTCATATACAGAGAAAATTCTAACTGCATTATTAATTCTGAAACTTTTTTCAAACCCCAAGTTATATGCTCTTGTATGTTCAGGCTCTTGTAAGGTCCATCGACCATTTCCAGTGAAGTCATTCTTAGCAAATTCGGCATATGCTCTAAATCCAATGGAAGGAAAATGCCATTCCATATTAAATGAAGCTAACTGATCAAAACTATCATTATTTAATGTATCGGCATTAAATTCATCTGAATCAGGTATCTTAAAAGGGGCAGTAAGATCGATCCAATCAAAATATTCTCCCCGATTGTATAAAGACTTTTGAAATCCAAATTTTAAGTTGTTTGAAAGTATTTTAGGAACCAGCCCTATTGAATAAAAATTGAAATATCTGAAATTATCAGCTTTATTCGAGTTGAAGTATTTTGATTCTTTTAAATATCCATATGAGAGAGCACCTTCAATCGTAAGAATTGATTTTGATTTTATTACCAAATCTACCGGACTGATTTCTAACGTTATTCTAGGGATTCCCTGTGCCTGATGACTCAATATTATTGGGTTAAAAACAGAAGGGCCCAAACTAAAATTGGAAGAGCAAATACTCGTGGATAAATTCCAGAAAGTAAATCGTATTTCAGATTGTCCAGTTGCAAAGTATGTGAATGATGAACTGCCGTATCTTTGTACCCAATCTATTGTACCGGTACCTATTGGTGAAGTATACTGATAATTGTAAATATTGTTTTGACCATCAAGATTTGGAGCAAGATCAAATCCTGAGTTTTGGGAGTAAAAAACGACAGGATGGAAAGCAAATGAGAATTTGCCCTTTTTTCCCATGATTCCCCCATGTATCTCAGAGGTCAATCCCCGTCCTTTCCAGACTGGCCCATCGTTGAATCCACGTGGATAGGCGGTATTGTATGATTTTTTTAAAGTTGGGTCTAGTATCCACAACCCGTCTTCTTCAGGATACTCTATCGAGCTTTTGAGAGTAATGCTTGTGGTGTCAGATAATCTGGATTCATAAAATTTTAGGCCAGGAATAACAACCTCTTGAGCGGAGAGTGGTTTCGTTAAAACAAAGCTATTTGTAATAATGAGGAAGAACCAGATACTTTTCATAATTCAATTAATGTGCTTTAGAAATTAAACGACTAAAGATCAGTCGGTACAAAAATTTCGTGATTCATTGTAAGAACTAAACCATTTTTACCATTTGATGACTTTTCATTGAGGTAATCTATCGGAATATCATTTTCAAAAATTTCGTAATATATCTCCCAGTGCTCATCAAATTCAAAAAAGCCGTCACCCGAACCATTATATAATTCAACCCTTATTCTATTATCTCCTTTTTTGAGATATTTATCTAATTGTACTTTGAGGTTCAATGTTGGATTTCCATCAATCAATTCACTCTCGAAAATGAGTGAATCTTGCACATATATTTTTGCTTGATTATCAATTTTGTGAAATTGAATAAAATACTTGTTTTCAGAAGGATTTATAATGGATGCTGAAATCAATGCAGCAAGGAGCATTAACATAAATTAAGAATAATTTGATAAGTTGATTTGATAAACAAAAGACGAAGTTCGCCACATTTTAGTTGGACTCAAAATGCTTGATTTTTTCATTTTATTTCAGACATCTTTGAATCACCATTCTTACCAAACAGAGCACAGCAATTGTTTGATTTGAAAAATGAAGCGTTCGTCTACATAATAAACGGTTTCTTTGCCAAATGAGCAAAAATCATTTTTGTACAATTATTACCGAGAATTATTTGCCTTATGCAATTGCTTTATTTCAGTCGTTGCAGCAGCAAGATGCGAATGCGATTCTGAGTGTACTGATTGTAGATGGATCTATAAGAAGTACTGAAAATGAATTTCCCGAAGGTCTTAATATTGTTAATAAACATGAACTATCAGGTGTTCCTTTTTCATCTGAAATTGAGAAGAAATATTTTAATCCGAGAAAGAATGATCGCTATCGATGGAGCATGAAGCCAGTCTTTTTGAATTTTTTAATTTCAAAGGGTTTCAAAAAGGTTATCTATTTAGATAGTGATCTATATTTTTTTAGTTCGTATCAATTTTTATTCGATTACCTGGACAAACACACTGCAATTTTAACGCCTCATTGGAGGAGCCTTGATGTTTCAGGGGATTTGAAAGATTTTACAAATAATTACACTAACGGCTTTTTCAACGGTGGCTTTGTGGGTGTTAATGAAAATGCAACAGAACTACTGATTTGGTGGGCTAAGATGTGTTATCATAAGTGTGAAAGAAATTATTCTAAATGTCTTTATGATGATCAGGGATATTTGTCTCTATTTCCTTTGATTGATGAGAATGTCAAGATAATTCATCATCGCGGATGTAATGTAGCTAGTTGGAACGATATCGAAAATAAACGCATCAATGTTAATGGCGAGATTAAGATCAATGGAAAATATCCAATTGTCTTTATTCATTTTTCTGAACAGTTGTTTAAGCGTACCATAAATGGTAAGGATACCTCTCTCCAAGAATATCTATTCTACTATCTTAAACAGCTAATTAAAAATGGAGTGAAACCTAAAAAAGATTGGATTAAATGGCTAAATCAAAAAAATGATAGAAAGAATCCCAACTACGAATAAAAACAGTTTGATTAACAAATGAAATAGAAAATTATCCTTGGTTGTTTTTGCTGTCAGATAGTTTGTGATTTTGGAGTAAGCATAGTTTTTACGAACTAAAGGATCATCAACGAGTTCGTTTTTTAAATAAGGTAAAAATTTGATTATTTCTGATAACCCAATAAAATTCTTTCCAGCTGCATGGAAAATTGCCGGATAAGAATCAGTTATTTGATTTTTAATCATCCCATCTTCGATCTCATAGTCTTGAGTTTCCAGACCACTTCTTCCAGCAGTACATGTGAATATTTCATGTCTGTAATCCAGACTTAGAGAATCATGGTTGAGCGCTAAATACTTATTCAAAAGATCCTGATCATCTCCGTTCTCTACAAGTACTTTTTCAAGTATGCTACGTGCATAATCAGCTTTTGCAATCCAGCTTCCAGCATTGAGGAACCGATAGGGTTTTTTACCTGCCGGATATTTGAAATAATAAAATAACTTCTGAAGCAGTGAGCTACCACAGTTGAAGTTTTGTTCAGTAGATATTACAAAAGGATGATTAAAGGTTTTGAATTGACGTTCAATGTATTCTAAATCTCTTAAGAAAACGCAATCAAATCCATCGACATAGAGAACTGTTTCAGAGCTATCAATATCATCAAGAAATTCTAAGAGAAAAGCAGTTTTATCATTGTGATTTCTGTAGACTTTGCCTTTACCTAGAACAATAACTGGAATATCGAAATGCTTTGCAGAATTAAATAGCCGTTCTAAGTGCTTATTTGATTCGGTTGCTATTGTGACGACTTTCATTATAGGTAACTCAGCAATTTTGGGAAAGTGAATTTTATTCGAGACAAGAAGTTGTAAATTTTGGTTTGATCCATCAATTTTCCTTTACTTGTCCATCTTGCAGCTTGATGATTTTATCAGCTAAAGAAAAATATCGATCATCATGAGTGATAACAATGAGTGTTTTTCCCTGCTTTTTCAAATATGCTAAAACTTTATTGTAAAAAATGTCCTTGAAGTGTGGGTCTTGATTAGCAGCCCATTCATCAAACAAATACACTTCTTTATCCTCCAAAATTGAAACAATCAATGATAGTCGTTTTTTCTGGCCATCAGATAGTCGTTTGGTTGTGAATTTTCCATCCACAATTTGAACTTTCTTAGATAATTCCAGAAGCTCAATCAGAAATTCACTACGTTCTTCTATTTGCTTTTCGTCAATGTGTAGTAATTCTTCGAAAACAAACGAATCGGTAAAAACAGCTGAAAATCGTGATCTGTAAAATGCGCGATTTCTTTCATTAACCAGCTTATTTCGATAACATATTTCTCCATCTCCTGGAGGATATAAGCCTAAGATAATTTTGGCGAGGGTTGTTTTACCGCTCCCGTTCCCCCCTACAAGAAACACCATTTCTCCTTTATTAATATTTAAATTTACGGGCCCTATTTCAAATGATTGATCCTCCTCAGAGTGATAATAGACGTGTTTTACTTTTTCGAGCTTAATGAGGCTATCACTAGAGCTCCAATTCTGATTTTCAATGTCCTCTTCACCACTTTGTGACAAATCCATTTCAATACCGGCCTTATCAATATGAGCAAGGGAGGCATCGATTCTTTTGATACTTGACAAAAAGCCAGCTGCTGTGGCAAGCGGGGCTAGAGTGAAAAGAACGAGCGTCAGATATTCTCCGAAAAAAGTTAGCGTGACAAAGCCAAAATGATTAATCAGTAAAATCAGGATCCCCATTCCCAAAAGGAGAATCATGTCCGTTGATCTGTTGGTGATAGAGGTCACTATGTTTTCTTTTAAGTAATACTTGTTCTGCATTTTGCTCACAGGTACTATTTGATCATTTAAGTATGATTGCTTGAATTCTTTATTAAGGGATAGTTCTTTAATGCCATAGATCAACCCTTCAAACTTTTCAAAAAGTATATTCAGATAGTCTCTCGACTGGTAGGCATATTTTCTGACATATGGGAGACTTACTTTAGTGAATAAAAAGACCAGCATAAATAAGATTACAGTTGAAACCGAAAGGATAGGAGAATACCAAACCATATAAGCTAAAATACCAATAACTGTAGCAAGGCCTGTCGTGACACTAGGGAGTCTATCAATCGAATAGGCAATTGTTTTGATGTCCTCTGTTAATATCGGAAGCAATTTTGATTGGTTGAATTCGATAGAATCGAAAGTGGAATTTAATATCTTGGCCGATAGATCAACTCTGAGTTTATGAATGACTTGCTTGGATAGCAGAGCGACGGTATATGAAGCCAAAAAAGAAAGTGCACCATAGCTTATCCAAAAACTTACAAATCTGAGAATAAAACTTTGCTGGTCAAATTCATTTGATTGAACGGCTTGATGGATTGTTTTAATAACCATAGTAGAACTCAACCCAGTCAATACGCTAGCAAAAGAGGCAATTAAAAAAAGAGGTAAAGATGACCTGATTAGAATTCCAATGATTCTCATTAAGTATGTGAAGTCTCGATTGTTATGAAGCCAAAATTAAGTTCTTTTGTTTCCATATGATAATAATGGAACTTAGCTTTTCAAAATATCAGTTGTTTGGTCAAATTCATAGGTGTTTTAGTCACAAATGACTAATGAATGTACACTTGAATTATTTCGAAAAAAAAGGAATTTTGACTTAGTTATTGCTGGTATATTCCCTGTAACAGTGTGTTAAAGTGTGAAATAAGGTACTTCTGAAATACATGAGCAACAAAAAACATTTCCTCACATTCGCCACCAATTTCAAAAACGAAAACCCTTACCTCAGGGAATGGTTGGACTATCATATTGCCGTTGGAGTAGATCATTTCTATCTATATGATCAGGATGGAGGGGATGAGGCAAGAGAAATACTTCGTCCATACGAAGAGAAAGGGTATGTGACACGGCACCTCTGGACCATGTGGGATGGTACCAAATACGATGGGCCAACAAAATTTTATCAGCGTAATAAGAATCACATTGGTTTTGCCCATGCCGCAAAAAACTACCGAAAGGACTTTCAATGGGTCATGAAAATTGATGTAGATGAATTTCTTTTTCCTTTGGGAAATGAACTAAGTCTTGTCAGTTGGTTAAAATCTGTCGATCATTCTAAAATCAAAGGTGTGAAAGTACCCCGAGTCAACTTTGGAAACAATGGGTATGAGACCATGCCGGATCAAGATGTATTAAGAGCTTATACAAAGCGGGAAAGTGATTATTCGGATCATAAAGATCTGGCCAATGGGGATTTTCTTTCTGACAATCGATTTGCATACAGTGCACACTGGTGGCATTACAAATGGTATAAGCTTGGTTCAATGCTTACAGACTCTGCTGATATTGGATGGAGAATCAATCACTATTACATCAAATCTTTTGAGGAATATCTCAATAGACAAAACGTTTCACGAGGCAGGCCAGAAGGTGAAGAGGGATTCCGGGAAAAAAATCGAAGATGTAATGAGATTGAAGATACGAGCATGGTGAAGCTCCTGGATCAAATCTCGAACTGACTTTTATTCGGGTAATTTCTTTCTAGAAACGCCTGAACCAGTTTAACCACTTCAGGGTTAGGATTGTCTCTTTGATCATCATTGAGGCAATAGAATTTCGGCCGTTTCTCTTCAAGTTTTCTAAATGCTTTCTGTTGATAAGGCAGCTTGTTCATGATCTTATGAAAAGTATTAACCTTGAGTAATTCTGGAAGAGAAATAGCCCTACTCACAGATTTCTGATATTTGAGCATGTAATACCTGTAAAGCTTATAAGTCATCAGGTCATTATCTTTTCGAAACTTATTAGTTCTGGTCCGATGCTGCTCTTCTGGATAAATTCTAGTCATTTCTTCCCAGAACTCTCTTTTAATAAAGAGCGGAGTATGCTCAATGACTCCCAGACCAATCACATCATTTTTACCATCATAAATTCGCCAACTGAGGTTTTCCCCAAACAGTGTATTAAAAATCCTGTATTTGCCTTTTGGCATGAAATCCTCAATATCAGTTTCACTCCCAAACAAAAAATCATCGTTGATATACAAAAAATGCTCCGCCAAATCAGGAATCATATGAAGGAAACTTTCTATACAGTTTGGATTGAAAGTAGGCAAATATTGAGGGTCGATGATTTCATCATGATGTAAGACTTTGATTTTTGGATGAGAGGTATTGAGCCATTCTGGTACCTGAGGTCGGGCAGTAACTATATAGATATTCCTATACCATTTCAGGTATTTTTCCACAGACCTTAGACTATGTTTTAATAGCTGATAGGTATCTCGGTATCTTTCAGGATTCACATCCTGAGGATTGCCTGCATAGCTCTTCCACCGCTCTATGTGTGCGGGATCTTCACCATTTACCCATGTATAGACTAAATCTACCGCTATCTTCGCCATGAAATCAACTAATTATTGACGCGATATTATGAACCTTTTGCGTATCAGCCAATATATACAGCGATTTATACATGTCCATATTTTTGCCTTGGTAGGATTGGAGAACCAGCGCAAGATGAAGGTATTGAAAGAGCTTTTTCAACTTTCGGCAGATTTTCTCAATGAAGTTGGTGAGGAATATTGGTTGGATTTTGGGACGTTGCTTGGTTATCACAGAGAGCATGGAATACTTCCACATGACATTGATGTGGATTTTGGGATGCATGAAAAGTCTTATGAAAAAGTACTGAGCAAAAGGAATTTGTTGTCTCCAAAGGTGAAGTTTTATGATTCTTCACATCGGCATCATGGCCCCAAGTTGTATTTCAATTACAAAGGGTTTGATGTGGATATTTACTTTTATGAAGATCTGGGTGATGAGGTAAGGAGTTATGAGGAGACAAAATGGCCTAATGAGCGTCAGAAGATTAGTAAGGAATTGGTCTATCCACTTAAAAGTGCAGAAATGCTGGGTAAAAAAGTGAGTACGCCCAGTCAGATAAAGAGGTATTTAGAAAAGGTTTATGGATACATAGGCAGTGTTGCCAAAAGAAATCAAGAAACAGGTTTTTGGGAAAAGGATTAATCTATAACCTTGGAAGAATTAGATTTTTAGCCCTTTCCAGATGCTCTTCATTGTCTATTTCACACCAGGCTAGGTTCTCCAGCTTTTTCACGGTAACTCGGTATCCGTTTTGTGCTTCCTCAGCAATTGCTTTTTCATAATCTTTCGTAAGTGCATCGCTGGAGGTTACGTGCTGTTTTAGCAATTGATGATACAATTTCTGAGATATTTTCCAGATTCCAACCAGTTCAGCATCTACTGAATTCAGCTCTTCTTGCTTTTTAGAAAGGTTTTGAAGCAATCCATTTTGGACGGAAACATAAACCTCATCATTCGATTTGGTAAACCCACTACAGAGAATCACATCATCTGACTGGTCTTCTAATAATGATTGAATTGCAGCTTCATGATAAAGGAGATCTGATTCCAAGAGCAAAAAATCTTCTTTGATGAGCTCTCTGCCAAAACACAGTGTATGAAAACTGCCTGTCGTTGCAAAATCAGGACTCAAATAAGTTTTTAGGTCTTCTTTTAGAGCCAAATCTTCGTATTGCTCATGCAAATGACCCGTACCAATGATGATGTTTTTGATCCCATTTTCTTTCAACAGTCGGATAGATCGCTCAATCAACTTTTCATCACCTACTTGCATAAAGCCTTTCGGTATGTCGTGAGTGTATGGTTGTAATCGGGTGCCTCTGCCTGCCGCTAATATCACCGCCGTTTCAATTCTTTTACTCATTCGATCACTCCAACGCTTTATTTGAACTTAATTTGCCTCGAAATTAGAATTTAAAAGACGAAACTAGATATATGAAGCAAGTTTATGTGGGAATGGGGACTGATCTGATCCATCACGGACATATCAATATCATTGAGATTGCACGAGAGTTGGGAGAGGTGACTGTCGGTTTGCTGTCTGATAAGGCTGTTGCCAAATTCAGCAGAATTCCTTTTTTGTCTTACGATGAGCGAAAGAAAATCCTCGAAAACTTAAAAGGAGTTAAAGAGGTCATTCCACAATATGAGCTGGATTATGAAGAGAACTTGCGAAAACTTAAGCCTGACTATGTAGTGCATGGCAGTGATTGGAAAACCGGCCCTCAGAGACATGTGCGTCAGAAGGTTACAGAAATGCTCAAGGAATGGGGCGGAGAATTGATCGAACCTGAATATACACATGGAATTTCTTCTACCGGACTGAGAAATGCCCTTAAAGAAGTTGGTACGACACCTGATATCCGAAGAAGGATGCTAAGAAGATTGTTGGATTCCAAGGATATAGTGAGAGTGTTAGAATCGCACAACGGGATTTCAGCTTTGATCGTGGAGGAAACAAAGTACGAGGCAGAAGGTGAAATCAGAGAGTTTGATGCGCTTTGGGTGAGTAGTTTGACGGACTCCACGGCGAAAGGGAAGCCGGATACAGAGTACGTAGATAGAACGTCTCGTTTTCAGACCATTAATGATATTCTGGATGTAACTACTAAGCCAATCATTCTGGATGGAGATACTGGAGGAATACCTGAGCATTTTGAGATGTTGGTAAAAAATCTGGATCGTCTCGGTGTTTCAGCTATCGTCATTGAAGACAAAACTGGTGTAAAACGCAATTCACTTTTTGGTACAGAAGTAGAGCAGACTCTGGATTCTATTGAAGGTTTTTCGGAGAAAATCTCCAGAGGGAAGAAAGCCCAGATGACTGATGATTTCATGATTTTTGCTCGATTGGAAAGCTTGATAGCAGAAAAAGGCATGGAAGATGCTTTGGCCAGAGCCAAGGCCTACATAGAAGCCGGAGCGGATGGAATCATGATCCATAGCCGACATAAAGACGGAAAGGAAATTCTTGAATTCATGAAAGCTTATCAGGATTTTGAGGTGAAAGTGCCGGTGATTTCAGTGCCTTCTTCATACAATCATTTCACAGAAGAGGAACTGCAAGAAGCTGGTTTCAGTATTGTGATATATGCGAATCACTTGCTAAGAAGTGCTTTCCCTGCAATGCAGAAAACTGCTCTTTCGATTCTCGAAAACAAGAGATCATTGGAAGCTGCTGATCAGTATTGTATGTCCATAAAGGAAATTCTCACAATCCTACCGAATTAGTGCCTGATGACACATACAGATTGTGAGTAGCCAGCCTATTGTCCATTTTTGAAGGAAGTAAATCGAAAATAAAATTGTATGCTCAACCCTCAGGCTTTTCTTGACCTTATCAAATCCCACGGCATCCACTTCAGCACGGGGGTGCCAGATTCATTATTGAAAGATTTTGCAGGATGCATTGCAGATTCGGGTAGTGACATTATCGCAGCAAATGAAGGGGGAGCAATAGCATTGGCGGCAGGTCACTACCTGGCAACAGGCGAGATTCCTTTCGTTTATATGCAGAACTCCGGCTTTGGAAATACGGTTAATCCTCTAGCGTCATTGGTTGACCCTGAGGTTTACAGCATTCCAATGTTGCTCATGATTGGCTGGCGTGGAGAGCCCGGAGTAAAAGATGAGCCGCAGCATGTGAAGCAAGGAAGAATCAGTGAAACTTTGCTTGATGCGATGGAAATCAGATATGATATTCTTTCTTCTGAAATAGAGGAGGCTAAAGAACAGGTAGAAACGGCAGTGCATTATATGGAAAAACATCAGGCTCCGTATGTGTTGCTGGTGAGGAAAGGCACTTTCGATTCTTACAAAATGAAAAATCTGCCTCAGGTTCCTGACTATGAAATGAACCGTGAGGATGCGGTTAAAGTGATCTTGGGTCAACTGAATACCGAGGATGTAGTGGTCTCCACAACAGGAAAAACTTCCCGGGAGGTTTTTGAAAAGCGGGCATCGGATCATTCTGGTCATGAACGTGATTTTCTGACTGTCGGGTGTATGGGTCATGCCTCTCAAATTGCTCTGGGGATTGCTTTGGCTAAGAAGGGTCGAAAGGTGTTTTGTCTGGATGGAGATGGGGCATTTCTGATGCACATGGGGAGTTCGGCCATCATTGCGAGTCAGGCTCCGGAAAATTATTTTCACATCGTCATTAACAATGGAAGTCATGATTCGGTGGGCGGTCAGCCGACAGTGGGTTTTGATATGGATTTTGGGAAAGTAGCAGAAGGGTGTGGTTATAAAAGTGTATTCAAGGCTGAAACCAAAACCGAATTGGAGAATCTTTGGGAGCAATTTGTTGTTACTGAAGGGCCTGTCTTTCTCGAAGTTAAAGTGAGAAAAGGGGCAAGAAAAGATTTGGGAAGACCGACGATCAAACCGGTTGAAAATAAGAGAGATTTCATGAATAACCTGAAATAACATGCGCGGAAAACTGACACATCAAAAAGCGATCAACAGAAACATACTTCTAAATCCAGGTCCTGCTACCACTTCTCAGAGAGTGAAAGAGGCCATGATCGTAGAAGATATTTGTCCGAGGGAAGAGGAGTTTGGTCAGTTAATGCATGATATCTGCGATGGAATTCTGGAAATCGGCAATGGTTCAGATACCCATGAAGTAGGTCTATTTGTGGCAAGTGGCACCGGTGCAATGGAAGCCACATTGGTATCGGCAATTGGGGATAATGATCGTGTACTGATCATCACCAATGGCGCGTATGGATTGCGGATGGAGCAAATCTGCAAAAGTTATGGGCTGGAATATGACACTGCTTTTAGTTTTGGGGACTACCCGGAACCTGCCAAAGTAAAGTCAGTCTTGAATTCAGGGAAATTCACACACCTGGCTATCATTCATCATGAAACTTCTACAGGAATGATGAATCCTTTGGAAGAGATTTCAGCCGTTTGTCGAGAGGTTGGGGTGAAGTTGATTGTAGATGCGATGAGCTCTTATGGAGCGTATCCGATCGATCTTCAGGAAACTCCGATAGACTATATTTTCTCGTCTAGTAATAAGTGCATTCACGGGATGGCAGGCTTGTCATTTGTTGTTTTTCATAAGGATAGAATTGCTGAACTGAAAGCCAATCAGCGAGCATTTTACTTTGATTTGTATAGCCAATGGAACAACCTTCAGCAGAAAAATCAACTTAGATTCACTCCACCTGTACAGATTTGTTATGCTTTTATGGAGGCCATCCTTGAGACTCTCGAGGAAGGTGTGGAGATGCGTTGGAGGCGCTATCGAGCCAACTGGCAGGTGCTCTATGATGGGTTTAAGGAATTGGGATTTCAGTTTTTTTTACCGGATGCCTATCAGTCAAAAATCCTTTTGGCACTTGATCTCAATAGTAAGCCGGATTTGGATTTCAATGACCTACATGACTTCTTGTACAAGGAACAAATCACCATTTATCCTGGTGTAATTCCTGAAAGCAACACATTTCGTATGGCAGTCATTGGGGATTTGACTTTGACGGATATGCGGTTGGTAATTGAAAAGGTAAAGGAATACTTTAATCGGAAGGACTGAGAATTGAATGGTAAATCGACTGAATGTTTTTGGAAATTGATTTCCAATCATATTTTCTCACCTCGTTTTCACCAATCATTTTCAAAACCTCTCGCTCCTCTTCATTCTGCATTAACCAATAAATACTCTTGGTAAGACTTTGAGTATCTTCTGGTTTCACAAAGAATCGTTTTTGTTCTTTGGTCAGTACATTTAGATAACCAGAGTTTGCAAACCCAGCCATCGGTGTGCCCATCGCCATTGATTCCAAAAGTACAATACCAAAACTCTCCCCGTAAATCGCTGGTGAGAGATACAGATCAGCAGTTTTTAGAAGTTGAAGTTTCTCTTCCTCAGAAACAAAACCGAGCAACTCAATATCTTCCAATTGGTTCTCGGAGATAAATTGCTCTGCCATGAGCCCCTCATCACCATCTCCAGCTACAATTAGGCGAAGATTTGGATTTTCTTGCTTCAAAGTTTTGAAGCTTTCCAGGGCGTAGATGAGTCCTTTTCTTGGTTCTAGCCTTCCCAGAAATAGTATATTGAACTTTCCGTCCTGAAATTTGGAAATTGGCTCTACCGCCTGGTTATAGCTATTGAGATCTATTCCGTTCGGAATGATATGGATTTTTCGATTTGAGAATCGCCTGATGTATGACGACTGGGTTTCACTTACAGAAATGATTTCGTCCATGTATCCGAACACCATCTTAGCTGCCAGAGGCATCACGGTTTTTCCTACCCATTCACTTTTTGGTGTATCATGAAAAGTAGCAATATGTTTGGCTTTGCTGTAACGTCTGATCTGAAAAGGCAGCGCAGGATTCCAGAATGTATGGAAGTGGATGATGTCAAATTGTTCTTCATCAATGAAGGTTTTGAGCGCATCTTTTTCCTCTCCAAGAGCAATATTGATATCGATTTTGGTGCCGCCTAGATTCAAGCTTCTATTTCGGCCAAAATGATAAACTTCAGCCTGATTCACATTAGGAGCAGGAGCAATTATTTTAACCTCATGTCCTAGTCGTCTCAGGTATTTTGACAGACTTTCGATATGGTTTTTTACTCCACCGGGTCTTGAGAAATCATAAGGACATACCTGAGCTATCTTCATGAGACGTTTATTGCGTAATCTTGCAGCTCCCAAAAGTAAAACATCAAACATGCAATCACAGGTTTTGGTCGGGTCAAAAGCATTTATGGATGCATTCAATTCTCAAGCGATGGATGCTCGGAAGTCCCTGTATGTGCAGGCAATGACTTTTGAAGGTGACTCGGCTGGGGAACAACTCATTGAATTAATGCTTGATAGTCCAGCTAAAGACAAGCGACTATTGATTGATTCATTTTCGAAAGTCGTCATAAGCGATCACTTTGTTTTTGGGCCAAAATACTTGAAGGACAAAAGCTTCAGACAGGAAATTGAGAATACCAAAGCACTCATTCGAAAGGCTGAGGATAATGGTATTCAAGTGAAATACACCAATCCTGTTGGCTTTTTGATGAGTAAATATCCATTGCGCAATCACAAGAAAATGATGATTGTTGATCGGCGAGTGAGCTATATCGGCGGAATCAACTTCAGTGATCATAATTTTGATTGGCATGACATGATGATTGAGTTGGATGATGAGTCTGTTGGCGGTTCTTTATCTGAAGATTTTTTAGCAACATGGTCTGGCAAGAACCAGAACCGTAAAATCCAATTGGAAAATGGGGCTCTATATTTTTTCAATGGAAGCCGAAGCGAAATGCTCTATCAGGATTTTTTTACTCATTTTGAAACAGCTCAAAAAGAGATAAAGGTCATTTCGCCGTATGTTTCGGAGCCTCTTTTGGGTGAATTGAAAAAGGCTTCTCGTAGAGGTGTGGAGGTAACAATTATTTCCCCTTCAGAAAATAATAAGGGTTTATTTCAGGATTATCTTCAGCAGGAAAACAGCAAAGGCTATTTCAATTTGCTCCATTATCCGGGAATGTTTCATCTCAAGTCCGTTCTAATTGATGGGAAGAAACTCATCTTCGGGAGCAGTAATTATGATTTGGTGAGTTACCATTTCGAGCAGGAGGTTGTAATGGTTTCGGAGGATAAGGAATTAGTTGAAAAATTTATCAGAATGGTTTCAGAGCCAATGACAACAGAATCTAGTCAGCCAGAATTCTCTTCTTATTCCTCACTAAAATCAAAGTACACCATGAAATTGCTGAAAGGATTTTGTCAGTTTTCATCCAAAACTTTTTTAAAGCCTATATGATTACTTTTGCCCATCGATAATTCCAGCATAAATGACATTTATTCTAAATCGAATCAAAACGGATTTTCACAAGGCTTACGACTCAATCAAACTACCCGAAGTAGAAGAGACTTTTGACATTTATTTCAGCAGGTTTTTTGGATATTATTTTGCCTTGATTGGCAAGCGATTATCAATGACACCTAACCAAATTTCCATTATCAGTTTATTGGTTGGAGCATTGGCAGGCTACTTTTTTTATTTTCAAGAGGATGTCGTCATGATCCTTTGGGCTTGCTTTTTCATTACTCTTTCAGGGCTTCTTGATTCTGCAGATGGCCAGCTTGCCCGGATGACTAAACAGTCCAGTGATATTGGGAGGGTGCTAGATGGAACTATCGATACTGTAGTGTTCATAGCCTGTTATTTTGGGGCTTGTATTTATTTTCTAGAACACGGATATGGATTATGGATTTTCCCAATCGCCATCATAGCCGGATATGCTCATAGTGCCAAATCATGTGTATATGAATACTATAAAGCTGAATTCGTCTATTATGTCAATGCGGATTCCGGTAGCCGAATTGCTTATTTAGACGAAATGAAAAAACCTGAAAACAAGGGTTTTATCTACCTTGTACTTTACTACCTCGAATTAGATTATATGCGTAAGCAAACCATGTTTCATGGGCGTGAAAGAACGCATCGTGAGAAGTTCGAACAATACACTTTTGGAGTGCAAGGTCAAAAATTCAGTGAATTGTATCGAAAAACGAATGAGTCAATTATGACATGGTGGGCGCTCGTTTGTGGCACTAATGTTCATCGTACTGTCATGATGGTAACAAGCCTCTTTGGGAGAATGGATTGGTATTTTTATTTCAGTATAGTGACCTTTTTTCCATTATTTGCAGTGGTGAAATGGCAAAAAAGATTGGATAAGAACTTGCTGGCAAAATTCGAATCAAATTATGCTGGTGTAAAAGCTTAAATGTTTTTGATATAACATCTTCGCTTAATCTGATTATCAGTGATTTCTGAAAATTCTTTCCATAAGTTTTGAACGTTAGTGTTTCCTTCAAGCATTGGACCTGTGGCTGTAAAACGAACTTTATTTTTAATCAGTCCAGCAACTATATCATGTAGTACTACCGCATTTACACCCGATTTTTGATACTTTGGAAGTACTCCTATCAGGAATAAATCCATCGTATGATTTGAATAAAAATCCCGTAAAATGTGAATGAAACCAAAAGGGAATAGTCGGCCTTTTGCTTTTCTGAGTCCACGAGAAATAGATGGGATACAAATGGCCATTCCAGCGATATTGTCTTGCTCATCAAGGACAATACTGACGAAATCCTTTCTGATAAATCCGAAATATTGATCTGTGTAATAATCTATTTGTTTCTTGGAAAGAGGATAATATCCATAGAGGTCTGAATAAGTCGTGTTTAAAAGCTCAAAAATCTCTGGGGCATAAGCTTTTAAGGTCTTTTTTTTCTTAGCGTCCAGCGACTTGAATCCATATTTCTCTCTGACAATTCTGTTAATTCTTGGGAGCCGATCCGAAAATTTATCTGGAGCCAAGCCTCTTCGTTCTACCCAATCCACAGCCTTATTCAGTCGATATCGTTCATAGTGATCATTGTAATACGGGTAATTGTAAATCGTGGCTTGGGTAGCCATAAAATCAAAACCTTCTATCAAAGAGCCTTCAAAATCAATATCTGTGAATCCCATAGGCCCATGAAGTCTAGTGGCACCCTTTTCTTTTCCCCAGGCAGTTACAGAATTCAGTAATAATTTCGATACCTCAAAATCATCTATGAAATCGATCCAACCAAAACGAACCTTTCCTTCTTTTTCCAATTCAGCATTCAAGATAATTCCTGCTACTCTCCCAACTATTTTATTGGTTTCATCTTTTACCACCCAATACCTGGCGTCAGCATGGTCAAAAGCAGGATTCTTTTTTCTATCAAGAGTACTTAGCTCAAAATCCATCAAAGGAGGAACATAGAATTCATTATCCCTATACAATCCCATAGGAAAACGAATGAACTGTTTCAGCTCTGAAATTGATCGGACTTCATTTAAGTAATATGCCATACAGACTTAAAAGATTGGAGCCTTCAAAAATAGCAGTTTGCGAATGAAAATAAACTTTGATTTATCAATCATATCAAGTAGTCGTATTTTTACAGAATGAAGATGAAATGCATCATACTTGTGGCAGGAAGAAATTCAAGACTTGATACTGGAAAACCAAAATCATTGATTGAATTGAATGGGATTTCACTGCTTGAAAGGCATATAATGCAATTCTCAAAAACAGGCTGTGACCACTTTTGCCTTGTAACTGGTCATAATCCGCAACCCATAAGAGATGTAGTTGGCTTGCTATCTGAGCGTTATCATGTAAACATTGATATCACACATAATGATCAATATGATCTGGAGAACGGTTATTCGATCAGTGTGACAGAAGATTGGGTGAATCAAAATGCTCAGAGTGGTTTTTTTCTCACAATGGGAGATCATGTTTTTGATCCAAAAATTCTTGAAGAATTTAAAAAACAAATACTAGAGACTAAAACAAAAAAATCACTTTATCTGGCTGTTGACGTACCTTCAGAAAGTAATCATCATATTGATATAGAGGATGTTACAAGAGTGCTGATTAATGATAAGGGACAGATTCTCAATATTGGGAAAATGCTTGATGAATACAATCGTTACGACACGGGGTTATTTTATATGAAACCGGAGGTATTTCACACGCTAAAGCAGTGTTTTGAAAGAGAAAAATATTCCATCTCTGACATGGTCAACTTTCTGGTTAAAAAGAAGCAAGCAGAGACTAGAGATATTTTAGGATATCTCTGGAATGATGTAGATAATCAGTCTGATTTGGAGATCACTACGAATCTTAATTTTTGATTGGTACAACGTTGTATATTTTTGCTCTCTTTAATTCCCAACTAGTTTCACTTAACTGGTTGCAAGTATTTAGTTGGGATTTTCACAAAATGATTTATGAGTAAACTTCGGGAACGAACCAGTCAGTATACAGAACCTCAAAGAGTCAAGGAATTAGGTCTGTACCCATTTTTCAGGAAGATTCAATCAGAGCAAGGAACCACGGTTAATGTCAATGGTCAAGAAGTATTGATGTTTGGGTCAAATAGCTATTTGGGACTAACAGATCACCCAAAGATCATTGAAGCCGCAAATCATGCGATGAAAAAATATGGTTCTGGATGCGCCGGTTCAAGGTTTCTCAATGGTACTTTGGCTTTACATGAAGAATTGGAGGAGCGATTGGCCCATTTTCTTAACAAGGAAGCTGTACTTATTTATAGCACTGGTTTCCAGGTAAATGTTGGTGTGATTCCTACCCTGACTTTTCGCAATGATTACATCCTCATGGATGAATTAGTACATGCATCCATCATCGAAGGTAGCAGACTGTCACTAGCAAAGAGTTTGAAATTTCGACATAATGACATGGAGTCATTGGAGAAAAAACTTCAGTTATGCCCAGATGACGCATTCAAACTAATCATAGTAGATGGTATTTTCAGCATGGAAGGTGACCTGGCCAAACTTCCGGAAATCGTTGAACTTGCCCAAAAGTACAATGCGACAGTGATGTCGGATTGTGCTCATGCAATTGGTGTGATAGGCGATCACGGAGCTGGCACACCGTCACATTTTGGGCTTACTGATCAGGTTGATTTGATCGGAGGTACTTTTAGTAAATCATTGGCCTCATTAGGTGGCTTTATTGCCAGTGATTCTGATACAATCAATTTTTTAAAACATCATTCTCGATCCATGATTTTTAGTGCCAGCATTACTCCTGCATCTGCTGCAGCGGCTTTGGAGTCACTGAATATCATTGAATCAGATGATTCACATAGACTGAAACTTTGGGAAAACACGCACTATGCTAAAAGAGCTCTAGATGAGTTAGGTTTTGATACAGGAACCTCGGCATCACCTATCATTCCTATTTATGTTAGAGATTATATGAAGACATTTGAACTGACTACTAACCTGCTAAATGATGGAGTATTTGTCAATCCAATTATTTCTCCTGCTGTTGCCCCTGAAGATACGCTCATCAGATTCAGTCTCATGGCTACTCATTCAAAAGAGCAAATTGATATCGCCATTGAAAAAATAGACCTTGAGTTTAGAAAACTTGAATTGAAATAATATTTCTGTTTTTTTAAGCCAAAAATTCATCCAACATCCTGAGCGTTTCTGTTTCATTCAGACGATCCGCCGGAGATTTGAAACCAAAGGCAGAAACTACCGGAATGTTTCCGGATAAACCTTTGTCTTTAGCCACTTTCGCTAGCCTTACAACATCTAACATTACTCCTGCACTATTGGGACTGTCTTCTACTTTAAGCTTCAACTCAAGTTCAAACTTTTGATTACCAAACTGAGTACCATTAACATTGATATAACAAATCTTCGCGTCTTTGAGGTGAGGCACATAATCACTTGGTCCTATTCTTAATGCAGGTGCTTCGCCCTCTTTGAAAAGAGTAGTTACAGCAGAAGTTTTTGAAATACGTTTCGACTGAAGTCTAGATTCATCGATCATGTTTTCAAAATCAGTATTACCTCCTACATTCAGTTGATAAAGGTTGTCGATGTTAAAACCTCTATTCATAAGGCCTTCTACCAATATTCGGTTAAGATAAGTCGCTCCAAATTGCGATTTGATATCATCACCTGCACAAACCAACCCTGCCTGCTTGAACCGATCACTCCACTCCGGTTGTGAACAGATAAATACAGGAATGGCATTAATGAACCCAACACCTGCTTCCAGAGCGGCCTCAGCATAAAATTTAGCTGCCTTTTCACTTCCTACAGGTAAGTAGCATATCAAAAACTCTGCTTCAGTATCTTTTAAATATTGCACTATGTCTATAGGTGCCTGGTTTTCGTCCACCTGAAATGAATCATGCATATGAGGAGCCACACCATCCAGAGTATGACCTTTAACCACCTTTACTCCATATTCAGGAACATCTGAAAACTTCTCAGCAGTGTTACTACCAGCAAATATGGCTTGAGCTACATCTAAACCGACCAGACGTTTGTCTACATCTATCGCTCCCACAATCTGTACATCTTTGATTTGATAGTCTCCGATTTGTTTCCTTACAAATCCTTTTGTTTCGCTATCATTTTTATAAAAAGAAATGCCCTGAATAAATGAAGAGGCACAATTTCCAACACCGGCTATCGCTACTTTGATCATGCTAATAAAATTCAGCGCAAATTAAAGAAATTTACGTTAGCCGGGGAATTGAAACGATAACTGATTTTGGTTTGAAGAGAATACTTTTCATATATTGAGCTGATCAATTGAAATGAATATTCAT
Organism: Bacteroidia bacterium; assembly: GCA_030425425.1. GTDB lineage: Bacteria > Bacteroidota > Bacteroidia > Cytophagales > Cyclobacteriaceae > Marinoscillum. The sequence continues at coordinate 17,654 of JAUIAO010000039.1, read as the reverse complement.
GAAGGCAGAGTTTATAAAACTATATCCGGAAAACCCAGACGAAAGAAAGGTTCGCCAGATAGTAGAGGTACTTCGAGATGGTGGTGTGATCATTTACCCTACTGACACCATATATGGAATGGGATGTGATATTTTCAACTCAAAAGCCATTGAGAAAATAAAGCAGATTAAGGAAATTAAAGGTAAAAACCTTAACCTGTCGTTTATCTGTCATGATCTGAGTCACCTGTCAGAGTATACGAAGAGAGTAGAAACTCCCATTTTCAAGCTGATGAAGAAGTCACTGCCTGGTCCTTTCACCTATATTTTAGAGTCATCCAGTAAAGTCCCCAAAATACTCAATGCACGTAAAAAGACAGTAGGTATCAGAGTACCAGACAACAATATTCCCAGAGCTATTGTCAGAGAGCTGGGCAACCCGATTATTACAACATCAATACTGGATAGTGATGAGATCATTGAGTATTCCACAGATCCCAGCCTGATTTTTGAGGCATTTGAAAACCTCGTTGATATAGTGATAGATGGTGGATTTGGTGGAAACGAACCAAGCACCGTAGTGGATTGCACTGAAGATGAACCCGTGATTGTGAGACAAGGTATTGGCGATATTTCTCAATATTTGTAAATGACCAAAATTCTAATTGAGCCACACTATATCGGAAGCCTGGAGTATTTCAATTTGCTTCTAAACGCATCTGAAATAGTTTTTGAAACACATCAGCACTTCACCAAGCAGACTTATAAGAATAGATGTCACATACTAACTGCCAATGGCATGAAGCCCCTGGTAGTCCCGGTCCGGTATAATAACCGCACTCCCTATAGGGACGTGACTGTAGATTACAGTCAAAGCTGGGTAAAAGATCATTGGGGTGCTCTCTATTCCTCTTATGGGAAAGCACCTTTTTTTGAGTTCTTTGCCGATTACTTTAATAGGGTTTGGGAGTATAAACACAAATATCTTCTGGATCTGAACCAACACATGCTGACAGTTTGTCTGAAAACAATTCAAAAAGAAGTCACTTTTTCATTTAGTGAAGAATTTGAAATGACACCAGAAAACGGACTTCATAATTACAGAGAGCACATTTTGGCAAAAAAGAGTTATCAAGAGAGGAAGCTTTATCGTCCTACGAGCTATACCCAGACTTTTGGCAATAAATTTGAACCAAATTTGAGTCTTTTGGATTTGATTATGAATGAAGGCCCTGGAGCAATCAACGTGCTACAAAGATCCATTGGAGCAGACATTGAACAAAAGAGTTTTTGATTGTGTTTTTAATTCTCATGTTGATCCGAGGATTTGAAACACATTCGTTTTAAATTTACTTGATTATAGGTACACCAGAAATCCATTTTATGGAAGCAAAATTTTCAAACAGAGTAAAGGAAGTAATCTCGTTAAGTCGTGAAGAGGCATTGAGACTTGGCCATGATTACATAGGAACCGAGCACTTGCTGCTAGGTATGATCAGAGAGGGAGAAGGAGTGGCTGTGAGCTTATTGAAAAAGCTCGGAGTGTCGTTGGAAGAACTAAGATCAGCCGTGGAGCAGGCCACTAAAGGCACTGCAACCAGCAATGTGAAGAACCTGGCAAACATTCCACTTACCAGACAATCAGAGAAAGTCTTAAAAATCACATACTTAGAAGCCAAAATATTCAAAAGCCAATTGATCGGCACTGAGCATCTGCTTCTGTCCATACTTCGCGATGAAGATAATCTGGCCACACAGATACTTGATAAATTTGATGTGAGCTATGATGTGGTCAAAGAACTATTGGAATATCAGACAGAAAACCCTCTGGCTCAATCAGACACTGATGATGGCGATGATGATGGCGGTAAAATCTTTGGAGGTGGATCCTCTTCTGGAGGAGGAAGAGAAGCCAGTAAGAGTGCTGAAAAATCCAGAACTCCAGTATTGGATAATTTCGGAAGAGACCTTACCAAACTGGCCGAAGATGACAAACTAGACCCTATCGTAGGTAGAGAAAAGGAAATAGAGCGAGTTGCTCAAATTCTAAGTAGAAGAAAGAAAAACAATCCAATTCTTATAGGTGAACCGGGAGTTGGTAAAACAGCCATTGCCGAGGGACTGGCACTTAGAATTGTCCAGAAAAAGGTATCAAGAATACTTTTCGGAAAAAGAGTGGTGACCCTTGACCTTGCATCTTTGGTGGCTGGCACCAAATATCGTGGGCAGTTTGAAGAAAGAATGAAAGCGGTGATGAACGAAATTGAAAAATCACCAGATGTAATTCTCTTCATTGATGAGCTTCACACTATCGTGGGTGCAGGCGGAGCATCTGGCTCATTGGATGCTTCCAATATGTTTAAACCTGCCCTAGCCAGAGGTGAAATTCAATGTATAGGTGCTACCACTCTGGATGAGTATCGCCAGTATATAGAAAAAGATGGTGCGCTTGCCAGAAGATTCCAGATGGTGATGGTAGATGCCACTACCCCGGAAGAAACCATGCAGATTCTTGACAATATCAAAGATAAGTATCAGGATCACCACCATGTGAACTATACTAAAGAAGCAATTGAGGCATGCGTATCACTCTCTGACAGATACATCAGCGATCGCTTCTTGCCAGACAAGGCCATAGATGTGATGGACGAAGCTGGAGCAAGAGTTCATATCAATAATATCAATGTTCCAAAGGAAATCGTAGAACTTGAGGAGCAAATTGAGGATATCAAGAAGGAGAAAAACAGGGTGGTGAAGAGTCAAAAATATGAAGAAGCCGCCCAGCTTCGAGATAAAGAAAAGAAATTGTTGGCCCAACTGGATGACGAAAAGAATAGATGGGAAGAAGAAACCAGGACCAAGCGATACGAGGTAGACGAAGAAAACGTGGCGGAAGTTATCGCTATGATGACTGGTATTCCTACCAAGCGAATCGCACAAAATGAAAGTACTAAGCTACTCAATATGAAAGAGGAGCTGAATAAAAAAGTCATTGGTCAGGAAGACGCAATTGTCAAGTTAACCAAGGCCATACAGCGTACGAGAGTTGGATTGAAAGACCCGAAGAAGCCGATTGGATCATTTATTTTCCTTGGACCTACGGGTGTGGGAAAAACAGAAATGGCCAAAGTACTTTCTACTTTCCTATTCGATAAGGAAGACTCTCTGATCCGTATGGATATGAGTGAATACATGGAGAAATTCTCGGTATCCAGGCTTGTCGGAGCGCCTCCGGGATATGTCGGATATGAAGAAGGTGGGCAGCTTACTGAAAAAGTAAGACGCAAGCCGTATTCTGTGGTTCTGCTTGACGAGATTGAAAAAGCTCACCCTGATGTATTCAATATTTTGCTTCAGGTATTGGATGATGGTATTCTGACAGATGGACTTGGCAGAAGAATTGATTTTAGAAATACAATCATCATCATGACTTCTAATATTGGTGTTCGTGACCTGAAAGATTTTGGTGCAGGTATCGGATTCTCAACTTCTGCGAAAAGAGATAGTGCAGATGAAATGATGAAATCTACTATTCAGAATGCATTGAAAAAGGCCTTTAGCCCTGAATTTCTGAACCGTCTGGATGATGTGATTGTATTCAATGCACTGGAGAGAGAGCACATCCATGAAATCATCGATATCACACTGAGCAAACTATTTGTTAGAATCAATGATCTTGGATATCAGGTAGAGCTTACCGAAAAGGCTAAGGATTTCTTATCAGACAAGGGGTATGATCCGGCATACGGAGCTCGTCCACTGAATAGAGCGATCCAGAAATATCTGGAAGATCCTGTGGCAGAAGAAATTCTGAAGGGAGATATTCAGGAAGGTGATACTATTGAGGCAGATTGGGATGATAAAGCGGAAGAATTGACTTTATCTATCAAAAAGAAAGAGGTCCCTCAGGAAGATAAAGACAAATAAGAAAAGGGAGTTTTTCAAGTCCTTAATATGGTTCAAGAGGTCGCCAATGGAAATTGACGACCTCTTTTTTATTGAATTGGTGACTAGTTCTTTAAGCTAACCCAGCTTTGAGTTCTTTGTAACACTCTTGATATATTTCCTCTATTTCACTTTTCGTAAAACCATATCTGCTTCCAAATCGATCCGCATTCTTTTTTATCAAGTTACTCAGGCTCCTTTTTGAGTTTTGATTACTGTTCACTAAACGATGACTGACTGTTGCGCTCATAAATTGGAACTCATTTTGATCAATTGCTCATAACATTCCTCCACGATTTCATTGATCTCATCATTACAAAAGCCGTATTCCTGACCTATCATCTTTACTGAGGGTGAAATATTCTTATGAAGATTTCGGTTCATGATGTCTTTTCTGACCTTTTGAGAAAAATTCTTCAATGCTGGATATTGGCTTCTATTTAAGTGTATCATAGTTGTTTCTTTTGTCTTTCATGGCAAACATATTTTGGCAAAAGCTCCTGCTAGCTGAATATTCGATTTTTGGCAGTAGATGACCGATCAATGAATTTATACGAACACTTTTATGATTATTTCAATCTACTATTTTACTATTCCAAGAATTATCTCCTTTGGAATTCATTTTAAAGAATCAATATTTGGGATAACTTGAGTTTGAAAACCGAAAATTGCCAATATGCCTTTTAAGCTTAGGCTTATATTCCTTATTCTAATTTGTTATGGATTTTCTCATCAGAGTAAGTCGCAATCTTCAATTGATACAACTCCATCAATTTCTGAGTTAATAAAAATCAGTAAAAGTTTGGTCGAATCAAGACCAGATAGTGCCTTATATTATGCACAACTTGCATTGGAGAAAGCCCAATCGCCAGAGAATGATTCTTTAAGGTCGGTTATTCACGTTTCTATTTCTGCAGCCTATAGTTACCTCGCGGATTACAATTCTTCGGTGAAGCATTCATTTAAGGCTCTGGAATATGCAGATCGTTTTCGCGACACACTCTGCATGATTGATGCCTACAACAACCTGGGCATTGATTTCATGTATCAGGATGATTATGAGTCATCGGGAAAGTATTTTGAAAAAGTAGAAGTGCTTTCTGAAAAGACTGGTGATTCATTGAGATGGGGCCATGCGTTAAATAATCTTGGTCTGGTAGAAGGGTACGGCGGAGGATCTAGCGAATTAGAATTGGACTATTATAATGATGCTAAGGAGATTTTTGAAGCCATTGATGAGCAAGAAGGTTATGCCAATGTGCTGTTGAATATTGGAACAGTGCAGACTATGATGGGGCAGTATGATCAGGCAAATCAGAATTATGCAGTGGCGTTGGAGATTTATAAAAAGCTAGGCTATGCCACAGCCGTTGAGCAAACGCTTCAGAGCATTTCTGAAAATTATTTAAATCAGGGGTTGACTGAACGCGCACTTAAAAATGCCAGGGAAGCACTACAAGTGGCAAAAGACAATCACGTGGTGCAGGATCTACCATTTATTTATGAACTGATCACAAAGATTTATGTAGCGCAAAAAGATTTTAAAAGCGCATTTCAATATCAGAGCAAACTTCATTCGGTGCAAGATTCTATATTTAATTCAGAAAAATCCCGTCAGATCAATGAATTAAAAACCCAGTATGAGTCAGAAAAAAAGCAACAACAGATAGAATTGCTAACAACACAATATGAGCTCTCTCAGCTAAGCCTGATCAAGAAGAAGAGGGAGCAATATGCATTGTTTTTGGTCATCGCTTTTTTAATCGTTTTCGGCGGTTTATTCGGATATATTTTGATCATTCGGTCCAAGCTCAAACAGAGACTTCTTTCTCAGGAAATTGATAACCTAAGACTAAAAATCAACTCTGTGGTGGAAGGCTCAGCAAAAGACCTCAATATCAAAATTCGGGAGGTGAACGAGCGTCTTATTACACCGCTATCAGAAAGGGAATTTGAAATCATGATGTTGGCTATTTCAGATCAAAGTAATGGTGAAATTGCTGATCAGCTGTTTGTATCCGTCAACACCGTGAAGTTTCACCTGAAGAATGTCTACGAAAAACTAGGTGTTTCCAATAGAAAAGAAGCTCTGCAGTTTGCAATAAAAACCTCCAAAGAGTAATTTTTAAGTGATTGATAATCAGATTTATATAAAAAACTACCCACCAGGGTAGTTAAAAACTACCCTATGAGTATAGGCGATTAGTATTTGTGTTCGGCCAATTTCATGTCTGGAATCATAAAACTAACGCTATGCAAAACAAACGTCTATTAATGTATCTACTCGCCGGAATACTATTTGGCTTGACAGATATCAAAGGGCAGGCTATTGGTAGTGCTCCAATGGAAACGGCCAATGTGGAAACGTCTCCTTATGTGGATGACAACCTGGAAGCCAATAATGGGTCAATAGGTATGGCTGATGATGGCACCTTTGTGATCGCCTTTCAGCAAAAAGAAAGTTCAGGTTCAGGAAACTACACTGATATTAAATTTGGTGTTTCAACCATTAGTTCCGTGTATACAGAAATTGGTTTGGCAAACACCTATAAAGCCAATATCCAAAGAAAACCAGTGGTAGCAGTAAGCAATGACGGCTCCACATTCGCAATCGCCTGGCAAAGCCAATCAAGTGCAAACGCTACCACATATGATTTATATGTGAAAGTTTATGGATCCGTAAACGGTCCTTCATATTCAGGTACTGGAGATATCAAGGTAAATAGCACTACGATTAGTTCAGGTGACATTATGGATGTGGCAATGGACTCAAACGGTGATTTTGTGGTGGCATGGTCAGATGTGTCAACGGACAAAATCTATGCTCAGAGATTTAATTCTGCTGGCACTAAACAAGGAGGAATTATATCAGTGGATAATGTTTACGGGATCGCGGTGTATAATCTATCTGTTGGAATGGATGCAGCCGGCGAGTTTGTAGTCACTTGGTACGACACACGAACCGAAGACTCCAACGGAGGTGGAATATTTGCTAAGAAATTCAATGCAGATGGCACTGTACAGAATAACTCATTTTTAGTCAATCATACAACATCAGGATATCAGAACGGCGGCCAGGTAGACTTGGCTCCCTCAGGTGAGTTCATCGTTGCATATCTGGATGGCACAGATGCTTACTATAGAAAATATGAGGCGAATGGAACCGTAATTGGCACTTACTCATCACTTTCAATTTCCGGGTTTTCAGGACCTAGAGTAAGAGGAATAGCCATTGATGAAAATCTCAATTATACCATAGCTTTTAGCGAAAATGGAGAAGGAATCTATACACAACGATTCGAATGGGATGGATCAGCAATCGGAACCGCGACAACTATCAGCACAAGTGCTGACTATGGTGATTTAGCAATAAGCAGACACAGTACGGAGTATTCTTCATATATACGTATGAATCAAATCACCAGCTCACCTGTACAATATTCCATAAAAGGGTATAGATATGGGTTGTGTATTGAGGATCCTGGTGCAATTACGGGTGAAATATCAGTCTGTCCGGGACAGTCGTCAGTCAGTTATTCTTTGTCAGCAGTTTCGGGAGCTTCAAGTTATAATTGGACACTATCTAATGCCAGCATCGCCACTTTCTCAAACGGCACAGCATCAATTAGTACCGCATCTTCTTCAGTCAATGTGAATTTTGACGAATCGAATACGGGTACGGTAACACTCACAGTAGAGGCAGATGGAGGTGCCGCTTGCGGAACGAGCCCAAACACCTCCGACATTTCTATTTTGAATAGTTCTATCAGCAATCCAGGTAGTATTTCCGGAAGCACCTCAGTAGTAGAAAATACACTGAAGCAGTACAGTATATCACCCATATCAGGTGCAGTAAATTACAACTGGATATTACCTGCAGGGGCTACTATCGATACGGACAATGGCTATTCTGTGCTTGTACAATTTGGAACAACAAGTGGCGATATCTCTGTCACGGCAACAGACGAATGTGGCAATGAAACCAATACTTCATCACTTTCTATTACTGTAAATGCTGTTGATAATACTCCGCCAGAGGCTATTAGCATGACACCAGCTCACCGTGAGGATGGTGTGGCACTGAACAACAATACTTTCTACATTCGCTTTGATGAAACAGTAACTCTGGTACCAGGACAAACGGCCTATTTAAAAACCGGAAGCGGTAAATTATCCACTACTGTAGCTACAGCTAGTTCTACATCGAATATTTCGAATTTAGGAAAAGTAGGATGGGCAATTAATTTCCCGGGAGGTGGAACACGGACAGCAGGAACCAACTATTTTATTGAGATTCCTGCTACTATGTTTAGGGATGCACAGTCCAACTACTTCGCAGGAACAGGTTCCTCTACCTGGTCTTTCATAGCCAACCGCATCCCAACAGACATTTCGCTATCAAACACAGAACTAATGGATGGAGACCCATCGTCTACGGAAGTTGGAATACTATCAGCAACAGACGAAGATGCTAATGAATCATTTAACTATAGTTTGATTTCAGGTACGGGAGATGATGACAATACACTTTTTACTATATCAGATGAAAAGTTATTAACGAATCATGCAGTGGATTTTGAGACACAGGATACTTATAGTATTCGGGTGAGAGTGTCAGATGGTGCAGAAGCAACGTACTCCAAAGCATTATCACTGACAGTCACAGATGTGGACGACTCTGGTCCGGTAATGCTGAGTAGTTCTCCTTCCGCAAATGAGACAGGAATTGATATTGATTCGGACATCATCGTCACTTTTGATGAAAATATTGAGCTTAGAGATGATTTCACCACCACTATTCGATTGAAGCGAGGTACGTCAGTAGATAAATTTTGGACGTATAACCCTGCTGATGGAGTCTTACCAGATAATATGACTATTTCAGGAGCATCTATTATTCTCGAATTGCCATCGGACCTGCATTTTAACAGGACATACACCCTTGAGGCGTTCAGTATTGCAGATGAGCTTGGTAATACCAATTATAGTGATGAATTCAGTTTTACGACACGACCTGCAAGTTTCGAAAATGACATCCTGACTTTTAGCATACCCGGGATGGTTGGAGATGCGATAATCGACCCAGTTAATCATACGGTCACGGCAACTATGGAAGCTCTAGCTTCTAATGTAGCAATCCCCACTGCTACCATTTCAGAAGGAGCTTCTTCTGTATTGATTGAAGGGAATGAAATTACTTTTGTCAAAAATGGGTCAAAATCTATCGGTGTAAGTGCGGAAAGTACAACCTATCAAAGCTGGCAGATCATTCTAACATGGGAGACATTAGGTGGCGATTATACAATCGGTGAAAACCAGAATTTTGAAACGATTAATGACTTTCTTTCTAGTTTAAGCTCACAGGGAACTACCAGTGATATCACGGCAAGTATAACAGATGGATACCATCATGATGGTGAGATTTTTCTTTCGACCTATTCAGGGAATGATTCCTACACGGTAACATTCAAACCTCAATCTGGAGCGAGCAACATCACATTTACCAATACCTCGGGAGCAAATATTGTGGATTTCTATACCAGTAAAGGATTCATTATCGACGGTGCGGATCCTGCCACCGGGGATAGAGTTTTTAAATTCCAATCTGTAGAAGGTGTGACTACTGCGGTGATCGATATTACGGCTTATGGAAATGGTCAGGTGAAAAATTCCATTATTGAGGCCACTCAATACGGTATTTATACTTCGACAAATACCAACAACAACCAATCTGGTTATCACTTTTCGAACAATGAAATCATATTCAAAAACTCACAAAATACAGCAGATTTGGCAGGAATATACGTTAGATGGTCAAGACTAGATGGCTGCTCAGCTACGGGAAACATCATCAGAATGGATCCAGAAGCCGCTGACGCAAAAAGCATGCTTGGGATTCTTTCAGGTGGATCCATGATTATCAATAATAATGTGATCATCGGGAGGGCTGATAATTTCTTGGGAATCAGAGTAAATGTAAATTCTTTTCCATCTGAAATAAGGCACAATACAGTAGTTCTGACGGGTGCTGAAACCGGAACTGGGACTCCAGGTGAATTGTATGGAATCTATACTCAGAAGACCTCTTCATCAATAGCACTTGATATTCAAAATAATCTTGTTCATATAGGAAGATCGTATTCGTCTGATGGATGGATTAAGACTGGTTTGTTGTTTTACAATGGACAAACCAATAGCTCAGCTGATTACAATAACTTGTGGGTGAGTGACGATGCGGCAAGCACTTCTCACTTGCTTAAAAATGGTGCAGCAGGCTACAAAGATGATCTGGCAGGTTTGAATACACTCATGCCTAATTCAACGAATGTCGAAGCGATGTTTTCTAATCTGGCAAACGGTGATGCTACAATTAGTGGTGCTTCACTTTCTAACCCAGAACTAAGGAGTACTTCGTTTTACCTATCAACTGATATTTCTGGCTCACCCAGAAGTACCGTAGCTCCTTCAAAAGGGGCTCATGAATCGGATAATATCATAACCGATATTTTCGATTTTTCTATTCCTAACCAGAAAGGAGATATTGTAATTGATGCTGATAGCCACACCATTACAGCTGCAATTGATGAAATTGGAGATATCACCAGTATAGTTCCTACGTTCACCATTTTTGCTGGCGCATCCATAGACCCGAACTCTGGAGTATCTCAGGATTTCACCAATGATGTGACCTATACTGTGACTGCTGAGGCTGGAAATACTCAGAATTGGACTGTTAGTATTAATGCAAATAGTGCGCCAACTGATATTTCGCTTTCTGCTGCTTCTATTGAGGAGAATAATTCGGCAGGTGATGTAATCGGCACTTTGTCTGCCACCGATGCTGATGCTACCGATACACATACCTACTCCTTGATTAGTGGGGACGGAGACTTGGATAATGGTTATTTTGATATTTCAGGGGACGAATTGGTGACAACTGAAGTATTTGATTATGAAACAAAGTCGTCATATTCAGTAAGAGTACAAGTCTCTGATGGTAATGGAGGTATCTATTCGAAATCATTTTTGATCACCATTATCGATGTGACCAATGAAGCGATAGTTTGGGATGGTAGCTGGAGCAATGAAATCGGACCCTCAGCCACAGATGATGTAGTGATAGCTGCAACATATACCGGAAGCCTTACCTGTAATAATCTTGTTGTAAATAGCTCTGTAATACTCAGTGTGACAGCTGGAAACACACTGGATGTACATGGAGACTTGACCAATGAAGGATCGGTTATTGTCGAATCGGGTGCTTCATTGCTCACTTATAATGGGAATACAATTAAAGACAATATCACCATTAAGCGAAACACCCGATACGCAGATGGTAAATACAGTTTTGTAGGTTCACCAATGGAAATGGATCCAACCATTACCGGAGCATTGTTGGGAAATCCAGTGTATGCCTATGATGAATCAGTAGCATACGGCACCAATGATGGTCTGAATAGATGGGAAAGTGCTTTGACAGCCACCTTGATACCGGGGCAAGGATATGCACAGGCGTTTCAACAGGTGATTAGTTTTACCGGTAGACCAAACGATGGAACAATCAACGCTACAACTTCATTGACTGATGATGTAGATGCTGCGTATGAAGGATGGAATTTGCTTTCCAATCCATACCCGGCAGCTATTAATGTGACAGAATTTTTGACAGAAAACACCAATATCAATGGTGCGCTTTACATCTGGGATGATAACAATTCTCAAACTCAGCGTGGTAGCAATGCGGATTACCTGATTGTAAATGGCCTATCATATACCCAGACCAGCCAGGCAGGAAATCAAAACCGATACAATAATCATGTGGGTGCTATGCAGGGTTTCTTTGTAAAAATGAATGGTACAGGCTTAACCACGAGTGTTGCCTTTACAGAAGACATGCGTGTGATTGGCGATAATGAGGACGATCATTTCTACAGAACCGCAGATGAATACGCTATTCTCCGTCTGAACCTGACCAATGATCACGGATTGTTCAAGCAAACAGTGATAGGTTTTGTTTCGGGTGCGGATGATCAGCAGATCAATCGATTATATGATGCACCAGTATTTGACCCTAAGGCGGACAACATGATTTTCACACAGAAAAAAGATCAGTTTCTGGCCATCCAGGGGGCATCTCCTCAGTTTGAAAAGATTCTCATCGGGCTGAATGTGAAAGAAGCTGGAATGTATGTGTTGGATTTTAACCTTACAGAATTCAACGGCACTACCTTGTTTTTACATGATGCCAAGCTTAACAAAACAATTGATTTGTCAGATGAAACTTATGCATTTAGCTCATCAGCAGGGCAGTTTTTGGATAGGTTTTCGTTGGTAAGCACTGCCGCCACCATACTCAAGACACCTAAGCAAAAAATCAAAGTTTATGAGAACGAGAAGGCAGTCCATATTACTCGCTCAGCACAAGAAGGTCAGGCGTTGTATCGAGTGTTGAACTTATCAGGAGTTGAAGTTGCCAGAGAGCTGATAAATGCTACAGGAACCATAGATCTGAATGCACAGCCGGCTGGCATTTATCTCATCATAGGTGAAAACCAAACTCATAAAATCATTCTCAATTAATAATATGAAATCATGAAAACGATATATCCAAAATCAACCTTGATTCTAATAGCGGTGCTGTTTGTGATTCCAGCGATAGCACAAGGACCAGGTGGTCCACCAGCTACGCCCATCGACGGAGGCCTCTCTTTGCTGCTAGCAGCAGGAGGCCTCTATGGGCTAAAGAAGCTGATAGATCAAAAAAACAAATAACGATGTAAATGGAGAGCCCGGAATAGTCATGTTCCGGGTTCATTTTTAATACGCTCCCAAATACTTTCTCAAGAACCATTCAATGGTAAAAAGTGCAACAATCAGGAATATAATCCACCAGGTATTGATCAGCGGAAAATCCTGAATGGAAGTATGGATCACATTGCTATAATCATTTTGGTCCAGATCATTGATCAAATCATCTGCTTGTGCTGCTGTATAGAATTTTCCTCCAGTATTTGAAGACAGGGATTTTAGTCTTTGGTGATTCGCCGTGAGATTGATCTGTTCCATTTGAATATCCCGAACCACGAATGAGCCTGTTTCCGAAAAATTCTTTTGGTCGAGGGTTGTTTGCGCCCTGAATTGATAGATGCCAGCCGCTAAAGAACCAAGATTGAAGCTACTATTCACCTCGCTATCAATCAATTCATAACTTGTCGTTTGGTTCTGCTCATTGCTGATGCTCAGTGTGATTTTATTTCCATAAGCCCTTTCGTATAAATCATTGTATACTTCTGTGTCAATATATACCCGATCACCCACCTGATAATTGGAGGCTCTTGGCCGAGCAATAAATCTGTCCTTATTCGCCTTTATACTCAGGAATTGTACTGTTTTTTGTACGATTGCATCGAAAAGCTGACTATTCTCTTCTCTCCCCTGCTCTTGCAGTTTCCACTGCCAGATCCCCGACCCTATAAGGATTGCGGACTTCTCTGTCCCATTATCATAAAAGGCCAACAGTGGTCTCTCCGTGGTGACACTACCTATTTTCTGATAAATCAAGGCCTCAGCAGTAGCAGACAGATTATAATCTCCAAATGGCACCCTTACCGGCGGATAATTATCAAACCTGTTCACCAGATCATTATCCAGTTTGAATTTGGTGAAATTTGGATTGTAATTTCCTTTGACCAAATCGGTCTTATTGCCTTTTTGATTAATATTCAAAATATTGGCAAGGCTCGAAAGCTGATTTTTTCTGGTTTTAGACCCAAGTATATACCAATGTCCTGTGCTTTCGAATGCACCGTAATTGACCCCTGAAAAAGCTTCAAGTTCAATGATGGCATCAAATTTTTTAATGGCAGGTGGTGTGTGAATACCTGGAATAAAAAGCGTCGTTTCATAATTGGATGTTTGACTCAATACACTTCTTATTGCCTTGATATCAGGATGTGGAGCTGGTGCTAAAATCAGGATATTATCCTTACCCTCGATCACGTCAATATACAATTGCTGTGAATTATTGGCCAATGTAGATTCGCCTTGAAGGTTACTCACTGCAATTTCCAGCCTTCTCAATCCCGGTTCATCTGCATTTAAAAGGAAGTCGGCTTTAATAATATTATTGGTTGCTGTAACTATTTTTTCCTCCAATAATTTTCGATTTTCCAGCACCTTCACTTTTAGTTCTTCATTATCGTAGCCCTTCTGACTGACAGTAACATTCACTGGAAATTGATTGCCTTGATAGGCTACCTTATTACCAATTACGCTCTTGATGGCCACATCCTTTGGTGCTATAGTGTCACCCAATCCTACCGTGTAGACAGGAAAATCAAAAGTGAGATATTCTGGTGACTGCCCTTTGTTGATAATTCCATCAGAGCAGACAATTACAGCCCCTACATTTTGACCATCATAAATATTAGAGACACTTCTCAATGCTTCGCTCAGGTCTGTCGTTTTTGAATCAAATGAGAGACTATCAGTGATTCCGTCGCTCAGCGTAAATAGCGACAAATCATAATTTGACGCGATACCTTCACGGATCAGATCGATGCTTTTTCTGGTTTCAGCTTCAGGAATTCTGGTAATTACTGATTCGGAATTATCAATAAGCAAAACCACTTTTGGAGTTTCCTCAGTATTGATGTACAGCTCTAAAATGGGGTTAAGCAGGAGAATGATAATCAAAGAAATACCAAGAAATCGGAGGAATCCCATCAGGACATTCGCCGACCTGTGCCAGGGCACATTTTTCTTGCTATATAAAAGTAGTGACAGGCCAATAGCCACCAGCAATGCGACCACTATCCAGCCTGATGAAACATCTAATGAATACCAGCTTTTGTCCATAGAGAGTTGATGGCCGCCTGAGAATCAGACGGCATGAAATTGATTTTTCTAATTAGGTAAGCATTCCGCCATCTACCTGTATTACCTGGCCTGTAATGTATGTACTCATATCAGAACCCAGGAATACGCAAGCATCAGCAACATCTTCAGGTTGGCCACCTCTTTTCAGCGGAATGGCATCTCTCCAGGATTGCACAGTTTTTTCATCTAAGACGTCCGTCATTTCTGTCTCGATGAATCCCGGTGCAATGGCATTGCAGCGTATGTTTCTAGATCCTAATTCTAAAGCTATAGACTTTGAAAAACCTATGATTCCAGCTTTAGAAGCAGCGTAATTAGCCTGTCCCGGATTACCTTTTACACCTACTACAGATGACATGTTGATAATCGATCCGGCTCTCTGCTTCATCATGGTTCTGGATGAAGCTTTCACAGTGTTGAAGCAAGACTTCAGGTTGATATTCATGATCTCATCCCAGTGCTCCTCTGTCATTCTCATTAAGAGATTATCTCTTGTTATCCCGGCATTGTTAATCAAAATATCAAGGGAGCCAAATTCTGACACCATGTCGGTAATCAACTGCTGAGCTGCATCAAAATCTGAGGCGTCAGACCTGTATCCCTTGGCTTTCACACCAAAAGCTTCAAGTTCTGCTACGAGTGCTTCTCCTTTTTCTACACTAGATAGATATGTGAAAGCTACATTGGCACCATTTTCGGCATATTTCAACGCTATAGATCTACCGATACCTTTGGAGGCACCTGTGATGAGCGCATTTTTTCCTTCGAGTAATTTCATAAGGTCGAATTTGTTTGGATTCTTTTCGGAGGTCAAAGTTAAATCTAATGTTGTCTTTTCAAAGAAGTGATTTTAAATGAGAATATTCCATAAAAACCTTGATCGATGTGTTGATATCGATTGTAAAACTCTTAACATTTTCGGCTTTAGTCTTAAATTTGCCGAACTAGAACAAAATTTAATTAGGAAATATGGCATCAAAATATGATTTGATTGTAATAGGAAGTGGACCTGGTGGATATGTAGCAGCTATTCGTGCATCTCAATTGGGTATGAAAGTAGCAGTGGTAGAGAAAGCCGAATTGGGAGGAATCTGCCTCAACTGGGGTTGTATCCCAACTAAAGCCTTATTGAAAAGTGCTCAGGTTTTCGATTATATCAATCATTCAAAAGACTATGGAATTGATGTCAAAGATGCCTCTTTGGATTTTGGTGGAGTGATCAAAAGAAGCCGTGATGTGGCTGCTGGCATGAGCAAGGGCATCCAGTTTCTTTTCAAAAAGAATAAAATCGAGGTAATAAACGGTTTCGGTAAAATCAAAACAGGTAAGAAAGTAGAAGTCACAGACGAAGCTGGAAAGAAGACGGTATACGATGCAGAAAACATCATATTGGCCACTGGAGGTAGATCAAGGGAATTGCCTTCAATGCCTATAGATGGTAAAAAGATCATTGGCTACAGACAAGCCATGGTTTTGGAAAAGCAGCCTAAGAAAATGATTGTGGTAGGCTCTGGCGCGATTGGAGTAGAGTTTGCACATTTCTACAACTCTATCGGAACAGAGGTAACAATCGTAGAATTCATGGATAGAGTAGTTCCGGTAGAAGATGAGGAAGTGAGCAAAGCATTGGAGAGAAGCTTCAAGAAAGCAGGTGTGAGCATCATGACCAGCAGTGAAGTAACCAATGTAGACACCAAGGGCAAAGGCTGTACTGTTACAGTAAAAACCAAAAAGGGTGAAGAAAAGCTGGAGTGCGATATCGTACTATCCGCTGTAGGTGTAGCTACTAATCTGGAAGGAATTGGTCTGGAAGAAGTAGGTGTGAAGACTGAAAGAGGTAAAGTACTGGTAGATGACTATTACAAGACCAATGTGGCTGGTGTTTATGCTATTGGTGATATCGTTCATGGCCCTGCTTTGGCGCACGTAGCTTCCGCAGAGGGAATCATCTGTGTAGAGAAAATTGCCGGTGAAAACCCTCATCCTCTGGATTATGGGAATATCCCTGGTTGTACTTATTGTTCTCCTGAAGTTGCTTCTGTTGGTATGACAGAGAAGCAGGCAAAAGATGCTGGCTATGAAATTAAAGTTGGAAAATTCCCATTCTCTGCTTCTGGAAAAGCAAGTGCAGCAGGTCACAAAGATGGTTTTGTAAAAGTGATCTTTGACGCTAAATATGGAGAATGGTTGGGCTGTCACATGATTGGTGCTAATGTAACTGAAATGATAGCAGAAGCTGTAGTAGCCAGAAAATTGGAAACTACTGGTCATGAAATCATCAAGTCCGTACACCCTCACCCAACTATGAGTGAAGCCGTGATGGAAGCCGCTGCTGCAGCTTATGATGAAGTGATCCACATATAATTATTGACAATAATCAACTGAAGGTGGCTACCAGAAATGGTAGCCATTTTTTTTTGCACAAATTGTTACAAACCAAGTTTTCTTATTAGACTAAAAGAACAAAAAATTGTACTAATCCAATTTGGCAGGATCATGAACCGGATTGGCAAGATTGTAATTAATGCTCGTCATACATTAGCTGAAGTTATTCAAAACACCGTACGCCGATATGATATTGTATAAAAACCGCAAAGCTACCCATCCATTGATCAAGTATATTCAGAACTGGCAATCCTTCAACAATATGGATCGCCGTGCCTGGAATTACTTTCTATTAAAAACTCTGGGTAGTGTAGTTGTTTTTATACTCTTGATTTCGGTTTTTCAGCAGCTATTCAAATCGAGTAGGAAACAAAGATAGGTGATCAAACCTATCTTTGTTGTCCTCTCACACCACCCAGCGTACTCTCGTACTGGGCGGTTTCTCTAAAGACATGTCGATAGTAGTC
>JAUIAO010000038.1 GCA_030425425.1 Bacteroidia bacterium | reverse complement strand
ATTTGCATAAGCGGTATTGGGGGAAGCATTTTTGGTCAATAGGATATGGTGCTTGGAGTACAGGAACCCTTACTCAAGAAATGGTAGACAATTATCTGGATCATCACGGCTCAGAACCGAATGGTCCTGATAAATTTATATTAGAATGAGGCTTTAGCCATGCCACCGACTTTTAGTCGGAATGAACCTATGGATTTTCAATCCATAGTATTTAAGTAAACTAAAAAATGAAATTACTTCTTCTTAGCCCACTTGCTCTGTCGATAAGCCAAAAATAAAAAAATCAAACCTGCTATGGTCAAACCATAAAATTGAAGCTTGCTGGTCAATGTAGGCTCCTGAACGGCTGTGGTGTCCTGAGCTAAAACTATCATGACACAGAAGCTCAACTGGAGGGTAAGTAGGAGTTTTTTCATTTTGTAAAAATAGGTCAATATAGAAAACCAAAAAGCCATAGAGGTAATGATTTACCCACAGGGTATTCTAACTGATCTTTGACTACCCATGCTTTTTCGCCAGTAGGCAGCTGCGAATTCCCTTTATTTTTTCCTCCAACCTCGAAATACAATTCTTCATCAACAACAAAATCCACATGTTTACCATGATTCACCCGATGTACTACTGAAAGCTGATTATTAAAAAACACTTCTCTCATTGCTCCTTTGTCTGGATTCGCTCTAGACAATGCATTAAGAATGGTAGTATTATCCAGAAATATCTTCTCAGGTTTTTGTAATCCCGCTATACTAATCCCCTCCTGATATCTCAAACTGATCAATCTGGCTTCTTCCAAATAGATCAGATAATTAGAAATGGAATTACGATGAATTCCTGATTTTTCTGCCAGCGATTTCAAATTTGGTTTAAATGGCACTTGCTTCGAAATGATGGCCAATAATTGCAGCATTTTTTTGGCTTGTCTGATATCAAACCCTTTGATCTCTGCCATATCATACTCGACTATGGTTCTGATGAGCTGATTGATTCGCTGATAATGACCAACTCTATCTTCTTGATAAAATGGATAATACCCAAATCGAAGATACTCGTCAAAATACTCATAAGGCCTAAAGTCATTGGGAAAAACCTCACGAATATTGTCCGACTGATTTAGTATTTTCTGAAGCGAAAACGGATCATAGTTTAGGTCATGCTCAAAACTCAGAAACTCCCTGAATGAAAGTCCTTTTAACTCATACATCAATGATCTCCTACTCAAATCGCTCTCTTGCCTACTGATGTCTATTATTGACGACCCTGTAAAAATGATTTTCAGATCCTGATACCGATCATAAAGGTTTTTGATAACCATTGACCATCCCGGGTATTTATGAACCTCATCTAAGACGACTATCTTCCCTCCGTTTTGATAAAACTCATTGATGGTATCCATCAAGTCATTCTGAGTAAAATACAACTCATCCAATGAAAAATATACCCGTTTGTGAGAAGGCAGTCCTTCCTTTTTGAGCCATTGAAGTACCAATGTGGTCTTGCCGGTCCCTCTTGCGCCCTTAATTCCTATTAATCGATTATCCCAGTTGATCTGATTTGATAAATATCTGGAATATTTGAGTGTTACACCTGCTATTAATTGATCAGATACATGAATTAGATTTTCCATTTTACACATTCAATTGTGCAAATATAAAAAAATATGCACATCTATATGTGCACATAACTTGCTATATGCATATTCAGATGTGCAAAATATCTAAAACCTATCCAACGCCACTCTATAAGTAGGATCTTCTAATACATTCACATCTATGAGCTTATCAGCATTTTTCAAAAGCTCCTGACAGTCAGGACTCAGGTGTTTTAGATGCAGCTTCTTCCCAACTTTCATATAGCGCTCAGTGATTTTATTCACAGCTTCGATAGCAGACATATCTACGATTCTACTTTCCTGGAAATCAATGATCACTTCCTCAGGATCTCCCTGCACATCAAACTTTGAGTTGAAAGCCGATATAGATCCAAAAAATAGAGGACCATAAATCTCATAATGCTTCACTCCATCATCGTCTGTGTATTTGCGCGCACGGATTCTTTTGGCATTGTCCCACGCAAATACCAATGCTGAGATAATCACCCCAACTACCACAGCCAAAGCAAGATTATGAAGGAAGATAGTCACCAAAGTCACCATCACCATCACGAAAATATCACTCTTTGGCATACGTGTAAAGGTCCGCAAACTCGCCCATTCGAAAGTACCTATCGCCACCATGAACATCAACCCTGCTAATGCTGCTATTGGAACACGCTCTATCAGTGGAGCACCAAACATGATAAAAGAAAGTAATAACAACGATGCTACAATACCGGAAAGGCGTGCTCTGGCACCATTGCTGATATTGATCAAACTCTGACCAATCATCGCACAGCCACCCATTCCTGAAAATAGACCGGATAGGATATTAGCTACTCCCTGTGCAGCGGCTTCTTTATTACTCCTACCGTGACTTTCAGTGATCTCATCTACTATATTCAATGTAAGCAAACTCTCTATCAACCCTACACCAGCAACAATCGCCGCGTATGGGAAAATGATGGTTAGAGTCTCCCAAGTGAATGGTATAGCTGGAATATGAAACGGTGGAAAACCACCCGAAATAGAAGCGATATCGCCTACAGTTTTGGTGTCGATACCAAAAGCTACCACCACACCAAAAATCGCCAAAATAGCCGCAAGAGATGATGGCACGGCTTTAGTAAGCTTAGGCAGACCCCAGATAATCAGCATAGTTAAAAGCACCAAACCAATCATCATGACTAATTTGCCAGTTTCCATCCAAGTGCCCGAAGCATCTTTGAAATGATCCAGCTGAGCCATAAAAATCACTATCGCCAACCCATTGACGAAACCGAAAATCACAGGGTGCGGAACCATTCGCATCAACTTACCCAATCTGAGCACACCAGCTAATACCTGTATGATACCAGCCAAAACTACCGTAGCAAAGATGTACTCCACTCCGTGAGATTTAGCCAAAGCGACAATCACCACCGCCACAGCTCCCGTAGCTCCTGAGATCATTCCCGGGCGACCACCAAGTATTGATGTAACCAGTCCCATCATGAAAGCCGCATATAATCCAGTCAGTGGTGATAATCCAGCAATCAAAGCGAAAGCAACGGCCTCTGGCACCAATGCCAAAGCCACCGTAAGTCCCGATAATACTTCAGTTTTATAATTGACTTTTTGTTTGAGATCAAAAAGGTTAAAATACTTCTTCATGAAATGTAGTTGATTGATTTTGGGCGTGTGACCCAAAAGAGAAACTTTGAAAATTAAGCCTGCAAAGAGAATGCATTTTTCAACAAAATCACACTTTCATTTCAAATTATGAATTAAAACCTCTGAAATTATCAAAATCAAAAACCGAAATCCTATTTATTTTGAAATACAAGCTAGATACTGATCTGTCTCATCCGTATGGAGAATCTCACAGCTGACACCCAGATCATTACAAATGACCATTAAAGTCTCCTGATCCACATACACCCAATCAAACCACTCTCCTTTTTGCTGTTTGTATTCGTATTGGTACTGCACCTCACCGTAATAACCCTGCGGCCTGGATAATCCATCTTCATATAAATAGCTGATATCCGAACTATCGATTAAGACTTGACCATCTTCATTGAGCATGGATAAGCACCGGGCAATCATCTCAGGCAAACCTTTGAGCGTACCGGCAAGCCCTACTCCATTCATCAGTACCAGAATAGTATCATATTTGGTGCTGTGCAACCTGTAATCCTGTAGTACCGGCTTATTTACTCCGGATTGTTTCATGACTTCCACACAGGCAGGGGAATTTTCCAAAGCCACCACATCAAAACCACGGGACTGCAGAATCAATGAATGAACACCTGCTCCTGCTCCCAGATCCAAGACTGTTCCTTTACATTCTATCAGTGCCAGATGCTCAAGTACTGATAAGTCTTCCTCTTCACGAAAAAACACTTCCACAGGCATTTCCTCGGGTTCTCCATAAGAATTATGAAGAATTAAGGTCGTATTTTCATCACCTCTGTAATAATCTCTGATTGCCTTTCCGTGGATGTCCTTTAGTGCCATGTGATATGAATTGGCCCCAAAGTTAGTCGGACTATTCTAATAGTCTTTTTTCTCGTGGTTGAAGATGAGTGAGACTCGCAATTTTTATAGTTTCTCCCAGTTCAATACTTTTCCTGGCGGCTACTCCTATTAAGATAGACATTGCTCCGTCTCTTACACCTGCTGCCCTTTCAAACGGATCTTTCCCATTCGGATTTTCAAAAATCTTGGCATGCAATTTCGCATCTCCACCGCCATGTCCTTTACGAGTCATCGGCACTCGAATGGTTTCATGATCATCCCAAAGTTTGTGTACGATAATTGGCTCTAGGTTCACTTCTCCTGTGCCCTGGTCCATTTCCAGTTTGTGCATTTCTGCCTGATCCACATCACCTCTGCCGATATGTGGCAAATCCAACCAGGCTTCTATCCTACCCTTGGTGCCATTGAAGCCCACACGCCAACCTTCGAAAGGTGAATAAGTAGTCAAATGATAATTGAGCACTACGTTGTTTTTATACTTCACCTGAGCAGACATTTTATCATAAATATTGATCTCATCTCGGAATAAGCAATTATCCCGGATATACCCATCGTACTGTTCATTTTTCACATACAAATTGGTCAGGTGATCACTCTCGGTAATATCCCAATGAAATTCGCATTCCTTTTTATGCGGACATGTTCTGCAGTTTTCGCCGCGGAATGGCCCATTGCTTCCATAATGTTCCAAATCACCATAAGCGAAAACTTCTTCCGGATCTGAGTCCAGCCACCAGTTAAGTAAGTCAAAATGATGAGTGGATTTGTGCACCCAAAGCGAACCACTAGACTCCCGCTGACCATGCCATCTTCTAAAGTAAGATGCCCCGTGGTAAGTATTCAGGTACCAGCTAAACTCCACAGAAGTCACCTGGCCTATGGTATCATTCATCAGCAACTCTTTAATTTTGGTGGCATAAGGACTCCAGCGATAATTAAACCCAACAATCAGGTTTTTATTAGACTTCAATTCGGCATCCAGAATTTCCTGACACTTGTCTTCATCAGTAGTCAATGGTTTTTCTGTGAGCACATCACATCCCATTTCCAAGCCTTTAATGATAAACTCATGATGCGTAGAATCTTTCGTGGTGACTATTATCAGATCCGGTTCATTTTTGCGAACCATTTCTTCAAAATCCAGATAGGTCTTACAGCTTACACCCATGTAAGACTTGGCATATGCCAGCCGGCCGGGGTTGATATCACATAGACCCACAAACTCAAGAATATCACCATATTTTTCTACTAATCGCTTACCCCAAAAACTAATCCCGCGCACTCCGGTTCCAACCATGGCTACTTTCAATTTCTTGTCTGCAAATGCACTTCCAAAGGATGGAACAGTAAATGATGCGGCTGCCAGCATACTTACATTGGTTATGAATTTTCTTCTTGAGCTATTCATTTTGCTTATCAATTTTAGGTTTTTTCAAGGATTGATGAATTTACTTAAAAATTCATTAATTGTGTATTTGCTACACAGTTAAATAACCTAAAGATGTTGCCAAGCTCTAAATGGATTATGGCAACAATTGAAAAGAAAGTTTTACTCACAAATAATTGAAATTGAGTTTATTTTATGTTTCGGACTTAAGACAATCGTGAGCATCTTCGCGTTTCGAGATGCTTCAATAACCTAAATGCAAAAAGGCTTTTCTTTTCAGTTCTGGATCATAGTATCCTTCATGATGCTCTACATAGTTTGGGGTACCACTTATTTGGCCATTGCAATCGGGCTAGAAAGCTTTCCTCCATTCTTCATGGCAGGTCTGAGGTTTATCATCGCTGCTGTGGCTTTGCTGGGCTATAGTATCATCTCAGGAGAAGGACTTCCAAACAAAAAATCAATCATTAAAAACACAATCCTTGGCTTTGTCATCCTTACAGGTGGGCAGGGGTTATTGATTTGGTCGGAGCAATACATCGCGTCGGGTTTTGCCTCTATTCTTATTGCCACTTTGCCGATTTGGTTTGTCATAATTGATAGATCCAATTGGAGCTATTATTTCAACAACAAGCTCATATTGGTTGGATTAGTGCTGGGTTTTGGGGGAATCCTGGTGCTATTCAATGATCAACTGACCGCCGAATTACCAGCAGAAACAATTAAAATGAATGTGATCGCTTCTCTGGCCGTGATTATCGGTGGAGTGTTCTGGGTTTCTGGCACTTTATACAATCGCTCCAAACCTGCTTATGCCACCATCAGCCAAAGCCTTGGTTGGCAATTATTATCCGGTGCTTTGCTTTGCTTTGTGATTAGTGGTGTGCTGGGTGAGTTCCCCAGGTTAGAACCGGCTGAAGTTGCTACTAAGTCCTGGATGGCTGTGCTGTATCTTTCACTGGTAAGTAATGTTGGAGCCTTCATAGCATATACATTCTTACTCAAAAATCTCCCGTCTGCCATTGTGGGCACCTATGCTTATATCAATCCAATTGTGGCGGTACTTCTTGGCTGGATGATTGCTGACGAGGTGATTACTTTACAGCAAATCATAGGGATGGCCATCATTTTATTTAGTGCCGTGCTAATCAATTTGAACAGGAAGTAGTGGGACTGTTCGTTCACAAAAGAAAATTTAAGTCTTGCTTGCACAGATTCCATCCATGCGAATCAACACATCAGTAAGCCCATTGTAATCTTTTCTAAAAAACCCGATCTTTGCGGAAAATTGGAAATCGCACACAAAGATGACTGACCCAAAAAATCAACAAGTGGAAATCATGGCTCCTGTGGGCTCATTCGAATCATTGGCTGCAGCTATCAATGCTGGCTGTAACTCTGTGTATTTCGGAGTAGAGCAGCTGAACATGAGAGCTCGCAGTTCGATCAATTTCACCACAGAAGACCTGAAAGAGATTGTGGAACGCTGCAGTGCCAAAAATGTGAAAGCTTACCTCACGCTCAACACGGTGCTTTACGACCATGATATTCGCTTGATGAAAACGCTAGTAGATGCTGCTAAAGAGCATGGCGTTTCCGCCATCATTGCCTCGGATCATGCGGCGATGAGCTATTGCCGTAAGATTGGCATGCCGGTGCATATTTCCACTCAATCAAACGTCACCAACATAGAAACGGTAGAGTTCTATGCTGACTATGCTGATGTGATGGTGCTTTCCAGAGAACTAAGTCTGAGACAGGTAGCTCATATTACCAGAGAAATCGAGCGACAAAATATCACCGGTCCATCTGGAGAATTGATCAGAATTGAAGTGTTCGCTCACGGTGCGCTTTGTATGGCTGTTTCTGGTAAGTGCTATCTCAGCCTGCACTCACACAACTCTTCGGCCAATCGGGGTGCTTGCATTCAGAATTGCCGAAAGGAATACATCGTTATCGATAAAGAAGAGGGACATGAGCTGGAAATTGACAATGAATACATCATGTCTGCAAAAGACCTGTGCACGATCGGTTTTCTGGACAAAGTAGTGGAAGCCGGAGTACAAATCCTGAAAATTGAAGGAAGAGGCCGGTCAGCGGATTATGTAGACACCACAGTAAAATGCTACCGGGAAGCTGTTGATTCATTAGCAGATGGAACCTTCAGCGATGAGAAAATCGAAAACTGGATGGAGCGACTGGCGACCGTTTACAATCGCGGCTTTTGGGATGGTTATTACCTCGGCAGGAAAATGGGTGAATGGAACGACTCTTACGGATCTAAAGCCACAGAGAAGAAGATTTACCTGGGCCGAGGGGTTAAGTATTTCAAGAAAATCGGTGTTGGGGAATTTCAGCTTGAAACACTGAACCTGCATAAGGATGACAAAATCCTCATCACGGGACCTACTACCGGAGTAATCAATTCAACCGTAGCTGAGTTAAGGCTGGATGATCAGGCAGTGGACGAAGTAAAGAAAGGTGATACGTTCTCCATGCCGGTTGGTGAAGTAGTTCGTCCTTCGGACAAGCTGTACAAAATCGTAGATGCTTAATGCCAAGAATCATTTTTCATAGAATTAAGTGCATTGGCTGCAATGCGTGCGTAGAAGCTGCGCCGGAGCGTTGGAGAGTATCTACAAAAGATGGCCGCTGCAATCTCATTGGCAGCTCAGAAAAAAAAGGAATTTACACTGCCAAAATCCACGACATGGAAGTGGAACAAAACCAAGTAGCGGCCAAAAACTGTCCTGCAAAAATCATTCAGGTGCATGAATGAAAAAAGCCGCCTCCTAATAAGAAGACGGCCCTGTCAAACCTAACCATTAAAGTTTGCGCAGTATATTATGATTTTTCGAAAATACCTTTCACCTTTTCTCCAAAGTCTTTCATAGACTTGGAAACATCATCCTTGGTGTCATTCGCAAATTCCTTAGCATCATTAAATGACTGAGCTGTAGAATTGTCTAATTTTCGAACGGCACGATCAAGGTCATCTCGCTTATCTTCCAGGTCTTCTTTCAAATTCTCCAGATTGGTAGATGATGCATCGTCCGCAGAGGCTATTTTATCGTTTAGTTTATCAAGCTTTGTTTCCACATCCAGTTTCATTTCTTCCAATTCCAGCTTCAAGTCTTTTTTCTCACTTTTCACTTTTTCGGAGATTTCTGAGATGGCCTCATCAGTGCTTGACTGCTCCTTTTTGGTATTAGAGCATGCCACCAGGAAGACCAGACTCAATGCTACTAATGATGATTTAAAAATAATTCCGAGTAATTTTTGCTTATCGTTTTTCATAGTCTTTTTCAATTTGACTTTTTAAGTGAAAAAACCATGCAAAAAACTTATAAACAGCCTAAAACCAGCATAAACGCCGTTTTTGTAAACTGAATATTACCATTTTGATAAAACCTCTCTAAATATGAGAATTTGAATCTGCACCTGTAGCCATTGGAAGGTACAGTCTGCTCCATTCACTCCAGGAGCCTACATATAATTTGGACACATCATACCCAGCATAGTTCATGGCCAGCAAAGTATGACAGGCAGTCACACCCGATCCACAGTGCACAATGATCTGATCATGACCAAACCGATCCTGTAAAGGCTGATAGAGCTCTCGTAGTGCTTCTGGCGATCTGAACAGACCAGCTTCATCTAGATTTTCGGTAAGAGGAATGTTGTGAGCATTGGGAATATGCCCGGCCACCAAATCGATTGGCTCTATTTCTCCGCGATACCGAGCAGCAGCTCTTACATCTATGATATATTGCCCTCCAGATTTTGAAACTTCTTTCACCTCTTCCAACGATGCGATTGGAACCAGCCAATCCTCAGCTTCAAAAACCTCATAAGCCCACGGCAACTGCACCTCTTGGGCATCACAAGCTATTCCTTCCGCTACTGCTGTCTGATAGCCACCATTCAGCACTTGAACCTGCTCATGCCCTACCGCCCTTAGCATCCACCAGAGCCTTGCAGCGGCATTCGCTCCACCCATGTCATCATAGATCACTATATGATTTTGGGGGCTTATTCCGGTAGCAGACAATGTCTTCAGGAAATCACCAACCTCTGGAAGCGGATGCCTCCCTCCTTTTGATACATCATCTTTGATATCCGACATCTGTGTATCCAGATCAAAGTGAATCGCTCCTGACAGATGACTCTGATCGTATTTTTCCTTTGAACTTCTGGCATCTACAATCACTAGATTTGCTAAATAACCTATTTCTTTTAATTGAGCAACATCAATAATCGGATTCATCAGTTTGGAGTTTTGAGGTTTGATTGATTTTCATTTCTTCACAAATGTTGCTGGCAAAGCATTCAGTTGATATTGGATGGTTTTGGCCAGCCGGAAATTACCTTCAGCATTCAGGTGCAACCGATCTGTCTCTGAATTTCTAAAATACCGAGTATGAGCATCAGATAATGGGTAAAGACCACTTTTCGCATACAAATCAATAACAGGAACTGACCACACATCTGCTGCCTGTCGCAATGTGTTGATATAAGATTCCAGAAACAAGCCCTGAGCATTGCAGTAGCTTTCTTCCGGCTGCACATTCGTATCGCTGAAAGTGGCAAAGCCCCGGTGCAGTGGCGTCATCATGATGATCTGCTGCTCTGGAAAATGATCTTTCAGAAAGCTCATGACTTTGTTAATTCTGCCACAAAACGTGGAGTCGCTGATGTTCATGGTTCGGAACTTTCTGGTGACTATTTCGCCATAATGATTCGTCTCTTTCATCGTTTCGGTATAGAAAGTTCCCAAAGGAACATTGTGATTGTAATCATTGGTGCCGGCAAAAATGAAAATGGCATCCACACTATCCCTTCTCTCCTGCTGAAGCCGTACAGCCTGATCATAGATATCGTCCCACTGGTGCCCGCTGATGCCATAGACGAACGGCTCGATGCCTAACCAACCCTGCAAATAATACCAATAGACTTTGGAGCTATCTCTGGGTAGCTGCGTCATAGAGTCACCAAGATATGCGGCTCTGATACCTCGCCAATGTGCAGATGCATCATTTTCCGAGTATTGAGATGTTTTGTTCTGACTACAACTCAGCATGAAAAACATCAGGATAAAGCTGAGCGCGAAGATTTTTCTTGAACTATTCATAAGGGTTATCGAAAAAAGTATTGGACCATTCCTGAAAACTACCCAAAATCAGCCGTGTAAAACAAATAACCGCCTGGAATCATCAGTCCTGATCTGATTTCTTTTTGGAAGGTTTGGAAAGCTTATACATCAGATAACCGATCCCGATTACAAAGTGAGCCAACACAATGATGGCGATCACATACATGGTAGTTTCCCCTCTCATGAACACATTTTTTCAGCTAAGCTAAGCGACAAGACCATTGCAAAAGGTGACTTGTGTCACATTGGGGATGTAACCTTCCTGTTTATAGGACTGGTGTCCAATGGACTAATTATCTCACGTCAAATAGTCTATTGGTGAAGTACACTAGAAGTGAAGTAAATTGACTGAGTCTTATCGATCATTTCTGGAAGTAATGCAACTAGCTCATGGCATCTCATTTGCCGGTGATAACACCTGCAAAAAAGCAAAAGGAATAATTCAATGTGGTGAAGCTAAAGGCCTATTATCAGCTTTGTTGGTCAGGTAGTTTGCAGTTTTTGAAAGTTCGTTCGCCATTAATTGTCAAGTTTACAAAGTTGGCGTTCGTTAAATCGCAATTGGTGAATGTAAAACACTTCTTAAACCAGCGTTTTTCGTCTATAAATATGTTGTTGGTAAATGTTCCGGAAAATCGGCAATGTTCGAATATAGCCCCCATAAAAACCATATTACCCTTGAAGTTACAGTTTTCAAAAGTACAGTTGATATAGGTTGTTGGATTACCAAGAGTACTATACTTTCCCTCTATTCTACAGTTCCTGAATATGCAGTTAGAATACTTTGTGTTGCTCCCCAGTTGACAATGTTTGAAATGGATGTTAAAGAATTCACAGTCGATGATTTTTCCTGCAAAGACTGTTAGTCCGTCAAAAGTTGTATCTCTAAAGTATTGACTTTTCAGGTTATTCGTAATTCTATGGTCTTTGAGGAGGTTTCTTCCCATTTGCAGTCATTGCTGATAACATCTTGCAAGCACTATGTTGCTAACACATCATCAAATCTAACCCGGTAAATCCAATTTATCTAACGGGCTGACTCTTTGCCGAGGGAAATTGACTGAGTCTCTTCGATCATCATTGGTGGTAATGCAACTAGCTCATTGCATCTTGTTTGCCGGTGATAACACCGGCAAAGGCAAATGAATCTGCCCGGTGCTTCCAAAGTATCAGATAACCACTGCGCAAAGAAAGATGAAAAATCCTGCGAGATGCGCCCAGTAGAAAGCACTGAACTTTACCAGCGGCTGATTCATGGTGAAGTTCGCACTGAAGCTTGTAAAATGGCAGTTGGCGCATTCGTGCTAGCGCTTGTTGGCGACCGTCTTTATTTGCGTTTTAGTTCGTACAAATCCCAAGTACTTCCATTTTTTCGTTGGAGAGTTAGTTCGTTAGATGTTAGTTCTGCTGTGAATTCACCTGAAAGAATCAATGACCAGTCGAATTCAGCTGTCCAGACACATGAGTTAGCAAAGTCGACCTTAGTTCCCTTTATTTCATAGGTTCCACTACATATTGCCGGATACTTGGTTGTCTCGCTTGCTCCTTGAAATTGACCATTCGAAAATATCAGTGTTACTTGAGAGGGTGCATATTTGGCGTTAGGAGAGGTTCGTATAAAAGTTCCTTCGTAAGTTCCTTCAATATCATTAAGGTCAACAGATTCATCAACGCATGATGTTAAAAGGAAAGTTGAAATTATTAGAATTAATTGGAAGGTTCTCATTTTAAGAGTTTTGTTCGTTTCTCAGTTAAGATTCATAATATGCAATATTGGTTGGAATGGACGCCAACGTCTAGCTATGCGGCCGCAGCTAGTGAATAGCACGAATCTAGTGAAATCTGCCGAAGCTCACAACGGTTCCAAATGGCACTGCGTTCCGCAAGTCAAAACCTCCTGCGCACAGAAGTTGGTAGAAAGTAATGCCATTTCTCAGCGGCAGATTCACGGGCGAGTTGCACTGAAACCTACCAGAAAGCACTAAGACATATGCCCGATCAGCGTCTGTTACTTGCCGTCTTTTAGTTCTGCGAGTTGCCGTTTCAGTTGTTCGTACCAGAAGTCAGCACCTTTGTAGAAGTTCAGGCAATCCTCAAGAGTTGTTAGCCCGTTCAGTGCTGGAATAATGCCAAGTTCAAAGTCTTTTTGCAGTTCGTTCGTAAAGTCTTCTAGGTTAGTCGAGGTTGTGATGCTGTAACCTTGGTTGTTCAGAAAACGATGTTTCTGTCTGGTCCTTGGAAGGTGATAATGTTCGGTTACATGAACTGTTAGGTCGTTGTAAGTTGCTTTTTTCTTTTCCGGGTCTTTCATTGTTGCAGTTAGCCCAATCCCGATGTTAAATCGAAAGTCTACTGAATCTTGACTGTTCCAAGAGTAGTTCTGGAGGTTTATGATCTTAAAAAATTCGTTCTCCGCCATCCACCAGGTTTGTCCTTGTGTTGAATAGCCAGCCTGTTTGAGAGTTGGTTTCAGGTAGTTCTTGATGAAGTTTTTCTGTTTCTCTTTTGCGGTCATGCAGTAATGGCAAGTAACATTAACGCAACGCGCACTGTGCGCGTTATTAGATATTCAAATATATCTGATCAGTATCTCAAATTACTTCTTATTAAACGAAAATTGATCATTGATACTTTTTACACAGCTTAACACCTAGAATTGGTTTATGAACCTTCATATGTTTCCAAGGTTACACTAAACCCTGTTTTTAATGTATGGTGGTTCACTCTTACTGTATTATTCAAATTAATGGATAATTGCTGCTCAGATGCAAACATAAGTACTTATATAAATGGATATCTATCAATATCCATCTCACTTTGGTCATGTTGGTGCCTACGAAAGTCCCCTACGTTCCGCATGGCTCCACCGGGACTCTCTGAAACCGTCCTGCACAGCGCATGGCTCCATCGGGACTCTCCGAAACTGTCCTGCGCTCTGCATGGCTTCACCGGAGCTTTCCGAAACCGCCCTGCACAGCGCATGGCATTACCGAGGCTCTCCGAAACCGTCCTGCACAGCGTATGATGACCATAAAAACTCATTGAGAAAGGAATTTAACGCAAAAAAAAAGGCAGCCGAAGCTGCCCTTTTCACTAACGTAGATCGCCATCTACTATATCCCAATGGGATGTTGTAATACCTCTATTTCTCCAATCAATTCTTTCTAACTGGAGTCAAGCCAGATGACCTAAACAATAACTCATTTCGAAACCTCAGAGAAATTGTAAACACAGAGAAAAGAACCAAAGGTTCTTTTCTCGCCCTGTTGTCTCTACTGTCTCAGTGATTCAAACCACTAATGAAAGGTATCTTCTTAAACCTCGCGCATTGCTGCTTACTTCTGAATCTTGAACATTCGGAAATGCCCTTGATCATCCTGTACTCGCACGAAATACAAAGCATTTCCCAACTGACTCATATCGATCTTCACATGGTTCTGACCATCTACAGTTCCCGATGATAATCTGACTCCTCTCATATCCATCAACTCCCAGCTGAATGATTGCATTCCTTCATTGACCTCTATCTCTACATAGTCAATTACCGGGTTAGGATATGCTCTCCAGATCGCCTCATCAATACTCAGAATTTCTACGACTTCAGTTTCAAATGAGATACCATCTTCGCTCACAGCAGCGGTCATGAGGATTTCTTCATCCTCCGTCACATTGATGTCTGTGGCTATATCTCCCTCTATGCCAGGAATATTGATGATCAGACTGAATGACCCTACTGGCACACCTGAGATCTTAAAATCACCATTTGCATCAGAGAATACTTCCGTAAGGATCTTGCTATCAGCCTTGCGCTGTAAGAAGATAGACGCCCCTTCTATAGCATCTCCTTCCAGAATCGCTCCCATCACAATTCTGTTGCCAGAACCAACCTCCGACGAGATCACTCTTCCTGTGATCACTCCATCTCCTGTCAGTTCATTGTCAGTTGGCTTGGCCACCATCTGAATATTAATACCTGAGGCATCCTCTGTCAGCGTAATAGGTGTAGCATCCTGATAGGTGATCACGTCACCATAGGCCGTAGTGTAATAGGAAGCCACATCCGTAGGTTGAACTCCCAAATAGTAAACTCCATCTTTCAAATCGCTGAACTCATAAGAGCCATCTGTATTCAGCGTGGTAGTAGTCGGTGTAGTTGTACCTTTCAGTACGATAACCACCAAACCTGCGCTGAATGCATCGCCGTTTTCATCAGTCACCACACCAGAGACAGTAAAGACAGGTTTGATTTCAAGAGTCATCACAACTTCTGCTTTATTGAAATCATCATTTCCATCATTGAAAGCCCTGATTTCTACCGATCCTGCTCCCATCAAGGTGAGCTGGTCTCCAGAAAGCGAAACCAAACTTTCACCACCAACGATCTCAAAAGATACATCGAGACCAGAAGTACTGGATGCAGTCAATGTCACCGGTGAATCTGTCACATAAACAGATGATGGTAAATCGAAAGTGATCGTCTGATCTGACTTGGCAGGGTCTGTCACTGTGAAGGTCTGGGTTACGGCCTCAGCAGCCAGGTAATTAGCATTGCCAGACTGAGTAGCAGTCACTACCACTTCCCCATCGCCCGTAATCGTTAGCAAGTTATCAGAGATAGTTGCCGGACCAGATACTTCATAGTTTATCGCCAATCCAGAGCTGGCTGTTGCACTAAGTGTAATTGGCGCAACTCCCAATTGCTGATCTCCAATAAGATCGAAAGTGATCGTTTGAGAAGCTTTATTGATCTTCAATAGCTGCGAAACTGCCTCCGCCTCGAAGTAATCATCATTTCCTTGCTGACTCGCAGTGATGGTGACCTCTCCTGCTCCGATTATGGTTGCATTAGAGCCGACTATGGTTAAAATTGACACATCTGATGAAGTATAGGTCACAGCTAATCCACTGGTGACAGTGGCATTTAAGGTGAACATAGCGTCACCAAAAGTTTTATCTGCTAATGCTTCGAAAGTAATTGTCTGGTCCAACCTTTCGTCCAGATCATTGACAGTGATGGTAAACTCCTGCTCCACAGTCAACCCACCTTGGTCTGCTGCAAGCACTTTGATGCTGTAGCTCGATTTGGCTTCAAAATCAAACACCTTTGCATTGGTCAATTCATCACCGGAAATCGTAAAGCTTGCATTGTCACCAAAGCCTGCTACAAGACTATATGTAAAGCTATCGTTGAGATCATCATCTAATGCAGTCAGTACACCGATTACCGTTCCAATAACTGAATTCTCATCAATAGAAGTAGCAGAAAGCTCTATTTCATATGGAGCTTCATTCACATCGTTGGCAAATAGTGTGAACGATTTAATGAAGCTCAAGCCATCCTGGTCTGTAGATTTCACTTCAATGGTCAACTCAGGAACGTATTCAAAGTCCAAAGGTATTGCGGTAACCAAGTCAGCTCCTTGTGCCATAACGGGCGTGATTTCAATATCATCAATGATCAAAGTAGTCAGCACCTCGTAAGTGTGAGTATCACCCGCATCCTGATCTATTGTAGAAAGTGTTCCAATCAAAGACCCGGGGGCAGCATCTTCATCAAGACGATTGTTGCTAAGCATGATATCATGTGGTGCATCATTGACATCCTCTACTGTGATAGTTAGTTCAGATTCCAACGTGCCGCCATTCTGATCATCTGCCAGCAATTTGATATGATAGCTTGACTTGGTTTCAAAATCAAACACTTCTGCATTACTCAGTTCATTACCTGAGATGGCAAAGCTTGCATTGTCTCCGTATCCAGCAACCAGGCTGAATGTATGGCTATCCGCTGCATCATCATCTCTGACAAACAGTGCAGTTATCAGCGTACCCACAGGAGCGTTTTCATCGATTGAAGAAGAAGAGATCGCTAAGGCTGTTGGTGCATCATTGACATTATTAATTGTAATGGTCAACTCTTGCTCAAACGAGCCTCCATTCTGATCATCAACGATTACCTTGATGCGATAGCTGGACTTGGTTTCGTAGTTGAAAACTTCCGCATTGCTCAATTCACTACCCGAAATAGTAAAGCTTGCATTATCGCCGAATCCAGCAACAAGACTGAAAACATGGCTATCTGCAACATCTTCATCGGTAGCCGAGAGCGAACCAATCACTGTTCCTGCTTCTGCGTTTTCATCGATGGTATTGGCAGATAGAGCTATCATGGTAGGCGCATCGTTCACATCATTGACTGAGATAGTGAATTCTTGTTCGAACGTTCCGCCATTCTGATCGTCTGCCAGCACTTTGATACTGTAGCTAGATTTGGTTTCGAAATCGAATGCTTCGGCATTGGAGATTTCAACACCCGAAATTGTAAAGCTTGCATTATCGCCGAATCCGTCAATCAGACTGAAAATATGACTATCAGCAGCATCTTCATCTGTAGCCGAGATTAAACCAATCAATGTTCCTACATCTGCGTTTTCATCGATGGTATTGGCAGTTAGTGCAATCATGGATGGCGCATCGTTCACGTCATTGACCGTGATGTTAAGTTCCTGTTCGAACGTTCCGCCATTCTGATCATCTGCCAGCACTTTGATACTGTAGCTCGATTTGATTTCAAAATCGAATGCTTCTACATTGGTGATATCACCACCAGATATCTCAAAACTCGCATTATCTCCAAATCCGGCAACCAGGCTAAAAGTATGACTGTCGGTGGCATCCTGATCTGTGGCAGAAAGCGTTCCTATTAGAGTTCCAGCTGCTGCATTTTCATCAATCTCAATAGCAGAAAGTACAATTGCAGTAGGAACATCATTGCGGTCATTTACAATGATGGTCAACTCCTCTTCATACATTCCACCATTTTGATCATCCACATGTACCTTGATGCTGTAGCTAGATTTGGTTTCATAATCGAATACTTCCACAGTGCTCAACTGATCTCCTGATATGTCAAAACTCGCATTGTCTCCAAAACCGTTCACAAGCGAGAATACGTGCTCATCATTTACATCCGCATCTGTGGCAGAAAGTGTTCCAATAACAGTTGATAACGGCGCGTTTTCATCAATATCAGTCTGTGAAAGTGAAATTGCTGTCGGTACTTCATTGTTACCATAAACAGTCAGGTCAAAATCAAAGGTATTGTCAGCCGTTCCGTCATTGAGGGTAAATGAAAGGGTGTAATTCCCTGCATCTTCCACGGCAGGTGTACCTTCATAATAAGTATATCCGGCTTTATAACTCCAAACTCCTTTAGATCCGCTTGCTGTTTCATCTCTGAGGAAGTACACTGATTCAGCGCTATTAGCAGCGATCTTACCGGCCTCATAAATCTGAGTTCCTCTCCAAAGCTCTTCTTCTCCGCCAGGAGTAACTTTTACAAGTACATCAGCCAATCCTCCCTGTCCATCAGCCTCACCAAACATCACATAGGCCATGCCATCATCATATACAGCTACATCAGTGATGTAATAGAGGTATGATCCAGACGCATTAGAAGTCGGAGTTTGCAAAACAATCGAAGAAACTACATTACCATCTATATCTATCGCAGACATCACATTGCTACCAGAATAATGGATGTTACCATCCGCCCCAATATCAAACACCGCCACATAACCAACGTCCTCTTTCAAAGTAGTCACCGACTGATCAGCAAGTGATACCTTCTTCATGTCATAAGTATAATCAGCCTGTGTCTCCGCATAGACAATGAATCCATCACTGTGATATCCACCGGCAGTTATGTCGCCACTTGCGTAATGAATCGGCGTAGCATCACCCAGTTGGTATATTGGATAGGAACCATAACTTGTATTGTCGGCATAGAAAACATTGCCACTTTCATCCACATCAACAAACGGAATGGAGTTAGCATTCTCCGTTAGCAATGTAGTAATCGTTCCACTGGTGGCATCCATTTTCTCAATGTTCACCACTGAGTAGTTTTCCTCAACCAATGTATAAATGTTTCCATTTGCATCAATTTCCAGATTGCTGGATGCATTTGGAGTAATCACTTCACTGATAGAAGCACTCACACTTTTTTCGAGTAACCAATCCGGCAATGTAGCAGTAATGGATACAGTAGATCCCTCAAAGTCGAAAGTCATTGGTTCATAGGTGTAAACCTCCTCAACCGTGGTAGTAGCCGCCGGTGCGTTGGTCAATACCGGAAGGCTATTAGATACCTCGTTAATTTGAATTGTAATGTCCTTTTCAAATGAAGCACCCTGATCATCTGTGGTGGAAACTCTGATGGTCACAGAAGCAAATTCCGAATAATCCAGTACTTGCTTGGTTTTCAAAATATTTCCTTCGATCACAAACAGATCATTATCGTTTGACGCTCCTACCAAAGCATAAGTAAATGGCACGTCTGAATCCTGATCTTCCGTGGTGAATTGCCCCACTGTAGCACCCGGCAGCTGTCCCTCATCAACTGAAGTGTTGCTCAACAGAATGTCTGAAGGCACATCATTGACGTCATTTACTGAGATGTCGAATGATTTTTCGAATGTCTCTCCTTTCGCATCCGTCGTTTTCACACGAATAGTAAGTGTACCACCAACGACTTCATAATCGAATGACTCAATCGCCTGTAAACCATCATCCAGGATTTTGAATGCATTGTTGTTGTTATCCCCTTCTCCAGTCACCAGCTCATATGTGAAACTATCATAGCCTGCATCAGGATCTACCGTGGTGAATGTAAATAGGTTTGTCTCTACATCGTTGTTTTCTTCGATTGCAGTTCCACTGATTTCAAGATCAGTTGGGGCATCATTGTAATACCCTACCTCAATCGTGAATGTTTGCTCAGTGAATGTGGTACCATCTTCTGCACGTAGTGTTACAGGATGGCTACCAATATTGGCCGCTCCCGGCTCTCCATACAAGATGTAGTTATTTTTCTTTATGATTTGAATGAAACCAGAAGCCACAATGCTAGGATCACCATTCACATCGATGGCAAGAGATACAGCCTCGTAAGCATCTTCTGACCTCCATAATTCTGTCACTCCATCAGGCGTATTCTTTACAAGGACGTCAATCAAATTACTATTCCCATCTGCTTCCGTATAAAGCACATACAAATTATCCTCCTTGTCAAATGCCAGATCGATGAAACTGTATAATCCAGGTGTGGTTACTCCTGCATCAGAATAATCCCATAATTCAATATCCAAGATGATTGGTTGACCAGCTTGTCCGTCAATGGTATAGGTAGTCAAATTGTTCTCTAGATCAGGCACCACAATATCTCCATTCCCTCTGACAGTCAAAGTTCCTCCGTCCCAAGGCATGTTGGCCACAATATCTGTCACTGTTCCGTCCATTGTTGCTTTTTTCAATGTGAAAGTGAAATCAGCATTTTGCATTCCAAAAACCAGATAACCATCCGGATGATAAGCCATGTTGTTTGGTGAGCCTTCATTGTAGAAGGTAGTAAGCTGACCATTTGAGTATTTCATGATAGAATCACCACTGGTTACGAAAAGAGTACCATCAGGAGTCACAGCAAGTGAAGCACCACTATATGGAGGGTTAGAAATTACTCCTGGTTCAAATAGCGACTCTGGTGTTCCTCCGAAAGGAGCATACATGACATTATCATCAGTAATACCGTAATAGGAATTGTTTTCATCAATCTCAATTACTCTCTGGAATTCATAGATATAATTTACACTATCGGGATAGGTTTCAAAAGTCACCCAGTCTGGAAGCTGTGTAGCCGTGACAGTGAGTGCATCGCCATCACGATCCACCACCTGTGGAGTAAAGAAGAAAAACTCATCCTCCATCAATTCTATGCGCTCTACTTGCACAAACCAAGGCGCTACATTTGTCACTTCATTGATGGTGATTCTGGCTTTCTGATCAGATATTCCACCATATAAATCCGTTGCAGTAATGAAAAGGATATAGCTTGATTTCAGGTCAAAATCAAATGGCTGCTTAGTGAGTAACTGATTATCCTCTATATAGAAGAAGTCATTTTCTGCAGTTCCCGACTCCAGACTGAACACGACTTCATCTCCCGCATCTTCATCAGTTGCAGACAGTACTCCAACCAAAGAACCAGCAGGCATGAACTCATCCACTGTAGAATTATCCAAAGAAATGTTGTCCGGGTTGTCATTGGCATCCGCTACATCCACATAAAACATTCGTACTGACTGACGATCACCAGCATCTGTTGCGGTGATTTCCAATTCATATATATTGTCAAAATCGCTATCATGTGGCACTTCAAAATTTGGTGTATTGATAAATGCTACATCACCGGATTGGATTTCGAATAGTGCCGCGTCTGATCCCCCCGTAATAGCAATAGTGAATGGACTTGCATCCTGAATCTCAAGATTTAAAAGCGTTTGATTTTCATCAAATGACACATTGCTTTCCGTAACGAATACCGGAGGATCCGATTCTGTGATGCTAATGGTAAATGATTGGGTATCGTCGTTACATGTTCCACTGGAAGCAGTCAAAGAAATATTGAAGTCTCCTGCTTGATCCGGTGCTCCAGTTAACACAAAGTCTCCGGCAGCAGTAAGCACCTTTATTTTATAGTTTCCAGCATCAGCAACGATGATATTACCAGTTTGTGGATCAATCACGACATCTTCAGGGCTTTTGAAAACTGCATCAGTAGCAGGGCCGGTAGCATCTCCTGCTGTACCACCTGCCAGAGTAGTCACCACTCCATCTGGAGTGACCCGTCTTATCGCATGATTGTTTCTATCTGCAACAATCAAATTCCCATAAGCATCAAATGCCATTCCCTGAGGCCCATCGAATGAAGCTTCCCGTCCTTTGCCATCAGCCAAACCATAGCTACCTGAACCAACAAAAACTGACGAGTTTCCATCAGAATCTATTTTATAGATAACATTATAACTTGATACATAGACGTTGTTTTGAGCATCGATAGCAATGCCTGAAGGACTACTTACATACGCTAACCTGGTAAACATTCCATCAGCATATTTCATGATATAATTAGCAGAATAATCTGCTACGTACATTGCGCCATCCGGACCAAATTTCACATCAAACGGATATCTAAAGCCTACATTGGCCAGATCTCCTGTCCTGTTGTAACTAATGCCATTTCCAGCGTAAACTTCTGGAGTTCCTGATGCATTGAGTTTTCCGATTACATAAGCTCCTGCATCTGCATAGTATATCTCATCATTACCATCCACGACAATCCCGTATCCAGATCCGCTTCCAAGTGTAGAAGTAATTGTGGATACTGTGCCATTTTGGTCAATCTTGCGTATGGCACTGTTTAATCTATCTACAACATATAAGTTGCCTTCACTATCTCTGGCCATTCTCATAGACCACTTGAACTGTGCATCTGCACCAGTGCCATCTACATTCCCCTCTGTAGATCCAGCAATAGAAGATAAGACTCCTGGAGTTGTGTTTTCTGATATGCTCAACCAATCAGGTAAAGCAGTGCCATCAGTCGCCGTAACAGTCACTCCCGATTCACCACCCACATAGAATGGATATACATACTCCTCTCCGACTACTGCATTTAGTACCGGATTTCCCTGAATATCTGAATTTTGTAAGCCTGTTACTGATACTGTTGCTTCACCGTAATCATCATTCAAACACTTACTACCCTCAGCATAAACATATGCCTCCAACTCATCTCCGGCTTTCATTCCGGTGAGAGTCAGTACAGGATTGGCAACATCAGCATCAACCCAATTCCCATTCAGCCTCCACTCATATTCATAGTAGTCCAGATACCCTGTTTCTGCACCCGGACTGGTATTCATTGTAAATGTCACGTCAATCATCTCATCACCACATACTGTGAGATCATCGTGACTAGCCACCAATTCGAATGTAAATTGACCAGGTGTGAGTGTTTCTCCATAAAACTCAACGGCACCAATTTCTGGTTCACCTACCCTGGCCTGACCGATCTGATCTAATTCACTACCTGGTATTGTTATTCCCGAATTAATTGCATCGCTACAAGGAGGTACATCTAAATAATTACCATCACCATTGATAAGATAACCTGCGTGAACGTCTCTATAGTCTGAACTATTCACCACAATGTTGCCCTCCGTATTTCCTTCTAAAACTTCTTCTCCGGTTTCATAGTAAAGATTGTGACCATATTCTGAACCAATAGTTCCTTTAATTCCATCTATGATAGAGTTTGAAATGCTATAATTTGACCCGTCTTCTACGAAAATTCCATAATCATCACTACGATTAAAAGAAAGATTCCACATTTTCACGTCTCCTCCTTTTAGCAACACAGCGCTGGCGCCATTTCCATATAAGGTAGAATTATAAAACTCAACACCTGATTCCAATATCACAGCTCCCGGAGCATTTGTACCGTATGAATAGCTGTAATACACCAAAGAGTTTCTAAAAGTAACATCTCCAATCAAATGGAGTGCACCCCCATCATTCGCTTCATTTTCGATTATTCTCAGATTGTTCAGGATTGAACTTCCAATTGTTGAATTGTCCAGATAAATAGATGCAACGTTCGATGCATATTGATAATCCAAGGTGACAGAGTCTATTTCATAGGACGTACCAACAGCATAAATTGACCCAGCCGTATCTGCGCCATTATAATACAGATTAGATCTATGCAGGTTGAAAGTACCATTCTCAGAATAGATGACAGCCCCTATCGAAGCTGTATTTCTTTCAAATGAACTTGAGTCGATTGTTACTGTGGCATTGTTTGCGTAGATCACACCTCCATTACCAGACGCTGCGTTTGAATTGAAAATAGCATTGGTCAATTGCAAATTAGAATTATCCACGCTTATGGCTCCCCCATTTTCCCCTTTACCTCCAGTAAAAGATACGCCATCAATCGTCAGTGATGCTCCATTAGTGAGCTCAAAAAATCGAAGACCATCTATATTATCAAGATTCACTAAGGCTAGTTTGGAATCTGCAGGTGTGTTTATCACCGCATGAAGTCCGTTCAATACCGGAAGGTTTTCTGTAAGCTGAATATTATCTGTGATAGTGGTTGCATCAATTACATAAGGTTGATTGTCATTACCACTCAGATATTGTACATCCAAAAGAGCTTGTCTTAGTGAACCAGGGCCATCGTTGTTTCCATTGGTTACAACACCGCTTGGGAATGAACTGAAAGTAATCTCTGCTGATTCAGAATACACTGCACACACTTCAGCAACTGCACATCTAAATATATAAGGATCCCGACTAGCACCAATGACCATCGCTTCGCTGATAGTAAGGGTTGCGGTTTGCTCACCTGAGTAAGTAAGGTTATCAGCTACCACATCGGCTGGCAAATCTTTCCATTCTCCAGTTACGGTCTGCTGCTGCCACTGGAAAGTCAAGTTTGCACCCGTGGCCTCCACAGAGAATGATGTGCTACCATTCGGATCAATAACCTGATCAGTAGGTTGAGAATCGACGGTTGCCACAGCTCCAGTGGCAATTGTCATTTCCTCACTGACCGTATTAGTCACCAGGCAGCGTGCATTGCTCACTATAGTTGCATTCACCACCTGCCCTACTGATACATTTGATGTAAAACTATTCGTACCTTCTCCCTTATCTACACCATCTACAAACCACGAATAGGTATAATCAACATTTTCAGTTGCCGTAAATGTGACTGTACCAGTACCACAAACTCCATCCTGAGAAGCAGTAATCATCAACTCAGGCGGTGTGGTGATTTCGGTATCTTGTATTATGGTCAATTCAGTACTTACAATATTCGTAACGAGGCATCTGGCGCTACTCACAATTGTCGCCTTCACCACCTGACCTACTGCCACATCAGCAGTCAATACATTGGAAGTCTCAGTCTGCTCTATGTCATCCACAAACCAGGAGTAGGTATAATCAGCATTATCTGTAGCTGTGAAAGTAACTGTCTCGGTTCCACAAACACCTTCCTGAGAAGCAGTAATAGTTAGCTCAGGTGTTCCTCCGGAGGTATCTCTTGTTCCATTAAATTCTAATGCCCCTGCGTCTGTAGCACCAATTCTGGCAACTCCTCTGGCATCCAGCTCCGGAGTGTTGTCTGTTGGGTCTATGACAAAATCAAGTGCATAACTACATGCTGCGAGATTATAGGTCAGCGTAGGACCACCATTGTCGGATAGCGTAGTTTCAATTACTTCTTCAATCGGAATTGCATAAAGATTATCAGACCCGAAAGTTGAAGACTGAGTGCCCAAAATGTTCCTTGATCCGGTCACATATCCATTAACTGTTACCTGATTACCTGAATTACCTATGATGATGTTGTTTTCCAGAATCTGAGCTGTAGAAACTGAAGCGGAAAAATCAATTCCTCCCGAACCCTGAGGAGATGTGTTATTGACAATCGTACAATTGATTACCTTATTGGCCTTATTACTGGCCAGTAGTAATCCGGCTCCTTTTAGATTCGAAGAAACATTACCCGAAATAGTGGTGTTCACAACGGTGGAAGTGGCGTTGAAGGCCGCTACACCGCCACCGTATGTTCCATTGTTGTCAATAAAAGCACTATTGGTGATGTTCAAGATTCCATTCCCATCATTATTCAAATAAATAGCTCCACCATTTCCACCTGGGCTTGCTATATTTCCAATAAACGAACAACCTTCAAGATTAATGGTATTAGCACCTGAAGTGTTAGCAGCCCAAATTGCCCCTCCGTTAGCACCCTGATTATTTTCAAACACACAGTTTTTAGCGGAAAACAATGAGTTTTTGTCTATGGTCACTGCTCCACCATTACCAGAGAACACCGCGTCCCTTAAAACAATGTTCTCAAGAGTCAAGCCTCCAACGAGATTAGAATTTCCTACACTGAAATGATGTACATTAGCGCCAGTTGCAGCCTTAATAATCAATGATTGGTCTGATGGTCCAATAATTTTCAAATAAGCATATACGTCGGGAAGTACCGAAGAAATCTCCATAGTCCCGCTGATTGCTGTTGCATCGATAATGATTGGCGCATCTGCCGTAATATTTCCATTTTTAGCCCAATAATTACTGTTCCATGCCAGCTCCATCGCTTCACGAAGAGATGTTTCACCATCATTCGCATCTTTCACATCATTGACTGTAGTCACTACAAATTCCAACTGAACAGTCAAAGTTGCAGGATCAGAATATGCAGGAC
Source organism: Bacteroidia bacterium (assembly GCA_030425425.1). GTDB lineage: Bacteria > Bacteroidota > Bacteroidia > Cytophagales > Cyclobacteriaceae > Marinoscillum. The sequence continues at coordinate 33,453 of JAUIAO010000038.1, read as the reverse complement.
AGTTCTCAGTTACTTTCGCTCGATATTGATTTCCTGACTCAGTATATCCTGCTCCTGTGATTGTTAAAGTATTCGTAGCAACTCCGGCATAAATTCCTCCATCTGCAATATCTACCCAGCTACTGCCATCATTAACCTGCCATTGATAGGTAAGGTCTGCGCCAGAACCTGTCGCTGTGAAAGTAGCCTGTTGCGAAGAGGTAATCGATTGGTCAACAGGCTGCTGAGTGATCTCCGGTAAACCTGAAAAAGAAACCGCCAGAGGATCAGAAACTCCTGGGTTTTCTACCAATTGACAGGTGGAATTAGAAGTAACAGCTACGGTGATTTCATCACCTTCCTGAAGTGCTGAAGTAACGAAAGTATCTGAGTCAGTTCCAGCATTTTCACCATTGATCATCCATTGATAAGACGGAGCGTCTCCTCCATTAATTGGAGTAGCGGTGAATGTTGCTTCTTCACCCGGACAGATGTCAGAAGACACTTGATTAATCGTGGCAGAAACAGTCACAGGCGACAACCCTGATTGTAGTTCAATAGCTCCTATGTCAGGTAGTCCTACTATTGGATCACCCAATTGATCAGTAGTTAAATCAGTAGAACCAGCATCAATGACAGGACTACAGCTTGCTGGCTCATGATACATCAGAATACCATCGGTAGTCAGATTTTCGTCAATCAATGTAGAAATTGGGGCTACAATATTGTACTCAGTTACCCCTGAGAGACTGCTGGCATTATAAGGTTTCTCATACGCCAAATACCCAATAGAAGACGTAATACTTCCATAAATATCCTTCTGCGTGTTTCCTACAATAATGGAGTTGTTAACATCCGGCAACAATTCACCAAAGTCATTAGAAATACCATATTGGTTATTGGCGATAGTGGAACTATTGACAACCACATCAAAAGTGTAACCTTCATCAAGGATGTGAACACCCATGTTGCTGTTTCCACTGAACGTAGATCTTTCGATGGTCGTATTTCCATTATTGATCCTGATTCCGTTGCGGTTATTAATAAATGAGGACCCATAAATATTTGTTCCTAAAGTATAGTTCACATAGAGCCCATCATTAGTATTGTCCTTAAACAAGGAGTTTTCGATGAATACATTATGAGAAGTTGATAAATTCAGACCAATTGGGCTAGTCGTAAAACTCGAATTTTGTATTCTAGCCTCCACACCGGTACAACTGCTACAACTTAATTGAAAGGCCTCATAGTTACAGTTAGAAATATGTACATCATTCAGTACAATAGTACCTCCTGAAACACTCAAACCCCAATAGCCACTATTGCTGATTTGAACATCTACCAGTGTGAGGTCATCACTAGATGCAATTCCATATGTGGATCCTCCGGATACAGATATGCCTTCAATAGTGAGCGGTGTGATAGCGCCATACAATTCAGTTCTGCTATTTATCAGTACGTTAATTCCTGAGCTACTGGTTATCGTCAAATTTTCCGAACCGGGTCCTTTCAGAATTGCTTGAGGAAAAAAGCTTAGGGTTTCCTGTAAATCAATAGTTCCACTAATTCCCATGGCATCAAACGTGACTACTCCATTGTATGGTCTCAAATATTTTGTCTGATCAGCCGCCCAAGGCAGTGAACCTTCCACAGTCTTGTCATTGCTGGTATTGGTGATGGTGATTGTACCATATTTGAAATTGATGGTAGCCTCCTCAGAAGGTTGAGGACAGAGCAACCCTTCTCCTACACTACACCTTATTTTCATGCCTCCCAACCAATTGGATACTTCATCAATGTTTAGATTCGGGGTTCCTTGTCCAGTAACTGTAGTTCCAAGCCCTGAAACATCACTACTCCAGGCTTCATCCCAGATATCATAATATTCCCAAGTGTAAATCAGATCTGCACCCTCAGCAGAGACGGAAAATGAAATGGATGAACCCTCTGTATATGTGGCATCTACATCCTGTGGATGAGCGATAAAGTCGATAACTGCCTGCTCTCCTATTGAAACAACAAATTCATCTGTGACCACAGTACCTTGTGCTACACAACTATAAGAGTCATCTACCTCCAAGAAGACTTTCACCACATCTCCTTCTCTTAGGTCATAAAGACCTTCATCATAAAGGGATACCCAATCTCCATTTACTTCCCAATGATCAATTCTCGGATTATCACCAGCATTGGTATGTGAAAAACCAAATTGCGTATAGGTTTCTACGCCTCCACAATATGGGCTAAGTTGCTCAATTGTTACTGTTGGCACAGTAGGTGGGCCAGCAATGATCGTCACTGATTCAGTCAGTGATCTGTCGAAGCATACACCCGGATCATTGACAGTTACTGAAACTACATCATCTGTTACTACTAATGTAGTAAGCTCATTTGAGGTCTCTCCTGTTATTTCTGTATCATTCAGATACCATGTGTAAGTTGGTGTACCAACTGCATTGGTTACAGTTGCAGTATAAATTTTGGTTTCACCAGAAACACATCCAACCTCCACATTGCCAGTCAGGCTTAGCTCCATTATTGGCAAAGCACTTACTCCCAAACTCACCTCATTGGTAGTCAGGTCATTCAATACTCCATCGATCTGACATCTGAATGAAAGTCCATCCATGCTGGCCAAAAGACAGCTAATAGAAAGTGTATCAGTAGTCGCTCCACTGTATGGTTCAGTATCTGTTACCTCTACCCAACCACTACCATCGTTGACCTGCCACTGGTAGGCGCTGACTGATCCGGAAGTTTTTACACCTAATTCCAACGAAACTCCCTCGGTAAGGCCTGTCTGATCTACAGGCTGTTGCTCAATCACCAAATCATTAAGGACGGAGATGTTTCCATAAATATTTTCATTGTCACTATCAGTACTTCCCGCATTTCCCGCCGAATTGTTGCTGTATGAAACCTTATAAGTGGAAAAAGTACCAGCCATATTGAAGATTGCTCCAGCTTTACTTTGAGCAGCTCCACCACCTGAACCGGGTGTTCCAGCCGTGGCTTCATTGTTATTAAAATCAGAATGGTTTACAGAGAGTGTTCCATTTCTCATAAAAATGGCACCTCCAAGTCCGGCACCAGCACCTCCTGCAGCTCCATTGCTACCACCCCGACCACCGAAAGATCCTCCAGAACCACCGGGTTCTCCTCCGAATGGGTCGTTTTCACCACCTCCTCCACCGGCACCATATCCTCCGTTTCCACCTCTTCCAGCACCTTGAGTTCCAAAACCACCGCGTCCTCCACCGGCTCCAAATCCACCATCGCCTCCGGGCAATCCTGTAGTGAAATTGTTAATAGTTTCTCCTTCCGCTCCCCCAAGACCTGGAAGAGGGCCATCGCCACCATCATGACTACCCACGTTGGAGCTTCCTCCAAGCGCCTGATTTCCTGAAAAAGATACATTCTCTATAGTTACTACTGCATCATCGATATAGATGGCTCCACCCATACCGGCTCCTCCTCCACCTCCGTAGGTGTCGCCTCCTTTACCAAGTCCGTTCTGAATGGTAAGATCAGAAATTGTTACTATTCCGGTCAGTATCAGGAAAGGTCTCACAGCATTATCTCCATCTATAATGGTGGTGTATTTTCCTGCTCCTTTGATTTCTAAATCCTGTGTAATATCAGGTAGCTGACTAGCTAAAGTGATCGTACCAACACCAGAACCGATGTTGATGATATCAGCACCCGGATTCAGTTCAGCATTGACTATTGCTTCACGCAAAGAACCGGTTCCAGAGTCATTGTTATTCGTTACAATCAGGGCATTTGGATCGAATACAGATGATACCACCGTAATAGTAAATGTTTCAAACAATTCGTTTCCGTTGGCATTATAGGCTCTTATCTGAAGGTCATATGAGGATTTAGTATTCACATCAAACACTACAGCAGCTTTGAGTTTGTCTGTGTCAATAGTAAAGGAAGCATTGTCACCATAACCGCCGGGCAGTTCAAACGATACCTGAGGATCAGCATCCGGTGAGTCAAATGTCAACGTACCTACGATATCTCCCACATTATTACCACTGCCGATCTCTGTATTATCTAAAAAAATTGCCAACGGCGTTTCCAAAACATCATTGACAGAAATGGACAAATTGATGACATCCGTATTGTTAGAAATATCAGTCGCCGTAATTTCAATTTCATAGGTATTATCTCCATTGGCATCCGCCGGGCTTTCAAAATTCGGTGCTGAAACAAATGATACTTCACCCGAATTGTCGTCAATTGTAAAGAGGTCATTGTCACCTCCTGAGGTAAGCGTGTAAACTACGGCAGATTCCATATCCTCAGCTACCGCAGTATAAGCTGCCCCAGTTGCATTTTCATCAAAAGTGGCAGCAGTAGCAGAAGTAATAATTGGGGCATCATCCCCGTCTGTTACGGAAATAGTGAAGTTTGCATCCACAATAGTTTTACCATCAAAAATGCTGATATTCAACTCATAACTGTTATCAGCATTTGCATCAGCCGGACTTTCGAAATCTGGAGAATTCTTAAAAGTCACTTCCCCTGTTTCACTATCAATTATGAACAGGGCATCATCTGCTCCATTTCCTGTTATGGCATAGGTCAAGGACTGATCAGTCTCTCCTCCATCACCATCATTGGCGTCAGCATCCAATGCAACACTTGTTAGATTTTCTTCAAAAGAAGCAGCAAATGCACCAACAAATTGTGGCTGATCATTGTAGGTATTCAGTAAAATGGCTCTGGAAGTACCAGTATCATTCACTCCAGTCTGGAAGTAATCCATATCGCCATCATTATTGATATCAATGATGGAAACCTGGCCTGCTCCATAACCTGCAACGAGACCTGACAAAGAAGCTTCCGAGAAAATCCCATTATTATTTTCATAATGCTTAGTTGTTCTTTCATAAGTGGTGTTGTAGGCCGTACCGGCCACAATCAAGTCCAGGTCACCATCTGCATCTAAATCTCCAAAATCAGCATTCGCTAGGAAAACGTCAACGATAGGATCATTGGGCACTTCTGAAAATACCCCTGCACCATTGTTATTATACAACGCCGCATAAACAACAGGATTCGAAAAATCTGAATTGGTCTGACCAGTAACAAGTAATTCTAAATTCTGATCACTATTGATATTGGCCAACTTCACAAAAGCAGCACCTAATGATATAGGAGATGTTCCTTCAGTAAAGGTCAGAGAACCTCCCTGGTTGAGATAGATCTTTACAGGACTGGCTGTAGTTGACTTGCCAGCAGCTACTATATCCAGATAAGTATCTCCGTTTATATCTCCAATATCAAAATTAGATGCTGTCTGACTAAAAGGGTTGCTTCCGTTGGCATTGGTGAATACCCCATCAATATTCTCATACAGGATAAATTCCGGATTAAATGCTGTAGCTGTGACAGATTCATAACCTGTTACAATCAGGTCTAAATCATTGTCCCGATCAAAATCTGCAAACGCCACTTCAGAGCTTATTCTCCCGGGTAGATTGTTATCCGGATCTAAAGTGAATTGACCGTTTCCATCATTCAGGTAAAAAGAAGATATGGACGGTGCAGGTGTAGTGGAACCAGCCTCACCCGTTGCTCCTACGATGAAAAGATCAAGGTCATGGTCACCGTCTATATCTGCAAATGCCGCCGCTCCATTTATAACACCCGGAAAAGGCGTAGATTCCACCAGCGTGTATCCTGTAGGATGATCATAAGTGTATAATTGGGAATAGTATCCATCATTGGAGATGGCGCCCATCATCAACACATCCTCGTCTCCATCTCCATCAATATCGCCAAAGACGAATGAAGCACTTTCTAAGGTGGTGAATGGTGCGGTACGGTCAAAACCTGGCTGTGCAAAAGCAATGATGCCCATGCACATCAAAAACATGATTAGTAATTGTCTCATATTAGATTGTTGTGGCGAAATGTTCATTAGTGTTTTGGTTGAGTTGAACATGAATCAGGTGCGAACTGATTTTAAAGAATTATTCAGAAAACCAGTTTGGTCGGTCTTCTGAACTTTACTTAATAATTCTCAAATATGAATTTGGTGAGATTGGGAAGATTTCTCCTCTTTATTGTGAAGTATGAATGGAATCCTGTGAAATATGAACTTCGCTAACTTAAATGTGGTGAAAAAAGAGATTTGTGAACAATCCCTGTTTGGCAAAAGAGGTTTCAAAACTAAATACCTGGCAAGCTCCTATCCGTTTTAAATTTTCAATAGCGGTCTTGCCCTGCTGTTCGCATAATTTCTTTTCGAATATCTGTTAAGGGCACAAGTGGATGCTTGTGTTAGTTGGGGAATAAATCTAGTACTTCGAGTGATTACCGGGACATTGAAATCATCTCACTTTATTTTGATCGTTGATGAAGGAAATTGAATGAGTTTCCTCAATCAATACTGGAGGTTATACAACTAGCTCATGGCATCTCGTTTGCTGGTGATAACACCGGCAAAGGCAAAAAATATCTTTTAAGGACACAAGCGGATGCTTGCGCTTTATGGACCTTTCCCTCTTAAGCAGAATGGATATTCAAGTTACCACCAACAGCCCTTAGCACTTTGAGGATAGTGTCGAATTGAGGTTTCGATCCGTGGGAAAGCGCCTTGTAAAGGCTTGGTCGGCTAAGCCCTGTTTCCTCGGCGATCCTAGTCATTCCTCTCGCCTTGGCTACATGCCCAAGCGCTGCGATAATGTCTTCAGTGTCCCCTTCTTCCAGAACCGTGTTCAGGTACTCAGCAATCATGGCATCATCATCCAGATATTCTGCGATATCAAATTTCGTTACTTCTTTAGTCGTCATTTCCAAGTTCGTCTTTACAGTCAGACCACAATTTTTTGGCTTTTTCTATGTCCGTCTGTTGGGTGGATTTTGTTCCATCGTTTAGTAATAGAACGATTGTGCCAGCATGTTCCTTCAAATAGACTCGATATCCTTTGGCATAGTGGATTCTGAGTTCACTGATTCCTTCTCCCACCGGTTCGCAATCGCCGAAATTCCCCTGTTCTTCGATCCGCTGAATTCTGAAAAGGATTTTAGCTCTAGCCCGTTGGTCTTTCAGTTTCCTCAACCACTTATCAAATACATCAGTCTTAACAATGGAATACATATGTAAATGTATTCACTTGGATACATTATTACAATTAAATTTTGATGGAATGCGCTTGATGTACACTGATTATACTGAAAAGTAATTTCAACTTTACCGATCTACTTGCTCCCTTAATTTTATTTTCGAATATCTGCTTTAGAGTACAGGCGGTTGTTTGACCTGAATGGTAGAATAAAGCTACTACTTAGAATAAATATCGGGACTATGAAATCATCTCATTAAAAAGGAAACTGTCTGAGTCTCAACGATCATTATTGAAGATAAAGCAACTAGCTCATTGCATCTCGTTTGCCGGTGATTACACCGGCAGAGGCAAAGAATTTCGTTGATTTATTTCTTGATCACGAGCTACAAGCTCGCTCCAGCTAAGGGTTATTTTTTATATTTCAGGCCCCACTCATCATATACTTCTGACATGCCAAAAGCTTTTGGGCTTGCCCCTTTCTGATTAAATAAATCCAGTTTTTCTTTGGCTTCCGATATTGTAGGGATATGACCTTTTTCTATATACCACAATACAGCTTTGTGTCCTTCTATTTCGTTTGACCATTTCTTTCTACTTTTTAGAAAATAACTATGAACGGTTTTGTATGTGTATTCGCTTAGAGATTCATAGTTTTCCCATACTGACATATTCACAAAAATCAATTTATCTTCATAAGGCGTTTCTAAATCTGTAGCGCTTTCTCCACTTTCATCTTTTAATCTCCAAATAAAGCCGTCACTTTCTTCTGCTAGTAAATTAACCGGTGCAAGAAAATCTTTAAACTCCTTTATGATTGGTGAATCTAATTCGTCTTTTAATCTTATAATGTTGTATTGTGCAAGGTGTTTATGTGTCATTGTTTTCTGTGAGTTTTGAGCGTTTAATATTTGCTAACTCCATGTATTATGCATGTGCCTGACATAAGCTCTTGTGCGGCAAAGTAGTGAAATCAGCTGAAGCTTACAACGGTTCTAATGAAATGCTGCGTTCAGAAAGATAAAAACTCCCGCAGACAGAACTGACCAAATGTCTAAAATGACTCACGGCAGCAGATGAGCGGAGAAGGCAAAGAGTGAAGCTGGCTAGCAGCACATTGCACATGCATTTCATACATAATGTTAGAAAGCGCATTTCCACTCGGAGAAGCCTTCAGGTAACTGATCATCATCTAAATATATGATATCGTCCCCTGTGATCATGGAGAGTAGGTATTCCAGTTTATCAATAAACTCTTTTAAGAAATCGTTAAAATTAGAAGCAATATGGATTAAACTTTCTTCATAAGTGGCCTTTAGGTAGATGTTGCCTGAATTCATATTCATGAAATAGCTTTCATCAACAGAAGTTCCAATGATTTCGATCTGCCTATCAAAATTATTACTATTTGTAAATGTAAAGTTAGCGTCAATCAGGTTCGCAATTTTCTTATTTCCGTTCCCAAGAAAGCAGTAATCGATAATTCCTAAACCATTAGAAAAAAGATATAAGTCAATGAGATCTTTATGTAGTTTGGTATTCAGAAATTTCTCAGTAATTAGGATTTGCTGTTCACTTGCAGGCTGATAAAGTTTAACCTGATTGGGATAACTTGATTGCAGCTCTAATAATTTATCAAAACATCTATTGTCCATATTTGCAAGTAGTGTTTTCTAACATTAATGCAACGCCCAATATGCGCGTTACCCAATATTCAAATATACCTTTTGATCACATCTTGTATGTGATTTTTTTACTTAACATCTGTGCAAGCACGATGTTGCTTACACCTTATCAAATCTAATCCGGTAAATCCAATTTATCTAGCAGATAGTAAATCTCGTAAAGGACATTTTGTACTATAACCACAAAAAAAGGACAGCTGAAGCTGCCCTTTTTCACTAATGTAGATCGCCATCTACTTATTCACCTGAATGAATGCTCTGTTGTAATACTAATTTTTCTTATCCATCATTTTTTTCACACCATAAGCTCCTCCCGCAATAAGTAGAAGGCTCAAACCTCCGTCTATCGGAGTGGCAGGTGGTGCTGGCGGCTGAGCTGCTACCGGAAACATCACTATGATGGACAATGCGCTCAAAAGAATTTTATTTATCAATTTCATCGGTCTCTTATTTTAAAATGAACTTTATATTTTGACCTGCCATCTGCAGGATATATACTTTTCTGGTTTGCAACTGTGGATGGATCTGTGCCTGATCATGGTAGAAGCTCACCGCCTCCTCAAAGACCAGCTTACCATCCAGCGAATAGATCTTCACCTGCTCCTGCTGATCTGTCGGATATTTGATATTGAGGGCACTTTCGTCTCCATAAACCACCAGTTGCCTGGCAATGGCTGATTCCAGAATGGTCTCTTTCTCCAGGAATACCAGCTCAAACCTACCATCATTCAGCGCCTGATTTGCCGTGAAGTTGTAGGTGCTGTTTTCCAGCAGATTGATAGCCTCACCCGTCCACGTATCGATTAGCGTCACTTCCATAGAAGACGGCAAATTCATGGTCTCCGCTACTTTGATCTCGTACGCTCCCACTTCTGACAATTCAAATCCTAGCGGAGCACTCACGGTCTCTCCATTGGACAGTGGTAATCCCTGAATGGCATATCGCTGCTCCTCCATCAAGGAATAGAAAGCGATGTTTTCATTCCCTTCAAACTTTTTGGAGTCATAACCTCGATCATGTCCATCAGTTGCAAAAGCAGACAACCCGACCACAATGGTATTTTTATACTGCTCGTTTTGTAAAGTCAGTTTCACCGTTTGCGGCAAGTTTGGATTCACTTCCTCCGCAATTCTGAAAAAGACTGCATTACTGGCGCTGGTAGTCACCTGCATGTCCTGATCGAAAGTTACCGTCCCATCGGTCAATGCCTCGGCGAAGAATCCTTGCAGCGAACCAATGTTCATATCAAACTCTCCAGCAGAGCCTGTACCACCCGAAGCACCACCATTGTTGAATGTTCCGGCAATGCCCATTTTGTTCACGGCCAGATAGTCCCCAGCTCGCGTGCCATCAGCACCTACATTGGCACCACCATCATCCCACAGATATAGCGTTCCTTCCAGTGCCGGATTTCCATCAATGAAATCAACCACTGAAATCGCCGCAGTGTATGGATTGGAAAGCAAGTGATAGCCATTGCCTTCAGAGCTCACATTCACCGTCACATCACCAGTGTTTGGCTCTCCGCCCAGAGCAAGATCCAGCGGACTGCCATCAGGGAAAGACTCTCTCAGGAAGTACCCAACTCCCGGCTGTAGCGAACCTGACGACATGGCTGTGAAGCCCTCAACACCATCATATTCATAAACCACAATCGGGAACGTAGATACATCAGGTGTCTCCACCATTGGTGATCCAACGATACTGTAACCACCCAGAGACGTACCAGTGATTTCTCTGGTTTGATTAACGTCTCCTTCTCCACTAAACGATCCGTAAATGGCCAATGCTCCTCCATTAGCAATATCTACCGTCGTGTTTTTACCCACTTTGAGGTTTTTCACTTTCTGAATGTCATCAATCACAATAGTGAAATCAGCTGGTAGCGTCACATCAGTATTTTCATCAGGCAGCTGTCCTGATTCCCAGCTTGTAGGGTCGTTCCAGTCTGCACTGCCAGTACCATCATTCGTAGTTGAGATATCGTTGACGGTAAGGGTAATGGTCTTAGTCACAAACAAACCTCTCACATCCGTAGACTTGAATTCGATATCGATAGAAGACAACACTTCGTAATCGACAGGCACAGCGGTGAACACCTGACCGTCAGTCACGCTCACAGGCGCATACAAACTACCATCATACGGTATTTCTGTCAGCACTGCGTAAGTGTGCGTATCGCCAGCATCCTGATCTGTGGTGCTGATGTTGCCAATCAACGTCCCTACAGGCACATTTTCATCAATGTTGGTAATGTCCATAGCAATATCTGAAGGAGCGTCATTCACATCATTCACAGCAATTGTAAACTCCTGCTCGTAAGTACTGCCGTTCTGATCATCTACCATCAGTTTGATGCTGTAAGTGGATTCCGTCTCAAAGTCGAATACCTGAGCACTGCTCAATTCATTTGCGGAAACAGCAAAGCTTGCATTGTCTCCAAATCCTTCTACCAAAGTGAAGATATGCTGTTCGCCAGTGTCTTCATCTGTTGCTGAAAGTGTCGCGATCAAAGAACCAGCATCCGCATTTTCATCAATCTCTGAAGACGAAAGTCCAATCTCCGTTGGAGCCTCGTTCACGTCATTTACCGTGATGGTAAACTCTTTTTCGAAAGTTTCTCCATTCTGATCAACAACAGATACTTTGATGTTGTAGCTCGATTTAGTCTCAAAATCGAAGGTTTCTGCATTACTTATTTCAGCTCCTGAAATGGCAAAACTTGCATTGTCTCCGAACCCAGAAACCAAACTGAATGTATGGCTGTCACCTGCGTCTTCATCAGTAACTGACAAGGTGCCTATTGCCGTACCTGTGGCGGTATTTTCATCTATTTCTGTAGCAGAAAGAGCAATGTCCGTTGGTGCGTCGTTGATATCCGAAATGGTAATCGTCATTTCCTTTTCGATGTTTCCGCCATTGCCATCTGATGCTGCTACCTTGATACTCCATGAAGGCTTGGCTTCAAAATCAAACGGCATGAACGTTTTTAATTGATCTCCATCAATAACGAATGCCCAATTGTCTTCAAACCCACTTTCTAATGAATAAGTATGTGTGTCTGCCGCATCTTGATCATCCACCGATAAGGTACCCACTACTGATCCTGCCACAGTATTTTCCTCGATCGCGGTGGCACTCAACTGCAAATTGGTAGGAACATCGTTATCGTCTGTGATCGTGATGGTGAGTGTCTGCTCCACAGATTGGTTTTGACTATCAAATACCCTGATTGCCACGTCAAATGTTCCTTCAGTCTCGAAATCATGAGCTGTTTTAGTGTAGAGTTGATCTCCAAGGATCTTGAAATCGTCCGTTTCAGCGGAATTGCTAGCTACCAATTGATAGATGAATGAATCATCATCATCCTGATCAATAGCACTTAAAGTACCTACCAGGTATTCCATAATCTTGTTCTCTGGAATGGATGAATTATCAATCGTAATACCCGTTGGTGCGGTATTGATATTGTTAACCGTGATGGTGAATTGCTTCGAGATATCACCAAGCTCCACTTGTATGCTGTAAGACGATTTATCATCGAAATCAAATACTTCGGCCACCTGTAGCTTATCTTCCGAAATCTGGAAAGAAGCATTGTCTCCATGACCATCCGTGAGGGTAAACACATTCGCACCTCCATCCACATCGGTCACTGAGAAGGTCCCGACAGCCGTTCCGGCAGGTTGCCCTTCGTCAATATTCATTGAAATTAAATCAAAATCAGTAGCCGGATCATCCAGGCCATTCACCGAAATGGTAAAATCTGAAGTAGAAATTCCAGTAGCTGTCGTTGCTTTTATTCTTATGGAATAAGCATCCTTGGTTTCAAAATCCAATACGGTAGTGGCTCCCAACATTAAAGAATCTCCGATGATAGAGAAAGCTGAGTTGTCTCCGTAACCATCTTCCAGCTCAAAACTTGGAAGGAAGACAGGGTTGGTATTATAAACCGAAATATCAGCAATCAATACCTCATTGGCTCCATCCAAAAATTCATCTGCTGACTCATTAGAGAGACTAATTGAACTTGCAGCGGTAGTAGAGCCAACATATACGTCATTGTCATCTACTCCAGCGTTGTTAAAACTATTACTGGCAGTGTTGCCTGAAAAAGTATTGTTGGATGCGGTGTATCCTACCCCTTGGTTGATGAAAATCGCACCTCCTTTTCCTTGTCCGTCTTCTCCATTTGCTGTAAAATTTCCACCAGTTCCACCAGTTCCTTTCGTGGCTGAGTTAGATGCAAATGTTGAGTTAGAGATGATCAGGTTTCCTTGTCTGGCGAAAATAGCACCACCGAGTCCGGCACCTCCACCGCCACCAGAACGAGTGGTTGGATGAAAGCCACCAGTACCACCAAATTCACCTGGTGTGCCAGGTACTCCCGCAGTTCCTCCGCTTGAAAAACCTGATCCTCCAGATCCACCACCGAAGTTTCCGTTTCCGCCATTTCCACCAGCATAGCCATTGAAACCTGCTCCTCCAGCACCTCCACCGGTACCAAAGACTAATCCATCTCCTCCGCCGATCGCAGGGCCTGTAAATGTTGGATGACGAGCACCTGTTGTCCCACCGTCCCCAAAAATACTGGAACCGCCAAATCCATTTACACCGCCTGTTCCAGCTCCACCAGAGCCTCCAACAACCTGATTGTTATTGAAAGTCATATTGTCTAATACAACGTTACCATCATTGATAAAAATGGCAGCACCGAAACCAGCTCCTCCGCCACCTCCGGCATCTCCAAGGCCACCATCTCCTCCTTTATTGTAGCCATTGACAATGCTGAAACCTTTCATGATCACATTGGTCTCTATAAAGAATACCTGATGAGTACTTCCTCCATCCACGATGACTGGTATCTCTTTCAAACCAATGATGTCCATATTGCTTGATATCACAGGCAAAGAGCTGGCCAGATTGATCGTACCAGCAACACCTCTCATATCAATCACATCATGATCGGCATCTGCATTTGCAGCCTCTATAGCTGCACGAAGCGAACCATCACCTGAATCATTCAAATTCGTTACCAGTATCGCATCTGGAATAGCAGTAGCATTTACGGTTACTTCTATCGAATAACTCACTGACTGCACAGGTGTGCCATCATCGGAAAGCGTGATCGTCAGATTGGCAACCCCAGATTCTCCTATGTTCGGTTGGAAAAACAATGAACCCGTACCGGCTTCAATATCTGAAATGAAGCCACTCATTTCACTGATCAAATCAGTATTGTCAGAGGTCACTTCAAAAGAAAGTGATTGATCCAGATGAACATCTCCATCAGTAATTCCCATCAAATCTAGGTTTTGCGCTTCCGCATCCTGATCGATTGAAATGGTGGTTACCGGCTGATCAAAAGCAGGTACTGAATTGAGGTCATTCACCGTCAGAGTAAAAGACTGCTTGATCATTGCTTTACCGTCCGAAACAGTCAATTCAATTTCGTATTCAAGAGCATCCGCATCTGTAGGCGTACCGCTCAAAGTAGCCGTACCATCGCCATTGTCCGTCAGTGTCAACCAATCCGGAAGATCTGAGGAAGTAATGGTCAAGACATCAGCAACATCAACATCAGAAGTTGTGATATTGTAGCTATAGGCTACACCTTCATCCACCGAAGTGATCGCATCTGAAGTAAACGCAGGCAAATGATTGAACTCTGCAGGTGTTTCTGTCAAAGAGAAAATCTTATCACCATACATCACGTAGAGTGTTCCATATTCGTCCCTTACGAACGGCGCTCTTAATGCAGGCTTAGTAGGAGCATCTGCCAGCGATGAATAGGCCGTTTCGTAAGCTCCATAGCTAAACCTTGGTGTTCCCACATATTCCCAGGCATCATTTACATATTTTAGCACTGAGACAGGATATTGTCCATTACCCAAATCTTCAATAACCGAAACGTATTGAATCCCGTCAGCAACATGAACTTGTATATCTGAGACACCTGTTAATCCCGGGAAAGGCACGGAATAGTGAGTCCCGTTCTGGGTATGGACAGGAAGTAATGCCAAATCCTTTCTTGACCAGTCGATATACGCAATGAATATAGTATCTCCCCCCAGCTCAATGTCCATAGAGTGTGAGTAAGGGGAGCCAGGATTCGGGTAACTGGAACCAGGTTGAGATATGGTGTTTAGAGTCCCACTGTTTTTGGTTTGACTCATCACACGCAAACTGTTGTTGTACTGATAAGCCAGGTACACTGTACCATCTCCAAGTTCTACATCCAAATTGGCATCTGAATAAGTCCAAATTTGATACAGATAATAGTTGTTGTTATCATTTCGTAACTGTAGATAGTCACCACCCGAATCATCAAAAAGTTTAAACTCGACCAAATCCCCATCGTCCCCGTACTCCAAATCCGTCACGCCAGGTCGTCCATCGTGAACGATTTTAATGGCTGAAAAGCCATTAGCATTATAACCCATTCTGAAAGGGTAGTTGCCACGATCAGGATCTACATAAGTAAAAGCATTAGTTCCCATCGGATTCACCAACACCTGCTGACCTGTGTAGTAAGAGGTTAAGGAAGGGCTGGATGTAGGAACTGAACCGTCTGTGACTTTAGTAGGAGTCTGCGTGAGTTCTCCATATCGACCATCGTAAAGCCTGAACTGTGCGTAAGGATATAGTGTGCCCGAATAATTCACAGCCTCATAGGTATTGTAAGAATAGACCAATGCGCCGTTGATACCGATAGCCATATCTGCATCTGTATAAATAGGGTTTGAAAGCGTTGCGTACTCCGTCCACTCACCCGTGTTGTCAGCATCCAGAGATTCTATTTGCAAGTTGATCACGAAAGGATCACTCGAGGCTCCGTGACTGATACTGATAGTTGCTTCATTTTTGAATACACCTTTCGGCTCGAAAATCAACTCTACCTCAATAGTTTGATCCACTGTCAATCTGGAAGGTATAGCCTCCTTATTGAAGCTGATGGCCTCCGCATTATCGCCTTTAATAGTCAAGGTATTTTCACCACCCAAAGGCAAATCTATCAGCCCGGAGTTGGTTAGCTGAAGCGTATATGTTTGGGTAGTACCTACACCTGTTCGGAATGTTTTGTAGTCACCATTGGCAGTGGCATCAGCATCTATGGTCACACTCAATTCAGGCGCGAGTGGCTGAGTACTATAAATGGTGTATAAGCTATTTACGAAGCTAGCCGAAACGAAAGGACGCCCGGTGATTGGGTCAACTGAAACCCTCAGGTCGCTAGCCTGAGTACCTTCTATCTCATCCCCACTGATGTATTTGTCATTAAAATATCTGAAATCACCATTCTCATAGGTAAGCACAGCAAGACCCTCTGTTTTATTAGGTTTCACTACCATGATCGGCTCACCAGCAGGCCCTACACCTAATCGGTTGGGGTAGAAGTCATAAAAATTGTAGCCAAATGCATTATAAGTATTGTCGGTATATCCATATTCCAAAAGCTCCCCATCCCTGGATAACTTATGATACTGTATACTATTAGAATTTACATTCAAAACATGAAGGTTGTCTTGTTGGTCTATGACCAAGTCGGGTCTTGATATTCCCCTACCAGACTTTGTATCGAAACCTAAATCTTGCCAGCCATTAGTCCCATCATATTTCAAAAACATGAAATATCCATAATCTGATGCTGTCGCCAAATACAGATTATTGTCTGAATCAAATGCGATACTGTAACTACTAAGATATGATCCTCCATTTTGACCATATAGGGTTTCGAACTCTTCGAACGTCAACGTGATGGTTTCTGTTGACGGAAAGCCTTTGTCGATCTTAATACCATGCTGGTTGTCAGCAGACCCATCATAGTAGCTGCGTGCACTGTAGAAGACGCCATTATTGTCCAATGCTATGTCCCCTTCCGAGTAATCCGTGGTATTAGAATTGAGCGTGTAAGTCTGTCTGGTTCCTGCGATGACGTTATAGACATTTAGCGTATTGCTTGAAGCATAATGGTTATAAAAGTTGCCATTGCCATCCGTAATCAGTTCAGTGGCCTGCTGTGTGTATTGGCTTAAATTCTGAACATTGGTGATTTCTAAAGAGCCATCGGCTGCTTCTTTGGCTTTGGCCAATTTCCATCCCGAATTGGCATATACGATATTCAACTCTCCATTATAGGCCGCAATTCCATATAAATCGTCCATCACATCCCTGCCACCATAATAGTCCCAGATACCATTGGCAATACTCACGCCACGTCCCGTAAGGTGTATTTCAAAAACACTCTCTGGACTCGTATTGGCGATCCTGAGTACATCAGGGTAAGATCGTACATCGCTCGATTGGAAGGTTACTGTAAAGCTGGTAGACTCACCTGCTGCAAGCAAAGTATCGCTCTCAGAAAAGTCAATGGCATATCGTCCGGGGAAGTTAAATACAGCTGGGGTGGTGAGAATCTCAAGCGTTTGCGTACCACTATTGGTGATTTCAAAAGTTTTGATCACCTGACCGCCATTACCAGCCAAAAATGTGATTGCATCTCCTGCAGAAACTTCAGTCCCATCAAGAGACAGTGAAAGCTCAGGAGCTGATAAACGATTAGACAAAAGACGGTCTCTTCTATCGTTCGAACTAACATTAGTGGTCAGCGTGACCGCATCAAAACAGTCGCTACCTAATTCTTCATCGAAATGCCACAGGTGCTTGAGATTTTCAAAACTTGGATGGTCAAAATCGACATGCTGTGATTGATAATCGGCAATCTCAGATTGACTCAACGCTACATCCCACACCCTTACTTCGTCGAACAGCGGATAGCCGCTACTTAGCGATAAGGAACCAAAATCACCTGTTATGCTCCTGTTGGTTTTGATTTCTACCGTTTCGAGTACAGGAAGATCGAGAGTGCCTGAAGCTACTTCTGTCCCATCATGGTACAACTTTGCAGTACCATTGTCATAAGTAAAAGTGAGACTGGTGTAATCATCGGCAGGTAGTGTGATATCTGCTTCCAGAAACTGACCGGTGATCTCGGTCAGGGTATTGTCGACTTTTGATACCCTTAACTCCCCATTTCTTAGGTACATCATCAGACCTGAGGTATTGTCTTCACTTCTTCCATAGAAAAGACCTGCAGTCCTTATGGTGTTTGTAGGATTGATAAAATACTCTAAGGTAAAAGCCGTACCAACACTCGAATTTGGTAGATACATAACAGTTGCGTCGGACGCATATCCAGAGCCTAATACAGGATTGAAACGATTCGGCGTAGTAAAAGTCAGTTCTACTGGATTGAGTGGCGTTTGATCCGCAGTATAGAGATTAGATATTTTTAGATAATACTGCTTGTTGGGTGCTAAATACGGTAAGAAAAAGTACCGGTCACGATCATAATTCTGGAAGTTTTCAAATCCTACGTCAGCTCCGTTTTTGTCACCTTCCTTGAGCGTAAAAATCTTATCACCATCCGACCCAAAATAACTGCTCAGTTTCTGGAAATTGTCTGTTCTATACTCGATATAATACTCTTCATCAAATACCAATTCAACCAACCTCTCGGTAAATTCTCCACCATCAAGGATATTTTTCACTCTCAGCTTGGCATCTGCAAATGCCGGTCGGGTATAAGTCGCAGTAAAAGGAGTAATCACATTCCCATTGACATCTGCTATATCCTGAAGGGTGACGTGATAGGTTTGACTAGGGAGTGACTCATCCAACTCTACGTTTAATGTATTCCCTCCTGTCAAGAACACTGTCGTACTGACCAAAGCACCACTGGCATCATCGAGTCTCACTTTTACCAGATCAATAAAGTCAGCTGCTTCTATTGCTGCACCATCCGTTTTGAAAATCGGCTCATCAGCCCTGAAAGTGAGGCTCGTACCTAATAGGGTAGAACCGGAAGCAGGGTTCTCAGTAAACACCGGAGCAGTACCATCTGCTGTAAAAGTGACGGTCTGTGGAGCACTCATTTCATTGCCATAGCGATCTTCCAGGTTAGAAATGGCGATGTAGTAAGTCTGGCCATTTTGCAATTCATTGGTAGGCGTAATAGCAAACTTATTGATATCCAAAGTCGCTGTGAAAGCCAGATCCGCTCCGCTGGCATTGGTTTCTTTGAACGTGATGATACTTGCAAGGTCACTCACTGCAATTTCACTACCATCCGTTTTATAAATATTCTCATTCATCACGAATGCAATAGGCGATGATTTTTGATAGCTGGACTCGCCATCTACCGGATTTGCCTTTGCTATGACCGGAGGATTTGATTCCGAAAGGGATAGTCCGGTTTCTGAATAAAAATCAACATTATCAGTCCCGATTGTACCTGCATCTGCAGCCATATTACCATCCAACACCAATCCATTATTGACCAACGAACCACTGTAGTGAAAAACACCTGCCGCTTTGGCTTGCCCATCCTGAGCAGCAGAATTCACTCCTCCTCTCACTCCGGCAACAGCGGTATTGTGAGTGACAGTCACAGCATTGAAAGTAGCTCCCCCGCCATAGATAAAAATGGCTGCTCCCAGACCAGCTCCTCCTCCGGCATATAACTCCGTATAAGAACCACCCGTGTGAGCATCGCCCCCAAATTTTCCACCATCTCCTGCAGTGTTAGGGTCGGAAAATTCCCAACCAGTTCCGCCTCCAGCTCCATATCCACCGTCTCCACCATTGTTTATTTCATTTTTGCTGGGGTTTGGAGCACCGCCTCCACCAGATCCAAAAACACCGTTTTTCCCACTGCCGTACGAAACATAAGGAGTAACACCAAAGGGTCCTGCTCCTCCTATAGCACCTCGTCCCCTTGAATTAGGAGCATATCTCCCGCCGTTTCCTCCGATCGCAGAGTTATCAGAAAGTGTTACAAAACTCAGGTCGAGGTTACCTGCCTCCAGGAAGATTGCTCCTCCCATTCCGGCTCCACCTCCACCGCCTCCCCAAACACTTTCTCCGTCTCCTCCCTTGGCAAGGCCATGGGCAAGTGTAAGGTCACTGATAGAAACATTTCCATCACTCTTGATAAAGAAAATTCGGAACTGGTCATTTCCCGAAATAGTGAGCTTGTCTTCTCCTGGCCCTTTTATCACAACGTTTCCTTTGATGGTATCAAGGTGACTTTGTAAAGTAATCGTGCCGTTTAGAGAAGTGAGATCGAAGATATAATCTGTCCCTTCGTCGGCATTGGCTTCTTCTATCGCTCTACGCAACGTGTTGTAGCCATCATCACTAGTGCTTGTGACATATTTTGTGGTTTGCCCCCAAGCAGTGATGGTCAGCAGCATTAAAAGCAGTAAGCTAAGTTGTCTCATAGTAGATTGTTTTGGCGAATTATTCATTAGTATTTTGGTTGAGTTGTTAAAACAGGAACCAGCACTTTGGCTGATCCCCATTAGCGGTAAAAAGAAGCTCTGGTTGGAGCATCTTGAAATTCAATTATGAAATTGATGTGTCTGGGGAGATTTTACCCTGAAAAAGTGAAGTTTGGGTGGAATTTTGTGAAGTATGAATTTTCTCACAAAAACAAACTGTACAATTAGAAATCAGATGGTTTTCATATGAATCTATCTTGTCATCTTAAAAAATCAATTAGTATAAAATCAACTAATCATCTACCCGACATTAAACTGATCTATTAAATCGTATTGATCAGCTCCAAAAGTTGGCTTTTATAGGTTTTGGATATGGGAATCTCAGTGCCGTTCAATGTGACCTGAGCAGTGCCTATAGTTTCTATATATCCTACATTGATCAAGTATCTCTGATGAACTTTTACAAACTTATCTGCAGGCAATTGATCACCAAAATCATCCAGCTTGCTCCGCACCACATGGTTTTTATTAGACAGATGAACTTCCAGGTAATTACCATCTGACTTCACATACTGAATCTCGTCAATCTCAATTTTGGTGAATACATGGTCATCTTTCACAAAAAGATACTTACTCATCGTATCCTTCTTGGGTGTGGAGAGTTTCTTCCGATTAGTGAAAGACTCCATGGCAATTTCAATAGCCGAATACAGATCCATTTCCTGAAAAGGCTTGATCAGGTAGCCATCCGGTTTGAAACTCAGCGCCTCACCTACGGTGTTTTTATCGGTGTATGCAGTGAGAAACACAAAAGCCATTGTACACAGACCAAAAAGCTGTTTGGCCAGCCAGATTCCGTCCTTCTCACCAAGCAGATTGATATCAATCAATACCAGGTCCACATCTTCATTTTGCTTCAGTTCTTCCCAGGCCTCTTCCGCTTCATCACTCATACCTACTACTTCGTAACCCACACTGACCAAATGGCTCTTGATGGTAGCCCGGGTAATGGCCTCATCTTCTACAATATATACTTTCACACCTGAGCTCATAATTATGCTGGTTTAAGAGTGATTTGATAAACTGCCCCGTTTTGATTGAATATCTTCAACTTGGCCCTAATCTGTTGCGCCAACATTTCGATTAGCTCCATTCCTAATGAATTGGATAGTCGGTAGTCAAAATTCTCTGGAAAGCCCTTGCCATCATCTTTGATTTCCAACACATCTTCAAAGCCTTCTCCTTTAAAATGATTGATGATAATCTTACCCCCTTCACCGTCAAAGGCATATTTATAAGAATTGGTGATGATCTCATTGATAATCAGACCAAGAGGAATCGCCATATCAGAATTCAGTTCCAGATCCGCGAGCGTCATTTCGATCTCAATCTTTTTATTGCGGCCATACCCCATACTGATCAGTGAAATGAGTTTCTCAATGTATTCTTTCAAAGAAACTGCACTAATATTTTTTTCTGATAATAGCAGATTGTGGATCATCGCCATAGACTTGATCCGGCCCTGGCTTTCCAACAATACGGCATTTGTTTTCTGATCTCCTGACTTATCCACCTGTAATTGCAGCAATCCGGATGTGATCTGCAAATTATTTTTTACCCTGTGATGGATCTCCTTTAATAGAACTTCTTTTTCCTTCAAGCGCAGCTCAATTGCACGCTTGCTTCTGAGCTTTTGCCGATTATTGATATAAAGCAAAACCAAAATAATCAAGAGCATCACCACACCAAAAACCAACAGGTTCAGTTGATTGGTCTTTGCTCTCTCCAGGGCTTTCACTTCTTCCAGATCGCGCTTTTGACGAGCCACCATTTCTTTCTGCCGGTCGGTATCGAGTATGGCTGTCATGACTATTAGGCTATTTTTATTACGCTGGTTGACAAGCGAATCATTCAAATGATTGAATGCTTTTAGTCGTTTGTTTGCCAATTCAAAATTTCCTTTCTGTATCAGGTATTCTGATTCTACTTCTAACAGTTGAAGATTGGTATGCAACCACCCTTTCCCAGTTACCAGCTGTTTTACCGTGTCAATATATGCCCCTGCTGTATTCGGCTGCCCCATAGATAAATAGCAAGTTGCCAGATCCAATCGCTTAATCAGCGTATTATCTACTTCATATACAGATTTGCTCACCTCTATATCATTTTTGAGTAAGGGAATGGCTTGCTGATACTTGCCCTGTTTCACATAAATGTGCCCTATCTGACCAAAGCAGTAAGAAACCCAATAGTGCTTATTCACTTCGGAGTAGTTGCTAATACCATGATAATCAGATCTGGAAGCAATGTATAATCCATCCTGATGAGCTTTTTGATAATAAAATATCGCACTATCAAATACTTCATAATCCAAAAACAACCTGGCCAGATCCAAATAGTAGAGCATGCGTTTCCAGCCTTTTAGTGGGCGCTTTTCATATATGTTGAAATCTCGAATGGCCTCCTGATAAAGACCTGCCGAAGCATAGATTTCCCAAAAACTATTGGCATAACCCAGGTCTATTCGCTGCTGTCGGAGAGGAATTGCTTTTGCAAGTAATCCACTTCGCAGATAGGCTTCTTCGAGCTTCAGAAAGGAGTAAAACTTTTGTTTTTCGTTCAGTCGGGAAGGTTGCTTCAAAAGGTACTCGAACAATGGAATGCACAAACTATATTTGGCCTGTGTATGCCAGATGAAGGCCATAGGATAGCTCAGTGAAAAAATCATGGCACTGTCTCCCGATTCCAGTACCTCAAAATAGTATTTCTCTGTCGGCTCCTCCCAGTCACCCACTGGACGCTGAAAGACACCTCCTTTGGTATTGATCAGGCTATCCCATACGGCCATGAAAGCCTCAGGCGTATGGATCTTCTCAAAGTCTTGAGAAAGACCCGCAAGCCCCATAAGCATGAACAATAAATAAAATACCTTTTTCAATTTCAGATTCTACTTTCCAAAATGAAAATTAGACCAATTACTAACTGTTTGCAATTTCATGTGAACAATTGGCTGGTTTCTGGGGAATATGATCTGTTTTGTGGGAATTGAATGATAAGTCGTTCTAAATATTAACTGTTAAAAACCACGATTTCTCACATTCTAAACAGTGCGCACCCTTCGCATCAGTTCGTCACGATAAGCCTTAGATACGGGCACTTCCTGCCCTGCCAACAATACATGCCCGGTACCGATAGTTTCTAATTTGTGAAGGTTGACAATGTATCGCTGATGTACTCTCAAAAAATCATCCGGTGAAAGTATTTTTTGAAAATCATTGAGCTTCTGACGGATGAGGTACTTTCTATGGTTGACGTAAAGCTCCACATAATTGCCATCTGACATGGCATAAACCATATCTGCCAGCTTGATCTTAACAAGCAAGTTATTTTCTTTCACAAACAGGCTATCTCTTATGAGGATGTTTTCCTCACTTTTTTCATCTGCCTTTGCAAAATTTCTCATCGCTAATTCTATTGCAGAGAAAAGTACAATCTCGTCGAAAGGCTTGATCAGATAGCTTTGAGGCCTGAGCTCTACCGCTTCAGAAATGGTCTCTTTATCATTGTGAGCTGTTAGGAATATGAATGGAACCTTACCATGTTGATTCAGCTTTTCAGCCAACCAAAGACCCTCTTTTTCCCCTGCCAAATTGATATCCAAAATGGCCAGATCTACCTCTCCCTGCTTCAGTAATTCCCAGCCATCCTCAGCACTTTTCACAGCTGCCAGCACCTCATAACCTGCTTTTTTCAGATAGCTCCTGATTTGTGATTGGGTGATGATATCATCTTCTACTATGACGATTGAAATGCGAGATTCCATGAGAAAATTAAAGTGTTTAAAAATGGTACTTAATCATTGACTTGAGCACGTTTTACTAAATTAGCATAGATTGATCATTACAAGGTCAAAAAATCCAGAATTGACATGCTAAAACCAACTCAACCATTTTTTAAAAGTCTTGTTTTCATTTTATTAATATCCGGTCTGATAAGTATTCCATCAGACCTTTCGGCACAAGCCGATCATCAAATCTATGATTCTCTTTTGAATGTTCTGAATACAGATATTTCGGATCGGGAACGGGTGGACACCTACTTGGCCATAGGCGAACAACTCAAAAATGCCGATAGAAACAGCATTGGGAAGTTTACCACTCCGGCCATTGAACTTGCTAAAAGCATAAATTACCAAGAGGCATTGGCGCAAGCATATTATTTACATGGTGCGCAGTTTACATTTTCATTTCAGATGGATAGTCTCTATGCCTATATGGATAGCGCATTGACCTTTGCTAATCAGTATGAAAATTATCAGCAAGTAGCCAATGTATATAGTGTGATAGGTTTTAATAAATCCAATGAAGGTAAATTTGATGAAGCTAAAGCATATCAATTGAAAGCACTACACCTCCGTGATTCGATTCAGGATTACGCGGGCCTACTCACCAGCTACATCAATCTGGGTGAATTGTACAACCGAACAAGTGCCAATCGTGACGCTTACTTATATCTTCAAAAAGGATTTGCGCTCCTGGATAAAGTGGACTATACTCCACCGCACTTATATAATATTATGAGTAATGTTTATGTCGCGATGGGCAATATGGACAGTGCCATTTATTGTATAGAGAAGGTTCAGGAAATTGCTACTGAAGCGCATAACATTCAGCAACTCGCAGGCTCCTACTTAGCATTGGGAATGATCTATCAGCAATTTGGGAAAAGTGTGGATGCGCTGGAAATGTATATGAAAGCTCATGATGGATTCAAAGAAGTAAATGCGCACAATGATTTGAATAATGTCTATCAAAACATCGGGATATTACAATATGGAATGAACAATATTGAAGGGGCAATCTCTTCGTTTAAAAATGGTCTCGATCTCAGTCTACAAACGGGAGACCTCTCGGGAGCTACTTATAATGCCAACAACATTGGCTATGTATTGCTTTATAATGGACAAATAGATGAAGCCAAAGATTATCTGGATCGGGCTTTGAAATATGCTCAAGAGGTCAATTCTACCGGTGAACTTTGTACCATTTATGAAACACTATCAGAGTATTATATCGCTATAGATGATTCTAAAACGGCCATCTCTTACATCCTCAAATCAAATGACCTGATCCGAGAATCTGATGATAAAGATGGCATTGCTCAGAATCTAACCATCATGGCTGGCTTATATCTCCAACACGGGGAGTATCGGAAAGGTATCAAACTGCTGAAAGAATCTATGAAATTGAGTGAGGCCATCGATTCTAAACCACGCATCAAAGAAAACGCCCGAATGCTGGCTAAAGCCTATGCGGCAATCAATGAAGGTATGAAAGCCTATGAGGCTCATGTCTTGTACAAAGCCATGTCGGACAGTATTCAGGACATAGAAAAAACCAGAAGATTTACCAAAATAGAAGCTGACTTTGAATTTCAGCAAGAACGCGATTCTATAGCTTATGCTCAGGAAAAAGAACGGCTAACTTTCAATGCACAACTTGAAAAGGAACAAACTCGTCAGCGAATGACACTCATGGGGTTTGTGGCCGTGGGACTGATAGCAATCATTCTCGGTGTGTTCTTTTACCAAAACAAAAAGAAGAATACTGAGCTAGCCAGACTTAATCAGGAAGTTCAGAATCAGAATATTGAAATCAAAGCACAGCGCGATCACCTGGAAGACCTGAACAACACCAAATCAAAGTTTTTCTCAATCATTTCACATGACCTTCGGTCTCCAATGAGTTCTTTCCAGGCACTTTCCGATGTGATAGACTTTCACTTGGAAGAGCAGAATTACGACGAACTCAAAGAGATTACTCAAGAAGTAGTGAAAAGATCTAAAGAGATTAATCAATTGCTGGACAACCTCCTCAACTGGGCGGTAGAAGAGCAAGGAGAATTTCCGTTTCATCCGGAAGAAACCGATGTAAAACCTGTATTGGATGAGGTCATCGCCTTGTATCAGCCACTATCCGCTTACAAGGACATCACGCTGAAATTAGAAGTTGCGGAGGAGCAACAAAATGTCTTTGCCGACAAAAACTGTCTGACCACCATCCTGCGAAACCTGATCAGCAATGCCATTAAGTTTACCAAAACCGGCGGTACTATTACCATACGAACTTTTTCTGCAGGTGAACCTTATCTAAATTTTGAGATAACAGATTCCGGGCTGGGCATGCCAAAAGAAAAAGCAGATCAGATCTTCCGCTCAGGCCAGCTGCAAAGTACCAAAGGTACATCGGGGGAAAAAGGTGTTGGTCTTGGACTACAGCTGGTAAGAGATTTTGTGGCGATGAATGCCGGCACTGCCAAGGTGGAAAGCCTGGAAGGAAAAGGAACCACGTTCACTATTTCTCTTCCTGTTCATAAGGAGCTGCAAGAAGCTTGAGGGAATTAATTCTTTCGCCTCGATTAGTGTCTTCACTAATCGAAACCACTACCGGATAGTGAGGACGCAACACAGGGTAAAATGCTCTTGCGCTTCTTATATTGAGTTATTAGAGAAAATCGAAATAGTCAAATAAAAAAGAATCAAGGTGGAAATTATCAAAAAGGTATCATATTTTTCTTGGTTCCTTTTTCTGAAAATTATAGCTAAAAGCGTACTCAGAATACACACTATAGGAAAAAAACCAAAATAGTTGTAAACAGAAAAAGTCTCATTTCTTACAATCCTTTCTGAAATTTTTAGGTGAGTCAATTCTCCAAGTATTTTAGTTTTAAATATCTGTATTGAATCACCTGCTCCCACCGTCCCAATAATTGATTTGGTCGTTGGATACTCCCCCTTGTCTGTATAAATTCCAAATACCGGATACCTTCCTCCATCTTGAATTTTGAAGCGTGTCACAACTTCATAAGAAGAGTCAAGTCCTACGAGCATATCCAGTATAAGCACAAAACTGAAAACTACAGATATGGAAAGAGCAAGTAATTTCGTCTGATCAGAAACCATTCTAAAAGTACAAAACATTGACCGATTCCTAAAAATGCAACTTATATGAATCTTAATTGCAATACTTTTAGAACTTTTTTCGCCTCGATTAGTGTCCTCACTAATCGAAACCACGACTAGATTGTGAGGACGCAACCCCAGGTGAAAAATATCTGTTAGTGAATGTTAGGTTTTCGTTTTACAATCCAGTTGAATCAGGGTGTTGACGAGTATCCCAAACTCTCAATATTTGGATTTCATTAGGTTCAATACGATAGAATATCTTATAGTCCCGGACAACTTTTGAATATACATTTCGATAGTCTGTTGGTATTCCGATATTTGGAAAGTTCTCAATTAGTTCCGCTGATTTTTCAAACATTTGTTCAAGTTTTTCGGGATATGAGTCAGATTGATTACGTTCAAGCCAATATTTGTAAATGTCCGTTCGATCAGCAATGGATCGAGTTGTCCATCTTATTTTTTTAGCCATTCTTTTACCAGTTCCCTTGCTTCTGAATTGGAGTGGAGATTGCCAAGTTCAGCATCAGAAATTCCCTCGTCTATTGCATTTTTTTCAATGTCTGTTAATTGATCTATTTGCTCGATTTCATATTCAAGTTCTACGGCCTTCAGTAATTCGTCCAGTAATCTTGGGTCGTTGATATCGTTAACTCGTTGCTTAATTCTTTCCTTGACGTTCATAACTATAAAGTTAATGAGTTGAGATGAGAGTATCTAAACAAGGAAATGAATTCAACCGCTTTTGTATAGCAATGTGTCCTCCGAGCTTTGCTAATTATATTCCCTTTGATTTGTTTCCTCTCTAATCGAAACCACTATTTTCGCCTCGATTAGTGTCCCACTAATCGAAACCACTATTGGGTTGTGAGGACACAATCCCTGGCGAAAAAATTATCTTATCCACCAAAATTTATATGTTTATGAAACTATCCCACGATTTGCTGATTACAAAACAATTACTTCTGTACTTTGACTATCCGTAATAGCTGCAACCAATTAGATATGAACATCAACCTGGCTGAGCTAACAAAATTCTCAAAATTGCCCCACGTTCAAGAATCTAAATCATTGAACAAATAATTAATCTGAAAATGGTTTTCTTTGAATGAAATACCTCGTAAAATGAACATCCTCCTAATAGAAGACGAATCTACTCTTGCGGAATCTATTCTCTCTTACCTGCAGAAGGAAGGTTACCACTGCGAATGGGTAGATAACTTCGCCAAAGCCCATGAAAAGGCGTGGGTCTATAAATATGACTGTGTGATCGTAGATATCACCTTACCCGATGGTAGCGGGCTGGATGTGATCGAAACACTCAAGCAAATCAAATCCTCTTCAGGAATAATTATTATTTCAGCCAAAAACTCAATTGAGGATCGCATCAAGGGTCTGGATATTGGTGCGGACGACTACTTGCCAAAGCCCTTTGACCTCTCAGAACTCAACGCTCGGGTGAAAGCAGTCATCCGCAGAAGAAACTTTGAAGCTCAGAACGACATTATGTTCAATGAGATCAGCATCAATCCATACGAACGAAACGTAATGATCAATGATCAATCATTGTCATTAACCAAAAAAGAATTTGACTTACTACTCTACTTCGTATCTAATCAAAACCGTGTGATCACCAAAGAATCAATTGCTGAGCACCTCTGGGGAGATGATATGGACATGGCCGATTCGTTTGACTTCATTTACTCTCATCTCAAAAACCTACGTAAAAAAATCGAAAAAGCAGGTGGCAATGATTACATAGAAACGGTATATGGTGTGGGATATAAATTTACCAGGCATTGAAACTAATCGCCATAGCCAACAGGCTGTATCTGTCTGCTCTCATATTGGTGTTTATGATCGGGAGCCTGGCAGCATACTTCGTGATGAAGTCCATCATCAATCATGAGTTCAATGAAAAGCTATATGCTGAGCAGGATCAGCTCATCTACGAACTCAACAATTACTCCAACCTCGAAAAAACTTATTATCTCAACATTGGGGATGTCATAGAACTGGAGGAGGTGGCTTTTGATGCGAATTTGAGTCCTGTGCTCCATGATACGGTCATGTATGACCCGTATGAGAAAAAGGAGCTGCCCTTCCGTCAATTGAAGTTTTCTTCCGAGATAAAAGATAAGCATTACATCATCACCATTTCCAAATCTCTGTTGCCCAATCAGGATCTGATAGAGGGTGTAAGCGAGATCATGATTGGATTAATGATCGTGCTGGTGCTGGTATTGGGATTGCTCAATCGTATCATCTTTTCTAAACTATGGTCTCCTTTTCATCAGATCATAGAGCACTTGCGAGATTTTAATATTACCCAACCGCACTCACTGGAGCTGGAGAAGTCCAATGTAGATGAATTTAATAAGCTGGGAGATGTATTGGAGCAGATGGTCAATAAAAGCATGAAAGACTATCGTACGCTGAAGGAATACACCGAAAACACGTCGCACGAAATACAGACGCCTTTAGCCATCATCAAAAACAAAGCGGAGGTCTTGCTGCAAGAGCCGCTGGAGGAAAAACACATGCGGGAACTATCCAAAATCTACGAAGCGGCCGGCAGACTTGCCAGACTGAAAGAAGGGCTCTCTACGCTCACCAAAATTGACAACCACCAGTTTCCGAGCGTAGAACGGATCGACTTGAATGCATATGTACATCGCAGAATCGATGCGCTACAAGAGCTTCTCGAAATCAAGAATATCAACGTGGAATGGTCTCAAAATGACCAAACCTACCTGGACATCAATGGAGACTTATTGTATCTCATGATTAATAA
Organism: Bacteroidia bacterium; assembly: GCA_030425425.1. Lineage (GTDB taxonomy): Bacteria > Bacteroidota > Bacteroidia > Cytophagales > Cyclobacteriaceae > Marinoscillum. The sequence continues at coordinate 3,669 of JAUIAO010000038.1, read as the reverse complement.
CTTATTGAATAATGCCATCAAGCACAATGTGCAAAATGGAAGTATCTCCATTGCGATAGCCAATCAATCTATCAGTATTCAAAACCCGGGAAAACCTCCACAGGTCCCGGTAGATCAATTATTCGAGCGATTCAAAAAGTCATCGTCAAGCGCTGAATCTACTGGTCTGGGATTAGCCATTGTGAAGCGGATCGCCGATCATTACGGTTTTCATGTATCCTATACCTACCAGGAACCAAATCATAAAATTTCCATTCAATTTAACCCTAAAAAAAACCTATGAAAATAGAAGCCAACACACCGGACGAATATCTCCAAAAAATACCGCAGGAAAGACAAGCACCTATGCGAGCACTTCGAGATACTATTCGAAAAAACCTCCCTCCCGGATTTCACGAAGAAATGATCTATGGAATGATCGGGTATGTAGTTCCTCATTCTCTCTACCCGAATGGATATCATGTAGATCCAAAACTCCCTCTTCCGTTTATCAATATTGCTTCACAAAAAAACTTCATCGCATTCTATCATATGGGCATCTATGCCGATACAGAGTTGCTCAATTGGTTTACAACTGAATACCCCAACCACATGAAGACCAAACTGGACATGGGCAAAAGCTGTATCCGGTTCAAAAAACCAGAAAATCTCCCATTAGAACTTATCGGAGAACTTTGCTCTAAAATGACTCCTGAGCGATGGATAGAAATCTACGAAAAGAGTATTTCTAATCGATAGCATTTAACCTGGTTTCCCCCTATCCAGAATTTCTCCAGATTCAAGCTCTAAGTTCGAGCCAAATAAGTTACACGAGTGGATTTAATAATCGTAGTGGCCTGGAGGAATCTGATTGAAGTGGATAGCGGTCAGTGGAATTCAGGTCACGAAGATTATCGACCTAATTTATAGTTAGCGGTGAGGAAAAAGCGTTCATTTGAGCGCTTTTTTTTATCTTATGCAACCTTTGCTAGCTAAATCACATCTATTATCAAAATCAATTCGCTCGACATTCAACACGCTAACTTATGATCCGTAACTACCTGACCGTAGCTTTCCGCAATCTTGTAAGACATAAATTCTATTCATTAATTAACATTATTGGATTGTCCATTGGGCTTGCCTGTTTTCTGTTTATTGTATTATTCGTGGTAGATGAATTCAAATACGACAAGGAACTTTCCAAGTCTGAAAACATCTACAGAATGGACTTCAGTGGCACTATCAACAACAATGAGTTCATTACTGCACTGATGAGTGCACCCGCAGCAGCCACGATGATTGCTGATTATCCTGAGGTTGAAGATGCATTTAGATTCAGAGGTACGGGAAATTGGTTTGTAAAAAGGAAAGGTCAGGAGCTCACTTTCAAAGAAGAAAATGTCATCCACGCGGATCCCAATTTCTTCACTTTTTGGGATATCAAATTACTCGCAGGAGATCCGGAAACCTGTCTTTCCAGGCCCAAAACATTGGTCATGGATCAGACCACTGCCACTAAAATATTCGGAGATGATGATCCCGTTGGTCAGATTGTAGTGCTGGATAATAAGACCGATTATGAAGTGACAGGGGTGTATGAAGACCTGCCCAGAAACAGTCATTTTCACAACAACATTATGATGACCATGCTGGATCGGGAAGATTCTAAATCTCCAATCTGGATGAGTTTTAATTTCAACACCTATCTCAAACTAGCGGCCGGCACAAATCCACATGAACTGGAAGATAAATTCCCTGCTCTGATTGAATCCAAATTAGGACCGGAAGTAAAGAAATACATGAATATGTCATTGGATGATTTCGTGACCATGGGCAACAGGGCCGGGATGAGCCTGATGCCTCTGGGAGATATACACCTTTATTCCAATAAGCTCGGTGAGCTGGAGGCCAATGGAGACATCAAATATGTTTATATTTTCTCAGCTATTGGGCTGTTCATTCTGATACTTGCCTGCATCAATTTTATGAATCTGGCAACTGCCCGCTCCGCGAATCGCGCAAAAGAAGTTGGTCTTCGTAAAGTCATGGGTGCATTCAGAAGTCAGCTGATCCGTCAATTCATCTCAGAGGCGATGCTCATCACCATTATCAGCACCATCATAGCGCTGGGCATTACTATTTCGATGCTACCGTTTTTCAATGACTTGTCTGGTAAAAACCTGCTGATACCTGAGCTATTTACTAAAGAAATTCTGATGATGATTGGCCTGATTACTCTCGCTGTGGGATTACTGGCTGGCAGCTACCCTGCTTTCTATCTCTCAAAGTTCAAACCTGTGGAGACTCTAAAAGGAAAATTAACTTTGGGTGTGAAAAGTGGAGGATTGCGTAGTTTCCTTGTGGTATTACAGTTTACAGTCAGTATCATCATGATCATTGGCACCATGATCGTTTTCAATCAGCTAAACTTCATCCAAAACAAGAAACTCGGTTTTGATAAGGACCAAATATTGATGGTTCATGATGCCTGGATCCTCAAAGACAATGTGCAATCCTATAAGAATGAAGCATTGCGCGATTCGAGAATTAAAAGTGCGACGGTTGCAAGTTTCCTGCCGGTAAATACCACCAACAACAATCAGATCTATTTCCCTGGTCAAACTCTCAGTGGCAATGGATCACATATTATGGATAATTATTGGGTGGATCATGATTACATCAACACCCTGGGAATGGAAATTGTCGATGGCCGGGACTTTTCGAGAGATTTCCCATCAGATAGCTCTGCTGTGATCCTCAATGAATCTGCAGCGAAAAAATTTGGCTTTGAAACCCCAGTAGGCAGCTATGTTTCAACAATCGGAGGTGATGAGGACTCTACCTACGCAGATAGTTATAAAGTAATCGGTGTGGTCAAAGATTTTCACTTCAAATCTATGAAGCAAAATATTGAAGGTCTAGTGCTACACCTCGGCAAAAGAAGCGGTTACATCTCATTCAAGATCAAAACGGAAGATGCCACCGAAACAATTGCTTACCTGAGAAACCTTTGGGATGAATTTGCTCCGGGTCAGCCATTTGATTCCAGTTTCCTCGATGAACGATTCGACAGAATGTATGCAGCAGAAAACAAAATCGGACAGATCTTTGGAGTATTCGCCTTTTTAGCCATTTTCATTGCTTGCCTCGGATTGTTTGGATTAGCATCCTTTACAGCAGAGCAGAAAAGAAAAGAAATTGGGATCAGAAAAGTACTTGGAGCTTCTGTCACAAGCATCGTCAATAAACTGTCTTTCAATTTCATCAAACTGGTAGTTATTTCTTTCCTGATTGCCGCTCCTATCGCTTACTATGGGATGCAACAATGGCTGGATGATTTTGCATATCGAGCTGAAATTCAGTCTTGGATTTTTATTCTGGCAGGGACATCTGCTGTGGTCATTGCATGGCTCACAATGGGTTTACAAAGCTGGAAAGCTGCAAGAACCAACCCAGCACATTCTCTGAGAAATGAATAATTACCTGTCAGAAACTCCTACCCCTTTTGGGGTAATTTTCACTGATATATGAAGTTTTACACAATGAAATAATACAAGTATTAGTTAGTCCTACTTTGTCAAGTTACAGAATTTCGTTTATGATTCTGTTGAATTTGGCAATGGTATCTTGCGAGTTGCTGAATGCAGAGATCGATAGTACTATCCAGAGTTTCCCATCGGCTGATAATGG